>NZ_JBAXGR010000001.1:0-172710 GCF_037139295.1 Aestuariivirga sp.
GTCAGTGGGAATGATGGCAGAGCCGGCAGTTATTGGCGCGAGCCCCGAAAGAAAATCGCTCAGGCTCGAGGCCGCCCACGGCGGGCGCCCGCGCCTGCTGCTGGCCGAGGATTGTGACCCGGTGCGCATCGTCACCGCCGCCATGCTGAAGGGCATGGGCTGTGACGTCGAAGCCGTCATCCACGGCGAGGAAGCCGTGAAGAGCGCTTCTGAAAACGAATTCGACGTGATCGTGCTCGATATCGAGATGCCGATCATGGATGGCATCACCGCTGCCCGCTCGATCCGCCAGATGGGCGGCCAGGTTGCGGCCACGCCGCTGATGGCGCTGTCGGCCTTCCTTGCCGACTCGGTGCGCACTGGCGAATGGATGGACACATTCGACATCGCGCTGCCCAAGCCCGCCAACCGCAACGAACTGCACGAGGCGGTCAAGGCCGCCCTTGAACGCGTCCGCGACGAGGCCTGAAAACGCGAAAGGGCGGGAATGACCCCGCCCTCTTCCGTAAAGCCTGTCCGGATGCTCAGCCCTGTGCGGGCTTCGTCTCCAGCGACTTCAGCATGTGAAGCACTTCGCGCAATTCCGGGCTCAGCACGGTCTTGCGCTTGCGCGCTTGAGGTTGCGCCGGTTGCTGGGTTTCCTCAGCCTGCATGTTTTCCACCTTGTCGTCCGCGATTGGACCCATTGTCGTTCCGTGACCTTAACGTCACCCTAAGGGCGGCGTTGCAGGCAATCTGCTCCCGGCACATGGCGCATGCGAGGCCCGATCCGGGCGCTTTTGCGGCATTGTTAACAAGGCGTTAGGGGTGACTAGGCGGAAACACAGAATTGTGATGGATTGGGTTGCAGTATTTCCGCGTAAACTTTCCGCTAAACACAGCTGATGGAGGACGAACGCTCATGGTGTCAAAGACGGTTCTGGGACTTTTCACGGCGGGCGTGATCGCGCTCGGCTTCACCTCGTCAGCCATGGCCGATGCCAAGGCCTCGATCGAGGCCCGCCAGGCCTGCATGAAGGCCAATGGCGGAATGATGAAGGTGATGGTCCCCATCATCAAGGGCCAGAAGCCCTATGACAAGGCGGCGATCGACGCCGCCATTGCCGCCTCGCAGAAGGCCTGCGGCGGCTGGGCCGATTGGTGGGGCGCGGACACCAAGCCCGATACCGCAGCCGGCAAGGCGGCCAAGACCGAGGCGAAGGCCGAGATCTGGTCCGATGCTGCTGGCTTCGAGGCCGCAGGCACGGCCTACGTGACGGCCGAGGCCGCCGTGCTGGCCTCCACCGACGAGGCCTCCTTCAAGGCCGCCTTCCCGGCGCTCGGCAAGTCCTGCCAGGGCTGCCACGAAAAGTTCCGCCAGGCGGACTGATCCTTGCGGCGGTCAGGAAAGATCGTGCTGGCCCTGGCGCTCATCGCGGCGCTGGGGCTTCTCGCTTTTTGGCTGCTTAGCACGCCGCGGCCGCTCACCGCGGCCGACATTCCGCAGCACACGCCGGACGTGGCCAATGGCGTGCGCCTTTACCATGCCGCAGGCTGCATCTCCTGCCACCAGCCATCGCCTGACCTGAAGGACGTGGCGACCGATGTGCCGGCCGGCGGCGCGCCGCTGCACACGCCGATCGGCACCCTCTACCCGCTGAACCTGACGCCAGACCCCGAAACCGGCATCGGCTCGTGGAGCGATCTCGAATTCCTCAACGCCGTGATGCGCGGCATCTCGCCCGAGGGCGAGAACCTCATTCCCGCCCTTCCCTACACCTCCTACGCCCACATGAAGCCGGAGGACGTGCTCGACATCCGCGCTTATCTCGCCAGCCTGCCGCCGGTGAAGTCGCCCGAGCGCGAACCGGACATCACGGCCCTGCCGTTGGTCCGCCGCGGCGTGGGCCTGTGGAAATGGGTGGGTCTCGACACCACGCCGTGGACACCCGACCCGTCGCAGTCGGACAGCTGGAACCGCGGCTCATACCTCGTCAACGGCCCTGGCCACTGCCAGGAATGTCACACGCCGCGCAACATTTTCATGGCGCGCGATGAATCGAAGGCCTTCCAGGGCGGCCCGCATCCCGAGGGCAAGGGCCGCGTGCCGAGCCTGCTCGGCCTCATCGAGCGCGGCCGCTACACCGACGCCGCCGACCTCGCCTCAGCCCTGCAGAACGGCGAGATGATGGGCTACGACAAGCTCGCCTCAGGCGGCATGGGCCAGGTCCAGCGCAACATCTCGATGCTGCCCGAGAGCGACATCCAGGCCATCGCCGATTACATCGCGAGCCTGAAGTAGCCCCTGCTCACAGCTTCGGCGAGAGCCCCACGTCTTCCATCCAGTGGTCGATCGCCGCTGCCGTCTCGTCGGGGTATTCGAGCGTCGGGAAGTGGCCGCAGTCGGCGAGTTCCACATAGCGGCCATTCGGGATCGCGGCTGACATGCGCAGGCCCTCTGCTGCGGGCGAGTACTTGTCATGCACGCCCCACAGCATCAGCGCCGGGCAGGTGATCTCGGAAAGCCGCGGCCAGCGGTCCACGCGGTGGGCCAGCGCGTCCGACTGGCGGGTCATCGCTTCAGGCCCCATGGTTGCGCACATGTCGATGAAGGCCTGCCGGGCGGCGGGGCCATTGGGTCCGTCCATGTGGGCGATCATGTCGCCCATCTCGGTGGCCACCTGCTCGGCCTCGCCCGCCCGCAGCCGCTCGGAGCGGCGCAAGCCAGCGCGCTGGTCAGCAACCGCGCCGGGGCTGGACCCGATGACGATCAGCCCCCCCACCCGGTCGGGTGCGGCGAGCGTCGTTTCGAGCGCCACCCGGCCTCCGAAGGAGGTGCCGAGCACCACGAAATGCTCCGGCGCCTGGGCCAGCACCTGCTCAATACAGATGGCAAAGTCGGCACCATCGGCAATGACGACGGAACTCAGCACGTTGGAGGGCAGGAGCGGCGCGATCTCGGCATAGAGACGCTCGTCGCAGCCGAAGGCGGGGATCATCACGAGATTTGTCATGGCAGCCATTTTGCAACGGCGGGGCTCAAAGGGAAAGCCCACAATCCCGTTGTTCCGGACCCTGAGGCTGCTAGAAGGGGGGACCTTCGATCAACCTGCAGGAAACGCCCCGTGAAATCGCTCGACAAGAAGCTGAAAACCATCGCCGCTGGAAAATACAAGCCCCGCGACTTCATCCTCGCCGATGCCAAGGACCCGGACTACGCCTTCGGCGTGAAGGGCACGGGTGCGCATGACCATCTCGACCAGTCCGGCAAGCACCGCTCCATCCCGGAGTTCCGCAAGACCATCCGTGACATGGTCAAGCAGAAACAAATGGACGTGATGCTGGGGGCCGTCTCCAACATGGAACTCCTCATCGAGGACGGCCTGTTCGAGAAGTCCGCCGTGACGCCTGCCATCCGCGCCAATGACACCACCGACATCTGGCACCCGCGCGCTGGCAACTACGCCAAGGAGCCGTCACGGCCCTGGCGCACCGCCAACCTCGGCTATGTGTCGAAGTTCTGCGACCTCGGCCTCTATTCGGTGACCTTCAACAACATCCTCGAGCGCGATCTCGAGGCGGTCGCCCATTACCGCGAGTTCCGCCACGATGCGGTGAAGCACAAGTTCCGCCACTTCCTCGAAATCTTCAATCCCAACGCGCCGCAGAACCTGCCCGCCGAGCAGATGCCCTTCTTCGTCAACGACATGATCATGCGTGTGCTCGCCGGCATGGCAAAGGTGGAGCGGCCGCTGTTCCTCAAGATGCCGTTCAATGGCCGCATGGCAATGGAAGAGCTGGCGAGCCATGATCCGGGCCTCGTCATCGGCATCCTCGGCGGTTCGGCCGGCACCACGCGCGATTGCTTCGAACTCCTCAGCCAGGGCGAGAAGTCCGGCGCCAAGGTCGCGCTCTTCGGCCGCAAGATCAACCTCGCCGAAAGCCCGCTCGACCTCGTGGCGCTGTTCCGCCCGGTTCTCGAATCCGAAGTGACGCCGGAACAGGCCGTGAAGCACTATCACGCCATCCTGTCCAAGAAGGGCCTTAGCCCCAAGCGCAAGCTCGAGGACGACCTCATGATCACCGAACCTGCCCTCGAGGGCTACAAGAAGTGACGCAAAGCGGCATCGTGCTGGCCGGGATCGTGGTGCTCGACATCGTGCACATCATCGATCACTGGCCGGCCGAGGAGACGCTGGCCTTCATCGACCGCACGGAAATGGCAGCCGGCGGCCCCCCGCACAATGCGGCGGCGGGACTTCTCAAGCTGGGCGCGGAATTTCCGGTGACGCTGCTGGCCACTGCGGGCGACGACGCCTATGGCGCCACCATGCTGGCCAGCGCGCGTGGATACGGGCTCGACACCTCACGTGTGTCGGTGATCCCAGGTGCCGTCACCAGCCACACCCATGTCATGTCCTGCAAAGATACCGGCCGGCGTACCTTCTTCGCGCAGCTCGGCTGCAACAACCTGATGACGGTCGAGCACCTGATGCCGCCGGAGGACAGCAACGCCAAGATCTATTACCTCGGCAGTCCCGGCACGGCCCGCGCGCTGGACAGGGGCGATGGCTGGCGCACGCTGCTGAAGGCAGCGAAGGACCGCGGCATGAAGACTTGCATGGAACTCTGCCCGGTTCCGGCCGATGACCTGCGCAAGCTGGTGCCGCCCTGCCTGCCGCTGTGCGATGTATTCGTGGTCAATGACTATGAGGCGACGAGCATCACGGGCGTCGACGTGGCGCCTCACGTCCGCCTGAATTGGCACGCGGCAGAGGAAGCCTGCCGCAAGCTGCTGGCCATGGGCGTTGGCGAACTCGCCTGCGTGCACCATCCTGATGGCGCGGTGGCAGTGACGCGCAATGGCGAAGTCGCGAAGCGCCCCTCGGTGCGGGTCGACCAGTCCGAGATCGCCGGCGCCACGGGTGCAGGCGATGCCTTCTATGCTGGCGTCCTCTTCGGCTATCATGAGAACTGGTCGCTGGAGCGCTGCCTCGACCTCGGCAACGCCGCCGCCGCCACGTCGCTCCATTCGCCAACCACCAGCGCGGGCATCCGTCCGTGGGCGGAGTGCCTGGATTACGCCAAGGCCAAGGGCCTGCGCTCGACTTAGGACCATCCCCCACGTTCACCTTGCCCCGGCTTGACCGGGGCATCCTTCTTGGTGACTGCGCAAAGGATGCGCGGGTCAAGCCCGCGCAAGGTGAATGGGTGGGGTGTCCCGTCCCCTGTTCCCACGCCCGATTCCCCTGATATAGTCCCTCCATCCCAGGAGGAACCCGAATGCCCTTGTCCAACATGGCCGTCCGCGACATCGAGACGGTGATCCACCCCTACACCAACCTCGCCCGCCACCGTGAAGTCGGGCCCCTCATCCTCAACGAGGGCCGCGGCATCTATCTCTATGATGACACGGGCAAGCGCTACATCGAGGGCATGGCGGGCTTGTGGTGCACCGCACTGGGCTATGGCAACCAGGAAATCGCCGAGGCGGGTGCGGAAGCGCTGCGCCGGGTGTCCTTCACCCATGCCTTCGGCGGCAAGTCGCATGATGGCGTGATCGAACTCTCCGAGAAGCTCAAGGAGATCGCCCCCTGCCCCGCCTCCAAGGTGCTGTTCGGCTCCTCTGGTTCTGAGGCCAACGACATGCAGATGAAGCTGTCGTGGTACTACAACAATGCCCGCGGCAAGCGGGAGAAGAAGAAGATCATCAGCCGCATGCGCGCCTATCATGGTGTGACCATCGCGTCGGCCTCGCTCACCGGGCTTCCCTGGGTGCACAACGACTTCGACCTGCCCATCGCCAACGTGCTGCACACCTCCTGCCCGCATTATTATCGCTACGGCCAGGAAGGCGAGACCGAGGAGCAATTCTCCGCGCGCATGGCGCAGGACCTCGAGGACATGATCCAGCGCGAGGGGCCTGACACTATCGCCGCCTTCATCGGCGAGCCGCTGATGGGTGCGGGCGGCGTGCTGCTGCCGCCCGACGGCTATTGGGAAAAGGTCAATGCCATCCTCGAGAAGTACGACATCCGCTTCATCGCGGACGAAGTGATCTGCGGCTTCGGCCGCACCGGAAACTGGTTCGGCTCGACGACCTACGGCATGAAGCCCCAGTCGATCACCATGGCCAAGGCCATCACCTCGGCCTATTTCCCGCTCTCGGCCCTGACGGTGGAGGAAGACCTCTACCAGGCCATGCTGGATGAAAGCCGCAAGCTCGGCACCTTCGGCCATGGCTACACCTACACCGCACACCCCGTCGGCTGCGCCATCTCGCTCAAGACCATCGAGATCTATCAGCGCGACAAGATCATGGAACATGCGGCCAAGATGTGCCCGGTGTTCCAGATGCGGCTGAAGAAGCTCGCCGACCACCCGCTGGTGGGCGAGGCGCGCGGCGTCGGCCTCATCGGTGCGGTGGAACTCGTGGCCGACAAGGCCACCAAGCGCAGCTTCGACCCGAAGAAGATGGTGGGTGCCGCCACGGTGAATGCCCTGCAGGAGATGGGCCTCATCGTCCGCAACATCCAGGACTCGGTGGCGCTCTGCCCGCCGCTCATCATCACCACCGACGAGATCCACGAGATGTTCGACATCTTCGAAAAGGGCCTCGACCAGATGGAAGCCTGGGCGCGCAAAGAGAACGCGAGGGCCTGATGATCGGCAACGAGGAGGAACTGCGCGCCAGGTTCGGCGAGGTCTCGCACCTCGCCTCCGCCAAGAGCAGGCCGGCACTGGACACGTATTCGCGCCAGTTCATCGGCCTGTCGCCCTTCCTCGTCATCTCGACGGCTGACACACAAGGCCGCGCGGATCTTTCTCCGCGCGGCGACCCGCCGGGCTTCGTCCGCGTCATCGACGACAACACCATCCTCATCCCCGACCGGCCCGGCAACAACCGGCTGGACACCATGGCCAACATCACGGCCAACCCGAATGTCGGGCTGCTGTTCTTCGTCCCCGGCTTCGAGGACACGCTCAGGCTCAATGGCAAGGCCCGCATCACCGACGACGCCGCCCTGCTCTCCGCCTGCACGGTGAACGGCAAGCAGCCCGTGGTCGGGATCCTCGTCGCCGTGGAGGAGGTGTTCCTGCACTGCGCCAAGGCGCTGAAGCGCTCGAAACTGTGGGACCCGGCTTCCCGCCAGGACCGCGGCCAGATGCCCACGATCGCCCGCATGATCCTGGAACAGACCGCGACGCCGGTGGCCGAGCCCGAAGCGGCGAAGATCGATGCCGCGGTCGAAGAGGAATACCGCACCGCCCTCTACTGACAAAAATGCCCGGTCTTGATCGAGGTCAATGAACGGAGCCTAACAGCCGATACTGTCAGCTTCCATGGACAGTCAGCTTCTCCCCTTCGCCACCCAGGACGTTCCGCGGTACACGAGCTACCCGACCGCGGTGCAGTTCCAGTCCCCCTTCCCCGGCCAGACGTCGGATGACTGGCTGGTGGCGCTCGACCGGCAAGCCACCCTCTCGGTCTATGTCCACATCCCCTTCTGCCGCCAGCTCTGCTGGTATTGCGGCTGCCACACTTCGGTGCCGAACAGCTATGACCGGGCGGCCCGCTACGTCGAATATCTGGTGAAGGACATCAAGCGCCAGGCCGCGCTATTCCGGGGCCGCAAGGGCAAGGTCACCCACCTCCATTTCGGCGGAGGCACCCCCACCTATCTGGACGACCTGCACATCGGCGAGATCGTCGAGGCCATCGATCAGGGCTTTGGCCTTGCCACCGGCGGCGAAATGGCGCTCGAATCAGACCCCCGCACGCTGACGCGTGAGCGCGCCAAGGTGCTGAACGCCATGGGCTTCAACCGCATCAGCTTCGGCGTGCAGGATTTCGCAACACCGGTGCAGATGAAGATCAACCGGCTGCAGACCTTCGGCCTCGTCAAGGCGGCGAACGAATTCCTGCGCGAGGCGGGCTTCACCAGCGTGAACTTCGACCTCATGTACGGCCTTCCTGCCCAGACGGTGGAGAGCGTCGCCAGGACCGCCCAGCAGGCCGCCTCGCTCAAGCCCGACCGCATCTCGGTCTTCGGCTATGCCCATGTGCCGTGGTTCAAGAAGCACCAGAAGATGATCAATGATGCCGAGCTTCCCGGCGTCAACGCCCGCTATGCCCAGGCCACCACCATCGAGCGCGAGCTCAATGCCCATGGCTATGCCTCGATCGGGCTCGACCATTTCGCGTTGGAGCATGACGACCTCAAGGCGGCCGCCCGTAAAGGCACCATGCGCCGCAATTTCCAGGGTTATACGACGGACGTCTCCGACGCGCTCCTGGCCTTCGGTGCTTCCGCCATCGGCGAATTCCCACAGGGCTTCGTGCAGTCGGCACGTGACACGCTGGAATGGTCTCAGAAGATCGACCGCAACGAGAGCCCGGTCACGCGCGGGCTTGCCACCACGGCTGAAGATCGCATGCGTTCGGAAGTCATCGAGCGCCTGATGTGCGATCTCTCAGTCGATGCCGCCGAAATTGCCACGCGCCACGGCTTCGACCCGGCGATCTTCGATGATGTTGCCGAAAAGCTCGAACCCGCCATCTACGCGGGTATCGCCGAGGTGAAGGGCAGCAGCGTCAGCGTCAAGCCGAAGCACCGCCTGTTCCTGCGCACCGTGGCCGCCGCCTACGACGCGCATTTTGTGGCCGCACCCAACCGGCATGCCAAGGCGGTGTGACGCCACCACCTGCCTTCCTTACTTTCTCCCACCTCCCCAACTCATCATGCCCGGGCTCGACCCGGGCATCCTTTTCCAGGCCACCAAAAAGGATCGCCGGGTCAAGCCCGGCGAAGATGATGTGAGTGGAATTGTGGGGCCGTCAGACCCCGGCCAGAGCCTGCTCGAGGTCCGCAATCAAATCATCCGCATGCTCGATGCCGATCGACAGCCGCACGAGGTTGTCCGGCACGGGGCTCGTCGGCCCCTCCACCGTCTTGCGGTGTTCGGCAAGGCTTTCCACCCCACCCAGTGACGTCGCCGGCACGATCACCTTCAGCCTGGTGCACAGCTTCTGCGCATCGTTGAAGCCGCCCTTGACGAGCAAGGACATCATGCCCCCGAAGCCATCGCGCATCTGCCGCACCGCGATGTCATGGCCGGGGTGCGAGGCAAGCCCCGGATAGAGCACGCGCTCCACCTTCGGGTGACCATCGAAATGCTTCGCAATCGCCATGGCATTGGCCGAGCACTGGCGATAGCGCACGAACACAGTGCGAAGCCCCCGCAGCAGCAGGAAGCAGTCGAGCGGCGCCAGCGGCGCACCCATCTTGGTGCGTAAGCTTCGGACGTCCGCCCAGCGCAGGTTTTCCTCGCGCGTCACCAGCACGCCGGCAAGCACATCGGAATGGCCGTTCAGGTATTTGGTCGCCGAGTGGAACACGATGTCAGCACCGAGCTTCAAGGGCTGCGTGGTCACCGCACCCGTCGCCGTGGCATCAACGCCAAGAATGGCCCCGGCCGCATGCGCGGCCTTGGCTGCGGCCTCGATGTCGATCACGTCCCATGTCGGGTTCAGCGGCGTCTCGATCCACACGAGGTCGGTCTTGCCCTTCTGCAGCGCGGCTTCCAGCAAGCCATCCTTGCGCGGGTCAAACAGCGTGAGCGTAATGCGCCCCAGCCCTTCGAGCCGCTTCATCCAGTCGCGCGTGCCGTAATACATGACGTCGGGGGCCACCACATGCGCTCCCTGCGGCACCGTCTCCAGCAGGATGGTGATCGCCGCCATGCCGGAGGCAAACAGCAGCGCCGACGTGCCCTGCTCCAGCGCCGCGATGGCCTCCTCCGTCTGCCACAGCGTCGGATTGCCGTTGCGGACGTAGTTCTCCTTCAGCTTCGGCTGGTAGTTCTCGTCGCGGGCATAGGTGGAGGAGAGGTAGATCGGCGGCACTACGGCCCCCGTCGCCTCGTCCACCGCGCGCAGTGCATGCGCCGCAATGGTCTCCGGCCGCAAGGCCTCGTTAGACATGCTGGCCGCCGTTGATATGAAGCTCGGCACCCGTCACATAGGATGACTGCTCGGTGCACAGGAAATAGATGGCCTTGGCCACCTCCTCCGGCTGGCCCAACCGGCGCTGCGGAATCTGCGCCACCAGCTTTTCCGTGCCAGGAGACAGGATGGAGGTTTCGATCTCGCCCGGCGAAATCGAATTGACGCGCACGCCGAAGGGGCCGAAGTCCGCCGCCATCTCGCGCGTCAGCGAGGCGAGTGCTGCCTTTGACGTCGAATAGGCAGCACCTGCGAAGGGATGCACGCGGGAACCCGCAATCGAGGTGACGTTCACCACCGCACCCTTGGCCGCCACAAGTTCATTCATCAATCCGCGCGCCAGCATGACGGGCGCAAAAAAGTTGATCTGGAACACAGCCTTCCAATCCTCTTCCGCTGTCTCGAGCGTGTTGAGGCGAGCGCCGCCCGGCTTCTTCGGGCTGATCGCCGCGTTGTTGACCAGCGCATGAAGCCTGGAGCCTTGCGCCTTCAGCTTTTCCCTCATCTGCGCGATGGCCTTGTGGGTGTCCTCGGAGGAGGCCAGGTCAACCACGATGTGGTCATCCGGCCCTGCATCCCAGGGGCAGTCGTCCGGAAACGGCTGGCGCGAGCAGGTGATGACGCGCCATCCGGCCGTCGAGAAGCGTTTCACCGTCGCATGCCCGATGCCGCGCGAGGCGCCAGTGAGGATCAGGGTCTTGCGGTCGCCGTCGGGGGTGGTGTTCACGGGTAAAGCCTCGCTTTCGACCATGCGGCCTTGTCATCCGGGCGGCGGAACACCACGCGGTCATGCAACCGGAACGGCCGGTCGTGCCAGAATTCAATCGCCAGCGGCTTGATGCGGAAGCCCGACCAGTGGGCAGGCCGCGGCACCTCGCCGATCGCGTATTTCGCCGTGTTGATGGCAACCGCCGTTTCCAGCGCGAAGCGGCTTTCCAGCGGGCGCGACTGCTGCGAGGCCCAGGCGCCGATGCGGCTGTCCCGCGGACGCGAGGCGAAATAATCATCCGCCTCGGCCTTCGAGACCTCCTCCACGATACCGCGGACGCGCACCTGGCGGCGCAACGACTTCCAGTGGAAGACGATGGCCGCCTTCATGGTGCCGAGGATCTCCTGGCCCTTCTGGCTCTGGAAATTGGTGTAGAACACGAAGCCGCGCTCGTCATAGCCCTTCAGCAGCACCATGCGGACATTGGGCAGCCCCTCCTCGTCCACGGTGGCCAGCGCCATGGCATTCGGGTCGTTGGGCTCGGAGGCTTCCGCCTCCTTCAGCCACTCCCCGAAGAGGTTGAAGGGGTCGTTCCTGTCGGTGAAGCCGGCGGAAGCCGTCAGCTTGGAAATGTCGCTCAATGCCATGTGCAAGTCCCGATTTTTGAAGAGCTTATGCCACCCGTCAAGCCTACGCATCAACCTTCGCCGCAGACCATCAGCCATGTCCGGGCATCACAAGGTTGAGGTCCGCCCCTCATCTTTCGCGTGTTTTCTTTCCAGTGGACCTCCCCCCGGCTTTGTGTCAATTAACCGACCGCCGGGGAACGTCCGGCCCACCTGTTTTTTGGACGGTCAATCATGAGCGATAACAAGGGTTTAATGGCTGGCAAGCGTGGCCTCGTCATGGGGGTTGCGAACAACCGGTCCATCGCCTGGGGCATCGCCAAGTCCTGCGCTGCGCAGGGTGCCGAACTCGCCTTCACATACCAGGGCGATGCCCTGAAGAAGCGCGTCGAGCCGCTCGCTGCCGAACTGGGCTCCAAGATCGTCGTCCCATGCGATGTCACCGACATGTCATCGATGGATGCCACCTTCGAAACGATCGCTAGGGAATGGGGCTCGCTTGACTTCGTCGTCCACGCCATCGCCTTCTCCGACAAGGACGAGCTGCAGGGCCGCTACGTCGACACCAGTCCTGACAATTTCACCAAGACGATGTTCATCAGCGTCTATTCCTTCACGGCTGTCGCCCAGCGCGCCGAGAAGCTCATGACCAATGGCGGCTCCATGCTGACAATGACCTATTACGGTGCCGAGAAGTGGATGCCGCACTACAACGTCATGGGCGTGGCCAAGGCAGGCCTCGAAGCCTCGGTGCGCTACATGGCGGCTGACCTTGGCCCCAAGAACATCCGCGTCAATGCCATCTCTGCAGGCCCGATCAAGACGCTCGCAGCCTCCGGCATCGGCGACTTCCGCTACATCCTGCGCTGGAACGAATACAACTCCCCGCTCCGCCGTACCGTCACCATCGACGAAGTGGGCGACTCAGGATTCTATCTTCTCTCTGACCTCGGGCGCGGCGTCACCGGCGAGATCCTGCATGTCGATGCGGGCTATCACATCGTCGGCATGAAGAACCCCGATGCGCCAGACATCACGGTGAACGGAAGCGGTGAGTAAAGCGCGCCCACCCATCTACTTCGTCCGCCACGGCGAGACGGACTGGAACGTCCAGGGACTGATCCAGGGCTGGACCGATATCGAGCTGAACCAGAAGGGCCACACCCAGGCCCGCGCCGTCGCCGCGGCGATGAAGAACGTCCCCGACTTCTCGCCCGATTTCAATTTCGTCGTCAGTCCGCTGCTGCGCGCCCGCCAGACCATGGGCTACATCGCCGAAGCCCTCGAACTCGAGCCGCCGCAGATCGCCATCGAACCTGCCGTCACCGAGCTGGGCTTCGGCATCTGGGAGGGCAAGCCCTTCTGGGAGCTCAAGGCCTCGCCCATCTATCCGCCGCACCCCGAAGACCGCTATTTCTGGCGCCCGCGTGAGGGCGAAAGCTACGAGGACGGGCACGCCCGCATCAATGCGTGGCTCGATACGCTCGACCGGCCGACGGTGGTCGTCGCCCATGGCGCCATCGGCCGCTGCCTCATCGCCGAGATCGCCAGCCTGCCGCGCCGCGACCTTGTGGAGCTGGCGATGAAGCAGGGCTTCTACTGCAAGCTGGCGGACGGCAGGGCCGAGTGGTTTGACGCCACGGCCGATGCGGCCTAGTTAAGGCCTCATGTCGCACAACAGTTTCGGCCACCTCTTCCGCATCACCACCTTCGGGGAAAGCCATGGTCCGGCCCTTGGCTGCATCGTCGATGGCTGCCCGCCCAACATTCCGCTCACCGCTGATGAGATTCAGGCCTTCCTCGACAAGCGCCGCCCCGGCCAGTCGCGCTTCACCACCCAGCGCCAGGAGCCGGACCAGGTAAAGATCCTCTCCGGCGTCTTCGAGGATGACCGCACCGGCGGCCCCGTCACCACCGGCACGCCGATCATGCTGATGATCGAGAACGTCGACCAGCGCTCCAAGGACTATGCCGAGATCCGGGACAAGTTCCGCCCCGGTCATGCCGACCTCACCTACCAGGCCAAATACGGCATCCGTGACTACAAGGGCGGGGGCCGCTCCTCGGCGCGCGAGACGGCGGCGCGCGTGGCCGCAGGTGCTGTCGCCCGCAAGATCATCCCCGCCGTGTCGATCCGCGGCGCACTGATCCAGATGGGTCCCCATAAGATCGACCGGAAAAACTGGGACTGGGCGGAGGTGGACCGCAATCCGTTCTTCTGCCCCGATGCCAAGGCGGCGAAGTTCTACGAGGACTATCTCGACGGCGTGCGCAAGTCCGGCTCCTCGATCGGTGCGGTCATCGAGGTCACGGCGAGCGGCGTTCCGGCGGGCTGGGGAGCACCGCTTTACAGCAAGCTCGACCAGGACCTGGCAGGGGCCATGATGAGCATCAATGCGGTGAAAGGTGTCGAGATCGGTGCCGGCTTCCAGTCGGCCGAATTCTCGGGCGAAGAGAACGCCGATGAAATCCGCATGCGCCGGGGAAAGCCCGAATTCCTCTCCAACAACGCGGGCGGCATTCTGGGTGGCATTTCCACCGGCCAGGACGTTGTGGTGCGCTTCGCGATCAAGCCCACCTCGTCCATCCTCACGTCCAAGCGCAGCATCTCCGCTCAAGGGGAAGACGTCGACGTGATGACCAAGGGCCGCCACGACCCTTGCGTCGGAATCCGGGCCGTTCCGGTGGGCGAGGCCATGATGGCCATCGTGCTTGCCGACCACTTCCTGCGCCACCGCGGCCAGGTGGGCTAGGAACCGTCCAACGATGTAAACCAGCAGAAGAAGCATGGCTGGAATATAGCATCATAGGAATAAAAAGTCAAGGATTAAATTCTTCTTTTATTTCAAGCTACATCACAACTCTCTCATATTCATCATGCCCGGGCTTGTCCCGGGCATCCTTTTGCCGGGCGCCCAAAAGGGCACCCGGGTCAAGCCCGGGTGGGATGAATGGCAGAATTGCGGCACTTCGACAGAAGGATCTCACCCCTTTCCCGCCGCCACCAGAAATTCCCGGTTCCCATCGCCACCCTCGACCGGCGACGCAACCACCCCCAGAACCCGCCAGCCCTGCAAGCCCAGGAAATCCGTGATCTCCCGGCACACGCGCTCATGCACCTCAGGGTCCGTCACAAGCCCACCCTTGCCGATAGCATCCTTGCCCGCCTCGAACTGCGGCTTGATCAGCGCCACCAGCAGGGCGCCCTCCTCGGCCAATTCGAGTGCCGTCGGCAATGCCAGCTTCAGCGAAATGAAACTCACGTCGCAGACGATCAGCTGTACAGGCCTATCCAGATGCTCCGTAGACAGATCACGTGCATTGAGCCCCTCGATCAGCGTCACGCGCGGGTCCGCGATCTTCATCTGCCTGTGGCCCACATCGATGGCCGTCACGTGCGCCGCACCCTCTTCCAGCAGCACCTGCGTGAAGCCGCCGGTCGAGGCGCCAATGTCGAGGGCATTCTTGCCGCGCGCCGAAATGCCGAACTGGGTGAGCCCATGCTTCAGCTTGAGGGCCGCGCGCGACACGTATCCCTGCGCCTCGTCCTCGATGGTGAGCACACAGTTTGCCCCAACCATCTGCGAGGGCTTCACCGCCTGCTCGCCATCAACCTTCACCGTTCCGCGCAGAACCGCATCCCGCGCGCGTGAGCGCGAGGGGTAGAGCCCGCGGGCGACGAGCGCCTCGTCGAGGCGCTGCCTAGTCGACATCCAGGGGTTCGGTGCCGGACGGCGTCCCGTCGGGCTTCAGCGTGATCTTCTCGATGCGGGCCTCGGCGGCCTTCAGCAACGTCTCGCAATGCTTCTTCAGCGCTTCGCCGCGCTCATAGATGGCGATCGACTGCTCGAGGTCCACCTTGCCGGATTCGAGCCTCGTCACGATCTGCTCCAGTTCGGCAAGCGCCTTCTCGAAGGGCAGGCTGGCGATGTCGGCGTGTTCGCTCATCAGATCTCGTCCTCGTCGTCGTCTTCGAATTCCGTTTCCTCGACCATCCCGGCATTGCCGCGCATCAGCGCCTGCACATGGATGCCGACCGAGGCCGCCAGTCCCTGCAGGTCATAGCCGCCTTCCAGCACCGAGACGAGGCGGCCGCCGCAATGGACCTCCGCCGCCTCCATCAGCTTCAGCGTGGCCCAGGCGAAATCTTCTTCCGTCAGCTGCAGGCTGCCGAGCGGATCGCGGTGGTGCGCATCAAAGCCGGCGGAGACGATCACGAGGTCGGGCGAGAACACGTCGAGCGCCGGCAGGATCACCGAATTCATCGCCTCGCGGAACTGCTCGCCGCCGTCGCCTGCGCGCAAGGGCGCGTTGAAGATGTTGCCCACGCCCGTCTCCTGCACGTCACCCGTGCCGGGGTAGAGCGGCATCTGGTGGGTCGAGCCATAGAACATGTTGGCATCCGACCAGAAGATATCCTGCGTGCCATTGCCGTGGTGCACGTCGAAGTCGACGACCGCCACCCGCTCGGCATCATGTTTGTGGCGGGCGTAATGCGCGGCAACGGCGGCCTGGTTGAACAGGCAGAATCCCATGGCACGCCTTGTCTCGGCGTGGTGGCCGGGTGGGCGCATGGCGCAGAACACATTGTCGGCCTCGCCCGTGAAGACCGCATCCACCCCGGCGGTGGCCGCCCCCACGGCGCGCAGTGCCGCCTCCAGCGAGCCCACGGACATCACCGTGTCAGGGTCGAGGTATTCCATGCCCTCGGCGGGCGCCATGGCGCGGATGCGCTCCAAGTGCTCATAGGCATGGGCGCGCAGGATGTCCTCGTCGCGGCCCAGCGGCGCCTCGCGACGAGCGAGGTCGTTGAAATGCGGATTGGCGAGGATCTGGTTCACCGCCCTGATGCGGTCGACCCGCTCCGGGTGGCCATTGGGCGTCACGTGGCGGAGGGACGAGGGATGCGTGAAAAGCAGGGTGGTCATGGCCCCCGTTCTAGCCGCTTGCGCGCCGGACTGCTATAGAGCCCGCATGGCTCCCCACAACGACATTGACGCCGCCGCACAGGCCCTGCGCGAGGGGCACCTCGTCGCCTTCCCGACGGAGACCGTCTATGGCCTCGGGGCGGATGCCACCAATGGCGAGGCCGTGGCCCGGGTCTATGCCGCCAAGGGCCGCCCCTCCTTCAACCCGCTCATCGCCCATGTGCCGGATGCCGAAGCCGCCTTCGCACTGGGTGATTTCAGCCCGGAGGCCCGGGCGCTGGCTGAGGCCTTCTGGCCGGGACCTTTAAGCCTCGTGGTGCCGCGCCGCGCTGATTGCCCTGTCTCCCTGCTGGCCAGTTCCGGCCTCGACTCGATTGCCATCCGCGTTCCCGCCCACCCGGTGGCGCTGGAGCTGCTCAAGGCCACCGGTCGCCCCGTGGTGGCGCCCAGCGCCAACCCTTCCGGAAAGATCAGCCCCACCACGGCAGAGCACGTGCGCCGGCACCTGAAGGACAAGGTGGCCATGGTTCTGGACGGCGGACGCTGCAAGGTGGGCGTCGAGTCGACCGTCGTCAGCTTTCTGGAGGACGGCCCCAAGCTGCTGCGCCACGGCGGCGTGCCGCGCAGCGAGATCGAGAAGGTGCTGGGCCACGCCATCGCTGTCGAATCCCATTCCGCCCGCCCCCACGCGCCGGGCCAGCTACTGAGCCATTATGCGCCGCACGCCGAGCTTCGCCTCAACGCCGATGCCCCGCGCGAGGGCGAGGCCTATCTCGGCTTCGGCAGGCTGCATGCGCACGGACCCTGGACGCTCTCGCCCTCAGGCGACCTCGTGGAGGCCGCCGCCAGCCTGTTTGACCTGCTGCACGAGATCGACGCGACAGGTGTCGCCCGCATTGCCGTGGCTCCCATCCCGCACACCGGGCTGGGCGAGGCCATCAACGACCGCCTGCTGCGCGCCGCAGCACCTAGGGATGCCACATGAGCGATGCCCTGAACCGCCTCGCCGCCGTGGTCGGCGAGGCGCACGCCATCCGCAATGCCGCCGAGATGGACGGCTACATGCGCGAGTGGCGGCAGATCTGGACCGGCCGCTCGCCGCTGGTCCTGCGCCCCGGCTCGACCGGGGAAGTCAGCCGCATCCTGGCCATCGCCAACGCGACGCGCACGGCCATCGTGCCGCAGGGCGGCAACACCGGGCTGTGCGGCGGGCAGATCCCGACCGATGCCGGCAACGAGGTGGTGCTGTCCTTGGACCGCATGACGCGCATCCTCGACGTCGATGCCGCCGACAATACGATCACGGTCGAGGCCGGAGCGGTGCTCAAGTCGGTGCAGGACGCAGCGGATGCGGTGGACCGGCTGTTTCCCTTGAGCCTCGCCTCCGAAGGCTCCTGCCGGATCGGCGGCAATCTCTCGACCAATGCCGGCGGCCTCAACGTCATCGCCTATGGCAACACGCGCGATCTCTGCCTTGGCCTCGAGGTGGTGCTGGCCGACGGCCGCATCTGGAATGGCCTCAAGCGCCTGCGCAAGGACAACACGGGCTATGACCTGCGCGACCTGTTCATTGGCGCGGAAGGAACGCTCGGCATCATCACCGCCGCCGTGATGAAACTGTTCCCCAAGCCGAAGTCACGGGAGACGGCCTTCATCGCGGTCCCCTCGCCGCAGGCGGCGGTGGACCTTCTGTCGCTCGCGCAGGACATGAGCGGCAACCGCGTGGTGGGCTTCGAGCTGATCGCCGACATTGCCCTGCAGTTTTCCATTCGCCATGCGGGCGTGCGCCATCCGCTGGCGGAGACCGCGCCCTGGTATGTGCTGGCCGAACTCTCCGACCCGGTGCCGGGTGCGATGATGGCGATCTTCGAGACCGCCATGGAGCGGGGTCTCGTGACCGACGCGGCCCTCGCCCAGTCGGATGCGCAGCGCCAAGACTTCTGGACGGCGCGCGAACTCATCTCGGAATCGCAGAAGCCCGAGGGCGGCTCGATCAAGCACGACGTCTCGGTGCCGGTGTCGAAGGTGCCGAAGTTCCTGTTGGAGGCCGACGCAGCGGTCTCCCGCCTCGTGCCGGGCGCGCGTTTTGTGTCCTTCGGGCACCTGGGCGACGGCAATATCCACTACAACATCTCGCAGCCTGTCGGCATGGACAAGGCCCGCTTCCTCGACATGTGGAACGAGATGAACGACGTGGTGTTCGAGGTCGTGGGCCACTTCAACGGCTCGATCAGCGCCGAGCACGGCATCGGGCGACTGAAGGCGCACCGCATGGCCGAAATCAAGTCACCCGTCGAACTCGACATGATGCGCGGGTTGAAGCGCATGCTGGACCCCAACAACATCCTCAACCCGGGCCGCGTGCTGCCGGAATGACCAGCTTCCGCGACATCACGGACGCCGACGTCGAGGCCGTCGTCGCCCTGTGGCAGGCTTGTGGGCTCACGCGGCCATGGAATGATCCGTACAAGGACATTTCCTTTGCGCGGCGCTCGGAGAACGCCACGGTTCTCGTTCTCGCGCATGACGGCCACATCGTGGCCAGTGCGATGGCGGGGCATGATGGCCACCGTGGCGTGCTCTACTATGTCGCGGTCGACCCTGCCCGGCAGCGCCAGGGCCTTGGCAAAGCAGCGGTGCGCGCTGGCGAAGAGTGGCTCAGGGCACGCGGCGTCTGGAAGGTCAATCTGCTGGTGCGCGACGAGAATGCCGCCGCACGGGGATTCTATGAGGCGCTGGGTTACGGCGTGAACCCTGTCATCAGCATGGCGCGCACCATCATCGAGAATTGATCAGAACAGGTTCATCTGGTCCGGCTTCTTCGGCGGCGGCTTGGGCGCTGCTGCACGGCCGATGGTGGTGGGCTCCATGACGAAGCTTCCGTCGGGTGCCGGTCGGATGAGCTGTGCCGCGTCCTCCACCTCGCCCGTCAGCCACGTCTCGTAATCCTCCGGCGCGATGATGACCGGCATGCGGTCATGGATCGTGGCCAGTTCGGCATTGGGCGCAATGGTCATCAGCGTGGCGGTTTCGAGTTCGGAGCCGTCGGCCCCCATCCAGTGTTCCCACAGGCCCGCGAGTGCGAAGAGGCCCTTGTCGGCGGCCTGTACGAAGAACGGCACCTTGCGGCCTTCCGCGCCCGACCATTCGAAATAGCCATCGGCGGGCACCAGGCATCGGCGGCGGCGCATGGCGTTCTTGAAGGAGGGCTTCTCCATCACCGTTTCGCCACGCGCGTTGATCAATGGCTTGCCGGGCTTCACCTCCTTCACCCAGGACGGGATGAAGCCCCAGCGCACCAACGCGAAATGACGCGCGCCATTTTCCATGCGCACCACGCCAATGGGTTGGCCCGGCGCCACATGGGCGCGCGGCGGGAAATCCTCATCCTCCTGGTACTTGAACCAGGCTTTGGTTTCACGGGGGCTCTTCGATAGGCTATAAAGTCCGCACATGGAGCGGAGAATAATCACGAATGGCGGGTGAGCAACAGTGGCCGAGGCTCGGCGTGTCGGCCTCCATCTGGCGAGGCGGCAAGGTGCTGCTGGTGCAGCGGGCGAAGCCGCCCAAGGGCATATGGGCCTTTCCCGGCGGCCACGTGGAAGCAGGCGAGAAACTCGAAGAGGCCGCCGCGCGTGAACTGCATGAAGAGACCGGCATGACCGCACGCTTCCAGGGATTGCTCGGGCTCTACGACGTGATCCGGCGTGACGAGAATGGGCTCGTCACCGTGCACTATGTGATCGCATCCTATATCGGAATCGCAGGACCGGAAGAGCCCGTTGCCGCGAGCGATGCAGCTGACGTGACATGGGCTGACCCCAATCATCTCGGAGGCTTCACGCTCGCGCCAAACATGGCCGACGCGATCGCCACCGCACGCAAAATCCTTAATATCCATTAAGGTTTACAGCGTTCAAGTTAACCCTCGTTTAAGGAACGAGTAGCCGGCATCGAAGCAATTGCTATGTTCACTTCAACACGCGGCATGACGCTGCTGAAAGATGGATAGCATGTTGAAGACTTCGCAAGGGACCTACGTACCGATGCCGACCGAGGCGAAGCAGCTCGCTTTGCAGTTCCTCCTCGATGCCTGGGAGGAGGCCGCCTACGAAGGCGTCGACCGGGATTGCATCGCGACCGCCGCGATCTTCGCAGCGCTCTCCGACCTCATCACGACTTACGGCGAAGAGCCGGTTGCCGTGATGTGCCAGCGCCTGCCCGAACGCATCCGCGGCGGCGAGTTCACCCTGACCCGCACCACCAAGCAGTAAGGTTCACGTCAGCGCTTCCATCAGCAGCGCAAAGCCGAAGGCCGCGATCAGGACTCCCGTCCAGCGGCTGATGCGGGCCAAGGCCCTTTCGCTGATGCGCGTCTTGAGCCGCGAAACCACGAAGCTCAGGAACAACCACCACAGGATGCCGCCGGTGGCGACACCGACGATGACCACCGGGGGCCGCGCGGCATTCTCATGCAGGCGCAGCACCCCGCTCATCGTGCCGAAGATGGCAAGGAATCCCAAGAATTCGCCCGGATTGGACATGGTGAGGCCGAAGGCGGCCAGCATTCGTCCGATCACCTTCGCGGTCTGTGGCTCATCAGCCTCGACGACGGCAAGCTCGATGCGCTTGCGCGCCAGCCACACGCCGATGACCACCAGCAGCAGCCCGCCGATGATTATCAGCGGCCGCGCATAGGCCTCGATCAGGTGTGACACCCAGCTGACGCCATAGGCTGCAGCCGCGGCATAGAGCACGTCCGCCACCACCGCACCCAGCCCCACCAGGAACGCAACCACAAAACCGCGCCGGATGGCGCTGCGGATGACGAGGATGTTGACGGGACCCAGCGGTGCCGTGACGGCAAGACCGATGGCCATGCCGATGAACAGGAGCGAGACGTCCATCCGCCTAAGCGATGTCGACGACGACGCGGCCCTTCACCATGCCGGCCACGATGTCAGCCGCCACCTGCGGCACGTCGTCCAGCTTCACATGCGTGGTGAGCGCGTGGAGTTTCGAGAGGTCAAGGTCCTGTACCAGCCGCTCCCACACTTGCAAGCGGCGCGGCATGGGCGTCGAGACGGAGTTGACGCCGACGAGCTTGACGCCGCGCAGGATGAAGGGCGCAACACTGGTCGGCAGGTCCAGCCCTTGGGCATTGCCGCAGGCTGCGACCGTGCTGTCAGGGTTCATCTGCGAGATGACATTGGCGAGCGTGGTGGAACCCACGGAATCAACGCAGCCCGCCCAGCGCGACTTGGCCAGCGCCTTCACCGGGCCGTTGAACTCGTTGCGATCGACGATGCCTGCCGCGCCGAGACTCTTGAGGAACGGCTCTTCCGAGGTGCGGCCCGTGGAAGCGATGACGCGATAGCCGAGCTTGGCGAGGATGACGATGGCGGTGGTGCCCACGCCACCTGCCGCACCGGTGACGAGGATGTCGCCGTCCGACGGCTTTACGCCCTGCTCCTCCAGCGCCATGACGCAGAGCATGGCGGTGTAGCCCGCGACACCCACTGACATGCAGTCGGCCGCCGTCCAGCCCTTTGGCACAGGCACCAGCCAGTCGCCATTGACGCGTGCGACTTCCGAGAAGCCGCCATGGTGGCCTTCGCCCACGCCGTAGCCGTTCAGCACCACATGGTCGCCCGCCTTCCAGCGCGGGTTGGTGGAGGAACGGACAACGCCGGCGAAGTCGATGCCGGGGATCAGCGGGAAGCGCCGCGCAATGGGCGCCTTGCCGGTGATGTTGAGGCCGTCCTTGTAGTTGACCGAGGAATGCGTGACGTCGACGGTGACGTCGCCTTCCATGAGGTCGGACTCCTCGAGGCGGGTGAGTTCGGCCGTCTGGCCGGCGTCGGACTTCGAAATGAGAATGGCACGGAAGGACATGGTGGTTCCTCTCTGAAACTAAAGCGCTTCCACGAAGCGGATGGGCTGGCCATGGGCATGGCCGATGATTTCGTCGTTCCACATGGCGCGGCGGCCGCGCACATAGGTGCCGATGGGCCAGCCGGTGACCTCGCGGCCGTCATGCGGGGTCCACTTGCAGCGGCTTTCGATCCAGTCATTGGTGATCGTCTGCTTGGCCTTCATGTCGACGATGGTGAAGTCGGCATCATAGCCCTCGGCGATGCGGCCCTTGCCAGCGAGGCCGAAGATGCGGTTGGGACCATGCGAGGTGAGGTCGACGAAGCGCTCGAGGCTCAGCATCCCCTTGTTCACGCAGTCGAGCATGACGGGCACCAGCGTCTGCACGCCGGGCATGCCTGAGGGCGAAGCGGGATAGGGCTTGGCCTTCTCCTCCAGCGTATGGGGCGCATGATCCGAGCCCAGCACGTCGACGAGGCCGGAATTGAGCGCGGCCCAGATACCGTCCTTGTGATGCGGTTCGCGCATCGGCGGGTTCATCTGCAGCAGGTTGCCGAGGCGGGCGTAATGCTCGGAGGTGAAGACGAGGTGGTTGGGCGTCACCTCGACGGTTGCCACGTCACGCGCGGCGGCGAGGATGGGCAATTCATCAGCGGTGGAGACATGCAGCACGTGGATGCGCTTGTGCGCCTCACGCGCGAGCCTGACGAGGCGCTCGGTGCACAGCCGCGCGGCCTCGGCATCGCGCCAGACATAGTGGCTGGACGGATCGCCGGGGACGCGCAGGTCCATCCGCGCATTGAGCCGATCCTCGTCCTCCGAATGGAAGGCGGCGCGGCGGCGGATGTTGGCCAGCACGCGGGCCACACCCTTGTCGTCGTCGACCAGCAGCGAGCCGGTGGACGAGCCCATGAACACCTTGATGCCCGCGCAACCGGGCAGCAGTTCGAGCTCGCCCAACTGGTGGGCGTTCTCGCGCGTGCCGCCCACATAGAAGGCGAAATCGCAATACATGCGGTTGGAGGCGCGGGCCACCTTGTCGGCCAGTGCTTCGGCGCTCGTCGTCAGCGGGCTCGTATTGGGCATTTCGAAGACGCCAGTGACGCCGCCCTTGACCGCGGCGCGGCCGCCGGTCTCGAGGTCTTCCTTGTGCTCGGCGCCGGGTTCGCGCAGGTGGACCTGGCTGTCCACCACGCCCGGCAGGATGTGGAGGCCGGTGCAATCGACCACCTCGCCACCCTGTTCCCGGCCGAATGCGCCGAGACCGACGATGCGGCCTCCGGAAACGGCAATATCGCGCTGTCCGACACCGTCGTGGTTGACGACGGTGCCGCCCTTCAGGATCAATTCGGCGTGGAACGGCATGGCTGTCCTTGAACGTGGTTCCCGGTCTTCGTAAATGTGGATTGGAAACGAAGCAACAGAGATGCATGAGATTGATTTTCGGGCCGGACGGCTCCCCGGTCGGGCCATTCTGTCAGTTGGGGGCCCGGAGGCGGGGCATTTCCTGCACAACCTGCTCACGTCCGACATCGACCACTTGGGCCCGGGCCAGGCCGCCTATGCCGCCCTGCTCACCCCGCAGGGGAAAATCCTGTTCGACATGATCGTGGTCGCCCAGGATGGCGGCTACCTGATCGACTGCGGCGCAAGCCAGCGGGCGGACCTCATGAAGCGACTTGCCATGTACAAGCTCCGCGCCAAGGTGGAGATCGCCGCACGGGACGACCTTGCCGTCGGGGTTTCACCGGTCGAGGTTCCCGGCAGCTATCGCGACCCGCGTAGCGCCGACATCGGCTGGCGCATCATCGGCGCGCCGGAGGGCGAGGCCGATGGCTATGACGCCGCCCGCATCAGAGGCGGACTGGCAGACTCGGCGGCCGATCTCGGGTCAGGCGAGTTCTTCCCGCATGAGGCCAACCTCGACCAGCTGGCAGGCGTGAATTTCCGCAAGGGCTGCTACGTGGGCCAGGAAGTGGTCTCGCGCATGGAGCACCGTGGCACGGCACGAAGCCGCATCCTGCCGGTGTTGCTGGATGGCGTGGCTCCACCGAAGGGCACGGACATCCGCTCCGGCGACAAGCAGGTCGGCACCCTGCTCTCCTCATCCGGCTCGAACGCCCTCGCACTGATCCGTCTCGACCGGCTGGCGGAGGCCACAGCCCCGCTCCTTGCCGATGGCGTTTCGCTGAAGGTGCTGAAGCCCGCCTGGGCGACGTACGATGTTCCGGGGGCCGCATGAGTGCCGTTCGCCATGAAGACGGGATTTGCCGCTGCCACTGGTGCGGCACGGACCCGGTCTATGTCGCCTATCACGATACCGAATGGGGCGTTCCCGAATATGACTCGCGCGCGCTGTTCGAGAAGCTGCTGCTCGATGGCTTCCAGGCGGGGCTCTCATGGATCACAATCCTCCGCAAGCGCGACAATTTCCGCAAGGCCTTCGACGGCTTCGACCCGCAGAAGATGGCGCGCTACAAGCCCGCGAAGCTCGAGCGCCTGATGCAGGATGCGGGCATCGTGCGGAACCGGCTGAAGATCGACGCAAGTGTCACCAATGCGCAGGCCTATCTGGCGATCCCCGATTTCTCCACCTATCTCTGGGATTTCCTCAATGGCGTGCCGCTGCAGAACAAGATCCGCAGCATGAGTGAGATCCAGGCCAAGACGCCGCTCGCCGAGAAGATGTCGAAGGACCTTCAGAAGCGCGGCTTCCGCTTCGTCGGCCCCACCATCGTCTATGCCTTCATGCAGGCCTGCGGACTGGTGAACGACCACCTCATCGACTGCCACCGCCATGAGTCCGTGAAGCATGCCGCGCGCCGCTGAGCCGCCGCGCGCCTGGCAGCGCATGCTGTCAGGGCGGAGGCTCGATCTGCTCAACCCCTCGCCGCTCGACATCGAGGTTGAGGACATCGCGCATGGGCTGGCCCGCGTGGCGCGGTGGAACGGACAGACCAAGGGTGACCATGCCTTTTCCGTCGCCCAGCATTGCGTGCTGGTGGAAGAGCTGGCCCTGCAGCTCGACCCCGGACTCGACCGCGCAGCGCGGCTCACGGCCTTGCTGCATGACGCGCCGGAATATGTGGTGGGCGACATGATCTCGCCGTTCAAGGCGGCGCTGGGGCTGGACTACAAGGCCTTCGAGAACCGGCTTCTCGCTGCGATCCACATCCGCTTCGGGCTGAAGGCGCAGGCACCGCAGAAGCTGGAACTGTTCATCAAGAAATGCGACCACCTCGCTGCCTATCTGGAAGCGACACAGCTTGCGGGCTTCGCCATCGACGAGGCGGAGAAGTTCTTCGGCAAGCCGAAGGGCCTCGAGGGCGTTGCGGCGCAGCGCTTCTTCCGCCTCAAGCCGCTGGCCACCAATGATGCGGCGGCCCTTTACCTCAAGACATTCAGAAAGCTTGCCCCATGATCATCGTCGGCCCGCTCAACAAGGTCCAGCCGCTCATCGACGAGCATGGCGTGAAGCATGTGGTGACGCTGCTCGCCCCCGATACGCCGCATGACGCACCAGTGGGCATTGCGCCCGACCGTCATCTGAAGCTCTATTTCCATGACATCGTGCAACACATGGACGGCCACACGCCTCCACGCGCGGCAGATGCCGAACGGCTCATCGCCTTCTTCCAGAGCTGGGACAGGCAAGACCCGATGCTGGTGCATTGCTGGGCCGGCATCAGCCGTTCGACGGCGGCAGCCTATACTGCTCTGTGCATGTTCCGGCCCGATGCGAGCGAAGAGGAACTGGCGCAGGAACTGCGCACCGCCTCGCCTTCGGCCACGCCCAACCGGCTGATCGTGTCGCTGGCCGACGAGGTGCTGGGCCGACAGGGGCGCATGTTGAAGGCCATCGAGAAGATCGGTCGTGGTGCCGATGCCTTCGAGGGCACGCCCTTCGTGCTGAGGCCTTGAGGTTCACAAAGGTTCATCATGCGCGGGCTTGACCCGCGCATCCTTTTCGTGGCCGCCAAAAAGGATGGCCGGGTCGAGCCCGGCCATGATGAGTTGAATGGTGCGGAAACCTACTTCCCGCTCAGCGCATAGTCCCAATAGAGGTCCCGCGCCTTCTGCATGATGGGGCCGGGCTGCAGGTTCTTCTGCTCGACGCGGGTGATGGGTGCCACCTTTGCCCAATTGCCGGTGGTAAAGACTTCATCCGCCTCGAGGAACTCGCTCCACTTGAGCGAGCGCTCATGCACCTTGATGCCAGCCTCGCGCAGCAGCTTGACGACGCGCTGGCGGGTGACGCCGTTGAGGAAGGTGCCGTTGGGAACGGGCGTATGCGCCTCGCCATCCTTGGCGTACCAGATGTTGGCGGTGGAGAGCTCCGCCACATGGCCCAGCGCATCGAGCATCACGGCATTGTCGAAGCCCCGTGACTTCGCCTCGCGGATGGCGCGGGCCGAGTTGGGATAGTGGCAGGCCGCCTTGGCGTCGGTTGGCGCATATTCATAGGACGGACGGCGGAATGGCGAGCAGGTGATGGCCGAACCCGTTGGCTTGGGCAGCGGCGCGGCATAGACGGACACCGAGAACTGGGTCGACTCCGGGTCGACGTCGACGAAGCCATCCTCCGCCCAGAACATGGGGCGGAGATAGAGTTCGGCGTCCTTGGGGAACTTGGCGATGCCCTCGCGGATCAGCTCCTCGATCTCGCCGGCATTCTTGACGACCTTGAGGCCGAAGCTCTGGGCCGAACGCACGATGCGCTGGCAATGCTGGTCGAGATCCGGCGCCACGCCCGCAAAGGCGCGGGCTCCATCGAACACGCAGGAGCCGAGCCACGGCGCATGGGTCATGGTGCCCATCACCTGCGGGTTGCCCTCATGCCATTCGCCCTTGAACCAGGTCCAGGCAGTGCCGGCGGTTTCCTTGTGGCTCATCTCTCAACGTCTCCCTTTCATGCCCGGCATCCTAAACCGGCCTCACCTGAAACAGAAAGGGCGCCCGGAGGCGCCCATTCGAACCCTGCCATGCAGGCGTGTCAGCCCTCTTCGTAGAAGACGTGATGCCCGATCTTGATGAGCCGCCGCATGCTCTTGGCCCAGGCGGGGTTCACGTAGTCGGCGTGGTAATTGGTTGCGGAGCCGACGGCGGCGACCTTGGCATCGCCCGAAATCGCCATCTGCGCGATGCGCTTGGAATTGGACCAGGCGGCAGCGCTGCGCACGTCATCCGGCAGGCCGTCACAGGCGAAGGAGAACTGGCAGGAATTGCGGCGGCCAGAGCCCTGGTAGACCACGCCGCAGATCGACTTGGGATATTCCGGATCCTTGACGCGGTTGAGAATGACCTTGGCGACGGCGAGCTGGCCCAGTTCCGACTCCGAGCGGGCCTCGAAGTAGACGGCGCGGGCGAGGCAGTTTTCCTCAGCCATCTGAATGCGGCGCTGGGCGATGGCTTTCTGGGTGGCCTTGTCCACGGGCTTGGCCGAGGCGGTGACGGTGCGCTTCAGCTTCACGCCCTGCATGACCTTCAGCGGCGAGGGACCCTTGTTGATGACGCTGGGCGTCTGGGTGTCGTCCTCGCTCATGTTCACCGAGGCGGGGACGATCTGAACCTGCTGCTTTTCAACGATGGAGGCCTGAAGGACGACGGGCTTGTCGCCCTTGCCGTCGGCGGAGACAGTCTGTTCCTGATAGGTGATCCGGGCGGTGAAGGCGGTCTTGTTGATGACCTCGAGGCTGGTGGATTCAGGGACCAGCGAGCCCTTGGCGAGGATGTTGGAAGACGGGCCGGACATGCTTTCGATGATGTCGCCCGGGTCGGCGTTGTGGGCCACGGCATTCTGGCCCATGTAATGGCCAGCGAAGGCGAAGGCCAGAACCAGCAATACGCCACCGACCGCCATAGGGGCGTAGTCGGCGAAGAAGCTGGGCTTCCTGGCGACGGCGTAGTGCTCGAGTTCCCAGAAGCCCGCAGGCCCTGCTGATCTTTTAAGCGCTTTTTTCTTCACTTCCCCTCGACACACCGTGGGCCGCATGTCTTACGGCGCTGTTAATACGCGGTAGTCTATTGGGGTCTCGTTTAACATAAGTTAACCATCCCGGCAACACGAGACGGCCGCTTTCGAGCCTGAATCGTGACAGGGTAAAGACATGGTTAACCCCTTGCCACAATTCGGAAAAACCTAGTGTTTCGAGAGGCTTGCCTGAGCTGCCGCCAAGCGTGCAATGGGCACCCGGAACGGCGAACATGACACATAGTCAAGATTGACGGTTTCGCAGAAAGCGATTGAGGCAGGATCGCCGCCGTGCTCGCCGCAGATGCCGGCCTTCAGCCCGGGCTTGACGCTGCGCCCGCGCTCGGTCGCCATCCGGATGAGTTCACCCACCCCCTCGATGTCGAGAGAGATGAAGGGATCCGTCTTGAACACCCCCTTCGAGGTGTATTCGCCGATGAAGCGGGCGGCGTCGTCACGGCTGATGCCGAAGGTGGTTTGCGTCAGGTCGTTGGTGCCGAAGGAGAAGAAGTCGGCGGACTCCGCAATCTCGGCTGCCCGCAGCGCGGCGCGCGGAAGCTCGATCATGGTGCCGACCGAATAGGAGATGGCAACGCCTGTCTCCTTGGCCACCTGCTCGGCCACGGCGACGATGCGCTCCTTCACCCGGTCCAACTCGTTGCGGGACGCCACCAGCGGGATCATGACTTCGGGGATGGGCGCCTTGCCGGTGCGGCGGTGGATTTCGGTCGCCGCCTCGAAAATGGCGCGGGCCTGCATCTCGGCTATTTCAGGGTAGGAGATCAGCAGGCGCACGCCGCGGTGGCCCAGCATGGGGTTGAACTCCTTGAGCTCCGCCACGCGGGCGCGCAGCTGGTCGGGGTTGGCGCCCATCTGCTCGGCCACCTCCTCGATCTCGTGGTCGGCCTGCGGCAGGAACTCGTGCAGCGGCGGGTCGAGCAGGCGGATCGTGACGGGCAGACCCGCCATGATCTCGAACAGCTCGATGAAGTCGTTCCTCTGCATCGGCAGGATCTTGGCCAGCGCCGTGCGGCGGGCATCCACCTTGTCGGCGATGATCATCTCGCGCACCGCCACGATGCGCTCGGAATCGAAGAACATGTGCTCGGTGCGGCACAGGCCGATGCCCTCTGCCCCAAAGTCGCGCGCGGTGCGGGCGTCGAGCGGGGTTTCGGCATTGGCCCTGACACCCATGCGGCGGAAGGAATCCGCCCACGTCATCAGCAGCGCAAAGTCGCCCGAGAGCTCGGGCTTGATGGTGGCCACTTCGCCCTTCATCACCTGGCCGGACGAGCCATCGACGGTGATCGTCTCGCCCTTCTTGAGCGTGACGCCCATGACGGTGAGGGTTCCCGCCGCATAGTCGATGCGCAGCGTGCCCGCACCCGAAACGCAGGGCTTTCCCATGCCGCGTGCCACCACGGCCGCGTGGGAGGTCATGCCGCCGCGCGTCGTCAAGATCCCTTCGGCGGCGTGCATGCCGTGGATGTCCTCCGGGCTCGTCTCGATGCGCACCAGAATCACACGGCGGTTGAGCGCCTTGAGGCGCTCGGCCTCGTCAGCGTCGAACACGATTTCGCCGGAGGCCGCGCCCGGCGAGGCGGGAAGACCGGTGGCAATCACGTCGCGCCTGGCCTTGGGGTCGAGTGTCGGATGCAGCAGCTGGTCGAGCGAGGCCGGGTCGATGCGCTTGACGGCTTCCTGCCTGGTGATGAGGCCTTCCGCAGCCATGTCCACCGCGATCTTCAGCGCCGCCTTGGCGGTGCGCTTGCCGGTGCGGGTCTGCAGCATCCAGAGCTTGCCGTCCTGGATGGTGAATTCCATGTCCTGCATGTCGCGGTAGTGGCGCTCCAGCAGGTCGAAATTGGCCTTCAGCTCCGTGAAGGTGCCGGGCATGATCTGCTCGAGCGAGGGTGCTTCCGAATGCGCCTCGATGCGGGCTCTTTCGGTGATGTTCTGCGGCGTACGGATGCCGGCGACCACGTCCTCGCCCTGGGCGTTGACGAGGAATTCACCGTAGAGTTCCTTCGCGCCCGTTGCCGGGTTGCGGGTGAAGGCAACGCCGGTGGCCGAGGTCTCGCCCATGTTGCCGAACACCATGGCCTGCACGTTGACGGCGGTGCCCCAGTCTTCCGGAATGTTGTTGAGCTTGCGATAGGTGATGGCGCGGGCACCCATCCACGACTTGAACACGGCGCCGATCGCACCCCACAGCTGCTCATGCGGGTCCTGCGGGAAGGGCTTGCCGGTTGCCTCCTGCACCAATGCTGCGTAGCGGACGATGAGGCCCTGCCACTCCTCCGCCGTCACCTGCGTGTCGAGCGAATAGCCGCGCTGTTCCTTGAAGCCGCCGAGAATATCCTCGAACTCGTCATGGTCGACGCCGAGCACGACATCGGCATACATCGAGATGAAGCGGCGGTAGCTGTCGAAGGCGAAGCGCCGGTCACGTGAGCGGGTGGCGAGGCCCTCAACCGTTGCATCGTTGAGGCCGAGGTTGAGGACGGTGTCCATCATGCCCGGCATCGAGGCGCGGGCACCCGAGCGCACGGAGACGAGCAGCGGGTTGGCGGCATTGCCGAACTGGGCGCCGGCAATCTTCTCGACCGTGGTCAATGCCGAACGGATCTGCGCGTCGAGACCTTCAGGATAGGCGCGGTTGTTCTTGTAGAAAACGGTGCAGACTTCGGTGAACAGGGTAAAGCCCGGCGGAACGGGAAGACCGAGGTTTGCCATTTCGGCGAGGTTCGCGCCCTTGCCGCCCAGCAGCGCCTTCATATCCGCCCGGCCATCCGCCGCGCCACCACCGAAGGAATAGACGAACTTCGCGCTATCAGCCGCCATGACAGAGTCTTCCCATTGCTGACGTTTGCTTATGAAGTCTTTTAGCGGGCGGCGGCCCGCTCAATAGACAACCACAGCCTTGCACCGTGTGCAATGCAATATCGCAGATGCGACATTGCGGCTGGCCTCAGGCCATGGCCGGGCTGAGCGGCGGGGCGTGAGGGCGGCGGACATAGAGGATCCACAGGGCGATCGACAGGTTCAGCACGTTCCAGCCCACGCCGTTGAGGAAGGCCATGGTGTAGGAGCCCGTCCAGTCATAGATGATGCCGGACATCCAGCCGCCCAGGGCCATGCCGAAGACGGTGGCGGTGAGCACGGTGGAGATGCGGCTGCCGGCCTCGCGTGCAGGGAAATGGTCGCGGATGATAAGCGCATAGCTCGGCACGATGCCGCCCTGGCTCAAGCCGAAGATGGCCGAGACCACGTAGAGCGAGGCGAGCCCGTCGAACGGGATGTAGGCGAGGAGCGCCAGCATCTGCATGAAGGAGCCCGCGATCAGCGTCGTCAGGCCGCCCAGCTTGTCGGCGACGAGGCCGGAGACGAGGCGGCTCAACACGCCAAAGCCCAGCATGACGGAGAGCATTTCAGCACCGCGTGCCGGGCCATAGCCGAGATCGGCGCAATAGGCGACGATGTGAACCTGCGGCATTGACATGGCGACACAGCAGGAAAGGCCCGCCAGCACGAGGGCGGGGAACAACAGTGGATGGCTGGGCAACAGGCCCTTCTGGCCTGAGCCACGGCTCGCGGGGCTGGCCGTGTCGTGGAAGTGCGGGCGCTTCCGCAGGAGCTGCGCGCCCGGCACCATGACGACGATGCAGAGCACGCCGATCGCCATGTAGGTCCAGCGCCAGCCATAGGTCTGGATCGAGGCCTGCATGAAGGGCGGCCAGATGGTGCCGGCGATGTAATTGCCGCTGGCCACGATGGCGATGGCGATGCCACGGCGCTTGAGGAACCACTGCGAGGCATCGGCCACCAGCGGACCGAAGGTGGCCGCACTTCCGAGGAAGCCGATGAAAACCGCCTGCACCACGACGAACTGCCAGTAGCTGGTCGACCAGGCGGCGAGAAAGAAGCCGACGCCCAGCGCAACGCCCGCGATGGTGATGGGCACGGTGATGCCGAACTTGTCCGCCACCTTGCCCATGACGAAGCCGCCGGCCGCGAAGCCGAGGAAGGTGGCCGTATAGGGGAATGAGGCGCCCGCACGGTCCACCCCGAACTCCGTCTGGATGGTGGGCAGCACGACGACCGCCAGCCACAGCCCGATTCCGCCCACCACGGCGAGCACCAGCGAGATGAACAGCCTGATCCAGGCATAGCGGCTGTCAGGCGTGTAGGCGGAGGCAGCGGTCATGCCCCTGCATAACAAAGCGGGAGCCGAGGTCCAATCGGCACCTTTGCCAAATCGCTGGGACCAGCATTGCTTGGGGGGCGTGGCTCTGCCTACTGAATCATCTCCGGCTGGAGACGGCCCATCGTCCTCTCCCGCAAAGCGGGAGAGGAAGGGGACCCAACGAAGTTGGGGGAGGTGAGGGTATGCGGTCTCCGGACCAAATGCAGCGCCCGTTTCCCCTCATATCCCCGTTGCGACCCGCAACGGGTCCCTTCTTCTCCCGCTGAAGAAGCGGGAGAAGACAGAATGAGCATCCAGAAGACATTCCTTCAGCGGGGGAAGTCGCGCGTGGTCTTCAGCCCTCGATCTTCGAGAAATCCGCCACTTCCGCCGTTGCCGCGCGGATGTGGTTCAAGAGGCGCAACCGGTTTTCGCGGAAGGTGGCGTCCTTGTCGTTCACCGTCACGCCTTCGAAGAAGGCATCGACCGGCACGCGCAGCTTGGCGAGAGCCGTCATGGCCGCGCCGAAATCCTCCTCGCGCAGCGCGCGGCGCACCTGGCCCAGGGCCTGGGTGATTGCGGTGTGGAGCGTCTTCTCCTCGCCCTTGATGAGCTGCGAGATGTTCACGTCGCCGTCAAACGACTTGCCGTCTTTCTTCTCCTCGATGCGGAGAATGTTGGAGGCACGCTTGACGCCGGCCAGCAGGTTCTTGCCATCTTCCGTCTCGAGGAAGTTCGACAGCGCCTCGACGCGCTTCGTCACCATGAGAAGGTCGTTCTGGTTGCCGAGCGCGAAGACCGCGTCGATCAGGTCATGGCGCTTGCCCTGTTCCTTCAAGTGCACCTTCAGGCGATCGGCGAAGAAGGCGATGAGGTCGTCACCGCAGAAGGTGAGTGGCAGGTGGAGATTCTTGTCGAGGATGATGCGGATGACGCCGAGTGCGGACCGGCGCAGCGCGTAAGGGTCCTTGGAGCCCGTAGGCTTCTCGTCGATCGACCAGAAGCCGTTGAGCGTATCGAGCTTGTCAGCCAACGCCACGGCCTGGCCGACGGCAGACACCGGAATGGAATCTGTGGGGCCAACCGGCTTGTAATGATCGCGGATTGCATCGGCGACTTCGGGGTCCACACCTTGGTCGAGTGCGTAGTAGCGGCCCATCAGGCCCTGCAGTTCGGGGAACTCGCCCACCATGCCGGTGACGAGATCGGCCTTGGCGAGGCGTGCGGCGAGCTTCGCCTTCTCAGGGTCAGCACCGATTTTCCTGGCGACTTCAGCCGCGAGCGTTTCGATGCGCTGGACGCGTTCGCCCTGGTTGCCGAGCTTGGCGTGGAAGGTGATGGCGTCGAGCTTCTTCGCCCACTGCTCCAGCTTCACCTTGCGGTCCTGGTCCCAGAAGAACTTGGCGTCCGAAAGCCTGGCGGCGATGACCTTGTTGTTGCCGGCGATGATGGTCCGGCCACCATCCTTGGCGACGAGGTTCGACACCAGCAGGTAGCGGTTCGCGAGCTTGCCGGTTGATGCATTGCGCAGCGCGAAACATTTCTGGTGGTTCTTGATCGAGGTGGCGATCACCTCGGGCGGCACCGTGAGGAAGCTTTCATCGAAGCTGCCCATCAGCACCACGGGCCACTCGACGAGGCCTGCGGTTTCCTTCAGCAGGCCTTCATCCTCGATCAGTTCCAACCCTTGCGCAAAGGCGAGGTTCCTCGCTTCGGTGCGGATCGTCTCGACGCGCGCACTGGCGTCGACGAGCACGAAATTATGGTGGAGTTTCTGGGCATAATCATCGAAGCGGCGCACCTCGATGTTCTCAGCGCCCATGAAGCGGTGGCCGTGGGTGATGTTGCCGCTGTGGATGCCATCGATCTCGAAGGGCACCACTTCACCGTCGAAGGTGCAGACGATGGAATGCAGCGGGCGCACCCAGCGCAAGCTGCCCGAGCCCCAGCGCATGGATTTGGGCCAGGGGAACTTACGGATCGTGTCCGGCACGACATCGGCGATGATTTCGGTGGCGGTGCGGCCTGGCCGGCGGATGACCGCGAGGTAGAACTGGCCCTTCTTGTCGTCCTGCACTTTCAGCTCGCCGAGGCCGAGGCCGGTGGACTTGAGAAAGCCTTCGATGGCCGCTTGGGGCGCATCGACGCGTGGGCCCTTGCGCTCTTCATTCACGTCCGCTGCCTTAGCGTCGAGGCCCTCGACCGACAGCACCAGGCGGCGCGCACCGCCATGGGCCTGCGCGCCCTCATAGGTGAGGCCCGCTTCCACCAGCGCGTTGGTCACCATCTGGCGCAGGTCGGCAGCCGCCTTGTGCTGCATGCCAGCGGGGATTTCCTCGGAAAACAGTTCGATCAGAAGTTCAGGCATCGGGGACTCCGGGCGGGACCGCCGATTAGCAGCCCCGTCCCGGCTTGTCACCCCTCAGGGGTGACTCAGATCGCCTTGTGGCTGCCGTCGCAGAAGGGCGGCGTCTTGGTGTGCTTGCAGGCGCAGAAGAATTTGCGGCCGGTTTCTTCCGCCGTCCACTTGAGCGGCGTGAAGGAGGAGCCCTTGTGGCTGCCGTCGCAGAACGGCTGCTTCTTGGAATTGCCGCAGCTGCACCACCAGTAATCCTTGCCGGCCTCGACCTCGACGGGGATGGGCGACTTCTGGGCGATGGTGGGTTCAGACATGGGATGCTCCTGATTCAGTAATGGATCATGTTACATATTGCCGCGACTCAAGGTTTTTACAATCCCCGAAAACTACGCAGCAGCCCCGCCGCCCACCGTCTTGCTCCACGCCTCGCAGCAGCCCTTGGCGAGTTCGCGGACGCGCAGGATATAGGCCTGGCGCTCGGTGACCGAGATGACGCCGCGCGCATCGAGCAGGTTGAAGGTGTGAGATGCCTTGATGCACTGGTCGTAGGCCGGCAGCGCCATTTCGTGGAGCGTGTCGCGATCGCCTGCGGCCAGCAGTGCCTTGCACTCGGCCTCGGCGTCGATGAAGTGCTGCAGCAGGGCTTCCGTGTTGGCGTGCTCGAAATTGTAGCGCGAGAATTCCTGCTCGGCCTGCAAATAGACGTCACCGTAGGAGATGCGCTTGGCACCGTCCTGGCCGTTGAAGTTCAGGTCGTACACATTGTCGACGCCCTGGACATACATGGCGAGGCGCTCGAGGCCATAGGTGAGTTCACCCGAGACCGGCGCGCAGTCCAGCCCGCCGACCTGCTGAAAGTATGTGAACTGCGAGACTTCCATGCCGTCGCACCAGACTTCCCAGCCAAGACCCCAGGCGCCAAGCGTGGGGCTTTCCCAGTCGTCCTCGACGAAGCGGATGTCATGCAGCGAACGGTCGATGCCGATTGCTTCCAGCGAACCCAAATAGAGGTCCTGCAGGTTGGGCGGCGATGGCTTGATGATGACCTGGTACTGATAATAGTGCTGCAGCCGATTGGGGTTTTCGCCGTAGCGGCCATCCTTGGGGCGGCGCGAGGGCTGGACATAGGCGGCAGCCCAGGGGCGCGGGCCCACCGAGCGCAATGTGGTGGCGGGGTGGAAGGTGCCGGCACCGACTTCCATGTCATAGGGCTGCAGGATGACGCAGCCCTTGTCGCCCCAATACTGGTGGAGCGTGAGGATCAAGTCCTGGAAGGATTTGGTGGTATTCAATGCCATGTGGTCCGCCTCGAGAAAGCGCGGCGGACCCTAGGGGGCACGACTCGTGAGGTCAAGCCTCGGGGTAATAGATGCCGGTGCGCGGATCCTGGCGGAGGCGGCGCGCCTGCTGCGGCTGGCGGTTCGGACGGTTCGCCTTGACGCGCACGGGCTGAGGGTCGCGCCCCATCATCATCTTGATGACGAAGAGCGAAACAAGAGCTGCGGCGAGCAGCGACAAGAGCTTCAAAACAACCATCGGATCCTCCAACGAGCCTCCATGAGTACGATCATAAGCCGAAACGGGACCACAATGCACGCGATTCAAGCGCGTCCATGGTGTTTTCTGCAATATCAGATACTTCAATGCCAAAACCGAGCTTTTTCAAGCCCCAGCCCTGCGAAGGGGCGATCGTGCGCAGCACCAGCTGGTCGCCAAAGCGATCCTCAAGCACCTGGTGCATGTGGCCGAGGCCATCGACCAGCCCGCGATCCAGCGCCTGGCGGCCGGACCAGAAGGCACCGGAGAACAGCGCCGGGTCGTCGAGCTTGAGCTTCGTGCCGCGACGGGACTTCACCAGCGTCTTGAAGGCATCATGGATGTCAGTCTGCAGCGACAGCAAATGTTCAACGTCTTCAGGACGTTCGGGCTTGAAGGGATCAAGCATGGACTTGTTTTCGCCCGAGGTGTGAACGCGGCGCTCGACGCCAAGCTTGGCGATCGCATCGACGAAGCCGAAGCCCGCCGAGATGACGCCGATCGAGCCGATGACGGAGCATTCATCGGCATAGATTTCATCGCCCGCGCAGGCAAGCCAATAGCCGCCGGAGGCTGCCACGTCTTCGCAGAAGACGATGACCGGCACTTTCGCTTCATCCGCAAGCTGCCGGATTCGCGCGTGAATCAACGCCGACTGCACCGGCGAGCCGCCGGGCGAGTTGATCGAGATGGCCACCGCCGCCAGGCCCTTCCGCGCGAAGGCACGCTGCAAGGTGGTGTTCACCGACTTCAACGTGAGCGCCGGCTTCATCGGCGAGCCGATGCCGATGGCGCCGCTGAGCGTTACGTGATGCACGACCGACACCGACTTGCGAAAGCGGAGCGGAATGAGTTTGGTGAAAAAACCGTTGCTGGCCATGCGCTTCAGATAGGTGCCCTGATGCCGAAGGGCAAGGTGGCGATCAGCGCAGGGTGAATGCCGCACCGTCGCGCAGCACGGCATCGGCCTCAGGCGTGAAAGCGTTTCCGACGCCATGCAGGACCATGCCCGGCATGATTTGCAAAGGCGCCCTCGAACCCTTGATGCCCTGCACCAGGATGCGCGATGCAGCCGCACCACTGCGCGGGAAAAGCGGCGCAATCCGGATGTCGCCGAAGCGATTCTGCATGCCGTCCAGAAGCTGCCCGAGCGAGTCCGCGCGGTGCACGATGGTGACGCTGCCGCGCGGGCTGAGCATGGCATGGAGGACCTTCATCCAGAGCTCCAGGTCCTCCGGCCCGAAGGCATGGGCCTGGGACTTGAGGAGGTGGGGCGAGGGCGTCGACTTTGCCTCGTCGAAGAAGGGCGGGTTGCACATAGCGTGGGCGAAGCTGCCGGGGGCGGGCATGCCGATCTGGTCGCGCCGCATCGCCTCGCGCACGTCGGCGTGGATGACGTGGAGGCGGTCCTGCAGGCCATTCCGCTTGGCGTTCTCCTCGCAGATCATGGCGTAGCGGGCGGCGACCTCGACGCCGGCCACCTTCAAGCCCGGGTTGCGGGCCAGCAGGCAGAGGGCGGCTACCCCGGTGCCGATGCCGGCCTCGAAGACGCTTTCGCCGGGCAGGCAGGGAATGGCGGCGGCAAGGAAGACCGAATCAATGCCGGCGCGGAAGCCCTTCTCGGGCTGAAGGATGCGCAGGCGGCCGCCGAGGAAGCCATCCTCGGTGAGGCTGGGCGGGATGGGGCTGGCGGGTGTGTCGCTGGGCTGCATCTGGTGATTTTTGCTACTTCCGGGTTAGCGTCTCGTTACCAAGGCTGAGGCGGGCGCGGGGCAAATCCTCCCCCAGCACCATGATGCGGCGGGGAATGGCGCCGACCGAGCCTTCCAGCACCGACATGTGATCGTCGAGCTGGAGAAACGCGATCCCCTCCTCCGCCAGCACGTGACGGACGTAGGATAGCCAGACCGGATCGTTGCTGCGCAGAAGTTCTTCCATGGGCCCGAGCTTGGCGGGTTGGATTGTCGCGGGCAAGCCCGCTTGCGCAGCGTCATATTGGCCTCATGGCGCGGCTGTGCTTTAACGGGCCAAGAAATCAGCGAAGGCAGGCAGTCTCCATGGGAGTCGTCATTCCGCTCGACGGAGCGGGCAACAAGAAGCGGGCAAGCATCGAGCCGCTGGTGAAGCTCACGCTTGCCGACATGGAACGGGTCAACGAATCGATCCTCAGCCATGCGCGCAGCCACGTGGAGCTGATTCCCGAGATCGCCAACCACCTGATCAACTCCGGCGGCAAGCGCATCCGCCCGATGCTGACGCTGGCGGCCGCGCGCATGGTTGGCTACGAGGGCGAGCATCACCTGAAGCTCGCCACAGCGGTGGAGTTCATGCACACCGCAACACTGCTGCATGACGACGTGGTGGACGAGAGCGACCTGCGCCGCGGCAAGCAGGCCGCACGCGTCATCTGGGGCAACCAGGCCAGCGTGCTGGTGGGCGACTACCTGCTGGGCCAGGCCTTCAAGATGATGGTGGAGACGGGCTCTCTCGACTCGCTGCGCATTCTCTCCAATGCCGCCTGCGTCATCGCCGAGGGCGAAGTCCTGCAGCTTTCCGTCTCGCAGGATACGTCCACCACGGAAGACGCCTACATGCAGGTGATCGTGGCCAAGACGGCGGCCCTGTTCTCGGCAGCCGCCGAAGTGGGCGCGGTGGTGGCCAGGCGCCCCGCCAGCGAACAGGCGGCCCTCGAATCCTATGGCCGCAACCTTGGCATCGCCTTCCAGCTGATCGACGATGCGCTGGATTACTCGGGCTCCACCGAGAAGCTGGGCAAGGGCGTTGGCGATGATTTCCGCGAGCGCAAGATCACGCTGCCCGTCGTTCTTTCCTATCGCCGTGGCACGACCGAAGAACGGAACTTCTGGAAGCGCACCATGGAAGACGGCGACCAGACGCCGGACGACTTCACCTATGCCAAGAAGCTGATGGAACGCCACGGCGCGCTGAAGGACACCATCGACCGCGCCAACCACTATGGCGACATCACGCGTGACGCGCTGGCGATCTTCCCCGACTCAGGCCTGAAGGACGCGCTGCTCGAGGCCGTGGAATTCTGCGTGGCGCGGGCTTACTAGCAGCCTCTCGTCGTTCTTTCGAGTCATCATGCCCGGGCTTGTCCCTGGCATCCTCCTTTGTGGCATCGAAGAGGATCACCGGGTCAAGCCCGGCCATGATGAGAGTGGGTGGGCGATGGCCCAGATGAATTCATGTACTTCGAAGCGGGACTAGCCCAGCACCGTTCGGGCCACCCACCAGCCTGGGTCGAAGTCGGGCATTGAGGCGTCATCTTCGAGCAGGCCGACGCAGGTGGCGCCGGAGCCGGACATGAAGGCGCGGGTGACGCCGCGCGTTGCAGCGAGGCGGTTCAGCACGTCACCGATGACAGGCGCCAGCGCGATGGCGGGTTCTGCGAGATCGTTGCGCCACGAAGCGGGATCGCGCGCATCGGCGATGGCAGCGCCACAGGACTGCCCCTTCTCCAGCGCGAGGCCCTTGAAGACCGCCGGCGTGGAGACTTCGACCAGCGGGTTGACGAGGATCGCCCGAAGCGGCGTGAACCCTTGAAGCGGCGTGATGCGCTCGCCCACGCCGCGCATGCGGCAGGGCACGCCGCACAAGCAGACAGGAACATCCGCACCGATCGCCAGACCGGCTGCGGTCACCTCGTCATCGATCTCCGTGATGTCGGCGAGGCGCAGGAAGCCCTTCAATGCGGCGGCCGCATTGGCGGAGCCGCCGCCGATGCCGGAAGCTACAGGAAGGTTCTTTTCAAGGTGCACAGTGACCGGCGCGATGGCCCTGCCCCGCTTCGCCGCGATGGCATTCGCAGCGTTCCAGGCCTTCGCGATGATGTTGTCACCGCCCGCTGGCAGTGCCGCCGCAAAGGGGCCCGACGTGGTGATCGCGAAGCGACCGGCAGGCGTGAAGGTGAGCCGATCGCCGACATCGGCGAAGGCGACGATGGAATCGAGATCGTGGTAGCCGTCATCCCTGCGGCCCAGCACGTGGAGCGCAAGGTTCACCTTGGCGGGGGCGAAAAGTGTGAAGGGCGCCACGGGCCGAACGCGCCTTCGCTGTATCAGCCGTTGGTCTTGGGCGCGGCGTTCTGCGCCGGGGTGACCGGCGGCTGCTCCGGCGGCAGGCCGTTCTTCAGCTTGTCCTCGATACGCTTCAGGTCTTCGGGCTCGGGCTTGTTGTCCTTGGCGTGCTGCCACTGGAACTTGGCTTCCAGCGAGCGGCCGGTGCGCCAATAGGCATCGCCCAGATGCTCGGCGATGATCGGGTCGGCCGGGAGCAGATCCACCGCCTTCTCGCAATAGATGACGGCCTGTTCATAGTCGCCAAGCTGGAAATAGGCCCAGCCGAGACTGTCGGTGATGTAGCCGTCATTCGGCTTCATCTCGACCGCCTTCTTCACCATCTCGAGGGCTTCCTGCAGGTTGATCTTCTTCTCGATCATCGAGTAGCCAAGATAGTTGAGCACGCTCGACTCGTTGGGCGAGAGTTCGAGTGCCTTGCGGAACTGCTTCTCCGCCACGTCCCACTGCTTGATGCGCTCATGCGAGATGCCATCGTAGTAGAAGATGCGCCAGTTGCCGGGGCCGGGGTTTTCGAGGAGCGCAATGGCCTGGTCATAGGTTGCCGCCGCATTGGCAAAGTCGCTGTTGGCGCGGTAGAGATTGCCGAGCGTGACGATGGCATCATAGTTCTTGGGGTCGGCCGCGACGATCGACTTGAGCATGGTGAGCGCCTCGTCCTTGCGGTCGAGATGCTGCAGCGCGACGGCCTCTTCCATCTGGGCGTTGACATGCAGCGGCGAGGTTGCGGGCACGTTGGCATAGGCAGCCAGCGCCTTGTCGTAACGCTTCATGCTTTCATAGGTGTCGCCCAGCAGCGTGTACATGATGTCGTCATCCGCACCGAGCGAGATGCCGAGCTGGATATAGAGAAGTGCAGCGTCGATCGACTGGTCGTCGGTCATCGAGGTGGAGAGCGAGAACAGCGCCTCGGCTGCGCCCTCGGTGGGCGATGCGATGAAGGGCGTGGGCTTGTCGCCCTTGGGGCTCGCCGCGAGGGCCTCGTCAATCAGCGGATTGTCGTCGTTCTCGAGATAGGCGCGGTAGAGCGCCTGCGCCTCTGATGCGCGGTTGTTGCGCTCGAGGAAATTGCCATAGGCCTGCACGATGCGCAGCGAAGTTCCCGCTGCCTCGTTGGCCTTCTTGTAGGAGGCCTCGGCGCGGATGGAGTTGCCGAGATAGTCGGCGATCAGCGCCTCGTGGAAGACCTTGAAATTGGCGAAGCTCTCGTTGGTGTCGAGACGGTCGAGCGCCTTGAGCGCCTGGTTCAGTTCGCCTTCGCCCGCATAGGACCAGGCGGTGAGGAGCCACGAGGTGAGCTCGCCCACCGGCGTGTAGGCCGACTGCTCGAAGTTCTTGCGGGCTTCCACATAGCGGCGGCCCTTGAAGTCCTTGAGGCCCAGCACGATGCGCGCCATGCGCTGCTGGCTGTTGAACTTGAGAACTTCAGTTGCGAACTCCTCCGCCTTGGACAAGTTGCCCTCGGAGAGTTCGAGCAGGAAGATCTTTTCGATGAGCACCGGGTTGCCGGCATCGGCCTTCAGCGCATTGGTGAGATAGTCAGAGGCTGACCCGTTGTCGCGCAGCTTGGCGGCCGAACGGCCCGCCAGGTAATTGCCGGAGATCGACGAAGACGCAGGATCATAGGCAAGGGCCGCAGTGGCGGGGATGGAAGCGAGCAGGAACCCGGTGAGTGCGGTGCGCAGAAGTGCCGTCATCATCATCCATTTCAGTGTCGAGGCGGCAAGCTGCCGCCCATGTTTCAAGGTGATTTGGTTGTGGCCGCAAAATGCGGTGTTTTTGGGATGAGGGCAAGCACCCTACGGCCGTCACCCCGGCGAAAGCCGGGGCCCAGCTTAGATGCGGTGTGCGAGCGGAGAAAAAGCTGGGTCCCGGCTTTCGCCGGGACGACGAGCTTGTGGTTTACATGTTCGGGTAGTTCGGCCCTTCGCCGCCCTGCGGGACGACCCAGTTGATGTTCTGGGCGGGATCCTTGATGTCGCAGGTTTTGCAGTGGACGCAATTCTGGTGGTTGATCTGGAAGCGCGGCGGCTTGCCTTCCTCCATCACCACCTCATAGACACCGGCCGGGCAATAGCGCTGGGCGGGCTCGTCATAGATGGGCAGGTTGTCGCCGATCGGCACTTCCGGGTTCTTGAGCTGGAGGTGGACCTTCTGGTCCTCCTCGTGGTTCGTGCCGGAGAAGGCAATGTTGGTGAGGCGGTCGAACGAGATCTCGCCATCAGGCTTCGGGTACTTGATGGGCTTCGCCTTGTCGGCGGGCTTCAAGGTCGCGTAGTCGGGCTTGCCGTGCTTCCAGGTGCCGAAGCCAAAGCCGAAGATCTGGTTCAGCCACATGTCGAGCCCGCCCAGCGCCAACCCGCCGAGGAGGCCGAGCTTCGACCACATGGGCTTGACGTTCTTGACGCGCTTGAGGTCCTGGTAGACCGAGGAGTTTTCGTAAGCCGCTTCATACTCGACCAGGCTGTCGCCCGCGCGGCCGGCAGCCAGTGCGGCGGCGGCGGCTTCCGCCGCCATCATGCCGGTCTTCATGGCATTGTGCGAACCCTTGATGCGCGGCACGTTGACGAAGCCCGCCGAGCAACCGATGAGGGCACCCCCGGGGAACGACAGCTTCGGCACCGACTGGAAGCCGCCCTCGGTGATGGCGCGTGCGCCATAGGCGATGCGGCGGCCGCCCTTGAGCACCGGCTCGATGAGCGGATGGTGCTTGAAGCGCTGGAATTCCATGTAGGGGAAGAGGTGCGGGTTGTCGTAGTTCAGATGCACCACGAAGCCGACGGACACGAGATTGTCCTCGAGGTGATACATGAAGCTGCCGCCGCCGGCCTTGACGCCCAAAGGCCAGCCCATGGTGTGGGTGACCTGACCCTGCTTGTGGTTCTCCGGCAGAACCTCCCAGAGTTCCTTCATGCCGAGGCCGTATTTCTGCATCTCGCGGCCTTCGGTGAGATTGTATCTGGCGATGATCTCCTTCGCCAGCGAGCCGCGCGCGCCCTCGGCGATCAGCACATACTTGCCGAGGAGCTCCATGCCGGGCTGGTAGTCCGGCTTTTTCTCGCCGTCCTTGCCGATGCCCATGACGCCGGCGACCACGCCGCGGACCGAGCCATCCTCGCGGTAGAGCACTTCCGAACAGGCGAAGCCGGGATAGATCTCGACGCCCAAGGCTTCCGCCTGCTGGGCAAGCCAGCGGCACAGGTTGCCGAGCGAGACGGCATAGTTGCCGTGGTTGTTCATCAAGGGCGGCATGAGGAAGTTGGGAAGCCGCAGCGCGCCCGAGGGCCCGAGCATGTAGAAGCGGTCTTCGGTGACGGGCGTGTTGAGGGGGGCGCCCTGTTCCTTCCAGTCGGGGATCAGCTCGTTGAGCGCCACGGGGTCGATGACGGCACCCGACAGGATGTGGGCGCCGACTTCCGAGCCCTTCTCGAGGATGCAGACGGAAAGGTCCGGGTTGATCTGCTTCAGACGGATCGCCGCGGAGAGGCCCGCAGGGCCTGCACCGACGATCACCACGTCATATTCCATCGCCTCGCGCTGGACCTGTTCCAAGGACTGAACTCCCGTCTATCTTCTCAGTTGGGGCGTCTTTATAGTGGGCGGATAGTGCCGCACAAGCCCACCCAATCCGGACATGGACAAGACACAAAACGACATGACGCCGCATGACGCCGCCGAGGCGCTGCGCTGGCTTTCCGAGATGGGGGCTGACGAGATCATCGGGGAAGCTCCGGTGAACCGGCTGGCGGCGCCTGCGCCCAAGGCGGCCACCGCGGTGGTGGGCACTGCGACTGTCCCTGCGGCAGCGCCCGTGGTGGTGGCACCCGGAGCCTCCGCCACGCAATACCAGAGCCTGGCGGAAATCGAGGCGGCACTCGACGGCTTCGACGCCTGCCCGCTGAAGAAGACGGCGACCAAGCTGTGCTATGCCGACGGCAACCCCTCTGCCCGCGTCATGCTGATCGGCGAGGCGCCGGGGCGCGACGAGGACATCCAGGGCAAGCCCTTCGTCGGGCGCTCCGGGCAGTTGCTGGACCGGATGCTGGCCGCCGTGGGCCTCGCCCGCACCGCGCAGGACCGCGAGAGTGCGGTGTTCATCACCAACGTCATCTTCTGGCGGCCGCCCGGCAACCGCACGCCGACCGAGGCCGAGACGCAGATGTGCCTGCCCTTCCTGCTGCGCACCATCGAACTGCAGAAGCCCGATGTGATCGTCTGCCTCGGCGCCACGCCGGCCCATCGCCTCACCGGCAAGGCCGACGGCATCCTCAAGCTGCGCGGCACGTGGGTGACGGCGAATGTCAGTGGGCGGAACATTCCGCTGCTGCCGACGCTGCACCCCGCCTACCTGCTGCGCCAGCCCGCCCAGAAGCGGCTGGCCTGGCGCGACATGCTCTCGCTGCGCCAGATGCTCGATGTGCGTTGAAGGACAATATCCCCCGCCTCTGGTTGCGAATTGACACCCCGCTCGGCTTTCACTTGTCCTCCGGAATCGGATAGTGTTTCATGCATGGGTACACGTAAAGAGATTTAAGGTTTCGAGCATGAGTGAGCCGCGTCAGTTCATCCCCGTCAGGATCGCGGTCCTGACGGTCTCCGATACGCGCACGCTCGAGAACGACGTCTCCGGCCAGACGCTGGCCGACCGGGTGGCCGAGGCCGGGCATGCGCTGTCCGCGCGGAAGATCGTCAAGGACGACATCCGCTCCATCCGCCACGTGATCCGCGACTGGGCCAACCGGTCGGACATCGATGCCATGATCACCACCGGCGGCACCGGGCTCACCGGCCATGACGTGACGATCGAAGCCGTGAGGCCGCTGTTCGAGAAGGAGATCGAGGGCTTCGGCACGCTGTTCCACATGGTGTCCTTCCCCAAGATCGGCACTTCCACCATCCAGTCGCGCGCCACGGCGGGCGTCATGAAGGGGAAATACATCTTCTGCCTGCCGGGCTCGCCCGGCGCCTGCAGGGACGGCTGGGACATGATCCTGAAGCCGCAGCTCGACTACACCCACAAGCCGTGCAACTTCGTCGAGATCATGCCGCGACTGGAAGAACACCTGCAGCGCAAGAAGGGCTAGGCTGGCTTCAGCTTCGGCAGGCTCAGGCCGGACACGATAGCGAGGCCGAAGAGAATCACCGCGCCGCCCAGGAGCTGCGCCATTGACACGCTCTCGCCCAGCACCAGCGCTGCCGTGACGATGCCAACCACCGGCATGAGGAGCAGGAAGGGGCTCGCCTCGTCGAGCCGGCACTGCTTCAGCAGCGTGAACCACGACAGGTAGGCGAAATAAAAGCCCACCACAGCGACGAAGCCCAGCATGGCCCATTGCAGCCAGGTGGCGGTGACCACCGACTGCCACTGGCCGTGCTCGAACAGGAGCGTGGCGAGCGCCAGCTGCGGCAGCGAGCCGATGGCATTGCCTTTCAGGACACCGACGCCATTGTCCTTGCCGAGGCGCCGCACCAGCACCTGCCCCAGCGACCAGCAGAAGGCGGAGGCGATGATCATCACGGTGGGAACGAGGCCCGGGGGCGTTTCCGGAAGGCCTATGACCAGCGCCACGCCGAGGATCGCCAGCGCGGTGCCCAGCATCTTGCGGCCATCGGGGCGCTCCTTCATCAGCAGCCAGCCGAGCAGCACGGCGAAGGGGATCTGGATCTGCAGGATGAGGTTGGCGGCGGTCGCCGGCATCTCCGGGCTGCGGATGGCCCAGAACAGCAGCGCGCCCTGGATGGTGACCGAGAAGGCCGCGATCAGCATGATCGAGGGCCAGCTCGTCTTCAGCTTCTCGCGCTGGGTCAACCCCATCAGCACCGCGATCGAGCCGTAGCAGATCAGGATCAGGAACAGCGGCGGGAAATGGCTGACTGCCGGCTTGGCAATGGTGAAGCCCGTTCCGAAGAACAGGGGCGGCAGGAGGGCTAATAGAATCTGGCGGCGGGTCATTGCCCCACAGATGCCGGGCTTTCCTCTTTGTAACAAGAATGTTCTTGTTTTGTTCCCTAAGACGTTCTATATTGGGTCCATGTCCACTCTGATCGATAGGCGCAGGGCCCTTGCCCCAGACCCTGCCGCTCTCGGCGAAGGGCGCATGACCGCCCTCTCCACCCAGGCGCGTGGCCGCGGGGCCGGCGTCAACATGGCGGGCCGCTTCGAGGCCTTCAGCCGCTCGCTGTTCGACGACGGCTGGCAGGGGCTGGAGGACTTGCCCACCTTCCGGACCACGGTCTTCGAGGAAAAGCCCAGGACCATCATCTCCCGGAACGACTCGCCCGACATCAGCTTCGACCAGTCGATCAACCCCTATCGCGGCTGCGAGCATGGCTGCAGCTACTGCTATGCGAGGCCGGCGCACGCCTACATGGGCCTCTCGCCCGGCCTCGACTTCGAATCGAAGCTCTTCGCCAAGCCCGATGCGGCGAAGCTGCTCAGGGCCGAACTCTCTGCCAAAAGCTATGTGCCGAAGACCATCGCCCTCGGCGCCAACACCGATGCCTACCAGCCGATCGAGCGCGAGCGGCGCATCACCCGCGCCATCCTCGAGGTGCTGGCCGAGTTCAACCACCCGGTGGGCATCGTCACCAAGTCGGCATTGGTGACCCGCGACATCGACATCCTGGCGCCCATGGCGAAGAAGGGCCTGGTGAAGGTGGCGCTTTCCGTCACATCGCTCGACCCGAAGCTTTCCCGCGCCATGGAGCCACGCGCCGCGGCGCCCGCAAAGCGGCTCGCAGCCATCGAGCAGCTGTCGGCGGCGGGCATCCCGACGGTGGTCATGGTGGCACCCATCATCCCGGCGGTGAATGACAGCGAGATCGAAGCCATTCTCTCCGCCGCCAAGACGGCAGGCGCCAGCGAGGCGGGCTACGTCATGCTGCGGCTGCCGCATGAGGTGAAGGACGTGTTCAAGGACTGGCTGCAGGCGACCATGCCGGAGCGTGCCGCCAAGGTGATGTCGCTGGTGAAATCATCAAGCGGCGGCAAGGAATATGAGGCGGGTTTCGGGGTGCGCCAGACCGGCACCGGACCCTATGCCTGGACCATCGGGCGGCGCTTCGAACTCTCCTGCCAGCGGCTTGGCCTCAACCGCCGCAAGCTGAAGCTGGACACCAGCCACTTCCACCGCCCACCGCAGCCTGGCGAACAAATGAGCCTGCTCTAGCGCGACGGCCCCGCAAAGATGTAGCGCAACGCGCGCCCGGCAAAGAAGGCCAGCACAGCGAGCAGGAGAAGCGCCGCGGCGGCGAAGGCGAGGCTCTTCCACGCATTGACCATGGCCACCCCCCTGGCGGCAGGCGAATAGCGCCGGATGACGTCGCGCCACTTGCGAAGCTCTTCGCCGTCGAGCTCGCCGGCGGCATGGACCGTCCAGCTGCGGGGCACGGGTCGACCGGCATCGGCGGCGGCTGCCGCATCGAAGGCATCCTGCTCGGTCGACTTCGGATTGGCGCTCAGCGTGCAATAGGTGCGGCCGCTGGGAAGCTCGATCTCATAGGCGACGGGCGCCTTGCGCAGCATCCAGACATCCTTGGCGTGGAGACCGATCACAGCAGCTGCGGCCATGACGATGAGCACGGCGATGGCATTTCCGGTCCAGCCGAGCACATGGCCCAATCGCGCAACAGGTCCGACCGTCATTCTTGCCCTCTCATGGGCGGGCAGGATCAACCACACACGCCGCAAGGGCAAGCCCCAGCCGGGCAGAGGCAAGGCCGCGCACGTCACCCAACCCGCCATGCGCCTGCGACGCGGTATGATAAGTTATTACAATAATGATCTATAAACTTTGCTAGGAATGACTATTCCAGAGCCCGCGCGTTCACTATAGAACAACCACTTTGTTCCACAAAAATCGGCATTTTGTCAGCCAATTGTCAGGCGCTCAGAATTTTTCTGTCGCCTTCCACATTTTTACTTACTGCGGATGGAAGAAGCGCGCCGGGGCAGCGTAGACCCTTACAGTCACGGACTTCACCGTGCACGCACAGGAGCAAACATGAAGAAGATCTTCATCGCCGGCCTCATCTCCGTCATGGCCGCCGCGATTCCCGGCGGCGTCGCCTTCGCCAAGCATGGCGCGGACGATCCGGCCGGCCACACGCGCCACGGCAACGACGGTGCTGGCCACCGCTGACGACACCCCCGGGATGGTTGCCGGTTGCTGAGCCCCCAGGCGCCATCCCGACCCCTGCTCCTCCCACCGGGAGCAGGGGTACCTTCTCGTCAAATTGCCGCGCATGCATGATCATGCTTTAACGGCGGCATGGGGCGCGAAGGACCGGACTTCACGATCGAACGGAAGGCGATGCGCAAGGGCACGAAAATCGTGTGCGGCATCGACGAGGCGGGACGCGGGCCGTGGGCTGGCCCCGTGGTGGCCGCCGCCGTGGTCCTGGACCCAAAGATCGTTCCCGATGGCCTGAACGATTCCAAAAAGCTGAGCGAAGCACGGCGCGAGTCGCTGTTCACCGCCATCATGGCAACGAGCCGGGTGGGCATCGGCATTGCCGAGGTTGACCGCATCGACCGCGACAACATCCTGCAGGCAACCCTATGGGCGATGACAGAAGCGCTCCGGCAGATCGACGGCGTGGCGCTGGCGCTCGTCGATGGCAACCGCGCGCCGCAACTGCCCTGCCCCGTACAAACCATCATCGAGGGCGATGCGAAGTCGCTGTCGATCGCCGCCGCGTCGATCATCGCCAAGGTGACGCGCGACCGCATCATGGTGGGCCATGACCAGACGTATCCCCAATATGGCTTTGCCCGGCACAAGGGCTATGGCACCGCGCTGCACCAGGAGGCCTTGCGGCGCCATGGGGTGACGCCACTGCACCGCCGCAGCTTTGCGCCCATCGCCGCACTTCTGGCCGCGCGTTAACCACTTCCCACGAATTCGATTCACACCCGACTCCGCACGATTCAAGGTGCCGATTCTTGAGTCAGCTGCGTATCGCGTTCGAGGGGTGTGGGATGGGTTATCAGACGCGGCCGGATATCCGGCCATTGCAGGATCGGATCCTGGTCGGTGACTGCATCACAGAGCTGAAGAAGATTCCGGCGGGCTCCGTCGATCTCGTCTTCGCCGATCCGCCCTATAACCTGCAGCTCACCGGCAGCCTGACCAGGCCTGACCAGAGCAAGGTCGACGCGGTGGACGACCACTGGGACCAGTTCGAGAGCTTCGAGGCCTATGACCGCTTCACCAAGGGCTGGCTGGCGGAATGCCGCCGCGTGCTGAAGCCCGATGGCGCGCTGTGGGTGATCGGCTCGTACCACAACATCTTCCGTGTTGGCACGATCCTGCAGGACATGGGTTTCTGGATCTTGAACGACGTGGTGTGGCGCAAGACAAACCCGATGCCGAACTTCCGCGGACGGCGCTTCACCAATGCACATGAGACGCTGATCTGGGCCTCGCGCGATGCCAATGCCAAGTACACCTTCAACTATGAAGCGATGAAGGTGTTCAACGACGATTTGCAGATGCGCTCCGACTGGACGCTGTCATTGTGCACCGGTGCCGAGCGGCTGAAGAACACGCAAGGCGACAAGCTGCACCCGACGCAGAAGCCAGAGGCGCTGCTGCACCGCGTGCTGCTGTCCACCACCAAGGCTGGCGACACGGTGCTGGACCCGTTCTTCGGCACCGGCACGACGGGTGCTGCCGCCAAGGCGCTGGGCCGCCACTTCATCGGCATCGAGCGGGAAGAAGATTATGCCGAGGCGGCGCTGGCCCGCATCGACGCCACCAAGCGGCTGCCGCCGGAAGCCCTGCAGGTGACCACCAGCAAGCGCGCGGAGCCGCGCATCCCCTTCGGCTCGCTGATCGAGCGCGGGCTCGTGAAGGCAGGCGACATGCTATTCGACCCCTCGACACGGGTTGCCGCACGGGTGCGTGCGGACGGTTCCATCGCCATCAAGGATGCCTCGGGCTCGATCCACAAGATCGGCGCCCATGTGCAGGGGGCCGAAGCCTGCAATGGCTGGACCTTCTGGCACGTGAAGAAGGGGCCGAACCTCGTTCCCATCGATATGCTGCGCCAGCAGCTGCGCGCAGAAATGGCCGCAGCGGCGTGAGGTCAATTCACGCACTGTAAGTTCATCATGGCCGGGCCTGTCCCGGCCATCTTTTTTGGTGGCCGCGAAGAGGATGCCCGGGTCGAGCCCGGGCATGATGAGTGGGTGGTGGTGTATCCGCCCACACCGCGCTAAGTCTCTCGCCACAACGAGGTGACCCCCCATGATCAAGGCGCGGCAGCAGACGTCATTCCTGTTCGATCTCGATGGCACGCTGGTGGACAGCGTCTATGACCATGTGCTGGCCTGGCACGATGCGCTGCAGGAAGAGGGCGTCGAGGTTTCCGTCTGGCGGCTGCATCGCAAGATCGGCATGTCGGGGGGCCTTTTCACCAAGGCGCTGGCGCGCGAGACGGGGCGCGAATTCGGGCCGGAGATGCTGGAGCGGCTGCGGCTTCTGCACTTGAAGTACTACAATGCGCGCTCGCACCGCACCAGGCCGCTGCCCGGCGCGCGTGAGCTGCTCGCCTATCTCAGCGACAATGACATTCCCTGGGCGATTGCCACCTCGGGCCGCATCGAGACGGCGGGGCCGGTGCTGAAGATCCTCGGCGTCGATCCGGAAAGGAACGTGGTCATCACGCGCGACCTCGTGCGCTATGCCAAGCCCGACCCCGACCTGTTCCTCGCCGCTGCCGAGAAGCTTGACTGCGACATCAACACCGCCTGCGTGGTGGGCGATGCCATCTGGGACATGCTCGCTGCACGCCGCGCCCGGGCACTGGGCATCGGTCTTCTCACCGGCGGCTATGGCATGGAAGAGCTTGAGCGCGCCGGCGCCTATCGCGTGTATGAAGATCCGGCAGATTTGCTGGCGCATATCGATGAAGTGGGCGGGCGGAGGTAATCCACTTCCCGGCCGTCATCCCGGCGAAAGCCGGGACCCCGCTTTCTTGCCGCGTGGTTTACGCCCAAAGCTGGGCCCCGGCTTTCGCCGGGGTGACGGCATATGGGGGAGCACATGAGCCACCACCTTGCGCATCACCGTTGGCAGCGCCTCACCATCGATCTCCTGGCGCTTCGTCCAGCGGTAGTCACCGTCATCGCGCAGCACTCCGTCGCTGATGGCCTCGGACTTCCACACAGTGAGCTCAAGGTGAAAGTGCGTGAAGGTGTGCTCGACTGTGCCGGGCAGTTTCTTCCATTCAGCGGCGAGCGGAGCCTGTGGTTCGGCATCCGCCACCGTCGCACCCCACACGGTCGACGGCACTTCCATCATGCCGCCGAGCAGGCCCTTCTCCGGGCGGCGGCGGAGCAGCACCGCGCCATCGGCACGCTCGATCCAGAAGGCGATACCGCGGCGCGTGGGAACCGCCTTCTTCGGCTTCTTCCTCGGCAGCGTTGGCGCAAGGCCGGTGATGCGGCCAGCGCAATGCTCCGTCCACGGACAGATGAGGCAGTTGGGATCGCGCGGGGTGCAGATGGTGGCGCCGAGATCCATCATCGCCTGGGCGAAATCACCCGCACGCTGCACCGGCACCAGTGCTTGCGTCTTCTCGCGGATCTCGGGCTTCGAGTCCGGCAGCGGCGTTTCGATGGCGTAGATGCGGCTGATGACGCGCTCGACATTGCCATCGACCGCTGCATGGCGCCCGCCGAAGGCGATGGCTGCGATGGCGCCCGCTGTATAGGGGCCGATGCCGGGGAGGCTTCGGAGTTCTGCCTCGGTGTCGGGGAAGCGGCCGCCGAATCGGGCCACCACGTCCTTCGCGCAGGCGTGGAGGTTGCGGGCCCGCGCATAGTAACCAAGCCCCGCCCAGGCCTTGAGCACGTCATCGAGGGGTGCTGCGGCCAGCGCCTCGACGCTGCGCCAGAGGGCAACGAATTTCTCGAAATAGGCCTTCACCGCCTGAACGGTGGTCTGCTGCAGCATGATCTCCGACAGCCACACGCGGTAGGGGTCGGCCTGCTCGCCCGGACGCGAGCGCCACGGCAGAACCCGGGCGTTGGCGTCGTACCACGCAAGAAGTTGTGAAGAGCGGTGGGATTCCGGCCCTTTTCTGGCCATGCTGCTGCGCAAACAAACGACTCCTGTTACACCGAGACTACCGATCAACCCTCCGGCCCGGCAATGGAAACCCTCTCCAAGCACTTCCGCAAGATCACCAAGGCCGCCTTCGCGCGCTATGGCTTTGCCCAGGCAGACGTGGTGGCGAGCTGGGATGCAATCGTTGGTGAGGAACTGGCGGCGGTCTCAGCCCCGGAACGCATCAAATGGCCCCGGGGATCAGGCGAGGAGGCCCAGAAGCAGGGCGGCACGCTGGTCATCAGGGCCGCACCCGGCCGGGCGCTGGAGCTACAATATGAAGCGTCCCGCATCATTTCGCGCATCAACAGCTTTTTTGGTTATGGCGCCGTGACGAGCCTCAAGGTGATGCAGGCGGTGGAGCTGGCAAAGCCCCGCCCGAAGCCCCCGGCTCTGCCTGAAAAATCCGTTCACGAACAAGAACTTAATGCTGTGAAAGACCCCTCCCTCAGGGAGGCGCTGGAGCGCCTCGGGCGGGGGGTGGCGGGGGCTTCAAGTTCTCCACAAGGCAAATAATTCCCTTTTGTTTCAACCCCCAACATCTAGTAGGTAAACAAATCATGAAGATGATCAACCGCCGTTCGATTCTCCTGGCCGGAGCCGCCGTTGCAGGGCTGGCCGTGGCCCCTGCCCTTGCGGAAACCCCCGCCAAGCCCGTGGTGCTGGCCGAGCTCCTGGCGCCGCCGGCGCTGGGCGACATGGCGCTGGGCGCCGACGAGGGTGCCACCAAGGTCACCATCGTCGAGTATGCCTCGGCCACCTGCCCGCATTGCGCCGCCTTCCACAAGGATGTGTGGCCCAAGCTCAAGGCCGACTACATCGACAACAAGAAGGTTCGCTTCATCTTCCGCGAATTTCCGCTGAACGACCCGGCACTCGCCGCCTTCATGATCGCCCGCGCGGCGCCGAAGGAGTCCTATTTCCCGCTGATCGACGTGTTCTTCGACACGTTGCAGACCTGGGCGCAGGACCCGGCCACGGGCCTTCTCAACATCGCCAAGCAGGCGGGCTTCACCCAGGAAAAATTCGACGCCACGCTGCGTGACGAGAAGCTTGCCAAGGGCATCATGGAAATCCGCGATGGCGGCGTGAAGTTCGGCGTGCAGGGCACACCCACTTTCTACGTCAACAACAAGCAGCTCGACGGCGAAGTGACTTACGACACTCTCAAGGCCGAAATCGACAAGCTGCTTTAAGGCAGCCGACAAAAAAGGGGCAAGGGCTCAAGATGAAGTTCACACGGCTGAGGCTTTCGGGATTCAAATCCTTCATTGAGCCGACGGATCTCTTTATCGAGCCCGGCCTCACCGGCGTGGTGGGCCCCAATGGCTGCGGCAAGTCCAACCTGCTGGAAGCGCTGCGCTGGGTGATGGGCGAAAGCTCCTACAAGTCGATGCGTGCCTCCGGCATGGACGACGTGATCTTCTCGGGCACCACCGAGCGCCCGGCCCGCAACATGGCGGAAGTCGTCGTCACCATGGCGAATGACGACGGCACTGCGCCGCAGCAGTACCAGGACCAGGAGACACTCGAAATATCGCGCCGCATCGAGCGCGACGAGGGCTCCGCCTACCGCATCAACGGCAAGGACGTGCGCGCACGTGACGTGCAGCTGCTGTTCGCCGATGTCTCCACCGGCTCGCGCTCGCCCGCGCTGGTGCGCCAGGGGCAGATCGCCGAGATCATCAATTCGAAGCCGCAGGCCAGGCGCCTGATCCTCGAAGAGGCAGCGGGCATCACGGGCCTCCACACGCGCCGCCACGAGGCGGAACTGAAGCTGAAGGCGGCGGAAACCAACCTCACCCGCCTCGACGACGTGACCTCGCAGCTCGAAACCCAGCTCAACAGCCTGAAGCGCCAGGCGCGCCAGGCGACGAAGTACAAGAGCCTGTCGGGCGAGATCCGGCGGCTGGAGGCCATGGGCCTCTATGTGAACTGGCGTGAGACGGCGGACGCCTCGCAGCGCGATGCGGCAGCACTTGATGAAGCAACCCGCGTGCTGGCCGAGCACACGCGCGCAGCCTCCGAGAAGCTGCGCCTGCGCGACGACCTGGGCGAGAAGCTGCCGAGCCTGCGCGAGCAGGAAGCGGTGCGCGCCGCAGTGCTGCAGCGCGTGAGCCATGAGCGCAACGTGCTTGATGAAGAGGAACGCCGTGCCGGCGAGCGCCGCAAGGAGTTGGACCAGCGCATTGCGCAGATCAATTCGGATTTGCAGCGCGAACAGGAACTGCTGAACGACACCGACCGCGTGCTGGGCCGCCTTGCCGAGGAAGGCGAGACGCTGAAGGCTGGCCAGGGCTCGGATGACGACATCCGCGCCGAGGCCGCCGTGGCGCTGCAGACCGCAGCGGATGCGCTGGCGCGCGCGCAGGAAGCCGCCGATGAAGCCGCCGCCCGCCTGTCCGAGCTTTCTGCCCGCCGTAACGCCATCCTGCGCGCCATCGACGAGCACAAGAACAGGGTTGCCCGCCTCGATCGCGAACTCGCCGAAACCACCGCCAAGCGCAATGACTTGCTGGCCCGCTACAACGTTGAAGGCGATGGCGACAAGCTGACCGGTGCCGTCGAGCACGCGGTCGAGCAGGCAGCCGGGTTCGAGGCGCATGTGTCGGAGGCCGAGGCCGCCGTGCGCGCCGCCCGCGGTGCCGAAAGCGATGCCCGCGCCACCCATGACGATGCCCGCCGCAAGGCCGACCGGCTGCAGACGGAAGTCCGCACGCTGACGAATTTGCTGAAAGCCGGCGGCGGCGACCTGTGGCCGTCGCTCATCGACCAGATCAGCGTCGAGACCGGATTTGAAACGGCGCTGGGTGCGGCGCTGGGCGACGACCTCGACGCTTCCGGAGACGAAGGTGCGCCGGTTCACTGGCGCGGGCTTCCGCCGCTCGCCGACACCGCGACCCTGCCCGATGGTGCCGAGCCGCTGATCAATTTCGTGCTGGCTCCGCCGGCGCTGCAGCGCCGCCTCAGCCACATCGGCGTTGTTTCGAAGGCCCTTGGCCAGGCGCTGCAGCCGCAACTGAAGCCCGGCCAGCGTCTCGTCAGCCGCGAGGGCGACGTGTGGCGCTGGGACGGCTTCACCGCCGCCGCCGATGCGCCGAGTGCTGCTGCCAAGCGTCTTGCCGAAAAGAACCGCCTTGCCTCGCTCGAGGTCGAGATGGAACAGGCCATTGCCGCTTCGGAAGAAGCACAGGGCCATTTCGAGGCGGCCCGCGCCGCCATCGAGACCGCCACGCGCTTCGAGCGCGAGAAGCGCGAAGGCCACCGCGCCGCCGTGTCCGCCGTCGACTTCGCGCGCCGCGCCCTGACCCAGCATGAGCGCCAGGTATCGGAACGCCTTGCCCAGACGAGTGCGCTCGACGAGGCCCAGCGCCGCATCGAGGAAGCCCTCGAGGAAGCGCGCGCCCGGCTCGAGGAAGCCACCGCCGAGGCCGAAGAGCTGCCCGTGCTCGACGACCTTCAGGTTGCGCTCAACGCGCTGCGCAACACGGTCAACGCCGAGCGCGCCGCCTATGCCGAGGCCCGGGCCACCCATGACGGCCTGGAGCGCGAAGCCCGCGCCCGCACCGACCGCATTCGCGCCATCGAGGCGGAAATCGCCCAGTGGACCTCGCGTGCGTCGCGCGCCAACGAACAGATCGAGCAGCTGACCGCGCGCGCAGAGGAAACCCGCGCCGCCATCCTCGAGCTTTCCGAGCTGCCGCAGCTTCTGGCGGACCGTCGCCTGAAGCTGATGAACACGCTGGCCGAAGCCGAGCAGGAGAAGAAGGTCGCCTCCGACTCTCTGCAGACGGCAGAGAACGACGTGCGCCAGGCCGACCAGGACCTGCGTGCCGTGCAGGAGCTGCTGTCCGCCGCGCGCGAGGAGCACGCCCGCCTCGGCGCGCGCCTCGAAAGCAGCACGGAACGGCTTGCCGAATGCGAGCTGCGCATCACGGAAGCGCTCAACTGCGCGCCTGACGAGGTGATCTCCACCACCGGCCTCGACCTTGAGCAGCTGATGGAGTGGCATGACATCGAGCGCAAGCTGCAGGGCCTGCGCGAGGACCGCGAGCGCCTTGGCGGCGTCAACCTGCGCGCCGACGAAGAGGCCGAGGAAGTTGCCAAGCAGCTCGACGGCCTCGTCAAGGAACGCGATGACCTGATCCAGGCGATCAACAAGCTGCGTGGCGGCATTTCGAGCCTCAACCGCGAAGGCCGCCAGCGCCTGCTCGACGCCTTCGGTATCGTGAACCAGAAGTTCGGCGAGCTCTTCACCACGCTGTTCGGCGGTGGCAAGGCCGAGCTGCAGCTGATTGAGTCGGATGACCCGCTGGAAGCCGGCCTCGAGCTGATCGCCAATCCGCCCGGAAAGAAGCCGACCACGCTGTCGCTGCTGTCGGGCGGCGAGCAGACGCTCACGGCCATGGCGCTGATCTTCGCGGTGTTCCTCACCAATCCCTCGCCGATCTGCGTGCTCGACGAAGTCGATGCACCGCTCGACGACCACAACGTGGAACGCTTCTGCAACCTGCTCGACGCGATGCTGGAGCGCACCGAGACGCGCTTCCTGATCATCACCCACCACGCGCTCACCATGGCTCGCATGCACCGCCTGTTCGGCGTGACCATGCTGGAACGCGGCGTCTCTCAGCTGGTGTCGGTGAACCTCGCGGAGGCCGAAACGCTGGTGGACGAGAAGTCGGCGGCCTGAGTGCCGCAGATGAACGTCGTCTTCGACATAGGCAATGTGCTGGTCCACTGGGAACCGCGCGCCCTCTATCGCAAGATATTTGCGACGGAAGGCGAGGTCGAGTGGTTCATTGGCAATGTCTGCACCCAAGACTGGAACCTCGAGCAGGACCTCGGGCGCAGCTTCGCCGATGGCGTGAAGGCGCTGAGCGCGCGCTACCCCGAGCATGCCGAGGCCATTACCGCCTATGACCTGCGCTGGCATGAGACGGTGCTGGGCGCGATCGATGGCAGCGTGCAGATACTCGAGGAACTCAGCGCGCGTGGCACGCCGCTTTACGCCATCACCAACTTCAACCAGGACAAGTTCAAGGAAACGCTGAAACGTTTTCCATTCCTGAACGTGTTCCGTGACACCGTGGTTTCAGGCGACGAACGCGTGATCAAGCCGGACCCGGCGATCTACCGCCTGCTGCTGCAGCGCAACGGCCTCGCCGCCGTGTCCTGCGTGTTCATCGACGACAGCCTGAAAAACGTCAAGGGCGCGGAAGCTGTGGGGATGAAGGCCATCCACTTCACCGGACCTGAGGCGCTCAGGGTGCAGTTGACCGGAATGGGGCTGCTTTAGGGGCGTTTTCTGCCCGCCTCGTCTTCACCTTCGCCCGGCTTGACCGGGCGATGCTTTGCTTGGTCTCGAAGATGGTGCCCGGTCAGGCCGGGCAAGGTTGATCTGCATTTGGCGGATTGCATTCTCGGGTACAATTTCGACGAGAGGTTCCGTCTATGGCTTGCTCTGACGTGGCGGACGCGCGAAAATGGTGCGCGGAGGCATGGCGCATGCAAAGGGGAGACCGGAGCTCGTTGTATCAGGGGTTTGATCCGCAAGGTTTCCTCGGTTGGGTGGACACGCTGTCGCCCACGCGGCTTGCCTTATTTTGCTCGCTGGCCATGGTGGGGGTCACCTGGTTCGGCATCATCTTCTTCAAGCCGTTCATCCGCCGCTGGCTGCGCAAGCAGCCAGGGTCGAATGACCTCGTCAATTATGCCAGCGCCGGCTTCAGCCTGTTCTATGGCCTGCTGCTCGGCCTGCTGTCAGTCACCGCCTTCAGCAATGCCTCCAGCGTGGAGGCCAGCGTCTACCGCGAGGCTTCCAGCATCGCCTCGCTCTACCGCACGGTTGCCGCCTACCCAGAACCGCTGCGTGGCGAGGTGCAATATCTGCTGCGCGACTACACCCAATATGTGATCAAGAAGGACTGGCCCGCCCACAACAGGGGCGAAGTGTGGAACGGCGGTAACCTGCGCCTTCAGGTGATCCAGCAGAAGCTCATTTCGCTGCAACCCATCGATCACACGCAGAGCCTGCTGCAGGAACAGAGCATGAAATATTTCGGCGAGTTGAACGATGCGCGCCAGCAGCGGCTGACCGGCGTCAGCACCGCAATCCCCGGGGTGCTCTGGTACGTGATGATCATCGGCGCGCTGATCAACATCCTGCTGATCTGGCTGCTCGACATGCGGCTTACGCTGCACATGATCCTGGGTGGCATCATCTCGTTCTTCCTCGGCGTGATGATCTTCCTGATCGCGGCAATGGACCGGCCGCTGCAGGGCACGGTGAGCGTCGCCCCCGATGCCTACAAGCAGATGTATGACCACGTCATGCAATGGGATGAATCGTGATGGCGCGCGCTGACATCTCCATCCGCTGCGCCCTCATCGTGACGGCATTCCTCGCCGCTCTCTCCTGGCCGGTGGCAGCGCTGGCGGAACAGCAGTATGTTTCGCTCGGCACCGGCCCGGTATCAGGCATCTACTACCCAACCGGCCAGACGATCTGTGATGTGCTGAACAAGGAGGGCAGCTCAGCCCCCCTGCGCTGCTCGATCGAGGCAACGCCGGGTTCCGTCTACAACATCGAGTCGGTGCGTTCTGGCGAGGAGGAATTCGCGCTGGTGCAGTCCGACGTGCAATTCTTCGCCAGCGCGGGCGAAGGCCGCTGGAAGGGCCAGCCGGTCAAAAAGCTGCGCGCGGTGATGTCGCTCTACCCAGAGCTGCTGACACTGATTGCCCGCCCTGACGCGCGCATTGCCTCGGCGGAGGACCTGGCCGGCAAGCGGGTCAACATTGGCGCACCCGGATCAGGAACACGCGCCACATGGGATGTGCTGAAGGAAGCACTCGGCATCACCGAGAAGGACCTCGCCGAATCATCCGAGAAGAAGCCTGAAGCCGCCGCCGGGCGCATGTGCGCCAACACGCTCGACGCCAGCCTGCTGATCCTCGGCCACCCGTCGAAACTCGTCGATTCCGAGATCAAGTCCTGCCGACTGACATTGGTGCCGATCGGCGGCGCGAAGATTGACGCACTGGTGGCCGCCAAGCCCTATTACGTGAAGGGCGTGATCCAAGGTGCGGACTACGGTCTTCCTGCCGATACGCCGACATTTGGCGGCCTGACCACGCTTGTGACATCCGCTGATGTGCCGGACGATATTGTCTATGCGCTCACCATGGCGATCATGAAGAATCTTGACAAGCTGCGCCAACAGCCGGCGCTTGCCGGGCTCGACCCGCAGAAGATGGCGACGCAGTCGCTCACAGCACCCCTGCACCCCGGAGCCGAGCGCGCCTTCCGCGAACTCGGCCTGCTGAAGTAGAGGGCCGCGGGCGATGGCAACATTCGAAATCCAGACGAGCCAGATGCAGCGCTGGGTGAAGATCACCATCGCCGGCGAGGCGGTGCGGGCCGAGGCGGGTGCGCTCAGCTACATGCGCGGCGACGTGCAGGTGGATACGCCGCTCCCATCAATCGGCAGCATGATCAAGTGCTCGATTTCCGACGAGCCGCTGATCCGGCCGCGCTATGTTGGCACCGGCGAGATCTACCTTGCCTCGAGCTTCGGCGGCTACCACAGCTTCGAGCTCGATGGCGTGCCGTGGATCCTCGAAAACGGCGCCTACTGGGCATCCGACAATTCCGTGAGGCTGGGGCTGCACCGCGAGCGCATGATGACGTCCTACTGGGCGGGCGAGGGCTTCATCGACTTCCAGACCAAGGTGAGTGGCGAGGGCCGCGTGGTCGTCAATGCCGACGGACCTGTCGAGGAGATCGACCTTGGCCGCGAGACGATTTCTGTCGAAGGCAAACTGGTGATCGCACGATCGGCGGACGTCAGCTACAGGGTGGTCCGGCCCACCCGCTCACTCGTGAGCCACTGGCTGTCCGGCGAGGACTATCTCCGCCAGTACCGTGGACCGGGCAAGGTGTTGCTGGTGTCGACGCCCTATGCGAAACGCCCGGACCCGAGCGACCTCGCTTACGCGATGCCGCTGCCGGACGGCAGAACACGCCCCGAGGACACGGCTCCGCCGGAACAGGCACCGTTGGCCGACGCGGCACAAAAGGCCGGCACCGACCTGGCGGAGGCAGTTCAGTCAGTGGCCGGTGATGTGGCGGATGAGGCCATCCATAAGCTTTGAGCGAGGGGCTACTGCCCCAGCTTCTGCTTCACTTCGGCGATCTTCTTCTGCACCGACTTGTTGTTGGGGGCGAGCTTGGCGGCTTCCTCGTAGCCGGCGAGCGCCTGCTTGAGGTCGCCCTTGGCTTCAAAAACGCGGGCGCGACCGTAATAGGCCTTGGCATAGTCAGGGGTCAGCGCGATGACGCGCGTGTAGTCCGCGATGGCGCTGTCATAATCCTTTATGCCCTCATAGGAGAAGGCGCGGTTGAAGTAGCTGTCGGCATAATCCGGCTTCAGCTTGATCGATGCGGTGTAATCCTCGACCGCGCGATCATGGTCGCCATGGTCGTCATAGGCATTGCCGCGGTTGAAGTAGGCAATGGCCAGCGCGTCGCTGTTCGTCTTGCCGCCGTCGATGAGCTGGCTGCAGCCCTTGATGATGATCATCGGCTCGTCGCTGTTGCAGTCGGCGACGGGGTCGGCAAAGCCCTGCGCGGGAAGGACCAGGAGGCTGGCGAGGGCAAGGGCAAGCGTGGTGACGCGCATCAATTCGAATCCTTTGTCGTGGGGCCGGTCAAGTCCGGCGGCTTATATCGCTTTCGCGGGAATGCCTTGCAATAATTCCAAGACCGGAAAATGGCAAAATACGGATTCGCGGCACTTGATCCCTGATCGCCCTGCCCGGAGGGCTCCCTGCCGCAGTGCGGAATTGGGCCCGCCAACGTGCGTTTCCACGGCGTTTGCGGGCCACTTGCGGCGCAAATCGACGCAGTCCGGTCCAGGGACAAATTTCTTATTTTTATCAATCACTTAAAAGCAAAATCCATTTCTTGACACATTTTGGGCCCGCAACTATGGTGCGCCCGCTTTGGAAGGGTAGAATTTCCGAGCGCGCCTGCCGTTTGTCTGGAGGTCTGTCACATGACGAAATCTGGCAAAAAGGGGCCGCAACAGGGTTCTTCCGATCCCGAGCTGGGCGACCTCTCGGCGCGACTCAAGGAGCTTTCCGGCCGCATCGCGGCAGAACGTTCGGAGCGGGCCGAAAGCGCGAAGCCGCCGACGAGCATGCAGAGCACCTCGGACTATGCGAGGGGCTACAAGCTGGTCAGCGAATTCGCCGCCGGAACACTGGTCGGCGGCCTGATCGGCTATGGCATCGACTGGTTGTTCGGCACGTTGCCCTTCGGCCTGATCATTTTCCTGCTCCTGGGATTTGGAGCCGGCTTCCTGAACCTGGCCCGCGCGGCCAACAGGGTGCCCCCTCCCCAGGAACGGCTGAATACGAACCCGCCGCCCAAAGCGGCCTTTGATGACGACGACGAAGAGGACTGACCTTGGCCAACCCCATCGATCCGATCCATCAGTTCCAGCTGCATGACCTTGCCGGTCCTTGGAACATTGCGGGCCATGAGATCAGCTTCACCAATTCGGCGCTGTTCATGGGCATCATCGTCGCATTCATCACGCTGTTCCTGCTGATCTCGGCCGCCCGCGGCGCGTTGGTGCCGGGCCGCCTCCAGTCGATCGGCGAGCTGTGGTACGAGTTCATCCACAACATGGTGAAGAGCGTGCTGGGGAACGAGGGCAAGGCCTTCTTCCCGCTGGTCTTCAGCCTGTTCTCCTTCGTGCTCGTGGCCAACATGCTCGGCATGTTCCCGTATTTCTTCACCGTGACGAGCCACGTGGTGGTGACAGCCACGCTCGCCGTGTTCGTGATCCTGCTGGTGATCGTCGTCGGCATCGCCAAGCACGGGCTCGGCTGGTTCAAGCTCTTCGTGCCGTCGGGCGTTCCCATGGTGATCCTGCCCTTCATCTCGGTGATCGAGGTGATCTCGTTCCTGTCGCGCCCGGTCAGCCTTGGCCTTCGTCTGTTCGGCAACATGCTGGCGGGCCACATCGTGCTGAAGGTGTTCGCGGGCTTCGTGGTGCTGCTGGCATCGATGGGCATCGGCGGCATCATCGGGTCCATCGCACCGCTCGGCATGGCGGTGGCGCTCACCGCTCTCGAATTCCTTGTCGCGTTCCTGCAGGCCTTCGTGTTTGCGATCCTGACCTGCGTCTACCTCAACGACGCACTGCATACCCATCACTAAGCCTTCACCATCAACATCCATACAAAACTCAAGGAGAGACCAATGGATCCGATCGCAGCTAAGTACATCGGCGCCGGCATTGCCTGCATCGGCATGGGTGGCGCCGGCATCGGCGTGGGCCACATCTTCGGCAACTTCCTGTCGGGTGCGCTCCGCAACCCCGCCGCTGCCGCTGCCCAGTTCACCAACGCGCTGATCGGCGCCGCTCTGGCCGAAGGCCTCGGCATCTTCTCGCTCGTCGTGGCGCTTCTCCTCCTGTTCGCCGTCTAATCACTTCACGGCTAACGATCGGAAGCCTAGCGGGCCTCAACATCCGCACAGGCTTCCCCTATTGAGGCTCAAGACATGTCGCAATCGACACTCGTCATCGCCCAGGCCACCACCACCGAAGCCCCTGCCCCGGCAGCGGCGGAGGAAGGTGCGGCCACGGCCACCACAGAGGGCACGGGGGCTGAAGGCGGCCACCACGGCGGCTTCCCGCCGATGGACGCGCATTCCTTCCCCTCCCAGATCTTCTGGCTGGTGATCTTCTTCGCGCTGCTCTACCTGCTGATGAGCAAGGTGGCGCTGCCGCGCATGGAAGCGGTGCTGAAGAACCGCCACAAGGCCATCGAGAGCGACCTCTCCAAGGCCTCGGCGCTGAAGCACGAGACCGAGGCGGCGATCCAGCACTACGAAAAGTCGCTGGCCGATGCCCGCGCCAATGCGCAGGGCATCGCCACCGAGACGCGCGCGAAGATCGCGGCCGAAATCGAGACCGAACGTTCGGCCCTCGAAAAGACCCTGTCGGTGAAGCTCGCCGAGGCTGACTCCCGCATCTCCGCCACCAAGGCGAAGGCGATGCAGGACGTGCATGAGGTTGCCGCCGAAACCGCCGCAGAGATCGTCTCGGCGCTGACGGGTGCACCCGTGAGCAAAGAACAGGCCGCCAAGGCCATTGCCGGTCTCAAGGGCTAAGGGAGAAGAACGATGCACTTTGACGCAACATTCTTCGCCCTGGTGGCGCTGATCATCTTCCTCGCGATCGCTGCCTATGCCGGCGCGTTCAAGAAGCTGGGTGCGGGTCTCGACAGCCGTGCGGACAGGATCCGCAAGGAACTCGAGCTCGCAACGCAGCTCCGCAAGGATGCTGAAGCGCTTCTCGCCGAATACAAGCAGAAGCGCCTCGACGCCGAGAAGGAGGCTGCCTCCATCATCTCCGCCGCCAAGTCGGATGCCGAGGAGTTCGCCACCGAGACGCGCCGCAAGCTGACCGAGTCGCTGGAGCGCCGCTCCCGCCAAGCCGAGCAGAAGATCGCCCAGGCCGAAGCCGCCGCGATCAAGGACGTGCGCAACGTCGCAACCGACCTCGCCATCGCCGCATCCCACCACCTTGCCGCGGAAGCGGCCAGGGGCTCCAAAGGCGCGGAGCTCATCTCGCAGTCGATCGGCGCGGTGAAGAACCGGCTGAATTGAGGGTTTCTCAGAACGGATCGAAGAGCCCGGCCGAGAGCCCGGGCTTTTTTATTTGTCGTCCGCCCCCACTCTCACCCGTCACCCCGGCGAAAGCCGGGGCCCAGTTTTGGGCATCGGCCACGCGGACAGCTGGTTCCCGGCCTTCGCCGGGAGGACGGCAATGCGGGGTGGGAAAGCGGCGGCGGAACTCACCTCAGGCGAGGCAGCACTTCTTGAATTTCTTGCCGGAACCGCAGGGGCACGGATCGTTTCGTCCCACGTGGCGGTTGGGGTTATAGGCGATGTCCGCCAAGTCCCACGGAAAGGCTGAGCCGCCGGCGCCGGACGCTTTGGCGCTGTTCTCTCTGATGTAGGCTTCCGAATAGCGATACCAGCGCGAGACGTCTTCGATGGCGTCGATCCGATGCGGATGGATGAAGCACCTGCCATACCAGCCGTCATCCGAGAGATCTCTTGGCCGGCCCTGATCGATGGCGTCGAAATCGTCCAGCGCGTAAATCGCTTCACGGCGCGGGACCGCGGCAATCACCGCGCGGGCTTCCGGCAGCCAATCGCCAACGCCCAGCATGGCGACGGCGGCGGCCCACTCGTTCGTCACCACCATGTGTGCGCCGGGTTCGAGCTGCGGCTTAATGCTGCCAATGAGGGCGATGGCGTCCTGCCGCTGTTCCGGCCGGTCAATGCCGATGCGCACGACGGCGGAGATCGCCTGGCTGCGCGCGAAGCTATAGGCTTTGGGATCGAGAATGATGTCGCGCAGCGGCGTCAGGTCGCTGTCCGCCACGTTTGTCAGCACGCGGTTTCCGATCTCCGTCAGGCAATCGCCCAGCAGCCCTTCCAAAACCTCCTCATCGAGGCGCAGAAATGCCGCGATCGGGCGGTAGCTGCGCGAGTCGCCCCACTGACCGAGAATCTCTAGCATCAGGCCATAGGCGTCGCGATAGGGCAGGCCCTCATAAGGCGTCTGCGCGGCCTGTTTGAATGCCTGCAGAAACACCGGCAACATCGCTTCCCGGTCGGCAAGCGCCGCCTGAATGGCTGCAAGCGGCGCGGTCCTGCTTGTTTGAAGGTCTTCCAGGACTTGGTTCGGCGTCATGGCCCCCGAATCCTTATCGGAGAAAGAGATTAGCGCAAACACTTCCGCGCAGAAACGGGTTTGCGTTCGGCGTCAACACCTCCTTCTGTCACCCCCGTGAAGGCTCGGCCCCGCTTCAGGCCTCCGCCAATCGGAAAGCGGGGTCCCGGCTTTCGCCGGGATGCCGGGCCTTTGCGCTACTCCGCCGCCTCCATGTAATTCGCCATGGGCGGGCAGGTGCAGACGAGGTTGCGGTCGCCGAACACGTTGTCGACGCGGGCCACCGGCGGCCAGTACTTGTCGTTGGGATAGCCCTTCAGCGGGAAGAAGGCCTTCTCCTTCGAGTAGGGGTGCTTCCAATCGCCCAGCAGCAGGCGGTGGGTGTGGGGCGCGTTCTTCAGCACGTTGTCGAGCCTGTCGGCTCTTCCCTCCTCCACCTCGGCGATCTCCTTCCTGATCTCGATCATCGCGTCGCAGAACCGGTCGAGCTCACGCTTGGATTCCGATTCCGTCGGCTCGATCATCAACGTGTCGGGGACGGGGAAGGACATGGTGGGCGCGTGGAAGCCATAGTCGACGAGGCGCTTGGCCACGTCTTCAACCGAAAGCCCCGTGCGCTCCTTCAGCCAGCGCAGGTCGATGATGCACTCATGCGCCACGAAGCCGCCGGGCCCCTTGTAGAGCACCGGGAAATGTGGATCGAGGCGCTTGGCCATGTAGTTGGCGTTGAGGATGGCCATCATCGTCGCCTTCTTCAGTCCCTCGCCGCCCATCATGGCGATATAGGTCCATGAGATCGGCAGGATCGAGGCCGAGCCCCAGGGGGCGGCCGAGACGGCACCCTGGCTCTGGTCCTTGCCCGCTGCGGGGTTCACACCCGTGACGACGCCATGGCCCGGCAGGAAGGGCGCCAGATGCGCCTTGACGCCGATCGGGCCAACGCCCGGCCCGCCGCCGCCATGCGGGATGCAGAAGGTCTTGTGCAGGTTCATGTGGCAGACGTCCGCGCCCAATTCAGCTGGCCTGACGAGGCCCACCTGCGCATTGAGGTTGGCGCCGTCGAGATAGACCTGCCCGCCATTGGCGTGCACCGTGTCGCAGATCTCCTTGATCGCCGTCTCGAACACGCCATGCGTGGACGGATAGGTGATCATGAGGGCCGCCAGATGGTCCTTGTGCTCGGTCGCCTTCTTCTTGAGGTCAGCCACGTCGACGTTGCCATGCTCGTCGCAGGCCACGACCACCACCTTCATGCCCGCCATGACGGCGGAAGCCGGATTGGTGCCATGCGCCGAGACGGGGATCAGGCACACGTCGCGCTGCGTATCACCCGCTGAGTCATGATAGCCGCGAATGGCGAGGAGGCCCGCATATTCGCCCTGGCTGCCGGCATTGGGCTGCAGCGACACGGCATCGAAGCCGGTGATCTCCGCCAGCATCTCCTCCAGCTCCTCGAAGAGCTGCTGGTAGCCCTGCGCCTGTTCCAGCGGTGCAAAGGGATGCAGCATCGAGAAGCTGCGCCAGGTGACGGGGATCATCTCCGTCGTGGCGTTGAGCTTCATGGTGCAGGAGCCGAGCGGAATCATCGCCTGGTCCAGCGCCACGTCCTTCACCTGCAGATGCCGCAGATAGCGCAGCATTTCGGTTTCCGAATGATACATCGAGAAAACGGGATGCGTGAGATAGCTCGAGGTGCGGCGCAGCGCCTCCGGGATCGTCTCCTTCACCCTGGCGTCGACCTCGTCGATCGAGATGCGCTCAAGCGCGTCGGTCTTGAATACGGTCAGGAGGCGTTCGAGTTCCTGCCGGCGGATCGACTGGTCGAACGAGATGCCGAGATGATCGGCATCGACGAAGCGCAGGTTGATGCGCTGTTCCTTGGCCTTGGCCCACAGCGCGTGGGCGCGGCCCGGCGCGTGGATCGTCACCGTGTCGAAGAAGCTCTTCGTCGTCACCTCATAGCCGAAGCCCGTCACCGCGGCGGCGAAAATCTCCGCCATGCGGTGGGTGCGTTCGGCCATTTTCCTTATGCCCTTGGGCCCGTTATAGACGGCGAACATGGCGGCGATGACCGCCAGCAGCACCTGCGCGGTGCAGATGTTGCTGGTCGCCTTCTCGCGGCGGATATGCTGCTCGCGCGTCTGCAGCGCCATGCGCAGCGCGCGGTGGCCCTCGGCATCGACCGAGACGCCGATGACGCGGCCCGGCATGGCGCGCTTGTATTCATCCTTGGTGGCGAAGAAGGCGGCATGTGGGCCGCCATAGCCCATGGGCACGCCGAAGCGCTGGGCGGAGCCGATGGCGATGTCCGCCCCAAGCTCGCCCGGCGGCGTGAGCAGCGCCAGCGCCAGCAGGTCGGTGGCCATGATGGCCAGCGCGCCGGCACCATGGAGCTTCGAGATCACGCCGCGCCAGTCGCGCACCTCGCCGGAGGAACCCGGATAGGAGAGCAGTGCCGCGAAGACTGTCTCCGGCTTCAGGTCCTTCATCGGGTCACCGATGATGACGTCATAGCCGAAGGCGCGCGCGCGGGTCTCGATCACGCCGATGGTCTGCGGGTGCGTGTCATGATCTATGAAGAAGGCATTGGCGGTGGTCTTCACCGCGCGCTTGGCCATGCTCATGGCCTCTGCCGCGGCGGTGCTCTCATCCAAGAGCGAGGCATTGGCGATCTCGAGGCCGGTCATGTCGATGATCATCTGCTGGAAGTTCAACAGTGCTTCGAGGCGGCCCTGGCTCACCTCCGCCTGGTAGGGCGTATAGGCGGTGTACCAGCCGGGGTTCTCCAGCACGTTGCGCAGGATGACCTTGGGCGTGACGGTGCCGTAGTAGCCCATGCCGATCATCGAGACGAAGACGTCGTTCCGCTCCGCCATGGCACGGAGATAGGACAGCGCCGTGCGCTCCGGCATGGCCTTCTTGAGTTCGAGGGGCCGCTTGGTGCGGATATTCTCCGGCACCACCTGGGCGATGAAGTCATCGAGCGATGTGGCGCCGAGGCTCTTCAGCATCTCGGCGGTGTCGGTGGAGTCGGGCCCGATGTGGCGGGCAATGAAGTTCGCGCCGGGTTCAAGCTCGGCGAATGTGGGGCGGGTGGCCATGATCTTATCCGTTCACCAGCTTGTCATAGGCGGGTTTGTCCATCAGCTCGTCGAGTTCGGCCGGGTTCGAGAGCTTCACCTTCATGAACCATGCGCCGCTCTCGGCATCGCGGTTGACGAGCGCCGGATCGCCTTCGAGTTCCTTGTTCACTTCGACGACCTCGCCCGAGACGGGCACATAGACCTCGCTCGCGGCCTTGACGCTTTCGACGACGGCGGCCTGCTCATGTGCGGCGACCTTCTTGCCGATCGCCGGAAGCTCGATGAAGACCACGTCACCCAGCTGCTCCTGGGCGTGGTTGGTGATGCCGATGGTGGCGATGCCGTTCTCGACGATCACCCACTCATGGTCCTTGCTGTACTTGGCAGTCATGTGGAGAGGCTCCTAGCGTTTGAAGCGGTTGGGAATGAAGGGAAGGGTGACGATTTCGGCGGGCAAGGGTTGCCCGCGCACGATGAGATTGATTTTCGTACCCGGTGCGGCGCTTGCGGTGTCGACATAGCCCATGGCAACGGGGCCGCCGACTGAGGGACCGAAGCCGCCGGAGGTGATCTTTCCGATCTCGCGGCCGGCAGCATCGGTGACAACCGTGCCATCACGCGCCGGAGCGCGGCCCTCGGGCTTGATGCCGACGCGCTTTCGCGCCGCGCCTTCAGCGAGTTCCTTCTGCACGCGGGCTGCACCGATGAAGCCGCCTTCGGTTCTCCGGCGCTTCTGGATCGACCACACGAGATCGGCCTCGACCGGCGAGATCGCCTCGTCGAGCTCATGGCCATAAAGGCAGAGCCCGCCTTCGAGGCGCAGCGAATCGCGCGCGCCCAGCCCCACCGGCTTCACCAGCGGGTCTGACAGCAGAAGATCCCACAGCTTCGAAGCATCGGCGCTGGACACCGAGATTTCGAAGCCGTCCTCGCCGGTGTAGCCCGAGCGCGAGACCCGGGCACTGATGCCGCCGATCTCGACGTCAGCGTAATGCATGAAGGCAATGTCCTTCACCGCGGGCGCCAGCTTCGCCAGCGCCTCCTCGCCCTTGGGGCCCTGCAGCGCGACAAGCGAGAGATCGTCACGCCGTGTGAGCTTCACGCCCTCGGCCAAATGCTTCTGCATCCAGCCGTAGTCATGTTCCTTGCGGCCGGCATTGACGACCACGTAGAGCGTTCCGTCCTTCACGTGGCGGGTGATCATCAGGTCATCCAGCGTGCCGCCCTCTTCGTTGAGGAACTGCGAATAGCGCTGCTGGTGGGGCTTCAGGCTCAGCACATCGGCGGGGACGAGCGCCTCCATGGCTTTTGCCACCGTCTCGAAGTCAGCGCCTTCAAGAAGGCACTGGCCCATGTGGGAGACATCGAAGAGGCCTGCGCTCTGGCGCGTCCAGTTGTGCTCGGCGATGATGCCTGCGGGGTATTGCACCGGCATGTCATAGCCTGCGAAGGGCACCATGCGGGCGCCCAGCTTCACGTGGTTCTCGTAAAGGGAAGTTCGGTGGGGAGCGCTGTCGCTCATCTCAATCGCGTCTCCGGACAAAGCGTGGCCAGACCCGGCGAAGCCGGATCTGCCCCCTCTGTACGAGACCTGAGAGATTTCACATCCGGGATGCGGATGCTTGCTCCTTCGGTGAGCGGGAACTGTCACAGACCCGCTACTCTCCAGAGTTCGACCTTACGCCCTGCCGGTCCTTTTGCCTGAGAGTTTCCGGGGCGGTTGCTCCTTCGGCGCCGGTTTGACCCGGTCTCTTCCGCACAGGGCGCTGTGCTGAACGGGGCGAGAGTAGGCCGATGGTCATTCAAGTCAAGCGCGCCTGACGTCAGAGCTGCTCTGTGGAAAATACACCGGGGAGCGATACTTCCAGCAGTTCAAGATCACCCGAGGCTGCGGAATAGCGGGTCTTGAACCCGGGCGGGATAGCGAAGGCATCACCCGTCGACAGTGTAAACGGTTCCATGCCCTCGCCCTCCAGAACCATGGTGCCCTTCATCACGAAGGTGAACAGGATGTCACCGTGGTGCACCGTCCAGCGCTTTTCCTGACCATCGGGCTTGGCCACCATGACGGAGGCCACCCCCTTGGTGTTGGCGTTGATGGTCGTATCCCGCGCCACGAAGCCGGGCAAGCGGAAGGGGCGGAATTCGCCCGTCGTGCCGACATTGTGGACGAAGCGCTGGCCCTGCCATTCGCGCTCTGGCCTGAGCTGTGACGTCGGCAGTGTGAGGACGTGGTCGATCTCGGTCACATGCTCGGCGGGAACGCCGATCTCGATCACCTCGATGCCGTCGCTGGCCTCGAGCACGCGGTGGCGGATTTCAGGGGGCTGGATGAAGCAGTCACCGGCATGCAGCCGGATCGGACCGCCCTGGTCTTCGTAGAGCACATCGACCCAGCCCTTGATGCAGAAGATGAGCTGGAAGCCCACCTTGTGGAAATGCACCATGTCCGGCACCGGGCCACCGTCGGGAATGCGGATGTGTGAGGCAATCATCGCGCCACCAAGGCGGGAGGGCACGAGGTCGCGGTAGAGCATCCCCGCCCGGCCGATGACCCAGGGTGCCTGGTCGGCGAGCCGCCGCACCACGAAGGCGTGCTCGGTTATGGGCAGCACCAGCGGCGGGTTCAGTTCGTCGATCTCCACCCTTGAGCCGTTGGGCGCGGTGAGGATGCGCTGGCCGCCGGCGAATCCGTCCGGGTCCTCGGTGAGAATCCGGATGGTGCCGGGGGGTTCGGCGGCGCCCTTCTCGATCCGCAGCCTGAGGCCATGGCCTGACAGCACGGCGACTTCCGGGTTGTCGGCCGGGTAAATCATGTCCAGCCGCATCTTCAGGACCTTGGTGAAGAAGGCCAGGTCGTCGCGGAGTTCCTGGGTGGGCAGGCGGATTTCGGCGCGGGTCTCGGTCATCTTGTCAGGCAGGAGCACGGCGGCCATCACGACCGCGCGATGTCACGCTCATAGAGATAGAGATAGCGCCGCACCGTCTGGCCGATCAGCTCCGTCTTGGAGAAGGCCTCGAGCCGGTCCAGCGCCTTGCGCGAATCCTCGGGCGGGATGACGCGGTCCATCATGTCGCAGGTCTTGGCCAGCGTCATGATGCAGACATCGCGCGGTTCCGGCATCGCCGTGCCGAGCAGCACCGCGCCGAGCGCCTCCTTCAGCCCCGCGAGGCTCGCGCGGTCCTGCAGGGCGAATGACGTCTGCGGTTTGCGGAACAGCGACTTGCGCTCGGATTGTTCCAGCACGCCGCGGGCCACGAGGCCATTGAGCGCGGCCTCGCGCACCTGTGCCCCCATCGGCACGAGCTTCTCGACGAAGCGCTCGACGTTCGAGGGGGCTCCCGCCGCCGACATGGCGCTCAGCACGGGGTCGAGTGCGGCATCGCCGGTCACCGCAGGGTCGACCACCCAGACGCGGTCAAGGTCACTGTCGATGCGCCCGGCCAACGCCAATTCCATGAGGGCTGCCCCCGCAAAGGCGGCGCTGTTATAGGCCTCCGGAAGCTTGAGAAACTCCCCGGTTTCCGTGTCGAGCGTGAGGAGCAGGAACTGCTCCGGTACCGTCATCATCTGTGCTTGCCCTGCCCCGCAGTCATGATGACGTTCTATACCGCGATCCTGACCACGGGCAACAGGTCGCGACACCGCAAATCCGTGGCCCTGGGTTGACAACGCGCGGCTCCCCCCGCATCTCTTGGGCCATGAGCAAGCCGCCTCTCAAAATCCTTCTTGCCGCCCCCCGCGGATTCTGCGCCGGGGTGGTGCGGGCGATCGACATCGTGGAGCGGGCGCTGGCCATCTATGGGGCCCCCGTCTATGTCCGCCACGAGATCGTGCACAACAAGTTCGTGGTCGATGACCTGAAGGCCAAGGGCGCCATCTTCGTGGACGAGCTGGATGACATCCCCGATGACGACCGGCCGGTGGTGTTCTCCGCCCATGGCGTGCCCAAGTCGGTACCCGCCGCGGCAACCGCGCGCCACATGTTCCAGCTCGACGCCACCTGTCCCCTCGTCACCAAGGTGCACATGGAGGCGCAGCGGCATCATGCGGAAGGCTTCGAGATCATCCTCATCGGCCACAAGGGCCACCCGGAGGTGATCGGCACCATGGGGCAGCTGCCGCAAGGTGCCGTGGTCCTCATCGAGACGCCGGAAGACGTGGGCCAGCTCACGGTGAAGGACCCCGCGAAGCTCGCCTATATCACCCAGACCACGCTGTCGGTGGACGACACCAGGGACGTGATCGCGGCACTGCAGGCACGGTTCCCGTCGATCAAGGGGCCCTACAAGGAGGACATCTGCTACGCCACCACCAACCGGCAGGAGGCGGTGAAAGTGATCGCACCTCAGGTGGAGCTGCTCCTCGTGGTGGGTGCTCCCAACTCGTCGAACTCGCGCCGTCTCGTGGAAGTTGGCGAGCGCAACGGCACGCCGCGCTCCATGCTGGTGCAGCGCGCCGCCGAGCTCGACTGGTCGACACTCAAAGGACTGTCCACGGTGGGCATCACGGCGGGCGCCTCGGCGCCTGAGCTGCTGGTGAACGAGATCATCGATGCCTTCCGCGCGCATTATGAGGTGAGCGTGGAGCAGGTGACGCTCCGGGAGGAGAACGTCTCCTTCAAGCTGCCGCGTGAGCTGCGCGAGGTTCCGGCCACTCCATGACGATGAACAAGGTGATCGTGCATACGGACGGGGCCTGCTCCGGCAATCCGGGCCCCGGCGGCTGGGGCGCCATTCTCGACTACAATGGCACGCGCAAGGAGCTTTCGGGCGGCGAGGCCGATACCACCAACAACCGCATGGAGCTGATGGGTTCGATCTCGGCGCTGGAAGCGCTGAAGCGGCCCTGCGAGGTGGAGATGCATGTCGATTCCAGCTACGTGAAGGACGGCATCACCAAGTGGATCCACGGCTGGAAGAAGAACGGCTGGAAGACCGCCGACAAGAAGCCCGTCAAGAACGCCGAGTTGTGGCAGCGACTGGACGATGCGCTGAAGCTGCACAAGGTGTCATGGCACTGGGTGAAGGGCCACGCCGGCCATGACGACAACGAACGCGCCGATGAGCTCGCCCGCGAGGGCATGGCGCCGTTCAAGAGACGGTAATTCTTGTCCTCTCCCGCAAGGCGGGAGAGGAAGGGGACCCAACGAAGTTGGGGAAGGTGAGGGGCAGCGGGCTCAGAACCACGTGCAACGCGAGAGTTCCCTCATCTCCCCGTTGCGCACCGCAACGGGTCCCTTCTTCTCCCGCTGGAGAAGCGGGAGAAGACGCTTCCTACGTCCTGCACTTCGCCACATCCTCCGCCATCGGGCAGAGGATTTCGAACATCATGGTCACACCGGCATGCGCGGTGACGCCTGACGGGTCGAAGGGCGGTGACACTTCGACGACGTCGCCGCCGACGATGTGCAGGCCCCTCATCTCGCGCAGCATCTGCTGGGCCTGGAAGGTGGTGAAGCCGCCGATTTCCGGCGTGCCGGTGCCGGGCGCATAGGCCGGGTCGAGGCAGTCGATATCGAAGCTCACATAGGTGGGGCCGTCGCCGACGATGCGGCGGGCCTCTTCCATCACCGCCTTGGGGCCCTTCTCCATCGCCTCCTCGATGCGGATGAAACGCACGCCCATCTTCTCGCCCCACTCGAAATCATCGAGGTCATACATCGAGCCGCGCAGCCCGATCTGGATGGTGCGCTTGGGGTCCAGCACGCCTTCCTCGATGGCGCGGCGGAAGGGCGTGCCGTGGGTGTATTTGAAGCCGCCGAAATAGCCGTCATAGAGATCGGTGTGAGCATCGAAATGGATCATTCCGACGGGCTGCGTCTCGCCCACCGCGCGCAGCACGGGCAGCGAGCAGAGATGGTCGCCACCCGCCGACAGCGGGCGGATGCCCTTGGCGACGAGCTTCTTGAAATAGGTCTCCACCCGCTTCAACCCGTCCATCACGTCCGCCGGGTTCACCGGGCAATCGCCGAGGTCGGCGATATTTGCGAGCTTCGAGGGCACCACATGCGAGATCTGGTGCATGGGGCGCACCATGGACGACATGTCGCGCATCTGGCGGGGGCCATGGCGCGGGCCCGGGCGGTTCGTCGTGCCGCCATCCCATGGGATGCCCACGAGGCCGATGTCGATGCCCCTGGCATCTTCCAGCAACACATGTGGCATGCGCATGAAGGTGGCGATTGCACCGAAGCGCGGGGTGACCAGCCCGGACAGGGGCTTGTTGAATTCATCCATGGTGATTGACCTCAATATCCGATTGGCACGGCTTTTATCATGGCTGGCATGATGGAACGGCGGGGCATTCTTGCGCAAGGGCCAGAGCCCCGCTTAAGTGGGTCCATGAGCAAGGATTTCGACATCATCGTCATTGGCGCCGGCATTGCCGGCGCTTCCGTTGCGGCCCACCTCGCCGCGAACCGCCGCGTCGCCATCTGCGAGATGGAGGACCGGCCCGGCTACCACACCACCGGCCGCTCGGCTGCCATGTATGAGCCGAACTATGGTTCGCCCCCGATGCTGGCGCTGACGCGCGCCGCAGGTGCAGAATTCTGGGCAGGCGGCTTCCTCGAGAAGCGCGACACCATGTTCTTCGCACCGCCCGAACAGGGGGAACAGTTCCAGCACCTCATGGGCTTCCAGAAGGGCATGCGCGAGATTTCCGTGGCGGAGGCCCGGCAACGCTTTCCGTTCTTGCGTGACGGTTACGCCGCGCATGCGGTGCTGGACGAGGGCACGGCCGACATCGACGTCGATGCTTTGCACCAGCATTACCTGAAGCTGTTCCGCCAGCGTGGTGGTGAAGTGCACTGCGACCACGCGGTGCAGGGGCTGGAGAAGAACGGGCAGTGGACCGTGCGCACCAGGGGCGAAACATTCCGTGCACCGATCATCGTCGATGCGGCCGGCGCCTGGGGCGACGTGGTGGCGCAGATGGCGGGGCGCAAGCCCATCGGCCTGCAGCCCAAGCGCCGCTCCATGGCCGTGGTGCCCGGCCCCGAGGGCGAGGACTTCATGAAATGGCCGATGGTCGGCGACGTGGGAGAGACCTGGTACTGCAAGCCGCAGTCCGGCAAGCTTCTCATTTCACCCGCCGAGGCGACCCCCGTCGACCCGCATGATGCCTATGCCGACGACATGACGCTGGCCGAAGGCATCGCGCGCTTCAGCGAGGCGGTGAACTACGAGGTCACCCGCGTCGAACGCACGTGGGGCGGGCTCCGCTCCTTCGCGCCGGATGGCTGCCCGGTGGTGGGCTATGACGCACAGGACGACGGCTTCTTCTGGCTGATCGGCCAGGGCGGCTATGGGATCCAGTCCTCCCCTGCCCTGTCACGCCTTGCCGCAGCGCTGGTGCGCGGAGATGCTCCGCCCACGGACATCATGGACGAGGGCCTGGTACTGGCGGAGATTTCGCCGCGACGGTTTGCCCAATAATTCCGTCACCCCGGCGAAGGCCGGGGCCCCGCTTTGCCTCAGCATGTGTTGAAAGAAAGCGGTGTCCCGGCCTTCGCCGGGATGACGTGGGTCAGGATGCCAGCAGCGGGAACTCCGGCGCGTCCATCACCGCACCATGGGCGAGCGTCACGCCCCTGAAGGGCGGCGAGGTGTTGATGCCCTCGCGGCGCGCAAAGCGCACATTGTCGCCCATCAGGCGCAGCGAGAAGGCGCGGCGCTGCTCGACCTTGCTGTTGTTGGCGGGCGCACCATGCAGTGTCAGGTAGTTGAAGGCCACCGCATCGCCCGGCTCCAGCGCCCAGCCGAGCACGTTGAACGTGTCACGATTGCCGTCGATGTCCGGCACCGGCTCCAGACCGTCGTTCTCGTTCAGCGCCGTCTTGTTGAAGCGCTCGGGGCGGTAGTACTTTCCGGACTTGTGCGAGCCCGCGACGAATTCCAGCGTGCGCTCGCGCGGAACGCTGTCGAGCGGGATCCACAGTGACACGGTGTCGGTGCCGTCGACGCAGTAATAGGGCTGGTCCTGGTGCCAGGGGGTGGGAACGTCGGCACCCGGCTCCTTCACCAGCACATGCTCGTGGAACAGGCGCACCGTGCTGGTGCCCATCAGCTCGCGGCCCACTGCGGCGGCCTTCGAATTGAAGATGAAGTCCCGGTATTCAGGGATCCGGTCCCAGTTGCAGTAGTCGCCGACGAAGCGGCCCGCCCCATCCTTGCCCTGGTAAATCTTCACATCCGCCGAGGGCTCGGCCAGGTTGCGATCAACGCCTTTCCGCAACGTCTCCACCCAGGGTGTGAAGACCCCGCGCAGCACGCAGGCGCCGTCACGGCGGAAGGCTTCGATGGTTTCGGGGGAAACGCGGCTCGGCATGGCGGAACTCCTTGGGATCAGGGCATTCTGCCAGCCCGGACGGGCGGCGTAAACCGTTCCGCAATTTGCCTCTTTTGATCGAGGCCATTTTTCGTGCTTAAGTGCAAATACGCCCCCCGGAGGGCGGGTAAAAAGACGACAGGGAGTTATACATGAAATTCCACAAACTGCTGGGCGCAGCCCTGCTCGCGTCGAGCATGCTGGTGGCCGGTGCCGCCAATGCGAAGACGCTGGTTTACTGCTCGGAAGGTTCGCCCGAGAACTTCACCCCCTCGATCAACACCACCGGCACCACCTTCGATGCCGCCCGCCCCGTCTATAACCGCCTTGTGCAGTTCACGCCCGGCACCACGCAGGTGGAACCAGCCCTGGCCGAAAGCTGGACCGTCTCGCCCGACGGCCTGACCATCACCTTCAAGCTGCGCCCCGGCATCAAGTTCCATTCGGGCGTGAACGGCTTCACCCCCACCCGCGACCTCAACGCCGAGGACGTGATCTGGTCCTTCGACCGCCAGTGGAAGCCGGACCATCCCTATGCCAAGGTCTCGGCCGGCTCCTATGATTACTTCAACGACATGGGCATGCCCGACCTGCTGGAGTCGATCACCAAGGGTGACGACGACCTGACGGTTGTGATCAAGCTCAAGAAGCCGAATGCCCCGATCATCGCCAACCTGGCGATGGACTTCGCGGCCATTCACTCGGCCGAATACGCCAAGTTCCTGATGGACAAGGGCACGCCGGAACAGTTCGACCAGATCCCGGTCGGCACCGGTTCGTTCTCCTTCGTCGACTACCAGAAGGACGCGGTCATCCGCTTCAAGGCCTTCGCCGACGGCTGGGCCGGCAAGCCCAAGATCGACGATCTCGTCTACGCCATCACCCCCGATGCGACGGCTCGCTATGCCAAGCTGAAGGCCGGCGAATGCCAGGTCATGATCGCGCCGAACCCGGCCGACCTTCCTGACATGAAGGCCAACGCGGACATCAACGTCCTCGAGCAGGCTGGCCTCAACATCGGCTACTACGCGATGAACAACATGAAGCCGCCCTTCGACAAGAAGGAAGTGCGCGAAGCCTTCGCCATGGCGATCGACCGCGATGCGATCATCAAGGAGGTCTATCAGGGTGCCGGCCAGAAGGCCAAGAACCTGATCCCGCCGACCATGTGGTCGTATGACGACTCCACCAAGGACGTCGAATACAACCCCGAAAAGGCCAAGAAGATGCTGGAAGACGCCGGCGTCAAGGACCTGAAGATCGACATCTGGTGGATGCCGGTGCAGCGCCCCTACAACCCCAACGCCAAGCGCATGGCGGAAATGATCCAGGCCGACCTCGCGAAGATCGGCGTGGAATCGACCCTCGTGTCCTATGAGTGGGGCGAGTACCGCAAGCGCATGCAGGCCGGTGAACACATGACCGGCATGCTCGGCTGGACGGGTGACAATGGCGATCCGGACAACTTCTTTGCCGTTCTCCTCGGCTGCAACGCCGAAGGCAAGCCCAACGGCAACAACATTCCGAAGTGGTGCAACGCCAAGTTCAAGGAAGTGGTGGACAAGGCTGCGGAGATTACCGATCAGGCCGAGCGCACCAAGCTCTACCAGGAAGCGCAGAAGATCCAGGCGGAGGAAATGCCGCAGGTGAACATTGCGCATTCCACGGTGTTCGAGCCGATCAGCAAGAAGGTGACGGGCTACAAGGTGAGCCCGCTCGGCAGCCACGAATTCCAGAACGTGGACATCGCCGAGTAAGCTGACACACCCGCCCTTCTCCCGGCCAGACCGGGGGAAGGGCTTTTTCGATCCGGCGGCAGCCTGCCGCCTTCACGGGTTCACATGATCCGGTTTTTCCTCAAGCGCCTGGCGCTGACCATCCCGACCTTCATCGCACTCATGTTCATCACCTTCGTGATGCTTCGGCTGGTGCCGGGAGACCCCATCGAGGTGCGCCGCGGCGAACGCGGCATCTCGCCCGAACGGCTGGCGCAGCTGCGCCATGACATGGGCCTCGACCAGCCGCTGTGGAAGCAGTTCCTCGATTATGCGAACGCGCTGCTGCATGGCGATTTCGGCACCTCCATCGTGTCCAAGTCGCCTGTGCTCCATGAATTCCTGACGCTGTTTCCGGCCACGCTGGAACTCACCATCACCGCCATGATCTTCGCCATCGTGCTGGGGATACCCGCCGGTGTCATCGCCGCCTCGCGCCGCGGCGGCGTCTATGACCAGACGCTGATGGGCCTTGCACTCACCGGTTATTCCATGCCGATCTTCTGGTGGGGCCTGATCCTGGTGCTCGTCATGTCCAACACGCTGCACCTGACGCCCGTGTCGGGCCGCGTCGACCTCATCAAGTTCTATTACCAGCCGGTGACCGGCTTCATGCTGATCGACTCGATCCTGTCAGGCCAGAAGGGCGCCTTCATGGATGCGGTGCGCCACCTCATCCTGCCGATGATCGTGCTGGGCACCGTGCCGCTCGCCGTCATCGCGCGCATGACGCGTTCGTCCATGCTGGAAGTGCTGGAAGAGGATTACGTGCGCACGGCCCGCGCCAAGGGCCTGTCCTGGACGCGCATCGTGGGCGTTCATGCGCTGCGCAATGCACTGATCCCCGTTGTCACCGTTATCGGGTTGCAGGTGGGCGGATTGCTGGCCGGCGCGGTGCTGACAGAAACCATCTTCTCGTGGCCGGGCGTCGGCAAGTGGCTGATCGAGTCGATCAACCGCCGCGACTATCCGGCCCTGCAAGGCGGCATCATGCTGATCGCCACCATCGTCATTCTCGTCAACCTGTTCATCGACATGCTCTATGGCCTCATCAACCCGAGGATCCGCCATGCCAAGTGACGCGAGCCTTGCCCCCACCGCAACAGCACCGGCCCCGCCCGGACCCTTGCGCGCCTTCTGGCGCGCCTTCCGCGAGAACCGGGGCGCGGTGCTGGGGCTTGCGGTGGTCAGCTTCATCCTGTTCGTCGCCATCTTCGCCAATGTGCTGGCGCCCTACAGCCCCATCGAGCAGTTCCGCGGCTTCTCCAAGCTGCCGCCCTTCTGGGTGGAGGGGAGCGACCCGAAGTTCCTGCTCGGCACCGATGCCGTGGGCCGCGACATGCTCTCGCGCCTCATGTATGGCGCGCGCGTCTCGCTGTTCATCGGCCTCTCCGTCATGGTCGTGTCGATGGTGGTGGGCGTGGCGCTGGGCCTTGCCGCCGCCTTCTTCGGCGGCATCGTCGACGTGATCATCATCCGCGTGATGGACCTGATCATGGCCATCCCCTCGCTGGTGCTGGCCATTCTCATCATCGCCATCATCGGACCCAACCTCACCAACACCATCGTGGCGGTCACCATCGTGGGCCTGCCGCGCTATGTGCGCCTCGTGCGCGCCTCGGCCTTGACCGAACTCACCAAGGACTATGTGACGGCGGCCAAGGTTTCGGGCGTCGGCAAGTTCCGGCTGATGACGAAGACGGTGCTGCCGAACTGCCTGGCACCCCTCATCGTGCAGGCCGCACTCGGCCTGTCGGATGCCATCCTCGAAGCGGCGGGCCTCGGCTTCTTAGGCCTCGGCGCGCAGCCGCCCACGCCGGAATGGGGCTCCATGCTGGCCGACACGCGCGACCTGATGCTGTCGCACCCCTGGGTCATGGCCTTCCCGGGCCTTGCCATTCTCGTCACCGTGCTGGCCATCAACCTCATGGGCGATGGCCTGCGCGACGCGCTCGACCCGCGGCTGAGGAGGAGCTGAGCATGTCGGGTAAGAATGGGGCGCTGCTCGAAATCGAGAACCTCACGGTCGAGTTCAAGACCGGCTCCGGCTACTTTCGCGCCGTCGATGGCGTGACCATCAAAGTCGACAAGGGCGAGGTGCTGGCCATCGTCGGCGAGTCCGGCTCCGGCAAGTCCGTGTCCATGCTGGCCGTCATGGGCCTGCTGCCGTGGACCGCGAAGGTAACGGCCGACAAGATGCTCTTCGAGGGAATCGATATTCTGGGGATGTCCGCCAATGAGCGGCGCAGGATCATCGGCAAGGATATTGCCATGATCTTCCAGGAGCCGATGTCGAGCCTCAACCCCTGCTTCACCGTAGGCTTCCAGATCATGGAGGCGCTGAAGGAGCACCTCGACCTCGACAAGGCGCAGCGCAAGGCGCGCGCCATCGAACTCCTGGGCCTCGTCGGCATCCCGTCTCCCGAACAGCGGCTGAAGGCCTATCCGCACCAGCTGTCGGGCGGCATGAGCCAGCGCGTGATGATCGCCATGGCGATTGCCTGCAGCCCCAAGCTCCTCATTGCGGACGAACCCACCACCGCACTCGACGTCACCATCCAGGCGCAGATCCTCGAGTTGCTCGTCAGGCTGCAGCGGGAGACGGGCATGGGCCTCGTGCTCATCACCCATTCCATGGGCGTGGTGGCGGAAACCGCCGAGCGCGTGTCGGTGCAATATGCCGGACAGAAGGTGGAGGAGCAGGTGGTGAAGAACCTGTTCCGCGATCCGCACCACCCCTACACCGCCGCCTTGCTCTCGGCCCTGCCCGAGCGCGCCAGGGGACGCAAGCTGCCCTCGATCCCCGGCGTGGTGCCCGGCCAGTTCGACCGGCCCGCCGGCTGCCTGTTCGCGCCGCGCTGCCAGCTTGCCACCGAGCTGTGCCGCACCACAAAGCCGCCGCGGATCGATGGCGCGCTGTGCCACTATCCGCTGCATGACGGCGTTCCGCAGAACCACCCCGGAAAGGAGAAGGCGGCATGAGCATCGTCGTCACCGCCCGCGACCTCGCCCGCTACTACTCCGTTTCGCGTGGTGCCTTTTCCGGCCAGGCCACGCTGAAGGCGCTTGATGGCGCGAGCTTCACCATCGCGCGCGGCAAGACGCTGGCCGTGGTTGGAGAATCCGGCTGCGGCAAGTCAACCCTCGCCCGTCTCATCACCATGATCGAATTGCCCACCTCGGGTTCGCTGAACATCGGCGGGCAGGAAATCGTTGGCGCAACGCCGGCCCAGCTGAAGGCGCTGCGCGCCCGCGTGCAGATCGTGTTCCAGAACCCCTATGGCTCGCTCAATCCGCGCCAGAAGATCGGCCACGCGCTGGAGGAGCCCCTCCTCGTCAACACCTCCATGGCATCGAAGGAGCGCACCGAAAAGGCGCGCGAGATGATGGCCAGCGTTGGCCTCAGGCCGGAACACTATGACCGCTACCCGCACATGTTTTCGGGTGGCCAGCGCCAGCGCATTGCCATCGCGCGCGCACTGATGCTGGACCCCGAACTCCTCGTGCTCGACGAGCCTGTCTCGGCACTCGACGTTTCCATCCAGGCGCAGGTGCTGAACCTGCTGGCCGACCTGCAGGACCGGCACAACCTCGCCTACCTGTTCATCAGCCATGACCTGTCGGTGGTGCGCCACATCGCGGATGACGTGATGGTGATGTACCTCGGCCGCGCAGTGGAACAGGGCACACGCGACGCGATCTTCAACGCACCCCAGCACCCCTATACCAAGGCGCTCCTCTCAGCCACGCCGCAGCCAGACCCCGAGCGCAAGCGTGAGCGCATCGTGCTGACGGGTGAGCTACCGTCGCCACTGAGCCCGCCATCGGGCTGCACCTTCCACCCGCGCTGCCCGTGGAACTTCGAACCCTGCGCCCGCGTCAATCCCCACCTGCTTGCGCATGACGGAAGCCTTGTGGCATGCCATGCGGTGAACCCACCCGAGCCTTCAACGAAAGCAGCCTGACATGTCGAAACGCGCAGAACTCTCGACCGGCGAAGCCCTCGTCGGCCTCCTCGAAGCCTATGGCGTCGATACCATTTTCGGTATTCCGGGCGTCCATAACGTCGAGATGTATCGCGCGCTGCCGCGTTCCAAGATCAAGCATGTGCTGGTCCGCCACGAACAGGGTGCTGGCTTCATGGCGGACGGCTATGCGCGGGCCACGGGAAAGCCCGGCGTGTGCTTCACCATCACCGGGCCGGGCCTCACCAACATTCTCACACCGCTGGGCCAGGCGTGGTCCGACTCGAGCAACGTGCTGGTCATTTCCTCGGCACTCGACATCCGCGATTCGGCGCAGGGGCGCGGGCGCCTGCATGAGATGATCGATCAGCGCGGCGCTGCCGCGGCGGTGACGGCGCTCAACTTCCGCTGCTATACGCCGAAGGACGTGCGCGATGCGGTGGCCTCCGCCTTCGCGCATTTTGCCAGTGCGCGGCCACGGCCCGTCTACATCGAAGTGCCGCTCGACCTGCTGAAGGAACCCGCTGGTGACGGCTGGAGCCCGCGTGCCGTGCCGCAACGCCCCTCCCCCAATGCCGGGCAGATCGCTGCCGCTATCGCCAAGCTCAATGACGCAAAGAAGCCGCTGATCGTGCTGGGCGGCGGCGCGCTTGGGGCAGGCAAGGCCGCCGTCAAGATTGCCGAGAAGCTGAAGGCGCCGATCATCACCACGACGGCCGGCAAGGGTGCTGTTCCCACCAACCACCCGCTGTGCCTTGGCCAGATCCTCGCCCGCGAGGGCTTCTGGACGCTGGTGGCGGAGTCTGATGCCATCCTGTGCGTCGGATCGGAGCTTTCCGAGACCGACCACTGGAACGACTCCATGGCGATCGAGAAGAACCTGATCCGCATCGACCTCGACCCCGCCGTGATGGCGCGCCCGCACACCGCCGAAATCGCCATCCTCGGCGACGCGCGCGAGGCGCTGGAACTGATCGCCACGGGCGTGACGGAGAAGAAAGGCAAGGCCGAGGCTAGCTTCGACATGGGCGAGCCCGATGCGCTGCGCGCCATGCTCACCGAAGTGCTGGAGGTGATCCGCAAGGAACTGCCGGAAGGCACCGTCATCGCCTCCGACATGACGCAGATCGCCTATGCCGCGAACGAGGTGTTTCCCGTCAGCATGCCGCGCACGTGGCTGCACCCCGTTGGCTTCGGCACGCTGGGCTTCGGCCTGCCTGTCGGCATCGGCGCCAAGTTCGGCGTGGGTGACCGGCCCGTTGCCGTGCTGATCGGCGATTATGGCATCCAGTATACCATCAACGAGTTGGGCACGGCGGCAGAGCACAAGCTGCCCATCGTGATTCTGATGTGGAACAACAATGCGCTGGGCGAGATCCGCGACGACATGGTGAGGAAGGGCATCCAGCCCAACGCCGTGACGCTGATGAACCCGGATTACCAGATGCTCGCCAAGGCCTATGGCCTCAATGCCGAACAGCCGAAGGACCTGAAGGCGCTGGCCGCAGCCATTCGCACCGCGCTCAAAGCCGAGGGCCCGACGCTGATCGAGATGACGCCGCGCATGGTGGCGGGATAGGTCAATCCTAGTTGAAGAAATTAGTCCTTGACAGCGCGCGCTCGATGTGCTAGAAAGGTGCATACTCCAGATTTGGGTCTTGCGACCCTCCAGCTTCCATCATGCCCGGGCTTGTCCCGGGCATCCTTTTCGGCGGACGGCAAAAAAGATCATCGGGATAAGCCCGGTGATGATGAGCGGTGGGAAGTGAGTGCCGGTGAACGAGAGAGCGTGGAGACACTCGGGCAAAATTCACGCATTGCCGGGACAGACCCGGCAACGGGACGTTGGGGAATGGGACTGCAATTGGAATTTTACGCGAACACAACACACAAGAGAGCGAGGCGGCGCCGGGGGAGTGGCGCCGCCCCGCGCAGGCCTTACATCTTCGGCATGATCACCGCGTCGATCACATGGATCACGCCGTTGTCAGTCACGATGTCGGCCTTGATGACCTTGGCATTGTCGACCATGACGCCGTCCTTGCCGTTGACGTCGATCTCGGAACCCTGGACGCTCTTGACCATGATCTCCTTGCCGGCGACATCAGCCGCCATCACCTTGCCCGGCACCACGTGGTAGGTGAGGATGGCGACGAGCTTGTCCTTGTTTTCGGGCTTCAGCAGCATCTCGACCGTGCCGGCCGGCAGCTTGGCAAAGGCTTCATCGGTGGGGGCGAAGACGGTGAAGGGGCCAGCGCCCTTCAGCGTGTCGACGAGGCCCGCGGCCTGCACGGCGGCGACCAGCGTCTTGAAGTTGCCGGCGGCGACGGCGGTATCCACCACGTCGGCGGCGAAGGCCTGTGCGGACATGGCAAAGCTGGATACGGCAATGGCAGCGGCGGCGGCAAGGTTGCGAAGGCGCTTCATTCAGTAATCTCCCTGTGTCTGAATTGACATGGCTCGTTACGGGCCCCTGCCGGCCCCGGTTCGCCCACGGGAGATCACGATATTGTTTTCGGCGTTTGATGATCCGTCACGGGTCTGACATAGTCTCCGGCAGTGAATGCAACCAACGGATTTGACATTTCGATGAGCGGCGAGACGACCGAGACAAAGAGCCAGTTTGCGATCCTGACATCGCGGAGCTTCCTGCCCCTCTTCGTGACGCAGGCGATCAGCGCCTTCAACGACAATGCGGTGCGCAACGGCATCGCCATCCTCATCACCTACGACCTGGCCGTGCGCTTCGGCTTCGACGCGGCGCTGTTCGTGCAGGCGGGGCTTGCCCTGTTCATGCTGCCCTACTTCCTGTTCTCCGCCATCGCGGGGCAGCTTGCCGACAAATACGACAAGGCCACGGTGGCGCGCTGGGTGAAGCTGTTCGACCTTGCCGCCATGGTGTTCGGCGGCCTGAGCCTCTATCTCGAAAACCCATACATGCACCTCACGGTGCTGTTCCTCGCCGGCACCACGGCGGCCTTCTTCGGGCCGCTCAAATATGGCGTGCTGCCGCAATACCTGAAGCGCGATGAGCTGATCGCCGGCAATGCGCTGATCGAGCTCGGCACCTTCGTGACCATCCTGCTCGGTACGCTGTTCGGCGGCTTCCTGGTGCTGCAGGGCGTGGGGCGTGACATCCTGGCGATTTCCATCATCGTGCTTGCCGTCATTGCCTATGGTTGCGCCTTCCTGATGCCGTCCGCACCCGGCGATCCCTCGCTCAAATTCGACTGGAACATCCCACGCGCCACCCTGAAGCTGCTCTCCTATGCGCGTGAGCGCGAGGACGTGTTCTGGTCGGTGATCGGGGCTTCGTGGTTCTGGTTCCTGGGCGCCGCCATCATGGCGCAGCTCCCCGTCTTCACGCGTGACGTGCTGCTGGCCGACGACACGGTGGCCAACGCCTTCATCGGCCTTTTCACCATCGGTATCGGCGCGGGCTCGCTGCTGACCAACTGGCTGCTCAAGGGCGAAGTCTCGCCGCGCTACGTGCCCATCGCCTCGATCATGATGACGGTGTTCCTGCTCGACCTCTATTTTTCGGCAGGCGATGCCCATGCCGTCATGGCGGGCGCGAGCAATGCAGGTGTCGTGGCCTTCTTCAGCCACTGGCAGGGCTGGCGCGTCGGCGCCGACCTGTTCTTCGTGGCCTTCTTCGGCGGACTTTATGCCGTGCCGCTCAACGCCATCATGCAGCACCGCTCGGTGCCCTCGCGGCGCAGCCAGGTGATCGCCGCAAACAACGTGATGAACGCGATCTTCATGATCTTCTCGGCGCTTGCCGGGGCGGTGCTGCTGAAATTCATGTCGGCGCAGGCCTTCTTCCTGCTGCTGGGCCTGTGCAACGCGGTGGCGTCGGTGTTTGTGGCGCATCTCCTCACTCAGGAGCTGACCGCCTCCATCGCGCGCTTCCTGTTCCGGATCTTCTACCGTGTCGAGGTGAAGGGGCTGGAGAACTACAAGGCGGCGGGACGCAAGGCGGTGATCGTGGCCAACCACACGTCGTTCCTCGACGGGCCACTGCTGTCCTCCTTCCTGCCGGAGCGGGCGAGCTTCGCGATCGACACCCATGTGTCGCAGAAATGGTGGGCGAGACCCGCCTTCATGCTGTTCAAGATGATCCCCATCGACCCGACCAACCCGATGGCGCTGCGCGTGCTGGTGGATGAGTTGAAGCGCGGCCGCAAGGTGGTGATCTTCCCGGAAGGGCGCCTCACCGTGACCGGCGCGCTGATGAAGGTCTATGAAGGGCCGGGCGCCATCGCCCAGATGGCAGGCGCGCGCGTGCTGCCGGTGCGCATCGATGGCGCGCTCTACACGCCCTTCTCGCGCATGCGCGGCAAGCTGCGGCTGCGCTGGTTCCCCAAGATCACCATCACCTTTCTGCCGCCCGTCAAGTTCGCCGCGCCAGACGGCTTCAAGGGTGCGGCGCTGCGCCAGCAGCAGGCCAACAAGCTCTATGACGTGATGACCGACATGGTCTTCCGCACCTCGCAGATCGACAAGACGCTGTTCCAGTCGCTTCTCGACGCGCGCCACATCCACGGCGGCGGGCACAAGGTGGTGGAGGACATTGCGCGCAACCCGACGAGCTTCGGTAAGCTCGTGATGGGCAGCTTCATCCTGGGCCGCCGCATGGCGGAGATGACGCCAGACCAGAAGAACATTGCCGTGCTGCTGCCCAATTCCATCGGCTGCCTGCTCACCCTGTTCGGGCTGCATGCGTTCGGGCGGGTGCCGGCGATGCTGAACTTCTCGACGGGTGCGGTCAACATGGCGGCGGCCTGCAGGGCGGCACAGGCCACCACCATCGTCACCTCGAAGCGCTTCATCGAGGCGGGCAGCATGGAGGCGGACCTCGCCCTGCTGGCGGAAGGCCGCAAGGTGATTTTCCTCGAGGAGCTGCGCGAGCAGCTGACCTTCAAGGACAAGCTCTATGGCCTGTTCGCGCGTGTCTTCTCCAAGACGGCGCTGCGCATGGCGGGTGCCTCGTCCGACCCCAACGCGCCGGCCATCATCCTCTTCACCTCGGGCTCAGAGGGTCTGCCGAAGGGTGTCGTCCTCTCCCACCGCAACCTGCAGGCCAACCGCTATCAGGTGGCGGCACGCATTGCCTTCACCGCTTCCGACGTCGTGTTCAACGCGCTTCCCATGTTCCATGCCTTCGGGCTGAGCGGCGGCGCGCTGCTGCCGGTTCTGGCGGGCGTCAGGACCTTCCTCTATCCTTCGCCGCTCCACTACAAGGTGGTGCCGGAGCTCTGCTACGAGACCAATGCCACGGTGCTGTTCGGCACCGACACGTTCCTGATGGGCTATGCCCGAAGCGCCCACCCCTATGACTTCTTCAACGTGCGCCTTGTCGTTGCCGGCGCGGAGCGGGTGAAGCCCGAGACGCGCGAGGCCTGGATGGAGAAGTTCGGCTTGCGCATTCTCGAAGGCTATGGCGCCACCGAATGCGCGCCCGTCGTTGCCGTCAACACGCCGATGCATTTCCGCACCGGCACGGTGGGCCGCATGCTGGACCAGATCCAGTATCGCCTCGAGCCGGTGCCGGGAATCGAAGAGGGTGGCAGGCTCTATGTGAAAGGCCCTAACATCATGCTCGGCTACCTGCGCACCGAGAACCCCGGCGTCATCGAGGCGCCGGAGGATGGCTGGTATGACACGGGCGACATCGTGAAGGTGGATGAGGATGGCTTCGTCAGCATTCTCGGCCGCGCCAAGCGCTTCGCCAAGATCGCGGGCGAGATGGTGTCACTGGGGCTTGTCGAGCAGAGGCTGGCGACAGCCTTCCCCGAGGCACAGCACGCCGTGGTGGCGGTGCCCGACCTCAGGAAAGGCGAGCAGCTGGTGATGTTCACCACCGATGCCGCGATCGACGTCAAGGCGGCACAGGACAAGCTGAAAGAAGCCAATGCAACGGCGCTGATGATGCCGCGAAACGTGATCGTGCTGACGGAGCTGCCGCTGCTCGGCTCTGGCAAGACGGACTACCAGTCGCTGAACCGCATGGCGCTCGAGCAGGTGAAGCCCTGAACCTCGACCTGCCCGATCACACCCGCGCACAGCTTGCCGGAGACCATGGCAAGGCCATGCAGCTTGCGGCGCGGCTCGTCGTGAAATCGGCTGAGATCATGGGGGCGGAGCGGCTGATCCCCATCTCCTTTGCGCATCTCGATGCGTGTTTCTACACGGGGCAGGCGCATGTGGATTTCGTGCGCTTCCTGATCGAGAACGGCGCGTCGCTGGCGGTCGAGACCTGGACCAACAATGGCGTTGTCAGTCTCGCCGATCCCGGCTTGCGGCCACGCGTTGAAGATCCGGAGATGGTCGAGGGTGCAGCCACGCTGATGCATCTCTACGAGCGGCTGGGAACGCGACCCACATGGACCTGCGCGCCCTATCAATTACCGGGCGGGCCGAAACTGGGCGACCACATTGCCGTGGGCGAGTCCAATGCCGTATCCTATTACAACTCGGTGGTGGGCGCGCGGACCAACAAATATGGCGACTACCTCGATGTGGCCTGCGCATTGACGGGGCTGGCGCCTGACGCCGGGCTGCACCGCGACGAGGGCCGCCACGCGGAGCTTCACATTGATACCACTGCGCTGCCGGAGCAATGGCGGCGCGAGGACATCTTCGCGCATCTGATCGGGCATCATGCCGGCAGGCTTTCCGGGCGGCGCGTGCCGGTGATCTCGGGCCTCTTTCCGGATACGCCGTCCTTTGCACTGAAGGCGATCAGTTCGGCCGCCGCCTCCTCAGGCGGGGTGGAGCTGTGGCACGCCGTGGGCGTGACACCGGAAGCACCTGAGCTTGCTTCGGTGTTCGACACGGGCGACATGCACCGCGTCAGCGCCGAGGATCTGGCCCGCGCGCATCGCGATCTTTCCACGGCGGCGGACGGGCCACTCGATGCGGTGGCGCTCGGCACGCCGCATTTCGGTTTGGTTGAGTTCGAGGCACTGGTGCGGCTGTTCGACGGGCGCAAGGTTAAGGCAGGGCTGCCGATGCTGGTGTCCACCAGCCGCGGCGTGCGCGAGATGGCCCGCGCCAGGGGCTGGATCGAGAGGTTGCAGGCCTCGGGCGTCGAGGTGCCCGTCGATGTGTGCACCTACCATTCGCCGCGCGTGCGCGGGCTCACGGGCCGCGTGATGACCAATGCGGCGAAGTGGGCCTATTACGCGCCGGGCATGCTGGGCGTGGAGGTGGCCTTCGGCTCGCTGAAGGAATGCGTGGAGAGCGCCATCCGCGGCGAGGTGTGGCGCGACCCTGCCCTGTGGACTAACGCATGATGCGGGCGCGGATGCTCACAGCCGGTTCGGCGGAAGGCCCTGTCCTGTCACTCGACGAGCCGCTGAGCTTCTGGGGCGCTTTCGAGCCCCGGACGGGCAAGATCATTGACGTGCACCATCCGCAGCGCGGGGCTTGCGTCAAGGACACGGTGCTGGTGATGACGGAAACGCGCGGATCGGGCTCCGCTCCGGGAGCCATTGCCGAGGCCATCCGGCTGGGGACAGCACCGGTGGCGATCATCCTTGCAGAGGCCGACATCAACCTTGCGGTGGGTGCCGAGGTGGCGGCGACGCTCTACGGCCGGCATTGCGTGATGGCATGCGTGACGGCGGAAGAATTGGAGAGCCTGCGGGGGGCAAGGTGGATCAGCATTGCGTCGGATGGCGTTGTGACGCCTGCGGGGTGATGATCCCGTGTCTTCTCCCGCTTCTTCAGCGGGAGAAGAAGGGACCCGTTGCGGAACGCAATGGGGAAATGAGGGGACACATCACAGTCGGGGGACACGTCCCCTCACCTACCCCAACTTCGTTGGGGCCCCCTCCTCTCCCGCTTCGCGGGAGAGGACGATGTAACTATTGCGCGGCTTCGAGCAGCGGCTCGACCGGCACGGCTTCGGCAACCATTTCATCAGCCTTGCGCGGGGCTTCCTCCGGGATGCGGAAGACGTTCCAGTGCCACAGCTTGCGGCCGAAGACGGGAAGGCCCGTCGACCATGACACGAGCGGCGAGAGCATGAGCGCGCCGGCAATGGGCGCCAGCCACAGGAAGGTGGACCAGGAGATGTGGAAGGCCAGCACGCCGAAGGCGATGCCTGCCACCACATGCAAGGCATGGACGCGGGCGCAGGCCTTGAAGGGCATGGCCTGGTCATCGCGGTTCTGGGCGTTCCAGCCGGAGTCACGGCCGATCATCACATCTGCCACCACGCGTGACTGGATGAGCATCATGATGGGCGAGAGCAGCATGGAGACGAAGGTTTCCGCCAGCACGCTCTTGAACAGGCCGATGGTGCCGCCGCAGCCCTTGCGCAGTTCCGTATCCTTCAATGCGAGGATGAGGGCGAGCAGCTTGGGCAGATAGAGCACGGCGAAGGTGATGGCGAAGAGCCTGAGCGCCAGTTCCGGGTCGAACACCGGCCAGACGGGGAACAGCGAGAAGCTGTCGGGGAAATAATTGGGCGTGGTGTGGCGCGCCACAGTGGCGAGCAGCAGGCCCGCCAGCAGCAGCATGAGCCACAGCGGCGAGGCGAGGTAGGACATGATGCCCTGGATCAGGTGCACGCGGCTGACCCAGTGGAGGCCCTTGGCGCCGACGATCTTCATGTGCTGCAGATTGCCCTGGGCCCAGCGCCGGTCACGCGTGGCGAGATCGATCAGGCAGGGCGGCGTTTCCTCGTAGGAGCCAGTGAGCGAGGGCAGCATGTAAACGGCCCAGCCGGCACGGCGCATGAGGGCGGCCTCGACGAAGTCATGGCTCAAGACATGGCCGCCAAAGGGTTTGCGGCCCTTGAGCTCAGGCAAGCCGCAGGCCTCGGCAAAGGCCCTGGTGCGGATGATGGCGTTGTGGCCCCAGTAGTTGCCGTCACGGCCGTGCCAGGCGGAGAGGCCCGCAGCGACGAGCGGACCATAGACGCGGCCGGCGAACTGCGTCATGCGGGCGAAGGGCGTCCAACGGTTCTGCAAGAGCGGCAGCGACTGGATGATGCCGGACCTGGGGTCTGCCGCCATGGCGCGGGCCAGCGTGATCATGGCGCCAGCCGACATGTCGCTGTCGGCATCGAGCACGATCATGTGGTCGTAGGCGGCACCCCAGCGGGTGACGAAGTCGGCGATGTTGCCGGCCTTGCGGTGGTGGTTGTTGTCGCGGCGGCGGTAATAGACCTTGATGGCGGGCGCCAGCTGGCGCTTCAGCCATTGATAGGCATCCACCTCGGCGGCGGCGATGTGCTCCTTGCGCGTATCCGACAGCACGAAGATGTCGAAGTGGCGGGCAACGCCCTCGCGGCGCAGCGCCTGACCCATGCGCGACAGCGCGGCGTAGACGCGCTCCGGATCTTCGTTGTAGACCGGCATGAGGAGCGCCGTGCGGCCCATCTCGGAGGTTTCGGCGAGCTTCGGCAGGGCCGCCTTGCCACGCAGCAGCACCACGAAGCCCAGGATGGCGCTGGCGCAGGAGAAGGCGATCCATGCGAAGGTGAGCGCGAAGAAGGTGGCGAAGAGAACCTGCAGCATGGTGGCGTTCACCGGGCTGATGACCTGGTACATTTTCCAGGTGCCGAAACCGGTGATGAGGATGGAGGCGCCGAAAACGAAGAGGCGGGCCAGCGTGACGCTGGGCGGATTGCCGGCGGACACGGGCTTGCCCGCCCAGGCGCGCAGGTTCTGCACGGGCATGGCGAGCGGCGCTTCGGCCGGTATCGCGCCGGTCAGCTTCTGGTCCACCGGAACAGCCATGTTTCGCTTGGCTTCTTGTCGCCGCGCTTCAGCACGGCGCGCAATTCCGCCACATCTGCCCCATTGACGTTGTGCTCGAAGGAGAGCCGCGTGGTCTTGGCCACGTCGTTCTTGGCTGCATGCACGTTGGAGATGACCCCGGCGGAGGCCGTCACATCCGCCACGATGTCCCCTTCAAGGTCACCGCCAGAGAATTCAAGGATGTAAAGCCTGAGATCTGGGTCATAAGATGGCGGATCGGCCGTAAAATTCGGGTCGGTTCCGCTGCCTGAGAACACCGTGCGGGCCACGGCCGCGTCACCCGGCCAGTCCAGGCACCAGTGCAGGCGATAGACGTAGGAATAGCTCTGGCCCTGCTTCAGCCCGTCCTTGGGCTGCCAGAAGGCCACGATGTTGTCATTCGTCTCGAGCTGGGTGGGGATTTCATAGAGTTCCACGTCGCCCGGCCCCCAGTCGCCGATGGGTTCCGCCCACAGGCTGGGGCGCTTTTCGTAGCGCGCCTCGAGGTCCATGAAATCGCGGTAGTCGCGCTTGCGTTGCATCAAGCCGAAGCCGCGGGGGCTCTGGTCGATGAAGGCCGAGACCTGCAGCCTCTTGGGGTTGGACAGTGGGCGCCACAGCCATTCCCCGGCGCCGGTCTGCATCATCAGCCCGTCCGAGTCGTGAACCGCCGGGCGGAAATCGTCGACCGGCTTGTTGAGCGGATCGAGCAGGAACATCGACGTCATCGGCGCGATGCCGACATGCGCGATGTCGCGGCGGGGGTAGAGGGTGAGCTCGACGTCCATCTGGGTGTCGTCACCCGGCTTGATCGAGAACTTGTAGGCACCGGTGACGGAAGGGCTGTCGAGCAGCGCCTCGACCACGATCGTGGTGGCGGCGGCGTCCGGCTTCCTGACCCAGAAGGCGCGGAAGGCCGGAAATTCCTCGCCCTTGGGCTGGCCGGTATCAACCGCGAGGCCGCGGGCCGAGAGCCCATAGACCATGCCCTTGCCCACGGCGCGGAAATAGGATGCACCCTGGAACACCGCGAATTCGTCGTTGTAGTCCGGGGAATTGATGGGGTAGCGCAGCCGCAGGCCGGAATAGTGCAGGTCGGTCTTGCCGTCCGTCTTGGGCGCCAGAGGGCCGAAAGTGAACAGGTCCGGGCTGTAATTGATGCGGGCCATCTCGCCACTGTCGACGACGTAGACATCGACAGGTGCTGTGAACAGGAAGCCCGAATGGAACAGGTCAAACGAGAAGCGATGCGGCTCGCCCTTCCAGAACGAGCGATCCGGGTTGAACCGGATATCGCGGTACTGGTCGTAGGTGAACTTGTCCCAGCCTGGCGGCATGGCGATCTTGCGATCTTCCCAAGGCTTCTGGGCCAGCGCCTCGGCCAGCTTGCGGACGTGGTCCTCGGCGAAGGGCGCCTGCTCGATGAACAGGTTGGCAGGTGCGTCCGCGAAGGACGGGATCGCACCCGTGCGCAGCGACGCGATGGTCGTGCCAAGCAAGGCCGCAGACCCCAGGACCTGACGCCGTGAGAAATTCATGCTCGGGAAATCCGGAAATATAGTGCAGCGCACAAAATAGCGTAACCTCCAGAAATGTAAAGCCCCCGCTGACACATAAGGGCTACTCGACCGCGCTGATGCCATGCACTAAAAGCGCGGCGAAACAAGGGTGCACAAGATGAAATTTGCGAAAGTGACGGAGAGGCTGGACGGTCTCGGCTCGGAAAAATGGGCCGTTCACATCGAGGGCAAGCGTCGCGCAAGCCTGGGCGAAGCGATGATCTTCCTGTCGATCGGGGAGCCTGATGCGCCCCCTCCCGTTGCCATCCTCGACGAGGCCAACCGCCAGATGCGGGCGGGGCGCTTACGCTATGCCGAGGGCCGGGGCGAGGCCAACACCCGCCGGGCGCTGTCGCGCCTCTATACCCGCCAGACAGGCCGGTCCATCAGCGAGGACCAGTTCATCTTCCTGCCCGGCACCCAGACCGCCCTCTATGCCGCCATGATGTCAGTCGTCGAGGTGGGCGACGAGGTGCTGATGGCCGACCCCTATTACGCCACCTATGAAGGCGTGATCGCGGCAGCGGGCGGCATTCCCGTGCCGATCAAGGTCGACCCCGACCATGGTTTCCACCTCAAGGCGGCGGACCTCGAGAAGCACATCACGCCCAGGACCCGCGCGCTGCTGATGAACACGCCGTCCAATCCGACGGGTGCGGTGTTCACCCGCTCCGAGATCGAGAAGATCGGCAAGGTATGCGAGAAGCATAACCTGTGGATCATCTCGGACGAGGTCTATGCCACGATGACCTATGGCAACACGGTGTTCTCCTCGCCCTTCGACGTGCCGGAGCTGGAGAAGCGCACGATCGTCGTTTCATCGATTTCCAAGTCGCATGCGCTGCCGGGCTTCCGCTGCGGCTGGATCGCCGCTTCGAAGGAATTCTGCGACCGTTGCGCACCGGTGACGGAGACCATGTTGTTCGGCTCGCAGCAGTTCCTTGAAGATGCCATGGCCTTCGCGCTCGACAACCACTTCCCCGAAGTGGATGCGATGAAGAAGAACTACGAGGCTCGCGCCCGGGCGCTGGTGAAGGCGCTGGAACATTCCAAGAAGGTGTCCGCGCGCATGCCCGAAGGTGGCATGTTCGTGATGGTGGACGTGCGGAAGACCGGGCTCTCGGGCGAGGACTTCGCACGCCGCCTGCTGGCGGAAGAGAATGTGGTGACCATGCCGGGAGAGAGCTTCGGCGCAGGCGGTGCGGGGCACCTGCGCGTGGCGCTCACCGTGAGCGTCGAGGACATCACGGAAGCCTGCAAGCGCATCGTGCGGCTGGCGGAGCGGATTTAGGGTTTGTCGCGACTCACGCCGCGCTCACCACACCTCACACGTCATCTTGCGCGGGCTTGACCCGCGCATCATTTTTGGTGGCGGAATAAAGGATGGCCGGGTCAAGCCCGGCCATGATGAACATTCAGCAGTGACTCTTCAGATTACCTGATAGCCGAACTCTTCCGCCTGCTCCGTGATCCATTCCCAGAAGCTTTCCGAGAAGCCGCGGAACACCGAGACGTCGTAAGTGTCCGCACCGACGCGCGTGAGGTGCACGCCGACATGGGCCATTTGCGTGAGTGCTGACTTGCCAACCGGGAAGGCATCCGGATGAAGATCGACCGGCGTGCCCTTGGCCAGCACGGCGCGGGCCCTGGGGCCGACAAGACGAATGATGACGCGACCGTGGCTCTGGTCGCTCACCGAGGCGAGGCCTGCAAGCTTCGCCTTGAGTTCACGATAGAGCGCGCCCTCGCCGCGGCCTTCGGCCAAGACGAAATACTGGTCGGGGCCGGCCCATTGCGCGTCATAACCCTTGAGGGCTGCAGCGGTGGCAGCGCCCTGCCCGGCCCGCGCGATCACCGTGACGATCGACATGGGGTGGCGGACGGTGAAGCTGACGCCGACGGCACCCTTGTCGGCGCCGAAGCGGCCTTGCAGGGCGACGTCCTGCAGGGGGGACACGCGGTTGAATGTGCGTTCGGTCATGTGTGCTGCCTCAGGCATGGAGTCTCTTGTTCTCCTTGTCGAAATGCATCGGGTCGCAGATCTCGGCCATCACGCGGTGACCGCGCAAACCGTCCCAGACCTGCACGATCTCGCCATGGCGCGCGCGGCCGTTGGCGAAGAGCGCCAGGCCCACCCACATGTCGAGCATGGGTGACCATGCAACACCTGTCACATAGCCCTGATCGTTCTTCATCGAGGGCGTGTCGTCCTGCTTCAGCAGATGCGCGCCCGCTCGGATGCGGTCCGCCTGGTTCACCGGGCGGATGCCGACGACCTGCTGGCGGTTCGGGTCAACGAGGCCCGGACGCTGCGCCATCATGCGGCCGATGAAGTCCTTCTTGGTGGACACCATCTTGCCCATGCCGAGGTCACCCGCCGTGGTCGTGCCGTTCAATTCGCCGCCGGCCACGTGGCCCTTCTCGATGCGCATTATGGAAAGCGCCTCGACGCCATAGGGCGTGATGCCGAATTCATCGCCGGCCTGCATCACCGCGCGGGCGACCATGGAGCCATAATCCGCCGGAACCGCCAGCTCATAGGCGTGCTCGCCCGAGAAGGAGAGGCGGAACAGGCGGGCCGGGATGCCGCCCATGATGGAGACCTCGAGCGCCGCCATGTAGGGCACGCTCTCATCCGTCATCACGAGGCCGTCCACCAGCTTCTGCAGCGTGGCGCGCGACTTCGGCCCCGCCACCGCCATCTGCGCCCACTGCTCGGTGACCGAGACATAGGTGACGTCGAGATCGGGGAACAATGCCTGGTGGGCGAATTCCATCTGCGCCATCACCTTCGCGGCGTTCGCCGTGGTGGTGGTCATCACGTAATGGTCTTCGGCGAGGCGCGAGGTGGTGCCGTCATCATAGACGATGCCGTCCTCGCGCAACATGAGGCCGTAGCGCGCCTTGCCCACTGCGAGCGTCGAGAAGGTGTTGCAGTAGAGCTTGTCGAGGAAGGCGCCTGCGTCCTTGCCCTGCACGTCGATCTTGCCGAGCGTCGAGACATCGCAGATGCCGACGGAGCCACGCGTGTTGAGCACCTCGCGCGAGGCGGAGGCCAGCCAGTCTTCACCCTCACGCGGGAACCACGAGGAGCGCATCCACAATCCGGTTTCGACGAAGACCGCGCCCTGCTCTTCCGCCCAGTCATGCAGCGGCGTCTTGCGGACGGGCTGGAAGTGGTGGCCGGTGAAGGGACCGGTGAAGGCGCCGAAGGAAACGGGCGTGTAGAAGGGACGGAAGGTGGTGGTGCCCACCTCGTCCATCGTCCGGCCCGTCGCCTCCGCCAGGATCGCAATGGCGTTGATGTTGCCGAGCTTGCCCTGGTCGGTGGCCATGCCTGTGGTGGTGTAGCGCTTGGCGAGCTCGACATCCGAATAGCCCTCGCGCGCGGCGAGCGGCAGGTCCTTGGCGGTCGAGTCATTCTGGTAGTCGATGAAGGCCTTGCCGTGGGATTCCTTCACCCACCAAAGCGGTGCAATGGCGAAAGCCTCATCACGCGACGTGGGGATATCGATCGGCTTGCCGTCCACCGCACCTTTGGCCGCGCCATCGGCGAGGCATTCGGAGAGCAGCATCTTGCCGGCGGCGGAACCCGCCACCGTGAAGGCCGGGCCATTGTCGGGCGGCAGGAAGGCCAGGAGCTTCGCGTCCCACACCGGCTTCTTGCCGCGGTGGCAGGCGAGGTTGACGATGGGGCTCCAGCCGCCGGACATGGCAACCGCCTCGCAGTTGATGTGCGTGCCGTCAGCGAGGTGCACGGATTTTACCGCCTTGCCGCCGACCGCATCGGCGACGAGAGCGCCCCGCAGCACGGGAACGCCCGCTGCATCGGCCTTCGAATCCTTGCGGCTGTCGACGATGGCCTCGACATGGATGCCGTGGGACTTGAGGTCGCGCGCAGTGCGGTAGATCGAGTCATTGCCGCCGAAGACGACGACGGAACGGCCCGCCGCCGCCGCATAGCGGTTAGCATAGGTGCGCATTGCGGTCGCCGTCATGACGCCCGGCATGTCGTTGCCGCCGAAGGCCACCGGGCGCTCTTCCGCGCCCGCTGCGAGCACGGCGCGCTTGGCGTGGATCTTCCAGTAGCGTTGGCGCGGCTCATAAGGGTCCGGCACGCGCAGATGATCGCTGACGCGCTCCACCGCACCGAAGATGTTGCCGTCGAACCAGCCCATGATGGTGGTGCGCGGCAGCAGCGTGACGTTGGGCATGCTGCTGAGTTCAGCGATGACGCCCCTGGTGAAATCGAGGCCGGACTGTCCGCCGATTTCTTCCTGTTCGTTGAGCAGCGAGCCACCAAGCGCCGAACCTTCATCGGCAAGGATGACACGCTTGCCCGAGCGGGCGGCGGCGAGTGCCGCCATCAGGCCGGTCGGGCCGGAGCCGATCACCAGCACGTCGCAATGGGCATAGGACTTCTCGTACTTGTCGGGATCGGGAAGTTTCGACGCGGTGCCGAGGCCTGCGGCGCGGCGGATGATGGGCTCGTAGATCTTCTCCCAGAAGCTCTTCGGCCACATGAAGGTCTTGTAGTAGAAGCCCGCGACGAAGACCGACGAGGCGAGCGAGGTGATGGCGCCCACGTCGAAGTCGAGCGAGGGCCAGTTGTTCTGGCTCTTGGAGACGAGCCCGTCATAGAGCTCCACCATGGTGGCGCGCGTGTTGGCTTCCTTGCGGCCGCCCTCGCGCAGTTCGACCAGCGCATTGGGCTCGGCCGCACCTGCGGTGATCACGCTGCGCGGACGGTGATACTTGAACGAGCGGCCCATGAGGGTGACGCCGTTTGCCAGCAGGGCGGAGGCCAGCGTGTCGCCCTGGTGGCCGACGTGCAGGGCACCGTCGAAGGTGAAGCGCAGTGCCGACGAACGGTCGATGAGGCCGCCCTTGTCGAGACGATAGGAGGTCATGCCTTCGCGTCCTTCGCCTTGGAGAAGTCACGCGCCGTCACCGCACCGAAGACTTCATGCGTTTCGGTGTTGCGCGACACGACGAGCCATGAGCGACAGCCGCCGGAATGGTGCGCATATTCCTCGATGGCACCGCGCGGGTTGTTGCGCAGATAGACGTATTCGTACCACGCTTCCATCGATGAAGGATCGTTGGTGGTGGGGCGGGTGGGCGCGGCGTCACCGAGGAAGGTAAACTCCTCGACTGGCCTCGTTCCGCAATGGGGGCATGGGATGAGCATGTGCGTGATCCGTCAGTGCAGGTTCGGTGTGGCGCCCTGGCCCTTTTCGTCAAGCATGTGGCCGGTCTTGAACCGGTCGAGACGATAGGCGGCGTTGAGCTTGTGGGGTTCGTCCTTGGCGATGGTGTAGGCGAAGCACCAGCCGGAGGCCGGCGTGGCCTTGAAGCCGCCATAGCACCAGCCGGCGTTGAGGTAGAGCCCCTCGATGTGGGTCTTGTCGATGATCGGCGAGCCATCCATCGACATGTCCATGATGCCGCCCCAGGAGCGCAGCACGCGCACGCGCGACAGCGACGGGATCATGGCGACACCGGCCTCGATCACATGCTCCACCATCGGCAGGTTGCCGCGGCGGGCGTAGGAGTTGTAGCCGTCGATGTCGCCACCGAAGACCAGGCCGCCCTTGTCGGACTGGGACACATAGAAGTGGCCCGCACCGAAGGTGACGACGCCGTCAATGTAGGGCTTCAAGCCCTCGGAAACGAAGGCCTGCAGAACGTGGCTTTCCATCGGCAGGCGCATGCCCACCATCTTCGCGGTTTCAGACGAGTTGCCGGCGGTGGCAAGGCCGAGCTTCTTGCACTTGATGAAGCCCCTGTTGGTGTCAACTCCGACGACCTTGCCGTTCTCGACCTTGATGCCCTTCACCTCGCAATGCTGGATGATGTCCACGCCGCGGCTGTCAGCACCACGGGCATAGCCCCAGGCCACGCCATCATGGCGCACCGTGCCGCCGCGCTTCTGCAGGAGGCCACCCTTGATGGGGAAGCGGGCATTCTCGTAATCAAAGAAGGGATACATCTCCCTGACCGCCTCGCGGTCGAGGAGTTCCGCATCCACGCCGGCGATGCGCATGGCATTGCCACGCCTGGCAAAGGCGTCGCGCTGGGCGTCGGTGTGGCAGAGGTTCAAGACGCCGCGCTGCGAGACCATGGCGTTGAAGTTGAAGTCCTGCTCGAGGTTCTCCCACAGCTTCATCGACCATTCATAGAACGGGTTGTTGCCGGGCAGCATGTAATTGGAGCGGATGATCGTGGTGTTGCGCCCGATGTTGCCGGAGCCGAGCCAGCCCTTTTCAAGAACCGCGATGTTCTTGAGGCCGTGTTCCTTGGCGAGGTAATAGGCCGTCGCCAGCCCGTGGCCGCCGCCGCCGACGATGATGATGTCATATTCCTTCTGGGGCACGGGATCGCGCCAGGCGGGCTCCCAGTTCTTGTGGCCGGAGAAGGAATTCTTGATGAGCGAGAATACGTTGTAGCGCATGCGCTGGTCCTGAATCTTGGATGTTTCCTTATACGCCCGGGGACCGCCAGAGTCTTGCAGTCAAGAGCCGTTTCCTGATAGATTTGCGCCATGCCAGAAACGCCACAGACAGTGGGCCTGCTGCTCATCCCCGGCTTCGCGCTGATGTCCTATGCCTCGGTGGTGGAGCCCTTACGCGCCGCCAATTTGCTGGCGGGGCGGGAGCTTTACCGCTGGGTTTACATCACGCCGGGCCCGGCCATCGTGACGGCGTCCTGCGGGGCGACCGTGCCCTGCCCGGTGAAGGCGGGCGACACCGTGAAGCTCGATTTCCTGTTCGTCTGCGCGGGCGGCAACCCGACGGCCTTCAAGGACCGCACCACGCTGCAATGGCTGAGGACTCTCGCCGCGCGGGGGCTGCGTATCGGGGGCGTGTCGGGCGGGCCGGTAATCCTGGCGCGCGCCGGCATCATGGACGGCTATCACATGACGGTGCACTGGGAGCATGCTCCGGCTGTGTCCGAGGGCTTTCCCAACATCATGCTGACGCGCTCGATCTACATCGTCGACAGGAACCGCCTCACCTGTGCCGGTGGCACCGCACCCCTTGACATGATGCATGCGCTGATTGCCGAGGCGCATGGGCCGGAGCTTGCACGCAAGGTATCCGACTGGTTCATGCACACTGACATCCGCCCGGCGCAATCGGCCCAGCGCGCCTCGCTGACGGAGCGCTACGGCGTGCATGATGATCGCCTCACCGCCGCGATGGAGCTGATGGAGAGCCACCCAGGTGAACCGCTGAAGCGCAGCGAAACGGCACGGCGCATTGGGCTTTCCACGCGCCAGTTGGACCGGCTGTTCGCCGAGAAGCTGGGTGCCAGCTATGCCGAGCACTATCGCCAGACGAGGCTGGAACGCGCCCGCGACCTGTTGCGCCAGTCCGCCGTGCCGATCACCGAAATTGCGCTCGGCTGCGGATTCTCGAGCGCCAGCCACTTCAGCCGGGCATACCGCGAGGCGTTTGGAGGGACGCCGGCTTCGGAACGCAAGGAGCCCGCTCAAAAGGAAAAGCCCGGCGCAATTTCCTGAGCCGGGCTTTTCGTTCGCTTGGATCGCCCGAGGGATCAGCAGTCGAGCGTTGTGTCGCGCTCCCACTGCGTCAGGTGACGGCAGTAGTTGTTCCACTCATTGTGCTTGAGCTTGAGATAGCCCTGCGACACTTCCTTGCCGAGCATCTCCTGCAGGTAGCTGTCCTGCTCGAAGTTCCTGAGCGCGTCGAGAAGGTTGAGCGGCAGCTTCTTGGCGTTCTTGACGGTGTGGCCCTCGGCATACATGTCGATGTCGAGGCGCTTGCCCGGATCCATCTGCTTTTCCACGCCATGCATGCCGGCGACGAGGATGGAGGCCAGCAGCAGGTAGGGGTTGGCAGCACAGTCCGGCAGGCGATATTCCGCGCGGCCCGAGTCCGGGATGCGGACCATGTGGGTGCGGTTATTGCCGCCATAGGTGATCGACGAAGGCGACCAGGTGGCGCCCGAGATGGTGCGCGGCGCGTTGATGCGCTTGTAGCTGTTCACCGTGGGGTTGGTGATGGCGCACATCGCGGCGGCGTGCTGCATGAGTCCGCCGAGGAAGTGATAGCCGAGCTTGGAGACGCCGAGCTCGCCCTTCAGATCCTCGAACAGGTTCTTCTTGCCGTCCTTCGTCCACACCGAGAGGTGAACGTGGCAGCCGTTGCCGGTGAGGTTGATGAAGGGCTTCGGCATGAAGGTGGCGCGCAGGCCATGCTTCTCGGCGATCGACTTCACCATGAACTTGAAGAAGGCCACCTGGTCGGCGGTGGTAAGTGCATCCGAGAAGTTCCAGTTGATTTCGAACTGGCCGTTCGCATCTTCATGGTCGTTCTGGTAGGGGCCCCAGCCGAGCTGCGTCATGGTCGTGCAGATCTCGGCGATGACATCGAGGCGGCGCATAATGGCGGCCTGATCGTAGCAGGGCTTTTCGGCAGTATCGCGATTGTCCGAGACGGCCGAGCCATCGGCGTTGATCAGGTGGAACTCAGGCTCGACGCCGGCCATGAGCTTCATGTTCTTCTTGGCATAATGCTCAGAGAGCTTGCGCAGCACGACGCGCGGCGCCTGGGCAAGCGGCTCGCCATTCATCCACGGCTCGCCCGCGACCCACGCCACTTCGGGGCGCCACGGCAGCGGGATGATGGAGTTCACGTCGGGCATCACAAGAATATCGGGGTGGGCTGGCGTCTGGTCGAGCCACGTCGCGAAGCCCGCAAAGCCCGCACCGGCCTTCTGCATCCTGGCCGCGGCTTCCGCCGGAACGAGCTTGGCGCGCTGCACGCCGAACAGATCGGTGAAATTGAAGAGGAAAAATTTGATGCCGTTTTTCTTGGCATAAGCGGCCAGTTCGCTCATGGTTCGGTTCACTCCCGTGTCGTTTTTGTTGGTCTTGTTTATGTAACCCCGGCTTCCTTACTGAGGAAACCGGGGAATGTCATCAGGCACGATACTAGTATCCGCCGCGGCCGGGAATCCAGCTTGTTCCTGCAATGGGGACCTGCGCCATTGCCGCAGCTTCCACCGTCAACGCACACAGATCTTCAGGCTCGAGATTGTGCAGATGGCTCTTGCCGCAGGCGCGTGCGACCGTCTGGGCCTCGAGCGTCATGACCTTGAGGTAGTTGGAAAGCCTGCGCCCTGCCTTGACGGGATCGAGCCTGGCGGCCAGCACCGGATCCTGCGTGGTGATGCCAGCGGGATCGCGGCCTTCGTGCCAGTCGTCATAGGCGCCGGCCGTGGTGCCCAGCGCGCGGTATTCCTCTTCGAGGTGCGGGTCATTGTCGCCCAGCGCCACGAGTGCTGCCGTGCCGATGGCAACTGCATCAGCACCCAGCGCCAGCGCCTTGGCCACATCAGCACCTGAACGGATGCCACCCGACACGATGAGTTGTACCTTGCGATGCATCCCCAAGTCCTGCAGCGCCTTCACCGCGGGGCGGATGCAGGCAAGGATGGGCAGGCCCACATGCTCGATGAAGACTTCTTGCGTGGCGGCGGTGCCGCCCTGCATGCCGTCCAGCACCACGACGTCAGCACCGGCCTTCACCGCGAGTGCAACGTCGTAATAGGGGCGCGTGCCACCGACCTTCACGTAGATCGGCTTTTCCCACGAGGTGATTTCGCGCAGCTCGTGAATCTTGATCTCGAGATCGTCCGGGCCCGTCCAATCCGGATGGCGGCAGGCGGAGCGCTGGTCGATGCCCTTGGGCAGGCAACGCATGGCGGCGACGCGATCGGAAATCTTCTGGCCCAAAAGCATGCCGCCGCCGCCAGGCTTGGCACCCTGACCGACGACGACTTCGATCGCATCGGCCTTGCGCAAATCGTCCGGGTTCATGCCATAGCGCGAGGGCAGGTATTGGTAGACGAGGTACTTGGACTGGCCACGCTCTTCCGGCGTCATGCCGCCATCGCCCGTCGTCGTCGAGGTGCCGGCCATCGAGGCGCCGCGACCCAAGGCTTCCTTGGCCTGGGCTGAGAGGGAACCAAAGCTCATGCCGGCGATGGTGATCGGGATCTTCAGTTCGATGGGCTTCTTGGCGAAGCGCGTGCCAAGCACCACATCGGTGCCGCACTTCTCGCGGTAGCCTTCCAGCGGATAGCGCGAGATCGAGGCGCCAAGGAACAACAGATCGTCGAAGTGCGGCAGCTTGCGCTTGGTGCCGGCACCACGGATGTCATAGATGCCGGTGGTGGCGGCGCGGCGGATTTCCGCCATCGTGAAGTCGTCAAAGGTTGCAGACTTGCGCGGCGGGGTGCGTGGAACGTTGGCGTCCATGTGTTTTCGTTCCTCAGTAAGCGTCGGCGTGATCGACGTTGAAGTTATAGAGCTTGCGGGCGGAGCCGTATCGGCGGAAGGACTCAGGCTTGTGCTTCAGCTTGGCGCGCTCGAGAAGCTTGGCGAGATCTTCGAGATGTTCCTGCCGCATTTCCTTCTCGATGCAGTCGGATCCGAGGTTGTCGGCGCGGCCACGCACATAGAGGCGGGCCTCGTAGATCGAGTCGCCCAGCGCCTCGCCCGCATCACCGCAGACCACAAGGTTGCCGCGCTGCGCCATGAAGGCCGACATGTGGCCGACGGAGCCGCCCACCACGATGTCGGTGCCCTTCATCGAGATGCCGCAGCGAGATGAGGCATCACCCTCGATGACGAGCAAGCCGCCGTTGCCGGTGGCGCCGGCGGACTCGGAAGCATTGCCCTTCACCCACACGATGCCCGACATCATGTTCTCGGCGACGCCGACGCCGGCATGGCCGTGAATGGTGATCTCGGCCTCCTTGTTCATGCCGCCGCAGTAGAAGCCGACATGACCCATGATGTCGATCATCAGCGGCCCATCGACACCACAGGCAATGGCGTGCTGGCCCATCGGTTTCTTGATCACCCAGTGGCGCTCGTTCGAGTCCTTCGGAACATGATAGAGTTTCTGGTTGATGGCGGTGACGCCCAGCGCCTTCAAGTCAAGTTCTTGCATGCTTGCATTCCGTCCCATGGTGGCCTCGTCCCCTGTGGTTGCTGTCGGCGGGAGCGAGGAAGGTGAAGGAACGCCGGAGCCTCACGGAGGAGAAGAAGGCCCCGGCGAAGTTCATCGTCTGGTCAGGCGTGGCCGCCCCAGGTGTAAATGGTTGCGGGCTCGGGTTCCCAGACGCGTGCCGTGTCCGCACCCGGCAAGTGCGCGATGGCGCGCCACTCGGTGGCCATGGCCACCCAGTCATCCGTCTCGGCCATCACAGCGTGCTTGCAGGCGATGGGATCACGCACCACCGCAAAACCATCAGCCGTGCCGACGAGGAAGGTGTAGAAGCCATCAAGGTCCTTGAGGCCGCCCTCGAGGGCTTCCTTGAGGGTGGCGCCGCCACGCAGCTTCCACGTCATGTAGGCGGCCGCGACCTCCGAGTCGTTCTCGGTCTGGAATTCCATGCCCTCGCGCTTCAGGTTCTCGCGCAGGCGATTGTGGTTCGACAGCGAGCCATTGTGCACGAGGCAGAGGTCAGCACCGGTGGCGAAGGGATGCGAGCCCGCGGTTGTCACCGCACTCTCGGTGGCCATGCGGGTGTGGCCGATGATGTGGGTGCCGGAGGCGGAGGCGAGATCGAAGCGGTCATAGACTTTCTCCGGCAGGCCCGTTTCCTTGAAGATCTCGACCGTGTGGCCGGAACCAACGACGCGCACGCCGGGCGCATTGGCCTTCAGCCACTTCACCACGTCCTCTTCCTTGCCATCGGTGACGAGGATGCAGTGGGTGCCGATCTGGTGGATCGCGGCTTCGCAGTTGAGCGCCTCCTCGAGGCCGCCCTCGACATGGCGCCAGTTGAAGGCCTTGTCGTCGTGGGCGAGCGAGAACTTCACCTCGTTGTCCTTCACCGGGTTGCGATACACCGCAACCCCGGCGGAATCCGGTCCGCGGGCAGTCATCTCGATCAACATGGGCTTGAACATCGCGCCCAGCTGGGATTGCAGCTTGGGGTTCTTGAGATAGAGTCCGACAATGCCACACATGGCCCGCTCTCCTTCAGCAACGATGCCTCAGAGGCTAGCAGGCTTTTGGCGACGCATCAACCAAGAGGAAATTTTATTTCATGCGAGGAATGCACCCCCGCATGTTTCTACTGCGGGCCTACCGGGTCAACGATCCCGGCCGGGCAGCCCGGGTCGGTTGGCCTCGCCGCCAGCATCAGGTCGGACAGGCTTGTTCCCGCTGGGATATCACCCTTGAGGCCGATGCTGAGCTCGGCGATCAGCCGGCGGCCACCATCATCCCGGCAGGCGACCCGCACCCGGTTGCCGGCACCCGCGCCGAAGGCCTGGTCGAAGGCAGCGCGGATATTCGCCGTGGTCACCGTCCGCCCGATGTTGCGCATGAAGATGTCGGCGACGGGCGAAGTGTTGATTTCCTTCATGAGCCGGAAGGAATCGCTGAAATAGGCATCGGCACTTCCGGGGTAGCAACTGCCATGCTTGGCCCATTCATGACGGTCCAGCATGGATCTCGAACTCGGCATCATGGTTTCAAGGTCGGCGCGGGTGGCGAGACTCAGGTCCAGCGGCGGAATGTCCTTCCAGCGGCCGCCTTCGGCAGCGGCGCGCGCTGCGCCCGGCACGTTGCAGTATTCAATGCTGGAGGGCTGCGGCCACAGCCCGTGGAGCGACAGGTAGTTGGCGTCATAGCGGTTGCCGGTCTGCCAGCGGCACTCCGGCCGCTTCTGGCTCGCCTCACAGAATGCGGGCTGCCAGCTCAACGCCAGCACGTAAGGCAGATCAGTGGCTTTCGGTTTGGTCGGCGCCGGTGGGGGTGCGACTTTCGTCGCCGCAGCGGGCACCACCTTGCCGCACTCGGCCGCCACCCAACGCTCCGGCGGGTTGGCATCGGGAATCTCGACCCGGTAGTAAGTGGCCTGCTTCTGATTGCGGGCGAGCAGTTGGTAGCTGACGCCGGGACCGGTAATCACCTGGCCGGGGTTGGTGTCCTTGCGGATCGACAAAAGCGCCTGGCAGGAACGGCTGGCGAGAAAGCGTCCCTCCATCGGCTCGTCGGCATGCGCGGTGAGGACCGCCGTCAGCAAGGCAAAACCGGCGACGGCGAGAGGGGCGGCAAAACGCAAGACTAGTCCTCGCGGCGATAGCTGATGACGGAAAGATAGCGGATTGGCAGCTTCCTCAGCTCCTCCGGTCCGTGCGGTGCCTCGGCATCGAAGAACAGCGCATCGCCCGGGTGCATGTCATATGTCTTCTCGCCGTGGCGGTACACGACATTGCCTTCCAGCATGTAGAGGAATTCGAGGCCGGCATGCTGGAATGTCGGGAACACGTCCGACTCATGCGTGAGCGTGATGAGGTAGGGCTCCACCATCACAGAGCCATGTGGGCTGTGGCCGAGGAGTTCATACTGGTGGCCGGCGCGCGTGCCGCGTCGCTCGATGGTCAACCCCTTGCCTGCCTTCACGAAGGTGGCGTCGCGGATTTCCTCGTAGGACTTGAAGAAGGCCGTTACCGGCACCTGTAGCGCCCTGCCCAGCGACTGCAGCGAGGCGAGCGAGGGCGAGGTGGCGCCATTCTCGATCTTGGACAGCATGCCAGCGGACATCTCCGCTGCCTTGGCGAGCTCGGCGATGGTGAGGCCCAGCTTTTCACGAAATTCCTTCACTGCCCGGCCGATGGCCTGTTCCAGCAGCTTGCCCTGCGCCTCGCCATGCCCATGCGGGTTCTGGAAGGGCATGCCGGACCTTTTGGCCGTCTTTCGTGCGTTGCCTTTGTCCACTTCGTTTCCTCCCAGGAAAAACTCTATAGCGGACCTCAAGTGACCTCAAGGCCCTGTCCGCGGATCAAAAATCGGGAAGATCCTATCAAACCATGCGATCAGTTCGTCAAATCACAGAAAATTTCCTATCCAGGCAATGCCAATTCCGCTAAACGGCACCACAATCGCCTCGTGCAAAGGTAAAAACCTATCATGGACAGTGTTGCCCAGTCTTTCCTATCGGAAATTGAGCGCTTCCTTTCGTCTGCAGGAATTGACCCCTCCGCCCTCGGCAAGCAGGCCCTCGGCGACCCGAATTTCGTTTTCGACCTCAGGAAGGGCCGGTCGCCTTCCACCCGGACCATCGAAAAGGTGCGCGGCTGGATCGCCCAGCAGGCAGCCCCCGCCGGGGCGCCGAAGACCATCCACCGTGACGCAGGCACGACGCTGACACACCTCGAGCGCCTCGAGGCCGAGTCGATCCACATCATGCGCGAGGTGGCGGCCGAATGCGAAAAGCCGGTGATGCTCTATTCGATCGGCAAGGATTCCGCCGTGATGCTGCATCTCGCCATCAAGGCCTTCTACCCCTCGAAGCCGCCCTTCCCGCTGATGCATGTCGATACCGGCTGGAAGTTCCGCGACATGTATGCGCTGCGCGAGGCGACCGCGAAGAAATACGACTGGGAGCTGATCGTTCACAAAAACCCCGAGGGCGTGGCCAAGAACGTCAACCCCTTCGACCACGGCTCCGCCCTCCACACCCAGATCATGAAGACCGATGGCTTGAAGCAGGCGCTGGACCAGCATGGCTTCGATGCCGCCTTCGGCGGCGCGCGCCGTGACGAAGAGAAGTCACGCGCCAAGGAACGCATCTTCTCCTTCCGCGACTCACGCCACCGCTGGGACCCGAAGAACCAGCGCCCCGAGTTGTGGGACCTCTACAACGCGCGCAAGAACAAGGGCGAATCGATCCGCGTCTTCCCGCTGTCGAACTGGACCGAACTCGACATCTGGCAATACATCCACCACGAAAACATCGACATCGTGCCGCTCTACTTCGCCGCCGAGCGGCCCGTGGTGTGGCGCGACGGCCAGATGATCATGGTGGACGACGAGCGCATGCGGCTGAACCCCGGCGAGACGCCGGAGATGCGCAAGGTGCGCTTCCGCACGCTCGGTTGCTATCCGCTCACCGGCGCCATCGACTCCACCGCGACGAACCTTCTCGACATCGTGGAAGAGATGCTGGTCGCCACCTCCTCCGAGCGCCAGGGCCGGGTCATCGACAAGGATGCCTCTGCCTCCATGGAAAAGAAGAAGCAGGAAGGATATTTCTGATGACGCGCTTCATCGAATTCACCGGCGGCGACGTCGAGGCCTATCTCCACGCCCAGGAACAGAAGGACCTGCTGCGCTTCATCACCTGCGGCTCGGTTGACGACGGCAAGTCCACGCTCATCGGGCGCCTGCTCTATGAAGCCAAGATGCTGTTCGAGGACCAGTTGACGGCACTCGAAGCCGACTCGAAGAAGATGGGCACGCAAGGCGGCAACCTCGACTTTGCGCTGCTGGTTGACGGTCTCGCAGCGGAGCGCGAACAGGGCATCACCATCGACGTGGCCTACCGCGCCTTCACCACCGACAAGCGCAAGTTCATCGTCGCCGACACGCCAGGCCATGAGCAGTACACGCGCAACATGGCGACGGGTGCGTCGACCGCTGACCTCGCCATCATCCTGATGGACGCGCGCAAGGGCGTGTTGACGCAGACACGGCGCCACACCTTCATCTGCACGCTCCTGGGCATCAGACATCTGGTCGTCGCGGTCAACAAGATGGACCTGATGGACTTCGACCAGACCGTGTTCAAGCGCATCGAGGAGGATTACCGTGCCTTCGCCAAGTCGATCGGTGCGGACGAGATCACGGTGATCCCGGTCTCGGCCCTCATGGGCGACAACATGATCACGCGCTCCACCAACATGCCGTGGTACCACGGGCCTACGCTGATGGCGCACCTCGAAACCGTGCCGGTAGGCGATGACCTTGCGGAGAAGCCGTTCCGCATGCCGGTGCAGTGGGTGAACCGCCCGAACCAGAATTTCCGCGGCTTTTCCGGCACCATCGTGTCCGGTACGGTGAAGCCGGGCGATGCCATCAAGGCGCTGCCTTCAGGCCGCACGTCGAGTGTCGAGCGCGTTGTCACCTATGACGGCGACCTCGACGAAGGTGTCGCGGGCCAGTCGCTGACCATCACCTTGAAGGACGAGATCGACATCAGCCGCGGCGACGTCATCTGCACGGCCAATGATCCTGTCGAAGTCTCCGACCAGTTCGAGGTCGAGATCCTGTGGATGAGCGACGAGCCGATGCTGCCGGGACGTCCCTATCTCTTCAAGTCCTCCACCAAGACGGTACCGGGCACGCTGGAGCAGGTGAAATACAAGGTCAACGTCAACACCATGGAGCACGTGGCGGCGAAGACGCTGGCGCTTAACGAGATTGGCATCTGCAATCTCGAGCTCGACAGCCAGATCGCCTATACGCCCTATGCCGAGAACCGTAATCTTGGTTCCTTCATCATCATCGACCGCTTTTCCAACAACACGGTGGGTATGGGCCTCATCCGCTTCGCGCTCCGGCGTGCGGCGAACATCCACTGGCAGGCGGTGGATGTGCACAAGGCGGCACGCGCGGCGATTGCCGGGCAGAAGCCTGCAGTCCTCTGGTTCACCGGCCTTTCGGGTGCGGGCAAATCGACCATCGCCAACTTGGTCGAGAAGCAGCTCCATGCTGCGGGCCACATGACCTACCTCTTGGACGGCGACAACGTGCGCCATGGCCTCAACCGCGACCTCGGCTTCTCCGATGCCGATCGCGTGGAGAACATTCGCCGCGTGGGCGAGGTGTCGAAGCTGATGGTGGATGCGGGCCTGATCGTGCTCGTGTCCTTCATCTCGCCCTTCCGCTCCGAGCGCCTGATGGCGCGCGAGCTGCTGGAGGACGGCGAGTTCATCGAGATCTTCGTCAACACGACGCTCGCCGAAGCCGAAAAGCGCGACGTGAAGGGCCTCTACGCCAAGGCGCGCCGCGGCGAGATCAAGCACTTCACCGGTATCTCGTCGCCCTACGAAGCACCCGAGAGCCCCGAACTCCGCGTCGACACCACGAAGGTGACAGCGGAAGGTGCCGCCGACCTGATCGTGCAATACCTGAAGGACAAGGGGCGGCTGACGAAATAAGAGCCCTCATCACGCAGATGCTCATCATGGCCGGGCCTTGCCCGGCCATCCCTTTGGTGGCCGTGCAAAGGGATCGCCGGATCAAGCCCGGCGATGATGGAGCAAGAAAAGAGGCTCGAGGACTACTTCGCAGCCCCCGTCACGGCGAGCCTCGCCAACGCCACGATCATGTCGGTCTGCGTGACGAGCCCCACGAGCTTCCCGGTACCTTCGGTGATCAGCACCGCATGGTGGCGGCCGTCGCTCAGCGGAACGACCAGCCGCAGCAGGCTGTCGTCCGGCAGGGCCGTTGCCGCCTCGCCCATCATTTCGGCAACGGTCTTGAGCGCATGGTCCGCCTCATGCATCTCGACGATGCCGGCGACCCGGCCCAGCTCATCGACGACGGGCAGGATGCGCAGGTCATGCGCGAGCAGCAGGGCATGCGCATCGCGCCGCGGCGCGTCTGCGCGAACCGACAGCACGTCGCGTGACATGATATCGGCGCAGCGCGGCACGTTTGCGGTGCGCTCAAGCGCCGAAAACTCGGCACGTCGGACGATGCGGTTCAGGTCATCGCGTGAAATATCCAGCGCTTCGCCACCCTCCGCCAATGCCGCGTCGATGTCGGACTCCGTCAGGCCTGTGTGCAGCTGCGGCGGCAGTTCCTTCGTGCCGTGGGTCTCTGCAATCACGGGCTTCGGCCGGTGCGGATAGGAATGCCGCGAGAGGCGGTGGAACAGGATGCCGGTGATCACCAGCAGCACCGAATTCAGCGCCACCGGCGCAAACGCAAAGCCGAAACTGTAGGAAGCGGCGGCGGGCCCGCCCAGCACGCCCAGGAGTGATGCGGCACCACCCGGCGGGTGCAGGCAGCGCAGCAACGACATCACCGCAATGGCGGCAGCCACCGCGATGGCGGCAGCGATCGCCTTGTCCGGCACCAGATGTGCCACGGCAATGCCGACCAGCGCCGAGAGGGTGTTGCCGCCAATGATCGCCCAGGGCTGGGCGAGCGGGCTCGCCGGCACCGCGAAAAGCAACACTGCCGAGGCGCCAAGCGGCGCGACCAGCAGCGGCAGGTGCCCCTCATTGCCCACCGCCCAGCCGGAGACCAGCCCGGCGAGGCCAATGCCGATGAGGGCACCCAGACAGGCAATGCTTCGGTCACGAAACGTGGTACCGGCCATGCGGGGCGTGAGGCCGCGCAGGACGCTGAGGAAACTGTTCTGCATGGTGCCTCAGGCTAGTGAGATTTTGCCGCGCGCGATATGATTATCCAGCAGGTACAGCCTGTCGTTGCCGAAGTACAGGCGTGAGCCAGTGTCAACGGTCGGCACGCCGAACACGCCGCGCGCGATGGCTTCGCTGGTATTGGCATCGAGCCGCTGCTTGTAAACATCACTCACCGCCGCGGCCTTCACGGCGTCTCCATCAAGACCCGACTCATTGCCCCAGCGTGCGAGCTGGTCGAGATCGGTGATGTCCGCCTCCTCGGCCCAATAGCCCTTCAGCACGCGGCGCACAAAGGCTTCGGCCTTGCCTTCATCCTCTGCCAGGATGCAGGCGCGCAGCGCGCGGGAGTTGCGCAGCGGATAATGCGGGTGATAGCGCAGTGGCACGCCGATGAGCTCTGCATGGTCCTGAATGTCCTGCTGGAACCAGGCCACGCGTTGCGGCGAGGCCTCGAGCGGCTTGATGCCGCCGATCTCGTCCATGAGGCGCGGCAGGTGCAGCGGCCGCCAGCGCAGGCCGAGCCCGTGCTGTCTCGCAATGTCACCAACGCGAAACGACGCGAGATAGACCCATGGCGAATGCACGTCGAACCAGAAGGTGAGGCCACTCATGCCAGCTTCTCCATGCGGTTCTCCTTCGCGAGTTCGCGCAGCTCGACCTTGCGGATCTTGCCCGATGGCGTGATCGGGAAGCGCTCGACTGTGAAGACCACCGCCGGCACCTTGAACTTCGCGATGCGTGAGGCACACAGCGCCTGCAATTCGGACGCTGCAACGGGCCGCGCCAGCTTCACGGCAGCACCCACGATCTCGCCATAGTAATCATCCGGCACGCCGAACACCGCCACCTCGGCCACTGCATCATGCTGCTGCAGCACGTTCTCGATCTCGGCGGGATAGATGTTTTCGCCACCGCGGATGATCATGTCGCGCAGGCGGCCGCCAGCAATGACAAGGCGGCCATCCGCGCGCAGGTAGCCAAGGTCGCCGGTGCGCAGCCAGCCGCCATCGATGATGGTTTCCGCTGTCGCCTCTGGCTTGTTGTAGTAACCTTCCATCACCATGGGCCCACGTGCCTGGATCTCGCCGATCTCGCCCGCAGGCAGGACGTGAAGCGTCTCCGGGTTCACGATGCGCAATTCATAGTCGGGAAGCGCCTTGCCTGCCGTCTCCCAGCGCAGCGGATCATCATGTTCGGGGCACACGAACAGCGTGCCACCCTCGGTCTGGCCATAGACCTGCGAAAGCCCCGGCATCGGGAACTCTGCCGCACAGCGCCGCAGCACATCCGGGTTGCAGTCCGCCCCGCCGCAGCTTCCGGCCTTGAGGCTGGAGAGGTCGTAGCTCGAACGCGCCGGATGATCGAGCATCGCGAGATAGGACGTCGGCACGCCCGAGAGATGCGTGCAGCGCTCGGCCTCGATGATGCGGAACATATTTTCGGGATCGAAGCTCGGCACGCCCACATAGGCGGCTCCGTGGCTGAGACACCCAAGCAGATTGAGAATGCAGCCCGCGCAGTGGAACAGCGGGATGATGGAGGTCCAGCGCCCACCAGCCACAAGGCCAAGCCTTGTGGCGCTGTTGCGCCCCACCATCATCATGGCGCGATGCGAGAGCAGCGCTCCCTTCGGGAATCCGGTGGTGCCGGATGTATAGAGCAATGCCGCAATCGCCAGAGGATCAGGTGTCACCGGCATGACGGAATGACCTTCCGCCAGCAGGCGCGGATAGTCGTCTTCAAAAGTGAACACATGGGCCAGCAGCGGCAGTGAGGGCCGCAGCGCCGTGACGTTCTCGAGGTAAGGATTGGAACGATACTGCGTGGAGCAGATCAGCGCCTTCGCGTCCGACTGCTTCAGCGCATAGGCGAGGTCATCCTTGCGGTAATGTGTATTGAGCGGCACGAAGACCGCGCCCAGCGCCGCGCAGGCCATCTGCACCACGGCCCATTCCATGCGGTTCTCGGCCAGCAGTGCCACGTGATCGCCCGCGCCAATGCCGCGCGCGCTGAGAGCCCCCGCCAGCGCCAGCGCTTCGTCACGATATTGAGCGAAGCTGCGGCGAGCATTCTGGTGCGGGAAGACCAGCGCGTCGGCGTCAGGCCAGGCCTTCGCCGCGTGCTCCAGCGTTCCCCATGGATGCAGCATCACTGCGCGCACCAGCCGCCGTCGGCCGGAAGGATCGTGCCGGTGACGAAGCTCGCTGCATCGGAGGCGAGGAACACGGCAGGCCCCACCATCTCCTTCATCTCTGCCATGCGGCGCAGCGGCGTCCTTGCGGCGATGTGCTTCTCGGCCTCGGCCAGATAGGCCTGTCCTTCCGGCGTCATGGAATGGCGCGTGTAGCCGGGGTTGAAGGCATTCACGCGAATGCCATGTGGCCCCCATTCGGATGCAAGCCCGCGCACCAGCATGTCGATGCCGCCCTTGGCAGCGCAATAGGGTGTCAAGTCCTCGAAGGCAGCAACGGAGGCGTTGGAAGAGTTCATCACGATCACGCCGCCCGTACCTTGGGCGATGAATTGCCGCGCCGCGGCCTGCGCGCAAAGGAAATAGGAGCGGAGGTTGCCGCCGATCACCGTGTCGAATTCGGCGGGCGTAAAGTCGATTGCCGGCTTCTTGACGTTCACCCCGGCATTGCAGACGAGAATGTCAAGCCGCCCATAGCGGCGCACTGCGGCAGTGATGAAGGCGTAGGCTCCTTCCGGTGTGGACACATCCGCCAGAACGGGAAGCGTTTCATGCCCGAGGCCACGCAGTTCGGCCGCCGTCTTCTCCGCGTTCTCGTAGCTCCGTGCGCAGCCCACGACCGTGGCGCCAGCCTCGGCAAAGCCCAGCGCCAGCTCGCGCCCGATGCCGCGACTCGTGCCGGTTATGGCCGCCACACGGCCGGTGAGGTCGAAGAGTTTCATGAAAGCGAACCTCTGTTTGCACTGCACATTCTTCGTTCGTCATCCCGGCGAAAGCCGGGACCCAGCTTCCTTCAATCGCCCAAAAGCTGGGCCCCGGCTTCCGCCGGGGTGACGGGCCAATATGGGTGACGGCACTTCAGAATTTACTTACCTGCACCCCAGATCGCCAAGCAACTCCGGCACCAGCCCTGCAAAGCTGCCCTGCTCGACAAGCGTGGCGATGGCTTCGGTGTCGGTGGCGAATTCGCGGTCCTCGTCGCGCTTGGCGGACTTGGCGCGCACGATTGCGTGCGCCTCCTCGATCGGCTTCGACGAGGCGAGGGGTCTGCGGAAATCGATGCCCTCGGCCGCCGCCATCAGTTCGATGGCGATGATGCGTGAAAGGTTGGCATTCATCGGGCCCAGACGCCGCGCACCGTGGGTGGCCATGGAAACATGGTCTTCCTGGTTGGCCGAGGTGGGGGCGGAGTCGACCGACGCCGGGTGCGACATCTGCTTGTTCTCGCTCATCAGGGCCGCCGCCGTGCATTGCGGGATCATGAAGCCCGAGTTGAGGCCCGGGTTGCGGATGAGGAAGGGTGGCAGCAGCGAGATCGAACTGTCGATCAGCGCCGCGATGCGCCGCTCGGAGAGCGAGCCCATCTCGGCCACGGCCATGGCGATGATGTCGGCCGCGAAGGCCACGGGCTCGGCGTGAAAGTTGCCACCCGACAGCACCGCGCCATCCTCGGCGAACACCAGTGGATTGTCGGAGACCGCATTGGCCTCGATCACCAGCGTGCGTGCGGCGTGGCTGAGAAGGTCAAGGCAGGCGCCCATCACCTGCGGCTGGCAGCGGAAGGAATAAGGATCCTGCACGCGGTCATCGCCCTCGAGGTGCGAGGCGCGGATTTCACTGCCCGCCAGCAGGCGGCGATAGTGAGACGCGGCGAGAATTTGGCCGGGGTGCGGGCGCAGGGCATGGATGCGCGGGTCGAAGGGCGTATCGGAACCCATGACGGCATCAACCGACATGGCACCCGCGAGGATCGCGGCCTCGGCATTGCGTTCGGCGGCCACGAGCCCGAACAGCGCCAGCGCGGTGGATACCTGCGTGCCGTTGAGAAGTGCCAGGCCTTCCTTGGGGCCAAGGGCCACGGGAGCGATGCCGGCGGCCTTCAGGGCCTCTGCGCCGCTCACCCGCTTGTCCTTCACCAGTGCCTCGCCCTCGCCAATGAGCACGAGGCTCATGTGGGCGAGTGGGGCAAGATCGCCCGAGGCACCGACGGAGCCCTGGCCGGGGATGACGGGCAGCACGTCGGTGTTGATCAGACCTGCCAACGCCTCCATGGCGGTGAGTGAGATGCCGGATGCACCCTGGCTCAAAGCATTGAGCTTCATCAGCATGATCAGTCGGGTGACGCCCGCCGAAAGGGGAGCGCCTACGCCTGCCGCATGCGAGCGCACGATGTTGATCTGCAGCTTATCGAGATCGGCCATGGCGATGCGCGTCTTGGCCAGCTTGCCGAAGCCGGTGTTGACGCCATAGATCGCGTCGCCCGTGGCAAGCAGGCGCTTCACCGTCTCGGCGGAGCGGACGATGCGGGCGCGGGCCCCGGCGGAGAGTTCCACCGTGATGGGCCCGGCAAGGGCCGCGCGAATGTCGGAAAGATCCAGCGGGCGTTCACCGATGGCAATCATGTGTCGAGCCTCCTCAAGGCGGCGCGGAAGTTCCGCGCGATCAGTTCTTCATGGATGTGATGGCGGTCTTTCACCACCTGTTGGCCGCAGACGAACACGTCCCGCACCAGCGCATTGCCGCCGGAGAAGATCCAGGTGTCGAGGGCGGCGTCTTCCGCGCGTCCCGCCAGCAGCGGGTGCTCGGCATCGAGCACGGTCACGTCGAAGCGGTGGCCGGGGGCGATGGCGCCGATGGGCTGCCGCATGGATCGGGCGCCGCCTTTGAGTGCGGCGTCATAAAGGCTGCGCCCGGTGGATCGGCCCGGCCCGCCCGCCAGCGCATTGCGGGTCAGGTCGCGCAGGCGCTGGGAATATTCCAGCATGCGCAGGTCTTCTGCGGGCGAGACGGTGATGTGGCTGTCAGAGCCGATGGCGATGGCCCCGCGCTCCCCCATGAAGTCCACCGCCGGGAAGATGCCGTCACCCAGATTGGCCTCGGTCGTGGGGCATAGGCCGGCAATGGCGCCGGAGCGGGCGAGTGTGGCCGTCTCGGACGGCGTCATGTGGGTGGCGTGGATGGCCGTCCAGCGGTCGGAGAGGTCGAAATTCTCCATCAGCAGCTCTACCGGGCGGCGGCCCGAGAAGGCGAGGCAGTCGTCCACCTCCTTCACCTGCTCGGCCACATGGACGTGGATCGGGGCATCCGGCGGCAGGGCGGCAATCACCTCGCGCAGCAAGTCCGGCGTCACCGCCCGCAACGAATGGGGCGAGATGCCGACATGACGGAGTGCGCTGTCCTTGGCTTGTATAGACAGGTTGCCGACGATCTTCAGGAAGCGCTCGGCATGGTTCAGGAAGCGACGCTGGCCGGGCACCGGATGCTGCCCTCCGAAGCCACCAAAGGCATAGAGCGTTGGAAGAATTGTGATGCCGATGCCAGCATGTTGCGCTGCAGCAAAACAGCGGAGGCTCATCTCGGCGGGGTCGGCATAGGGGGTGCCATCAGGTGCATGATGCAGGTACTGGAACTCACCCACCACCGAGAAGCCGGATTTCAGCATCTCGACATAGAGCTGCGCCGCAACGGCTTCGAGATCGTCAGGCGAAAGCCTGAGGGCGAAGCCATACATGGCTTCCCGCCAGGTCCAGAAGCTGTCCGCCCCCGGCCCGGCGCGTTCCGCCAGGCCCAGCATGAAACGCTGGTGGGCGTGGGAATGGACGTTGGGCATGGCCGGAACGGCGATGCCGGAAATGCGCTCCCCGCCCTCGCCCGGCCCGACATGGGTGATCAAGCCCATGGCATCGACGGTGACGGTCACGTCCCGTTTCCAGCCCTCTGGCGTTAGCACGCTTTCGAAGTGAAAATTCTGGCTTTGCATGGCTCCGACTATATTGTATATACAACCTTATACAAGAGGCTTCATCATGCTGCTCACCAACCTCAACGCCGCCACGATGCGGGACGGTTACGGCCTGATCGAGGATGCAGCCATCCTGATCGAGGGCGGACGCATCAGCTGGGTAGGCCCCCAGTCGGAGGCTCCTGCTGGTCATGAGCCTACCGACTGCGAGGGTCGATTGGCCACCCCCGGCCTCATCGATTGCCACACCCATATTGTCTACGGCGGCAGCCGGGCACATGAGTTCGAGCAGCGCCTCGCAGGCGTCTCCTATGCCGAGATCGCCAAGGCGGGCGGCGGCATCGCCGCCACGGTGCGGATGACACGGGCCGAATCAGAAGCCGACCTTGCGGCCTCGGCGCTGCGCCGGCTGGATGCCCTGCTTGCCGAGGGCGTCACCACCATCGAGGTCAAGTCCGGCTACGGGCTGGACCGCGACACCGAGATGAAGATGCTGAAGGTGGCCCGCGAGCTCTCCCAATGGCGCCCGGTGGACGTGGTCACCACCTATCTCGGCGCCCATGCCCTGCCGCTGGAGTTCAAGGATGATCGCGCCGGTTATCTCGACCTCGTCTGTAATGACGTCATGCCAGCCGTGGCCAAGGCCAACCTGGCGGACGCGGTGGATGCTTTCTGCGAAGGCATCGCCTTCTCGGTCGAGGAAACCCGACGGGTGTTCGAGGTGGCCAAATCCCTGGGCCTTCCCGTCAAGCTCCATGCCGAGCAGCTCTCCAACCTCGGCGGCTCGGCAATGGCCGCCCAATTCGGCGCCCTGTCGGTGGACCACATCGAATATCTCGACCAGGCGGGGGTGGACGCCATCGCCGCCTCCGGCACCGTGGCCGTGCTGCTGCCCGGCGCCTTCTATTACCTGCGGGAGAAGCAGGCTCCGCCCGTCGCAGCACTTCGCGAGGCGGGCGTGCCCATGGCGGTCGCCACCGACCTCAACCCCGGCACCTCGCCCGTCCATTCCATCCTCACCGCCATGAATATGGCCTGCGTGCTGTTCGGCCTCACGCCGGAGGAGGCGCTCAAGGGCGTCACCGACAATGCCGCCAAGGCACTGGGCCTCTATGACCGTGGCCTGCTGACGCCCGGCATGCGGGCCGACATCGCGCTGTGGAACACGGCACGCCCAGGTGACCTCGCCTATCCGCTAGGCTTCAACCCGCTCGCCGCCGTCATCCACAACGGCGAGCTGGTGCGGGGCATCCTGTGATGAGCGACGCCCAGCCGCTCTATGCCAAGGTCAAGGAGCACATCCTCGACAACATCCGCTCGGGTGCATGGAGTGCAGGGCGCCGCGTGCCTTCGGAGAACGAGCTGGTCGAAAGTTTTGGCATCAGCCGCATGACGGCCAACCGCGCCTTGCGCGAATTGACGTCGGAGGGCTTCCTCAGCCGCGTGCCCGGTGTGGGCACCTTCGTGAAGGAAGCCCCTGCCCTCTCCAGCCTCATGGAACTCCGCAACATCGCGGAGGAGATCGCCCAGCGCGGCCACCGCTATTCCTCGCGTCTTATCCGCAAGGGCCCATTCGACTCCAATCCGGCACTTGCCGAGGCGTTCGAGGACCGTGGCCTCAAGCAGCTGTTCCACATCGTCATCGTGCATGAAGAGAACGGCGTTCCCGTTCAGCTCGAGGATCGCCATGTGAACCCCGCCGTGGTGCCGGACTTCCTCGAGCATGACTTCACCGAAACGACGCCCACCGCCGTGCTGCTCGCCGCCACGCCGGTGGACGAACTCGAGCACACTGTCGAGGCGACGCTTCCCTCGCCCGAGCAGCAGCGCCTGCTCGGAATCGCAGCGCTCGAACCTTGCCTCGCCCTCTACCGCCGCTCGTGGAGCCGCGGAAAGGTCGCTACCGCCGTCACCCTCACCTATCCCGCCAGCCGCTACGCGCTTTACAGCCGCCACCGCACCGGTGAACGCGGCACCTTCTCTCAATAGGAGTTCACCCATGACCACCCGCCGTGACAACACCCGCGTCATCAAATCCCCCACCGGCACCACGCTGTCCTGCAAGTCATGGCTCACCGAAGCGCCCCTGCGCATGCTGATGAACAACCTCGATCCGGGCGTCGCCGAACGCCCCGAGGAACTCGTGGTCTATGGCGGCATCGGGCGCGCCGCGCGCAACTGGGAAGCCTATGACAAGATCGTGGCAGGGCTCCGCTCGCTGGAAGAGGACGAGACGCTGCTGGTGCAATCCGGCAAGCCCGTCGGCATCTTCCGCACCCACAAGGATGCGCCGCGCGTGCTGATCGCCAACTCCAACCTGGTGCCGCACTGGGGCACCTGGGACCATTTCAACGAGCTCGATAAGAAGGGCCTGATGATGTACGGCCAGATGACCGCCGGGTCCTGGATCTACATCGGCACGCAGGGCATCGTGCAGGGCACCTATGAAACCTTCGCCGAAGTGGGCCGCAAACACTATGGCGGCAGCCTCAAGGGCAAGTGGTTTCTCACCGCTGGATTGGGCGGCATGGGTGGCGCACAGCCGCTCGCCGCCACCATGGCTGGCGCCTCGATGGTCGCCATCGAATGCCAGTCCTCGCGCATCGAGTTCCGTTTGAAGACGCGCTACCTCGACACCAAGGCGAATACGATCGATGAAGCATTGGAAATCATCGACCGCTCGCACAAGGCCGGCAAGCCCATCAGCGTCGGCCTGCTCGGCAACGCAGCGGAGCTGCTGCCGGAATTCGTCAAGCGCGGCATCCGCCCCGATGCGGTCACCGACCAGACCTCGGCGCATGATCCGATCAACGGCTATCTGCCCGCCGGCTGGACGCTCGCCGAGTGGGAGGAAAAGCGCGTCTCCGACCCGCAGGCCGTGAAGGCCGCCGCCATGGCCTCGATGAAAACCCACGTCGAAGCCATGCTCGACTACTGGCACATGGGTGTTCCCACGCTGGACTATGGCAACAACATCCGCCAGATGGCACTGGAGAAGGGCCTGAAGAACGCCTTCGAGTTCCCCGGCTTCGTGCCCGCCTATATCCGCCCGCTGTTCTGCCGCGGCATCGGCCCGTTCCGCTGGGCCGCCCTCTCCGGCAACCCGGAGGACATCTACAAGACCGACCAGCGCGTGAAGGAGCTGATCCCCGATGATCCGCACCTCCACAACTGGCTCGACATGGCGCGCGAGCGCATCGCCTTCCAGGGGTTGCCCGCCCGCATCTGCTGGGTGGGCCTCGGCCAGCGCCACAAGCTCGGTATGGCGTTCAATGAAATGGTGCGGAACGGTGAAGTCGAGGCGCCCATCGTCATTGGCCGCGATCACCTCGACTCCGGCTCCGTCGCCTCGCCCAACCGCGAGACGGAAGGCATGATCGATGGCTCGGATGCAGTGTCGGACTGGCCGCTGCTCAACGCGTTGCTCAACACCGCATCAGGCGCCACCTGGGTGTCGCTGCATCATGGCGGCGGCGTCGGCATCGGCTATTCGCAGCATGCCGGCATGGTGATCGTGGCCGACGGCACGGATGACGCGGCCCGCCGCCTCGAGCGCGTGCTGTGGAACGACCCCGCCACCGGCGTCATGCGCCATGCCGATGCGGGCTACGAGATCGCTGTCGAATGCGCAAAGGAACAAGGGCTGAAGCTGCCGGGGATCACGGTCTAGTTATATTGAATGTCGTCATCCCGACGGAAGCCGGGGTGACGGACTAAGGGGTGATCTTCATCAGCCGCCCCATCGGCGCGTCCTCGTCCGTCAGCACATAGAGATAACCGTCCGGTCCCTGCCGCACGTCGCGAAAGCGGGCATAGCCATCGAACAGCTTTTCCTCCCCGACGACCTTGTCACCCTTCATCTCCAGCCGCGCCACGTGCTTCAGCGCCAGCGCGCCGACGAAGAGATTGCCCTTCCACTGCGGATACCGGTCGCCGGTGTAGAATACCATGCCGGACGGCCCGATGGAGGGCGTCCAGTAATGCACGGGTTGCTCCATGCCGTCCTTCTCGGTGAGCCCGTCGCCGACAGGCTCGCCTGAATATTCGCGGCTGTAGGTGATGACGGGCCAGCCATAATTCTTGCCCGCTTCCGGGTGGTTCAGCTCATCGCCGCCCTTGGCGCCATGCTCCGTTGTCCACAACTGACCGGTGTCGGGATGGATGGTCGCGCCCTGCAGGTTGCGGTGGCCGATGGACCAGATCTCAGGCAACCAGCCTTCGACCTTCGGGTTGTCCGGCGGAATGGCACCCTCCTCGGTGATGCGGATGACCTTGCCAATGTGATTGTCCGTCTGCTGCACCAGCGGGCGCAGGTTCAGCCGGTCGCCAGTTGTCACGAACAGCGCACCCGTCCTGTCGAAGGTGAGGCGCGAGCCGAAATGGGCACCACCCTTATAGGCTGGCTGCTCGCGGAAGATGACCTTGACGTCGGTGAGGCTGCGGAGGTCCTCCGACAGGCGCCCACGCATCACGCTTGTGCCGTTCTTGCCCTCCTCTCGCGGCTCCGCGAAGGACAGGAACACGAGTCGCGTCTGGGCGAAATCCGGGTGAAGTGCGATGTCGAGGAGCCCGCCCTGGCCCACGGCGGCAACCTCCGGCAGGCCGGAAATCGGCTCCGAAAGCTTTCGGTCCATGCCGATGGTGCGAAGGTTTCCGGCGCGTTCGGTGACGAGGATCGTGCCATCCGGCAGGAAGGCCAAGGACCACGGATGGTCGAGGCCGTCGACCACAGTCTCCAGCATCTCGTTCGCCTCTGCGCCCGCGTTCGCGGACGTGAGTGAGAAGGCGAGCAGACTTGCGACAACGGTACGGCGATCGATCATGTGGCACCCGGATTGACAGGACGTCACATTGGCATACGCAGCGGGCGGAATAGTGGATGCTATGTGGCCAAAGCTGCGAGCCCGGCTCTCAAATGCGTGATCTCGTCGTCATTGATGCCGTGGGAAGAGCCCGGATAGATGCGCTCCGTGACCTTCGCCCCCATGCGGGTGAACACTGCCGTCGTCTCCTTCACGCGGGCGAGCGGGATGTGCGGGTCATGTTCGGAGCAGCCAAGGAAGACCGATGCCCCTGCCAGCGTTCCGGCATAGTCGCGTGGCGTGCCCGGCGGGCCGATGGCCCCGCCACTCAGCACGCCGACGAAGCCATAGGGACGGGGGTTCCTCAGCGCCGTTTCGCTGGTCAGGCAGGCGCCCTGGCTGAAGCCGACGACGGCGAGTTTTCCCGCCTCAACACCCGAATCGAGAATATCCGCGATGATCGCCGCGACACGATCCAGCGCGCGTGACAGATAGGGCTCGTTCGCCGCCGTGGGTGCCATGAAGCTTTGCGGATACCAGGTGTAACCCTCGGCCTGCGGCGCCAGGTAGCAGAGGTCCGGCATGGCCATCACATCGGCCAGCGGCAACATGCTCTCGGCAGTGGCGCCGCGGCCGTGGATGAGCAACACCACGCCCTTGGCGCGGGAGGGCGGTGCTCCGGCGCGGGCCAGCGCGTGGCGTTCGATTACGGTATCGAGAGTGTTGCTCATGCGAGGTGCCTTCCGATGGCATGGAACGCCTTCTGCGTAGCGATGCTGAAGGACGTCGATATGAAGTCGGGCCAACTGGAGAGCTTGGCGGCCACCAGCCCGTGGTCCCAGTTCACATAGATCATCTGGCCGAACACGCCGCGTGCATAAAGGGCGCGCGAGCGCGGATCCTCGATCCACCACTGGTTACGATAGGAGCCCTCGGGAAGTGCCGGTGAAAATGGCGCGGTGGGGTGGTGAATGCCGGTGCGGGTTGCCTCCACCCATTCAGCCGGAACGATGCCGCCGCCGTTCTGCAGGTAGAGCAGGCCGACGCGGGCATAGTCTCTCAGGCAGGCGTTGAAGCCGCCATCGGCCAGCGCGCTTCCCACCGCATCGACGGTGAAGCTCGCACTCTGCTCCGCGCCCATCGGCTGCCAGAGTTCCTCCGACACGATCTCGTAGAGACGCTTGCCGGTGACGCGCTCCATGCAGAAGCCGAGAACCTCGGTCTCGATCGATCGGTAGGAGAAGCGCTCGCCGTGCCGGCATTCGAGCTTGCCGAGGCCCAGCACCTGCTCGAACACATGGCGCGGCCAGCGAAAGGACGGGTCAGCGCCGGGCGGAACGGGCTTCCAGCCGGAGGAGACATCGAGCTGACCGACATCGGAATAGGGATCGGTGTAGGTCTCGTCGAAGGTGACGCCGCTCCTCATGTCGAGGACATGCTGCAACAGCGCACCGCGATAGGCGGTGTCATTCAATTCAGGAATGTAGTGCGTGACGGGTGCATTGACATCCAGCAAGCCCTTGCCCACCAGCACACCGGCCGCGGCGGCCGTCACCGATTTCGCCACCGACTGCGAGAGGTGCAGCGTGCGCGGCGTCATGCCGTTGAAGTAGCGCTCATAGACGACGGCGCCATCCTTGAGCACGATGAAGCCATCCGTGTAGGTGTCGTCGAGCAGGCGCGCGAGCGTCGTCACCGCTCCCTTGATGGACGGAACGGGCAATGCATCGAGATCTTGTTCCTTGCGCGGAAGATGACTCACCGGACCATCGCCGCGCCAGACTTCCGCGGTGGGCAGGATCTGCCGGATGTTCTGGAATGCCCAGCGGTTCCATGGCGGCCGGTCCCAGTCCATGCGCGGCGGCACCAGTTGCGGGGGCGAACCCTGCATGATGGCCAAGCGCGGGTCGGAATTGCGGTAGGAGGTCATGTGCGTCTCCCTTGAAACCAAAAGGGGGCGGCCTTGCGGACCTCCCCCCGATCTTCCCCGAAGGGACTTACTTCATCAGATCGGTCCAGATCCTGGTGTAGAACTCCACCGCTTCCGGCGGGCAGGCCAGCGCAAAGGTGGCCTTGTCCTTCATGTCGGCCGGAATCATGAGTTCCGGGGCATCCTTCATGTCGGCGGGCATGAACTTCTCCGAACCCGCGATGCCGTTGGCATAGCGCGCGAAGGCGGAAAGGCCGGCGGCGTTTTCCGGATCCATCACGAAGTTCTGAAAGAGCTTGGCGTTCTCGACGTTCTTGGCATCCTTCAGGACGGAGAGGTTGTCCATCCAGATGGTGATGCCTTCCTTCGGATAGCCGTAGTGGATATCCGGGTTCTGCAGGCGCTGGCGCAGGGCAGAGCCGTTCCAGTCGCTGGTGGCAAGGTAGTCGCCCTTGGTCATCTTCTCGATGGTGGAATATTCCATCGCGATCCAGTTGGGCTTGGCGTTGACCAGCGTGTCGCGCGCCTTCTTCAGCTCTTCCTTGTCGGTCGAGCAGCGCTTGAAACCATTGTAGGCGAGTGCCGCGTCGATCACGTCGGTCATTTCCGGAACGACGTTGACCTTGCCCTTCAGCTCGGCCGGCGTGTCGAAGACGATGCCCCAGGTATTGATGTCGCCACCATAGGCCTTGGTGTTGACCGAGACACCAACGGTGCCCCACTGCCACGGAACGGAGTAGTGGCGGCCATTGTCATATTCGACATCCACCCAGCGCGGGTCGACGTTCTTGAAGTTCTCCATCTGGTTCGGGTTCGTCTCGAGGAGCAGGCCTTCCTTGATCCAGATCGGCATGAAGTTGGCGGACGGCACCACCATGTCGAAGCCATGGCCGCCGGCACGCACCTTGGCGAGAGCCGTGTCGTTCGAGTCATAGTCAGTGATGGTGACCTTGACGTTGTACTTCTCTTCGAACTTCTTGATTACTTCGGGGCTGGTGTAGTTGCCCCAGTTGTAGATGTTGAGGACGCCCTCGGCGAAGGCGGGTGCGGACATCGCCATCACCATGGCGGCGGCCAGCAAGGTCTTGGATTTGAAACTCATCTTTTTCTCCCTTTTGAAGACTTCACGTTACGCTTTTTTCCGGCTGATGAAGAAGAACATCGTCACCAGCAGAATCGAGATGCCGAGGAACACCGTCGAGATGGCGTTGATCTCCGGCGTGACCGAGCGCTTGAGCTGGCCCAGCATGTAGGTGGGCAGCGTCTCCTGCCCGGCGGACTTGACGAATTCGGTGATCACCACATCATCGAGCGAGATCACGAAGGCCAGCATGAAGCCCGCGAGGATACCGGGCCACAGGATGGGCAGTGTCACCCGCTTGAAGGCAGCCCAGGGCGGTGCATAGAGGTCGGCCGCGGCGCGCTCCAGCGTCAGGTCCATGCCTTCGAGGCGGGCGCGGATCGGCATGTAGGCGAAGGGAATGCAGAAGGCGGTGTGGGCGGCGATGATGTAGCCGAGCCCCGAATAGCCGGTCCATATCTTGATGCGCGAGAACACGATGAGCAGCGCCACCGCCGTGACGATCTCCGGCACCATGAGGGGCTGGTTGATGAAGGCGTATTTGAAGGTGAGGCCGCGATAGGGCGCTGTGCGGGTGGTGGCAATCGCCGCCATGGTGGCCGTGACGGTGGCGATCGTCGCGGCGACGACGGCGATCACCGCCGAGCGGATGGTGGCCTCCTGCACGGCTGTGTTCTGCCAGGCGGACTCGAACCACCGGAGCGAGAAGCCCTCCCACATGGCGACGCTCTGGCCGGCGTTGAAGGCATAGAACACCAGCGTGGCGACCGGCAGGTAGAGCACCGCGAAGCAGGCCAGCGCAATCAACGAGAAGCCCGGCATGGAGGTGATGGAAAAGCCCTTAGACATGGCCGTTGCCCCCGCCCTTCGCGGTGTTCCTCACATAGACGAGGAGCGCCAGCGTGACGATGATCATGAGCGTGATGGAGAGCGCCGAGCCCAGCGGCCAGTTGCGGCCCTGGCCGAACTGCAGGTCGATGAGGTTGCCGAGCATCATGTTCTTGCCGCCACCCAGCACGCGCGGGATGACATAGGCGCCGAGCGAGGGGATGAACACCAGGATGCAGCCCGCCACGATGCCGGGCTTGACCAGCGGGATGATGACACGCCACAGCACCTGGAAGCGGTTGGCGTAGAGGTCATAACCCGCCTCGACCAGCCGGAAGTCCAGCTTCTCGAGCGAGGCATAGAGCGGCAGCACCATGAGCGGCAGGTAGACATAGACCATGCCGAAGAGGATGGCCCAGTCGGTGAACATGATCTGGACCGGCTGGTCGACGAGGCCCAGGCCCATCAGCGCCGAGTTGATGATGCCCTCGTTGCGGATCACCTCCTGCATGGCGAAGGTGCGGATCAGAATGTTGGTCCAGAACGGAATGGTGATGAGGAACAGCCAGAGGTCGCGCTTGTCGGGCTTCCTCGTGGCGATGAAGTAGGCCGTGGGGAAACCGAAGAACAGGGTGATGATGGTGGTAATGAAGGACAGCTTCAGCGACCGCCAGAAGATCGAGATGTTGGCCCAGGCAAGGCCCAGCGTATCGTCGAACATGTCGCGCTCGGCCACCACGTTGAACCAGCCGTCGAGCGAGAATTGCCAGTACTTCACGTCTCCGTAGTCGCCCTTCACCATGAAGGAATAGAGCACGACGACGGCGAGCGGGCCGATGGCCGCGAAGAAAATGATGATGAGTGCGGGTGACGACAGCAGCCAGCGCTTGCGGATCTGATCGCGCTCGGCCCTGTCCGCCGCCTGTTGTGCAACACCCATTCTCAGTCCCTCACCACCTGGGCGGAATTCGCTTCGAGTGCGACCCCCACGGGATTGCCCACCGCGTGGCCGGAGCCTGCGCCATGCGAGTTCTGCTGGCGGATGATGAACGCTTCTCCGCCATCGAGCTTCACGTAATAGTGCGTGTCGGTGCCGAAGTAGACGATGTTCTCGAGCTTGCCCCATAGATCGGCTTCGCCGCCGGGCTTCACGAGGTCGGCATGCTCGGGCCGCACCACCACGGTGACGCGTCCATGCGGCTTCAGCCCTTCTGGAAGACCCGCGACGATGGTGCCGCCGCCTGCGAGCTTGACCGTGGCAGAAGCTCCCTCGACAGCGAGAACGTCGCCCTCGAGGAAGTTCGTCTCGCCGATGAAGTTGGCCACGAAGCGCACCGAGGGGCGGTCATAGATGTCACGCGGCGAGCCGATCTGCAGGATCTTGCCACGGCTCATGACCGCGATGCGATCCGACATGGTGAGGGCTTCTTCCTGGTCATGCGTCACGAAGATGAAGGTGATGCCGGTTTCATTCTGCAGGCGCTTCAGTTCGATCTGCATGTCCTTGCGGAGCTTGTAGTCCAAGGCCGAGAGCGGCTCGTCGAGGAGCAGCACCTTGGGCGCCGGGGCGAGCGCGCGGGCCAGTGCCACGCGCTGCTGCTGGCCGCCGGAAATCTGGCTGGTGCGGCGGTTGGCGAGCTCCTCCATGCGCACGAGCTGCAGCATCTGGGATACCCGCTTGTCGATCTCGGCGCGGGGCTTGCCCAGCATCTCGAGCCCGAAACCGATGTTCTGGGCCACCGTCATGTGGGGGAAGAGCGCGTAGGACTGGAACACCGTGTTGACCGGCCGCTTGTAGGGCGGCAGCGGCGCGATATTCTCACCGTAGAGAAGGATTTCGCCCTCGTTGGGGAAGTCGAAGCCGGCGATCAGCCGAAGCAGCGTGGTCTTGCCGCAGCCCGAAGGGCCCAGCAGCGTGAAGAACTCATTTTCGCGGATCGAAACCGAAACATTGTCGAGAGCCTTGACGGCGTCCTGCCCTGTTCCGAATTGCTTCGTGACGCCTTTCGCCTCGATGGCGGTTTGGCCTGCTGCCAAGATCAAGCTCCCTGCTCCCACCCTTTTCGGCGGTTGTTGGCTGCATCCTAGGCCGGGGAAATACCCTTTGCCAATGGGTACCGCGACTGCCCGCGCAGTTGACGCAGGGGCGGCGCAGCGCCGCCCCATGGATTGGCCTAGATCGACCAGCCGCCGTCGATGACAAAGGTCTGGCCGGTGACGAAAGCGGCCTCGTCACTTGCCAGATAAACCACCAGCATGCCGATTTCCTCAGGCTGCGCCATGCGGCCCATGGGCTGGCGGGAAATGAAGGCCGACTTGGCGGCCTCGTAGTCACCCGTGGCCTTGAGGCGCTCGGCGAGCGACGGGCTGTCGACCGTGCCGGGGCAGATGGCGTTCACGCGGATGCCCTTGGAGGTGTAATCCGCCGCCAGCGCCTTGGTCATGCCGATCACCGCGGCCTTGGTGGCCCCGTAGACGAAGCGGTTCGGCACGCCTTTGATCGAGGAGGCGGCAGAGGCCATGTTGATGATCACGCCGCTGCCGCGGGCGAGCCAGGCCGGCATGAAGGCCTTGATCATGTGAAAATGCGCCTTGACGTTGAGGTCGAAGGAGAAGTCCCAGGCCTTGTCGTCGGTTTCCATCAGCGTGCCGGCGTGGACGAAGCCCGAGCAGTTGAAGAGAATGTCCGGCGTTCCGACGCGCTTTGCCGCGGCGTCGATCTGGTCCTGCTTGAGTACGTCGAGGGTGAAGGTCTCGATCCCTGACTGTTCGGCGGCGAGCGAGGCCAGCGCCTCGGCGTTGATGTCGGTCGCCCAAACCTTGGCCCCCTCCTTCGCCATGCAGATGGCGGAGGCCCGGCCGATGCCCTGGCCTGCCGAGGTGACGATCGCTGTCTTGCCGTGAAGCCTGCCGGCCATGGACTTCTCTCCCATTGTCCTGTTCTCTGTTGGGCGAAACCACTAGCCCCTCGGGATGAGCCTTGTCCATGACCAACGATGACCTTTGCTACCTCTCCGCCACGGAGGCCCTGAAGCTGTTCAGGAAGCGCAAGCTGTCGCCCGTCGAACTGGCGAAGGCGCTGATTGCCCGCTCGGAGAAGGTGAACCCGAAGATCAACTGCCTGGCCGACCGCTATTTCGACGAGGCCATCGCGCAGGCCAAGGCATCGGAAGCCCGCTACATGAAGCGGGGCACAAAGACCGGCGCACTCGACGGCGTGCCGCTGGCCGTGAAGGACGCGCAGCGGGTGGCGGGCAAGCGCACCACGCAAGGCTCGCTGATCTTCAAGGACTGGGTGGACGAGCATTCCGACCCGATGATCGCGCGGTTGCAGCAGGCGGGGGCCGTGATCCTCGCCCGAACCACGACGCCGGAGTTCTGCCTGTCCGGCATCACCGCCTCGCGCATCTGGGGTGTGACGCGCAATCCGTGGAATACCGAATGGGGGCCGGGCGGATCATCGGGCGGCTCGGGTGCGGCACTGGCCGCGGGGATGATCACGCTGGCCACTGGCACCGACATCGGCGGGTCGATCCGCATTCCGGCGGCGGCCTGCGGCGTGGTGGGCTACAAGCCGCCGCATGGGCGCAACCCCGATGGGCCGCCGGCCAACTTCGACCGCTTCAACCACTGCGGACCGATGACGCGCACGGTGGCGGACGCCGCGCTGATGCAGAACGTGACTTCGGGCCCGCACCCGCTGGACCATGACTCGCTCAGGCAGAAGGTGAAGCTGCCCACCGAGGCTGCCTCGATCAAGGGGATGAAGATCGCGTACTCGGTAGACCTGGGCTACGTGCCCGTCGAACCCGCCGTGAGAAAGAACATGCTGGCGGCGATCGAGGTGTTTCGCAAACTCGGTGCGAAGGTGGAGGAAGTGGACCTCGGCTGGACGGCGGACGTCGAGAAGAACGGGTTGCACTGGTACAACCTGATGCATTTCGGGCGGCAGACGATCTGGCACCTGAAAGACTCGAAGCACCTGATGACCGACTACGCGATCAAGTTCGCGGAGGTGGCGCAGAAACTGACCGGGCCCGAAGACGTGCACAAGCCGTGGGCCCAGGCGCATGCCATGTACCAGACGCTGGGGCCGGTGCTGGCCTCGCACGACCTGTTCATCTGCCCCACCAACAATGCGCCCTCGGTGAAGGCCGAGCATGACCCGTGGGACGAGAGCTTCACGGTCAACGGCCAGAAGGCCGACCCGGAATTCGGCTGGGTGATGACGCACCAGTTCAACATGCTGCACAATTGCCCGGTACTTTCGGTGCCGTCGGGGCATGCAAAAACACAGGTGCCGACCGGCATCCAGCTGGTTGGCCGCACCTGGGACGACGTGAAGGTGTTCCGCGCGGCGCTGGCCTATGAGAAGGCAGTGGGTGGCTGGTACGGCTCGAAAAAAGACCGGCCGCGGCTGTGATTTCTCTTGACATTTGAGGAAAACATGCCTATATTGGGGGAATGAACTGGTCACTCACCATCGGTAGGATTGCAGGCACCAATATCAGGCTGCACATCACCTTCCTGATCTTCCTCGCCTGGATCGGCATTTCGGATTACCTCGCCGGGGGGCCATCCGCCGCCGTTGAATCAATTGTGTTCATCCTGCTCGTGTTCCTCTGCGTGACGCTGCATGAATTCGGCCACATCACCATGGCCAGGCGCTTCGGGGTCAACACGCCGCAGGTGATCCTGTCGCCCATCGGCGGCATCGCGGCCATGGAGCGGATGCCGGAAAATCCCCGGCAGGAGCTGCTCGTGGCCATTGCCGGGCCGCTGGTCAACGTCGGAATCGCGCTCGTCCTGATGGCCGTGTTCGGCCTGGGCCTGGGCTTCTTCACCACCATCGACTTCGACCATGCGAGCCTGGCCGAACGGCTGCTGATCGTGAACATCATGCTTGTGCTGTTCAACCTGATCCCCGCCTTCCCGATGGATGGCGGCCGGGTGCTGCGCGCCATCCTCGCCATGAACATGGGTGCGGCGCGTGCCACCGCAATCGCCGCGCGCATCGGGCAGTTCTTCGCCATCGTGTTCTTTGTGGCAGGATTGCTGTGGAACCCGATCCTGATGTTCGTCGGCGTGTTCATCTATCTCGCGGCGGGGGCCGAGGAACAGCAGGCGACCTTCACCGGGTTCGCCTCACGCCTCACCGTGCGCGATGCGATGGAGCCATCACCGGTGGTGCTGGAAGTAAGCCAGCCGGTATCGGAGGCGATCGACGCGCTGCTGGCCAGCCCGCAGAGGGACTTCCCCGTGGTGGACCGCGCGCAACGCATCGTGGGCCTGTTGGACCGCGACGCGATGATCGTGGGCTTGCGGGACAAGGGGGAGAGCGTGCCTGTGGGCGAGGTGATGCGGGCCTGCCAGCCGCTGCCGCCGGGAATGCCACTGCCCGAGGCCTTCACCCGGATGCGCGCGGCAGGTGCTACCGCCGAGGTTGTGGCGGACGAGGGCGGCAACGTGATCGGCGTGCTCACGGTGGAGAACGTGGCGGAGATGATGATGGTGGCGGGTGCACGGCCAGGCTGGCGCTTCCGGCGGTCGCGATAAGAGCCTGATGCCGCCTGACTCGGCAGGCGGCTCTGCTGGACGGAACGCAGGAATGGCGATGCGCAACCTCAGACCACGTAGCCGAACTGTTCGATGTCGAAGGCGAAGGCATCCCTGATCACCTGGCGCTGCCGGTCGTTCAGCATGGCGGCGAAATCACCCTTGGGGCGCTGGGTGGACTTGAAGCGCGTGAGCACCACCGGCGTATCGATGCCGAGTTCACGCATGGTGCGGCCAAGATCCTGCTCGAGCGTCTCGAAACGCAGCACGCGGTCGGCCACCACGCGGCCGTCGATGGCATAGACGTCGCGGCCCTTTTCATTGAGGCGGCGGAAGTCATTCAACTGCAGGAACTCGTCAAAGCGGGCGTGGAAGTTGGTTGCCGCATCCTCCCAACCGCGGTTGGCGGCGGTCCAGAAGAATTGTGAGACGCTGCGGTCCAGCGGGTTGCGGACGACGCAGAACTTGAGGTGCCCATACCACTCCTTGTCACCCACGTAGTGCTTGACCCGCGCTGCGCTGGCATGCGGCGACAGGCCATGGCGGCGCAGCGTCTTGCGGTGGTTGAAGGCCATCAGCAGCCGGGCGAGCGGCGGCACGCCGGCCGCAGGCTTCGCAAAGCCCATGGGCGGGCAGGCGCCAGTGCCCTTGATCGCCTGCTCCTCGTCGTCATCGAGCCAGGTGACGATATCGCCCTGGCCGCAGAAGCGGCGGAGATAGGCCTCGACCGAGGAGCCGCCGGTCTTGCTGACCTTGAGAAAGATGAAATTATGCGTGTTGCTGACGATCACGGCCCCGGGCTCCCGCTGCTGGACCCTCCTTAGGGGCAGCAACCGGCTTGCGCAACGCTTGGCAACCGGACGCGGGCGCGACGGGGCGGCAGCCACCGCGCCGCGTGGGCCGCAGAAAAGCTCAGCCTTGCGACAAGAAACGCTGAATGGCGCAACCATTGTGTGCCCCTGCCGGACGGGCTATTGCTGCCCCGATTTTGACGCTCGATCGGTGCTTTTCCACGCATGAAGATGATCTTCAGGATATTCCTGCAGGGCGACCGGCTGCAGTCGACGCTGGTGCTGCTGAGCCTGCTTGCCGCCGCGGCGGTGGAGGCGATCGGCATCGGTGCGCTGCTGCCCGCCGCCGGGGCCCTGCTGGGCGAGGCCGGAAAGTCATCGCAGAGCAACCAGATCGCGCAGCGGATGATCGACTGGCTGGGTGTTACCCCCGACTTCAAGACGCTGGTGCTGCTGATTGCAGGCGCCATCGTGCTGAAGGCCGTCATCTCCTTTGCCGCATTGTCCTATGCCGCGGTGGTGTCAGCCGACATCGCCATCGGCTTCCGCGAGCGGCTGATCAGCTCGCTGTTCGGCGCCAGCTGGCGCTTCTATGCCGACCAGCAGGCCGGGAAATTCGCCGCCGCCATCGCCAATGACGCAACACGCGCCAGCCAGGCCTATCTGCTGGCCGCGCAGGTTCTGGCGCAGCTGGCGCAGGCCGTGCTGCTGGGTAGCGTGGCGATGCTCTACAACTGGAAACTGGCGCTGGCATCAATCGCAGTGGGCATCATCGTGGGTGCAGCGATGAACCGGTTGATCAAGATCTCGCGCGCGGCAGGCCGGCGCGAGGCCGATACGACGGCGCTGCTCACCGTCAAGATCGTCGACCTGCTCGCCAACATGAAGGCGCTGAAGGCGATGCACCGCTTCCAGCCCATGCTGATCCCGCTGCGGCGCACGCTGATGAAGCTGCGGCGCGCACTGATCACCGGGGAGGTGTCGAAGCTCGGCTTCAACCTCGGCAACGAGGTGGTGGTGACGCTGCTCATCACCGTTGCCGCCTATCTTGCCTATACCTCGTGGAACGTGACGCTGCCGGAGATCGTGGTGATTGGCGTGATCTTCCTCAAGATCAACGACATCATCGCCAAGGTGCAGAAGGCGGTGCAGCAGTCGGTGAAGTATGAGCGGTCCTACGAGCGCATGGTGGAGCAGATCGCCCTTGCCGACGCCCACCGCGAGCTGAACCCCGGAACGCATGAACCGATGCTGACCAATGCCTGCCGCTTCGAGGGCGTTTCCTTCTCGCATGGCGAGCGCGAGATCATTCGCGACGTGAACATCGAAATCCCGGCGCGCCGCATCACCGTACTGAAGGGCCCCTCGGGTGCCGGCAAGACGACGATCATCGACCTGCTGATCGGCCTCTACCAGCCAAAGCGCGGGCGCATCACCATCGACGGCGTGCCGCTCACCGAGATCGACCTGTTCAAGTGGCGGCAGAAGATCGGCTATGTGCCGCAGGAACTGAGCCTGCTGCACGCCGACGTGCGCGAGAACATCACCTTCGGCGACCCGAACATCACCGACGAGATGGTGCATGAGGCGCTGCGCCAGGCGGAGGCTTCGGGCTTTGTGGCCAATCTGCCGGACGGGCTGGAAAGCAGCGTCGGCGAGATGGGCGGCAAGATGTCAGGCGGTCAGCGCCAGCGCATTTCGTTGGCGCGCGCGCTGGTGACATCCCCCGAAGTGCTGATCCTCGACGAAGTAACGAGCGCGCTGGACCCGGTGACCGAGCAGGACATCGTGCGCAACATTGCAGCCCTCCGGAGCCGCTACACCATCGTGGTCATTACCCACCGCCAGGCCTGGACGGCCATCGCCGACCGCCTCTACGAGGTGGAAGGCGGCGAGGCGCGCTGGGTGGCCAACGAGGAGCGCATTGCACAGACATGAGTCGGTGAGGGCGCGATGATCATTTCCCACAGTCGCCGCTTCATCCTGGTGAAGTCGCGCAAGACGGCTTCAACCAGCATCGAGCGCGCCATCATCCCGCAGCTCGACGGCAACGACATATGGACGCCCATTTCCATTCCGCCGGTTGCAGGCCGCAACTATTACAGCGCGTGGCCCATCGACCTGATGACGGCCAAGCTGGAGTGGTTCCGCGACCTCGTGGGACGCGACAGCGTGCTGCACCGCCGCTTCTTCTTCGACCACATGCCGCTCGCCCGGGCGCGCCCGATGCTGCCCGCGGCGCAGTTCGGCAGCTACCGCAAATATGCCTTCGACCGGAACCCCTGGGACTTCCTCGTGAGCCTCTACTTCTTCAGCCGCCGCAAGCCGCCAGTGGCGGGCTGGGACTTCGACCGCTTCCTGCATGAGTATCCGGTGGTGCAGAATCGCTCGCTCTATACCGAAGACGACGTGGTGATCGCCGACCGGGTGTTCCGCTTCGAGGAGCTCGCCGGGGCGCTGGGAGAAATTTCCGCCGAGACCGGGCTCAGCTTCGCGAGCCTGCCCGAGGACAAGCGCAGCTATCGCGGCGGCACGGACTACCGCTCCCATTACTCCGCCTCGAGTCGCGACCTGGTGGCGGAGCGCTGGGCCGACACTATCGCCCTGCTCGGCTACGACTTTTAGGCCGCCTTGCCGCAACTACTCGTGCGAACGATCTTGTGATAGAACGCCCCTGATTGAGAGGTTTGCATGATCTTTGTCGTCTCGGCACCGCGGAGCGGGTTGAACTGGATGCGCTTCTGCATGGAGCATTACCTGGGCGTGAAAACGCCAGGAAAGGACGTGCTGATCAAGGCCGACACCGGGCTTGAGCCCGTTTTCCGCCGCGCCCACAACGCCAGGAAGGGTGCCAAGCCTGACAAGAGCAAGCCGCTGCTGGCCCAGACCAGGCCTGAGGACAAGGTGCTGATCCTGCTGCGCGACCCGCTGGAGACCTTCGTTCGTGCGGCGGAGAAGAGCTACAAGGAGTATCGCGGCTTCATCGAGAACATCCGCTACTTCACCGGCTGCAAAGCGCGCCAGAAGCACGCCGCCTATTACGAGGACATGACGGCCAAGCCCGCGGTGATGCTGGAGACCATCAATTTCCTCGGTGTCGCCCCCCTGCCCGGACACGCGCTGCCGAACCTCGAACAGCTGACGGCGGACTGGGCGAAGCTTGGCGACATGAGCCGCGGCAGCTACGAAGTGCGCCAGGCGCATGGCGGCGGGTCGATGACCAGAGAAAGGCCGACCGATTTCCAGTTTCACCAGCAGAAGCTGAACGAGGCGGAGAAGCAGCAGGTGTGGCGACACCTGCGCCGCGAACTGAATGAGGAGCAGATGGCGCTGCTCGCCCGCTACATGCCGCAGGGTGGCATCAGGACGGTGGGACCGGTCACCCGTATCGGCGACATGATCCGGACGTTCAGCTAGTCCTTGCCGCGTGCGATGAGGAAGTTCGCCCAGTCGAGATCGAGCTCGGTATCGATGTTGGGGAGGTTGCCCTCGACCACCACCGCACCGGGCTTCGCCCCCATGATCGACTTCTGGTCCACCAGGCATTGCCGCGTGATGGCATAGGCGATGCCGTTGCGATGATGGACGGGGGTCAGTTGCTGGCGGGCGATGATTTTCGCACCTGCCGGATCATAATAGGACAGGCCGCCCTCGGGCGAGACGTTGAGCTGCTTCAGGGGATGGGCCTTGGAGTCCGTCTCGCTCAGCGTCCAGACTGCATCAAAGCCGCCCTTCACCAGATGTTCCATGGTGGCGGTGACATGTTCCGGCGTGCGGCCGGGCGAAGTGGGCTGCAGCATGATGACGACGTCATAGGTGACGGCGTCGATGCGCTCCATTTCGGTGAGCGCGTGGATCAGCACCTGCCAGTCGCTGATGATCGCGCCCGAAATGTCTTCGGGGCGCAGGAAGGGACAGGCGAGGCCTGCTTCCTCCGCCACCTTCGCTATTCCTTCATGGTCGGTCGAGACGATGGCACGGTCGACCCAGGGCAGCGCCTTGGCCACATGGCCCGCCAGCGCCACCAGCGGCACGCCGCCCACCTCGCGCAGGTTCTTGAGCTTGACGCCCTTAGAACCCCCACGGGCGGGCACCACGACGAGCACGCGGCGGCCTTCAAACATTGATTTCCTCCAGTGACTGCCCGGCGCGCATCAGGTCTTCCGGGGCGCGGATCGCGAAGAAGGCGCAAGCATTGGCGGCTGCCGCCTCTTCATCGGAAATGCCGTCGCCCACCATGGCGACGCGCGACGGCACAAGGTTGTGAGTGGCGATGACGGCGGCGATCCTGTCGCGCTTGGCCGTCGGGTAACCGTCGACGCCCTTGAAATAACTGTTCCAGCCGCGCGCCGCGACGTGGCGGCGGACGGTGTCCTGCGGGGTGTTGGAACAGACGTGGAGTTCCATCAGGGGTGATAACCGCCTGAGCAGTTCCGTGGCGCCGGGAAGTTCCGGTGCGGCGGCCACCGCCTGCTCTGACACTTCGCCATAGCGCGTGACGTAATTCTGATCGACGAGGGCGATCGCCCGCGCGCGTGCGCCCGCGATCATGCGCGGGATCACAACGTGGCGGCTGCCGTCGGGATCATCCGTCAGCACCGCGGCGACGATGGCTGCGGCTTGCGCGGGGAAGATGTCGAAAAACGCCTGCCGCTTGGCCGGAGCCGAAGCGACAAGCGTTCCGTCGAAGTCGAAGATCACCGCGTCAAAGCGTGTGCTTGTCACGGAAATAGCCGAGCCAGTTGTCGACCTTGGTCTTGCGGTCGTCGCGCGGCATCTGGGCGATGCCCGGATCCTCGTAGAAGGAGTCGTTGTTGAAGTGGGTCGTCGACACTTCCTCGAAGATGCAGCCGTCGAGCGTTGCAAACTTGTGCCACTGGTTGGGCTCGACCAGGAAGGTGTCGCCCGGCACCATGCGGGACTTTGCACCTTCCTTGGTGATCTCGAGGTCGCCATCGAGCAGCTGGAAGGTTTCTTCCTTCTGCTTGTGGAAGTGGTAGGGGTGCTTCTGGCGCGGCAGCTGGATGACCAGCTTCTTGGCATAGGTGCGGTTGATGCAGGTGATGATCACCGCGCCATATTCGCGGAAGCGCTTCAGGCCATAGTGATGCGATATCTCGATCGAGGCATCGGAATTGATGTGCACGTTGGCCTTGGCCAGCATGCCGCGGACCTGGAGCATGATCTGGTAGACCAGCTGCTCGTCGTTCTGGCCCGTGCCGCCGATCGCAGGCGACAGCGGCGCATTGGCGGCATAGTCCTGTTCGGCCACGAGGCCCTCGCGCCAATGGCCTGACGTCAACTGGCCGTCCTGCAGCGGCATGGCGAAGAACACGTCGGCGCGGGTCAGCACCTCGCCCTTCTTCACGTCGCGCTTCACATAGGCGCCGCGCTTCAGGTCATGGAGCGTCTGGCGCTCCTCGAGCGAGACCGGCGGACGCTCCTCGTTGCCGAGCATGGCGCGGCCGGCGTGGAAGGCGGCGATCCACTTCTCGAGCTGCTCGGGCGTCGAGGAATAGGTGTTGAGCTTGTGCTTTTCCGTGTTGAGGCCGACGTGACGCTCGAACATGCGGGCACCCAGCGCATAGGCGATCTGGACAGCCGAGGTATTGTCCTGGTCCTCATGCGTGGACCAGCCGATGGGAATGCCGCGATAGCGCTCGCGCATCTCGGCGATGCGGTTGAGCTGAAGCTTGTCATCGGGCGTCGGGTAGAGCGCCACGCAGTGCATGAGGCCAAATTCGGTGCGGTTCATCTCGAAGAAGCTGACGAGTGCATCGATCTGGTCGGTGCGCAGGCCCGCCGTCGAGACGACGACCGGCTTGTTGACGCGCGCCACCTTCTCCAGCAGCGGCCAGTCATCGGCCGAGCAGCTGGCGATCTTGATGATGTCGAGGCCCATGTCGCAGATCACGTCCACCGACTCCTCGTCGAAAGGCGTGCACATGGTGAGAAGGCCCTCGGCGCGCACATGCTCGGCGAGCTTGGCGAAATCCTTCATCTCGAGGCGCGTTTCGGAGAAGCGCTTCACATACTTGTGGTCGGCGCGACCCTTGAAATCAGGGTGGATGAAGCTGTCGAGCTGGCGGAACTGGAACTTCAGCGCGCCATTGATCTTGCCCTCGCGGTTCACCGAACCCACAGCGGACACGATGTTGCGTGCGTGCGTAAAGTCGCCCTGGTGATTGTTGGCAAGGTCGTAGACGAAGAGGTTTTCAAACGAGAAGGGCTTGCGCATGGATGCTCCGCTAGCGAATGGCGTCAGTCACGTAGCCCTTGCTCCAGTCGATCTGGACGCGGCGGCCACCGTGGTGGGATTTGAAGATGGCGGCGATCACCATCATGGTGTCGAGCCCGCGCTCGAGCGCGATGGGCGAATGCTGGACCTTGCCCGCCATCACCTGCTCGAGGTGGGCGATCTCGGCCTTGAAGTCATCTGCCCGGGTCTTGGCGATGAGGGTTTCCTTGACGGGTCCGCCGAGTCCCAGCGCGACCGAGTCATTGCCGGGGCTGTGGTTGACGCGCCACTCGACAAAGCCCTTCTGGCCCTGGATGCGGCAGGACTTGTCGGCGGGCTCTGTCACCACGTCCTGGATGACGTCGCCGACAAGGCCGTTCTCGGTCCTGAGCACGGCGTAGCTCAGCCGGTCATAGTCGCAGCCGCCGTCCTGAACCATGTCGAGCACGGCGGTGACTTCCGCGACGCGGCCCGCGCCGATCAAGTTGGCGAAGTGCTGCCACATGTTGATGCCGTGCGAATGCTCGCCCGTGGCACCGCCGCCGCGCGATGCAAAGCCCAGGTAGGAATCGGACGGGCCCGAGAGCCACGGGTGCGCCTTGAAGATGCCGCCCCAATGCTCACGCGTGCGGGCGGAAATGGTGGAGACAGCGCCGATCTCGCCCGACTTGAGCAGGCTGTCGGCCAGCACGGTGTTCTGGCCGAGCGTGTGATTGTAGCCAACCGCGCCGAACACACCCTTGGCCTTCAGCCGGGCGAGCAGGTCCGCACAGCCCGCAAGGTCGGGTCCTGCCAGCGGCTTTTCCAGCAGCAGCACCTTTGGCGTCACCTGGTCGAGCACTGCATTGGCCAGCGCGATGTGGCTGTCGGGCGGCGTACCAACGAACACCACGTCGGCCGGTTCATTCATGGCGGCGCGGGAGTCCTTCAGCACGATCTCATCATCCCACTTGCCGTAGCGCTGGGGATAGATGGAGGTGCGGGTGCGCTCGAGCGCTGCCGGGTCGATGTCGGTCAGGGTGACGCGCCAGCCAAAGGAGCGCGCCGCATTGGCAAGGTGATTGCCGATCGAGCCGGCGCCGAGGATACGAATGGAGTGCATTAAGGGTCCCTGACTTCGTTCACGCTTCATTCCGCAGCGTTCCCGGCGCCTCTTTGCCATGCCGCCGCGGCTTTTGCTACTCTCTCGTCCCGGGTGCCCCGGCGGAAATCGCATAGATGCTGTCGGCCAGCGGGGTAACGGTGACGGAGGGGAGCTCCGGCCTGACCGCGCGGAGCTGATCGATGCGGCTGGTGACCGCTTCTTCCGGCAGACCGGGGAACTTGTGGGCGCGATAGGACTTGGCCGAGCCCATCTTGCGCAGGCCCTTGATGGTGTCGCGCAGCGGATAGCGGCGGAAATGGGCGAGCCTTGTGCCGGCCATGGCGAGCCCTCCGCGGGCCGGCGGGGCCACGAGGCGGTCCGCATACGCGTCCAGCGCGTCAAGCAGCCGGTCGCAACTGAAAGCGCCATCGACCGAGGCGATATGGGTGCGGAGATAGGTCAGCTGCGCATCTGGCAAGGGACCCTTGGGCGGCAGCGATTTCAGCGCCGCGATGAGCTCGGGCAGCGAGCGGCAATCGCGGCTGACACGGTTGGAGAGCTCGACCTCGAACTGGTCAGACACATGTGGACGGAAAGCCAGCGCCGGGGTGCCGACGACGCCCGCTTCCACCGCGCTGGTGCAGCCATTCTGGATCAGCCCGCGGGCGGCCATGAGCCAGGGACCGATGGGCCCCTCGTGAATGACCTTCACGTTGGGCACACCCGCTGCCGCGGCCTCCCAGCTCTTCGGGTTTTCGGACGGGTGCGGGCGGATGACCAGCGTCATCGGCGCCACCGCCCGCGCGATCTCCGGAATGGCGGCGATGAAGGCATCGAAGATCAGCCGCTTATGGGCCTTGAGGCCCTCGCGCAGCGCATCCGCCCGATCCGCATCGACATCGCCCGCCGTGGCGAAGCGCACGTGTTCCGGGATGAAGTGGTTGACCATGCTGAAGTTGGTCGACACCAGCACGAAGTCGCCGAAGCGATCCCGGATCGACTGCACCTCGCGCTCGAAATAGGGGGCGAGCTCGGGCCTGAGCAGGTCCATGCGCGGGTTGCCGATCTCGAGGATGGGCGTGCCGCGGTAGCCCTTGAAACGCTTCCACACATCGGCATTGCTCTGACCCCAGGCGAAGAGCAGGCGCGGGCGGTTGAAGGTCTCGTCGTCCAGCATCATCAGCAGGGCCTCGTCCGACTGGCGGATCAAGGACTCCTCGTCGAGGGCGACCGGCACATGGCCGAAACCCTCCATGAAGCGCAGGATGTGCTTGTTGCCCACGCGCAGGCCCTTGGAGATGTAGATGGAAGGGGGCAGCTGCGGGATGAAATGGTTGATGTTGGCGCGGCCACCGAGGATGACCTTCCAGCCGCGCAGGGCGGCGCGGAGTGCCAGATGCAACTTGGCGTCGAGTTCGCGGTTGATCGTTTCCACCGGGATCACCAGTGTCCGCGACCTGTCCGCCTTCTGCTTCACCTTTTCCTGCACCGGGCCATGCTCCGCTCGAACAGGGGTGGGATGGCATAGAGACCCCGGTTAATCAACCATCGGGCCGGCCCGCCTCGCCTGTGGCGCGAATATGGGCTAATCCAGCCCGGATATGCCAAGGGAGGGGATTCTGCCGCAACTGTGGGTGCTGACCGGGCCAAAGGCGGGGGACAATGCGCAGGTGCTGCGCGCCGCCGCGGCCACCGGCCTTGAGGCCGTGGTCCGCAACGTCGTGATCTTACCCGGACAGCTCGCCGCGAAGCCGGGCATCGGGCCGTCGCTCGAACACCTCGACCGCGTCGCCTCCGACCCGCTGGAAGGGCCCTGGCCCGAGGTGGTGCTGGCCATTGGCCGGCAGCTGTCCTGCGTGGCGCTGTGGATCAAGCAGCAATCAGGCGGCAAGACACGCATTGCCCTGCTCAACGCCCCCAAGGGCCTGTGGAATGACTTCGACCTCGTGGTGCTGCCGCCCTATTACCGCAACCGCGGGCGGCCCAACGTGCTGCCAATTGCCATGCCGCTGATCGGGCTCGACCCTGCCCACCTTGCTGCCGCACGCCAGCACTTCGGCCCCGAATTCTCTGACCTGCAGCGGCCGCTCAACGTGCTGCTGGTGGGGGGGGACATGGGGCAGCGGAGGCTGGAGCCTGGCTTCGTGCGCCACGTGCTGGACGAGATGACCAGGGGCTATGCCGCGGACGGAATGATCTATGCGGCGACGTCACGCCGCACCCCGGCAGGGGTGGCGGCGGCCCTCAAGGCGGGTTTGAGGCCGCAAGACCGGCTTTACACGTGGGGAGCGGCAGGGGTCGAAAACCCCTATCCCGGGCTGCTGGCGCTGGGCGACAGCTTCACCGTGACCGCCGACAGCCTGTCCATGCTGATCGAGGTGGCGCGGCTGGGCAAACCGCTGACAATTGCCGAACCGCCGCCGCCCGGCGGGATCGGCGGCCTGGTGCAGCGGACGTCCGACCTGCTGCGGCCGCGTGACCTCGGTGCTGCCATCGCACTGCTCTGTCGCGGCGGCCACGCGGTGCCGCTGGGCAAGGCGCCGCACGCTCCGGCAACGCCGCTTCCGGATGATGCGGCGGTGGTCGGCCAGAGGCTGCGTCAGCTTGCCGGGGTCAAAAGTTGAGTGAAGGGGCGGATATTGCTATGCGCCGTCTGAACCGTGGAAGGACCTAGCCTCATGAAGCCCACCATCTTCGTCCACACCAATGAAAAGCAGATCGTCGGCGCGATCGTCTCCAAGTACTCCTTCGAGCGCTTCGCGGCGGACCCTTCTGCCTTCGAGGTGAAGCTGATCGAGACGGCGAAATATGACTGGATGAATGATTACGAGGGCCGCCTCTACTTGCGTGATGGGCTGAAGCGGCAGTGGCTGAATGAGGACCTGCAGTCCTTCACCGTGCTGCGCTTCGCGCCGCCCGAACTGATGAATTACCAGGGCCGCTCGCTGGTGGTGGACCCCGACGTGTTCTGCATCTCCAACGTCAACGAACTGCTGATACGCGACATGAAGGGCAAGTCGCTGATGGCGCGTCACCGCCGCGGCACCAAGGAGAGCGTGTGGGCCTCGAGCGTGATGCTGCTCGATAACCCGAAGCTCACCAGCTGGAACGTGCGCCGAAACTTCGAGGAGATGTTCGAATTCAAGCGCGACTACATGAAGTGGATCACCCTGCTGCTGGAACCGCAGGATTCGATCGGCGAGCTTGAGCCCGTCTGGAACGACTTCGACACGCTCACCCCCGAGACCCGCATGATCCACAACACCAAGCGCCAGACCCAGCCGTGGAAGTCCGGCCTGCCGGTGGACTTCCGGGCACCTGAATCAAAGAACGCACTGACGCCGAAGAACATCTACAACCGGGTGCGCCGCACGCTGTTTGGCGAATATGGCATGATGGGTACATACAAGACGCACCCCGACCCGCGGCAGGAGCGGCTGTTCTTTGGGCTGCTGCGCGAATGCTTCGACAAGGGGCTGGTGACGGAAGCGATGATCCGCCACGAGATGAAGCACAACCACGTGCGCCATGACGCGCTTGACCTGGTGCGCCGCACACCGACGCTGGACGAGCGGCCGCTGTTCGCGGCCTGATGCGCTCTACTTGTAGCCGAAGACAGGCGAGAGCGTTTCGGCCACGTAGCGGTCGATCGCATCGGCCTGCTCTTCCGTCACGTAGTCGGTCCAGCCGCCAACCTTGCCGCGCCGCACCTTGAAGCTCGACGGATCATCGGCATTGCCGGGCTTCATGCTGCGGTGGGCGCCAGTCTTCTGCGCGTTCTCGACTTCCATCCGCCGCATGTTGTCCATCGAGGCGAAGGTGACGGCATCCTCGAGTTCGGCGTCAGTCGGATGTTCGCCGAAGAATTCAAGCACGCGGCGAAGCTGGGCCTTGGTGTCGGCGCGCAAATCCTCATAGCGGACGACGAGGAACTTCTGCATCTTCGGCGCGGCTGCGGCCCAGTCATTCATGAAGTCGATGATCTTCGGCAGGCCGGCCTGCTGGCCGGTGATGAAGTCATGCACGCTGGTCTCATCCGCCAGCGGATAGTCATTGATGACCTTCTTGCGCGCCAGCATGCGGTGCTTCCACTGGAAGAACTGCGACACCGCCGTATCGCGCGGGTCACGCACCAGCAGCACGGTGGGCAGAGCGCCATAGATCTCGGCCTTGCGGTCGTGGCCGAGGAAATCCTTCAGGTAGTTGTCGTGAGTGAAGAACAGCACGGGCACGCCGGGCCGGCGATCGCGGAACTCGTCAAAGCCAGAGATGCGATCGCTGGGATAGCCGTTCTTCTGCGACAGGTAGCGCCACACCAGGACGCGCACCCAGGTGCGCCCGCTCTTGCCGAAGGAGACGATTGCACCATCGGCCGCATCCCGCTTCTTTTTCTCCTCGAAACCGCGGATCCAGCGCTCGAACCGGATGCCGGTATCACGCGGCAGCACCACGCTGCCATGCGAAACCAGCTGGCGCAGGCCGGTGCGTAGATCGAATGCATTGGGAAGGAGCATCAAAAAATGGGCTTTCAGGTCCGAACAAGACGCGCGTGGCTTAGCAAATCACGGCCAGACCAGCAACTTGCGCCGGTTCAGCTCCGCTTGTCGACATTGTAGGCAAGGAGATGGGCGATGCGGCTCTCACCAGCGGGACCACGTTCAGCGCGCTGGTGGATATCGAGATCGGGCTTGCCGTTGCCCTCGATGATCATGGCGCCGTCGGCCAGCATGGCGACGTCCCAGCCCACCACCATGCGTTGCGGAAAGGCCTCATGCGCCTTCACCGCCAGTGCCACGACCTCGCTCCAGTGCGGCAAGGTGCGACCGGCGAAGCGGGCACCACTCACCGGGTGCGTGTCGCGCCAGCCGACATCCGGACGGATGCCGATGTCGGCGGCGATGCCGATGACGCCCGTTTGCAGATCGACGGCAGTCGCCAGCCCGCCCTGGTGGAAATTATCGACCACCGAATTACCGATGGCCATGCGGAAGGCCGCATTGGTGGCTTCCGCCCTGCCCTGCTCGTTGCGGCAGGTGAGCAGCCGCACGGTCGCCAGCGCGCCATTCGAGATGTCATCAAGCGAGGGATGATTGGCAAGGCGCGGCTGGACGAGGAAATCATCTTTCAGCGACTGGCGAGCAAGCTTGTCCATCAGCTGCGCGCGCGTCAGGATTTGCGCATGCGCATTGCGGTAGCGGCCCTCGCCCACGAAGTCCCAGCGTTCCATGCGGTGGCCGCCCGAGCCTGAGCGCGGCTTCACGAAGAGGTCGCCATCGGGAAGCACATCGCTGCCGCCCTTCAACGGCTGGCGCTCGCCCTTGGAGAAGTGCATGAGCACGGGCACGGCGCGCACCCCCTGCTCATGGCAATGCTCGGCAAACCAGATCTTGTCGTCCATCGCGTCGGAGTCCTCCGGCGGCTGCAGCAGCGAATAGGCCGGACCGATCGTCTCATGCGCGGTAAGGTAGAATTGCGCCTGCTTCTTCCGCTCCGGCAGATGCAGCTCGAACATGTAGTACCAGAAGGGGGCGATGGCGTAGCGCGCGGCCATCTCGACCTGGCCCAGGACCTGAGAAACCGGACTGACGCCCGATCGCTCCGCGATGACCCGGGCGTTGCGGCGGGCAAAAATGAAGATGGCGATGGGCAGCGCAATCGGCCAGGCGATGGCGGCGACCACTGCCTTGAAAGGACCCCAGGGCAATTGCCAATAGGTCCACGCATAGTAGCGGTGGAGATATTCGGCGGGCGCAAGTGCCAGCGTGGGCTTTCCGCGGAACACGCGGCGAAGCGCCATGGGAAGGCCGGTGACGAGATAGGCGAAGGCTTCTGCCTCGCGCAGCAGCACCTTCCATGCAGCGCCCCGCAGTGTCGTCAGACGGTCGCTGAGGCTGAGGCTGGGATCTGCGGCAGGCGGCATCGAATTACGGCTTCCGGGCAGGTGACGGTGCGCCGCTCATAGGCCAAAAAGCCCGCGGATGCGAGCCACGGCGCGGGCAAGCCCATCTTCCACGGGAGGTGGCACAGCCTGCGGAGAAGGATCACCCAGCCATTGCGCTTGGCCGGACTGCACGAGTTGGCGGTGCACCACGCGCAGGTCCCGCGAGAAGCGCGCCGGGGCATGATTGATCAGCAGGCGGAAGAAGCTGGCATCGAGGCTGCGGCCGCGCCAGCCGATACGCGGCGCATCGAGGTCGGCACGAATGGCATAGGCACCTTCTTCGATGTCGAAGAGCAGCACGGGCTTCGCCGTGCTGATGGCCTCCGCCATCATCGAGATCGAGTCCGCCGTGACGATGATGCGGCTGGCGAGACCAAGCAGGGCGTGAAAGGGATTGTCCGACGCATTGGCCTGCCAGCGATGGAAGAAGGATGGGACGCTGATCGCCGACTCCAGCGCAGCCGTCGCGGCCTCGCCCGTGCGGGCGCTGGTGGTGAACAGCAGTGATCCCCCTTCCGCCCTCGCGATGGCGGAGGCCTCACGGCCAAGACGGCGCGCTGCCTCCGGCGTGAACAGGTAGGGGCCACTCGAACCACCGACGAGCACTGCAGTGAAGGGGCGCGGCAAGGCGCCAAGCCTTGCTTCCCAGCGCGCCGCTTCGGCGGCAATGCGCTGGGGCGTCGCGTCATGAACCGGCAACTGGTTGTGAAGGACGTTGGGGGCGTCGGCCAGGCGGTATTGCGGCGTGGTGATGACGAGGTCGAAGCGACTGAGCGCCGCCCAGGGCGTGCCGACGAAGACGATGCGCAGCGCCGGGTTCTGGCGCTTGAGCCAGAAGGCCACCGCCTCCGCCCCGCGACCCGAGCAGATGACGAGATCGGGCCAGGGCGCGGACAGCGGGTCCGAGCCCGCAAGGTCGACCCCTGCCAGGGTGGGAAGGCTCAGCAGGCGCTGCAGACCTTCATGGCCCCTGTAGCGCAGCCGCATCACCTGCGAGGACCAGCCGATGGCCTGCGCCAGCGCACGCAGCTGCGTGTTGTCGCCGGAGTGCGGACTTTGCAGGATCCAGGTCGATGGCTGGTTGTTTTTCAGGCGAAATTTCCTTGCATCTGCAAAGATTTAGACCTTGTGACAGAGAGCCGCGCGAGGGCGGCCTTGGACGCGTGGCTCAGTACATGATACAGGGAGCCGTTGTAAGCAATAGTTTCGGGGATTGTCATGGCTTCGACCGGCAATGCTGGGGCCACCCGGCCTCACATCTTTATCCAGACGAACAACAAGCAGTCGATCGGCGCGATCGTGTCCGCCTATTCGATGAAGCGTTCGCCCCACGCCGACAACTTCGACGTGACCGTCATGCACAAGGAAGCCTACCCGTGGTTCGCCAAGCGCGACGGCCAGACCTACAAGCGCCATGGCGTGGACCGGGTGTGGCTCGAGAATGACCTGCAGACATTCACCCTCACCCGCTTCCTGCCGCCGCAGCTGATGGGCTACCAGGGCCGCGCGCTGGTCGTCGATCCGGACGTGTTCGCCGTGCAGGACGTGTGGGAGCTGCTGACCCGCGACATGCAGGGCAAGGCCATCATGTGCCGCGGCTCCAAGTTCAAGAACGGCGCCTTTGCATCCTCCGTCATGCTGCTCGACTGCGCCAAGCTGAAGCACTGGGACGTCGAGAAGAGCTTCAACGAGCTGTTCGAGGGAAAGCGCGACTATCACCAGTGGATCTCGCTGCTGATGGAAGACCCCAGCACCATCGGCGTGTTCGAGAACGAGTGGAATGACTTCGACAAGCTCACACCCAACACCAAGATGATCCACAACACCCGCCGCCGCACCCAGCCGTGGAAGACCGGCCTCAAGGTCGACTACACGCCGACCGAGTTCGTTCCCGTCATCGGCTGGATCATGCGCATGCGCCGCAAGATGTTCGGCGAGCATGCACTTCTCGGCCGCTATGCCAAGCACCCGGACCCGAAGCAAGAGCAGCTGTTCTATGGCCTTCTCAAAGGTGCCTATGAAGCAGGCATGGTCACGGACGCGCAGATCAAGGAAGCGATGGACAAGAACTACATCCGCCACGACTCCGTCGAGGTGATGAAGGCTGCGCCGACGCTGCCTCCGATCGCCCCGATGAAGGCAGCAGCCTGAGCCCGGCCCACGTGACGCTTGATTCAGGGCCACCCGCAGATGAGCTGCGGGTGGCTCTTTTCACGGGCAACTACAACTACATCAAGGACGGCGTCGCGCTGACGCTGAACCGCCTCGTGGCGTTTCTCGAAAGGCGCGGCGTGCCGGTGCTGGTGTTTGCGCCAGTCGCGGAGCAAGCGGCCTTCCAGTCGGTGGGCGAACTGGTGCCTGTGCCGTCCTTCGCAATCCCGACGCGCAAGGAATACCGCATCGCCACGGGCCTTCCGGAGGCGCAGCGAAAGCGGCTCGAGGCCTTCCGCCCCACCCTGTTCCACATCGCGGTGCCCGACATCCTCGGCTACCAGGCGTTGAAGCTGGCAGAGCGCTGGAACGTGCCCGTCGTCGCGTCCTATCACACGCGCTACGACACCTACCTGCGATTCTATGGCCTTGGCATTTTCGAGAAGCTGGGCCAGCGCTACATGAAGAACTTCTACAACCGCGTGCGGCGCGTCTATCCGCCATCGGAGTCAATGGCGGATATCATCCGGAGCACGGGCCAGTCGCAGCACGTGGAAGTGTGGGCACGCGGTGTGGACAGCGAGATGTTTTCGCCCAAGAAGCGCGATATGGCATGGCGGCGGTCACTTGGCGTCGCGGATGACGAGGTGGCCATCAGCTTCGCCGGGCGACTGGTGAAGGAAAAGAATACCGCCATCTACATACGCGTGATGAACATGCTGAATGAGCGCGGCCTGAAGGTGAAGCCGCTCGTCATCGGCGATGGACCCGAGATGGCCGCGATGAAGGCCGGTTTGAAGAACGGCGTCTTTGCAGGGTTCCTGCATGGGGAGGAACTGGCGCGGGCCTATGCCTCCTCCGACATTTTCTTCTTCCCCTCGGAGAGCGAGACCTTCGGCAACGTGACGCTGGAAGCCATGGCGAGCGGGCTTCCCGCCGTGAATGCCGTCTCCAGCGGCAGCAACTCGCTGGTGGTGGAAGGCGAGACGGGACACCTCGTCAGCGCGCGCGACGAACTGGGCCTTGCCGCGAAGCTCGAGGCGCTTGCGACGGACGAAGACCTGCGCCAGCGCATGGGCGAGGCGGCACGGGCAAAGGCCCTCACCTTCAGCTGGGACCATATCCTTTCCGGCCTGCTCGACAGCTATTCCCAAGTTTTGCGCGAAGCCCATGGCCGCTGATCCGACGGTCTGGATTCTCTCGCGTGGACGCAAGGGCGACCTTGATCAGATGCTGGCATTGGCAAAGACCATTGGCTGGCCGTTCGAAGTCAAGACACTGCGCTTCGCCGGGCCAGAAATACCGATCCTGTCGAAGCAGCTGCTGAAGGAGAAACTGTCACCGCCGTGGCCGGACCTCGTGCTCTGCGCCGAGGCCTCGCCGAGCGTGATCGCGCGCGAAATCAAGCGTCTTTCGGGCGGCAGAGCGCGCATCGTGTGCCTCGGAAGGCCAGCAGGCCAGCCGTCGAACTTCGACCTTGTCATCACCACCGCGCAGTACCGCATTCCCTCTGCAAGCAATGTCGTGGAAATCGCCATGCCACTGGCCGATGTGGCGGAGATGCCCGCCGTGACAGTTGGCGGCCCGATTGCCCTGGTGGTTGGCGGGCCAGCTTTTCCCGATCTTCTGGGCGCCGCTGCAGCGGAGAAGCTTGCAGCCGACGCATTGGCCCATGCGGCAAAGCGCAACAACCTGCTCGATGTTGTGACCAGCCCACGCACACCGCCCGAGGCGCTCGCTGTGCTCGAACGCCGCATTACCCCGCCGCACCGCCTGTCCATCTTCGGGCGCGGCGAGAACCGTTATAGGGACGCCCTCTCCGGCGCCTCGGAAATCATCGTGACGAGCGACTCCATCTCAATGGCCGCCGATGCCCTGGCATCCGGCAAGCCTGTCTCCATCTATCCGCTGCCGCAGGCATTGAATGCCAAGTGGAAGCTCGGCAGCTCGCTCTACCGCAACTCCGTCGAGACGCCGCAACCCCTGATGGGGCCGGTGAGATGGCTGTTCGACGCGGGCGTCATCGAAGTGGCGCCTGACCGGCGCAAGCTGTTCGCGCGCCTGGTTGACGAGAAGCGCCTCGGCTGGTTTGGTGAAGACGCGCCTGCACCGCAACCCGGCGCTGCGCAACGCGACCTTGCAAGAGCAGTCGAGTCCCTGCGAAGATTGATGGCCTGACACCACTCTCCCGAAGGAGTTTCCATGCACCAGCGCAACCTCGGACAGCTTACCGTCTCTGCCATGGGCCTCGGCTGCATGGGCATGTCGGACTTCTATGCCGGGCAGGACGATGATGAATCGATCGCCACAATCCACCGCGCGCTGGAGCTTGGCATCCCCTTCCTCGACACCGCTGACATGTATGGCGTGGGCCGCAACGAGGAACTCGTCGACCGTGCCATCAAGGGCAAGCGCGACAAGTTCGTGATTGCCACCAAGTTTGGCAATGTGCGGGCACCCGACGGCGCCTTCCTGGGCGTGAACGGCAAGCCGGAATATGTGAAGGCCTGCTGCGAACAGAGCCTCAAGCGGCTCGGCATCGAGGTGATCGACCTCTTCTACCAGCACCGCGTGGACCCCAATACCCCGATCGAGGAAACGGTGGGCGCCATGGCCGATCTCGTGAAGGAGGGGAAGGTGCGCTACCTTGGCCTCTCCGAGGCGGGTCCCCGGACCATCGAGCGGGCGCACAAGGTGCATCCCATCACTGCGCTGCAGACAGAATACTCGCTGTGGACGCGCGACGTGGAGGACGATATCCTGCCGACCGTGCGCCGCCTCGGCATCGGCTTCGTGCCCTATAGCCCGCTGGGTCGCGGCTTCCTCACCGGCCGCTTCAAGGACCAGGAGAGCCTCGACCCCGCCGACTATCGCCTCAAGACGCCGCGCTTCCAGGGTGAGAATTTCGCGCAGAACCTGGAGTTGCTGAAGGCCGTGGAAGTTCTCGCCGCCGAGAAGGACGCCACGCCGGGGCAGATCGCGCTGGCCTGGGTGATGGCGCAGGGCGATGACGTGGTGCCGATCCCCGGGACCAAACGCCGCCGCTACCTGGAAGAGAATGCCAAGGCTGAAAGCATCGTGCTGACGGTGACCGACCTTCGCCGCCTTGCCGCAGCCTTCCCCAAGGGTGCCGCAGCGGGCGAGCGCTACATCCCCGCTTCCATGAAGGCGATCGACCGCTAGGCGTTGAGCGCAAGTCAAGGAACGGCCATGATTGGCCCCTAGCTGATCGCGCATTCAAATGGTGGAGCTCGTTCGTCTTTGAATCTCCTTGCGCATCTTTCGGCCGAAAACGCCGCGCTGGCGCTGGTCTTCCCTGACTACAAGCTGAGCTATGCCGCGCTTTCGGCTGAGGTCGGTGCACTCGCAGCGCGCATGGGCGGCGGCAAGAAGCTTGTGGCGCTCGAAGCAGAGTCTTCCGCCGACTTCATCATCAGCTACCTCGCAGCTCTCAAGGCGGGCCATGCCGTGGCTTTGCTGCCGCCGGGCGACGCCGCAGCCGCAAACTCATTCCGACGCGATTTCACGCCCGACATCAGCTTCGCCCTCGCAGACGGCGCGTGGAAAATGACGGTGCACGGCGCAGGCAACCAACAGCCGCTTCACGCCGATCTCGCGGTGATGCTCGCCACATCCGGCACCGAAGGGCGCCCGCGATGGGTGCGACTGTCACGCGGCAACATTGCCGCCAATGCGGCGAGCATTGTCGAATACCTCGGCCTGACGCATGGAGACCGTGCGGCGCTGACGCTTCCCTTTCACTATTCCTACGGGCTCTCGGTTCTCAATTCGCACCTCGCAGCGGGTGGCAGCCTCGCCTTCTGCGGCAGCAGCGTGGTCGCGGAAGGCTTCGTGGAAACGGCGGCGCGGCTCGGCTGCACAGGGCTTGCCGGTGTGCCCTACACATTCGATCTGCTGGAGCGCATCTGCTTCCGCGACCGGATGTGGCCGGAGCTTCGCTACATGACGTCGGCCGGCGGCCGCCTGTCGCCTAAGCTGGTGATGCTGTATGCCGGCGCCATGAAAGCTCATGGCGGCCGATTTTTCGCCATGTATGGCCAGACCGAAGCCACCGCACGCATGGCGTTTTTGCCACCGGATCAGGCGGCAGCTCACCCCGATTGCATCGGTATCGCCATTCCGGGGGGCAGCCTCCGCATAGTCGCTGAGCCGGGCGCCGAAGGCGAACTTTTGTATCGCGGCCCCAATGTGATGATGGGCTATGCCACCAAGCGCGACGATCTTTCACGTGGCGCAGAATTCAACGAACTCGCGACCGGCGACATGGCGGTGATGACAGAGGCTGGCCACATCCGCCTCGTCGGCCGCGCCAGGCGCTTCTCCAAGATAGCCGGACTGCGCATCGGGCATGAGGCCATCGAGTGGGCGCTGCGGGCGCGCGGCATCGCCTGCGCGGTGACGGGAACCGACGAGATGGTGACGGTTCACGCCGAAGCGGCCGAGGGAGAGGACGTGAGGTCTCACGCTGCGGCAGCAGCCGGAATTCCGGCGCGCTGCGTGGCGGTTCGCCACCATGAGAGCTTGCCTCGGCTGTCCTCGGGCAAGATCGACTACCGGAACCTCGCAGATGCCGAGCCGCCCGCAACCGAGACCAGAGGGCGCGACCTGCTTCAGGATTTTCGAGCCGCCTTCTACCCACGTCAGGTGACGGTCGCAGACAGCTTCGAGGGCCTCGACGGCGACTCGCTCGCCTACGTGCAGGTCTCCCTCGCCATCGAGGCTCGCCTCGGGGCCCTGCCGCAGGGCTGGGAGAAGCTCCCCATTGCCACGCTCGAGCGGCAAGCCTCGGGGCATGCGCCCCAGCACGCGGGCGGGCTGGGCAAGATCGAGAGCCACATGGTGCTGCGCGCCGCCGCCATTCTGCTCATTGTCGTGCATCACGCCACGCAGTGGCCCGTGCCCGGTGGCGCCGCGGCGCTGCTGGTGATGATCGGCTACGGCTTTGCGCGCTTCCACCGCGAAGCGCTGTTCGCGGGCCGCGCCACATCCCTGCTGATGCCCATGCTGCGCAACCTGCTGCCCTATTTCGTGATCGTGGCGGGTTTTGCACTCGCATGGGGCACCATTCCCTGGGCCTCCCTCCTGCTGATCGGCAACTTCGGCTTCGCAAGCCCGGTTGAGAAGACCATGCTGCCCTTCCAGTACTGGTTCGTCGAAGCCTATGCGCAGCTCTGCCTGGTGACGGCCGCGGCATTCAGCATTTTCGCGGTAAGAAAGACGGTGAGACAGAATCCCTTCGCCACCGCCATGGGCCTGCTACTTGTGGCCTTCGCCCTGCGCTATGCAGTGCCACTCGTCTTCGATATCGGCGGGCGCAAGATGTTCCTGCTAAGCTATGTGCTGTGGCTGCCCGCCATGGGCTGGTGTGCGTTTTTTGCCAGTGACGGGCGGCGCAAGCTGCTGCTTCTGACGGTGGCAGGTCTCCTCTGTTCCGTTGCGGCCTACACAGGCGGCAACTGGCAGGGATCATGGATTCTCTACATGCTGCAGTTCGGCGTGGTGGCCGCGCTGCTTGGGCTGCCGAGCATGTGGCTTCCCCGGCTGGTCCTCCCGGCAGTGATGCTGATCTCGGCCGCCAGCTATCATATCTATCTCTTCCACCGCATCGTGCCGGAGCTTCTGGGGCTGGACAATCACGGAGCCTTCGGCATCATCGCATCTATCGCCCTGGGCATCATCTCCGGCATCGGGGCCATGTTCCTGCAGCGCATGATCTTCGCCGGGCTCGGACGGCGCGCCAGCCTTTCCGCCAGCGGCGCCTGAGCTCAGGCGCCGACGAAATCGGCGAGCGCCTTCTCCGTACCCTTGGACCAGATGTCCGTAAGGCTCTTCGCAAAGGCCCTGCGGAAGACCTCCGACTGGCCAACCTCACCATAGACATCCTTCATCGACAGCCAGATGAGCGGATCAGTCTTTGCCCTTGCCGCGAGCTCGGTGAGGCGCGGCCAGGCTGGGTCGCCAGCAGTGGTATCCTTGCCCGTCTCCGTCTTGCCGAAGCAGTGGCGGCACCAGAGGGCTGACTCGAAGGCCAGAGAATCGACAGAGCCTCCTGCCTTCAACCGGTCACGCGCCACCGGAACGATGAACTTGGGCTGGCGGTTGGAGCCGTCGAAGGCAAGCCGCGGAATCGTGTCGCCGATCTTCGGGTTGGAGAAGCGGCGATGGATCAGGTGATAATAGTCATCCAGCACCACGCCGGGGACAGGCGGCACGGTGGGCATGATCTCCTCGCGCTCGATCTTGGCGAAGAAGGCGCCCACCAGCGGGTGGTTCATAGCATCATGCACGAAGTGTACGTCCAAGAGGCTTGCCGGATAGGCGATGGCCGCGTGTCCGCCGTTGAGGATGCGTATCTTCATGAACTCGAAGGGTGTCACGTCGGGCACGAACTGCCCGCCGGCGGCTTCAAGCTCCGGGCGGCCATTGCAGAAATTGTCCTCCAGCACCCACTGGATGAACTCTTCGCAATAGACCGGCCAGTTGTCCTCGATGCCGAAATCCTGCAAGCAAAGCTTGCGCTCGCGGTCCGTCGTGGCGGGCGTGATGCGGTCCACCATGCCATTGGGGAAGGAGGCGTTGGCGGCGATCCATTCGGCCAGCCCCTTGTCCCACAAGCGCGCGACACCAGCGACCGCATTGCGCGCGACGACGCCATTGTGGGGGATGTTATCGCAGGACATCACCGTGAAGGGCTTTGTGCCCGCCTCGCGACGCTTCTTCAGGCCAAGTGCGATGAGGCCGAACACCGTGTGCGGATCATCCGGGTGCTTGCCGTCCGCTGCCATCTCCGGAAACTCCGGGTTGAACTGGCCGGTGGCGGGATCGATGAAATAGCCGCCTTCGGTGACGGTGATGGAAACGATGCGGATCGCCGGATCCGCGAGCTTGCGGACGATGGCGGCGCGGTCCTCCGGCGGGATCATGCCCAGCATGGCGCCGGTGACGCGGGCGCGGCTGACGTTCGCCTCCTGCTCGACCACGGTGGTGAGCCAGTCCTGTGGCTTCAACGCATCATGCATGGCGCGGTCGGCGGGGCGGACACCCGTGCCGATGATGCCCCAGTCACGGCTCTTGCCCATGTTGAACAGCGTGTCGAGATAGACGGCCTGATGGGCGCGATGAAAGTTGCCGAGGCCGAAATGCAGGATGCCGGGCTTCAGGTCGGAGGCCTGATAGTTCGGCACGGCAATACCGGGTTTCAGGCTCGGCAGGTTAGCGCGGTTCAGCTTCGTCATGTCAAACTTCTCTCTTCAATGCGCGTGGGAGCCGTCAGCTCATCCACTGGCCGCCGTCGACGTTGTAGGTCTGGGCCACCACGTAGTCGCTCTCGGATGACGCGAGGAAGACGGCGCAGCCGACATGGTCCTCAGGCTTTCCCATGCGGCCATAGGGAACACCCTCACCGACGAGGCGCTTCTTTTCGCCTAATGGACGGTTCTCGTATTTGGCGAAGAGGCCGTCGACATGTTCCCACATCGGCGTGTCGACCACGCCAGGTGCAATGCCGTTGACGTTGATCCCGTCCTTGATGAGGGCAAGGCCCGCCGACTGGGTGATGGAGATGACGGCAGCCTTGGAGGCGCAGTAGACGGACACCAGCGGCTCACCGCGGCGGCCCGCCTGCGATGCGAAGTTGATGATCTTGCCGCCCTGCCCGCGCCGCTTCATGCTTTCGGCCACTTCCTGCAGCATGAAAATGAGGCCCTTGACGTTCACGCTGAAGACGAAGTCATAGCTCTTCTCGGTGATCTCGCCCCACGGCGCCATGTCGAAGACGGCAGCGTTGTTGACGAGGATGTCGATGCCACCCATGCGCTTCTCACACTCGGTGACGCAGGCCTCGATCTCATCCATCTTGGTAACGTTGAGCGCATAGGCAAAGGAACCGTTGCCGATCTTCTTCGCAAGCGCATCGGCCTCCGTAAAGTTGAGGTCGGCCACGCAGACGCGCGCGCCCTCTCGCGCATAGCCTTCGGCGATCGCCGCACCGATGCCACGCGCACCGCCCGTGATGATGGCTGTTTTACCCTGAAGACGCATCAGACCAGAACCTTTCCCTGGGAATCAAAACGATGGATACGGGCGTTGTCGAAGGAGAGCGACACGGCATCGCCCGGCTTGCCCATATAGTCCCCCGGGGCACGCACCGTGAGGCGGCCCGCCTCGCCGGCATCGACATGCAGGAAGGAATCGGACCCCAGATGCTCAGTGAGGACGATCGTGCCTTGCACGTCGCCGCCTGCGACCAAGAGTGCGATGTGTTCGGGCCGGATGCCGATGGTTGTGGCGTTGTGCTTTGCGGCAAGGGCGCCGGAGATGAGGTTCATCTTCGGCGATCCGATGAAGCCCGCGACGAAGACGGAATTCGGCTTGTTGTAGAGATCGAGCGGCGATCCCACCTGCTCGATCACCCCCTTGTTCAGGACCACGATGCGGTCGGCCATGGTCATGGCTTCCACCTGGTCATGCGTCACATAGATCATGGTGGCATCGAGCTGCTGATGGAGCTGCATGATGAACACGCGCATATTGACGCGCAGTGCGGCATCGAGATTTGATAGGGGCTCATCGAACAGGAAGCACTTGGGATCCCGGACGATGGCCCGGCCGATGGCGACGCGCTGGCGCTGGCCGCCGGACAGCTGGCGGGGCTTCCGATCCAGATACTCAGTGAGGTTGAGCGTCGCCGCGGCCTTGGCCACCTTGTCGTCAATCTGCTCCTGCGGCTCGCCCGCCATCTTGAGGCCGAAGGCGATGTTGTTGCGCACACTCATGTGCGGGTAGAGCGCGTAGGACTGGAACACCATGGCAAGCCCGCGCTTGGCGGGGGGAACGTCGGTCACGTCTTCACCATCGATGAGGATCTGGCCGGCGGTCAGGTCCTCCAGCCCCGCGATGAGGCGGAGCAATGTCGACTTGCCGCAGCCCGAGGGGCCGACAAAGACCACGAACTCACCCGGTTCGACCTCGAGATCCGCACCCGGGATGATGACGGCATCGCCGAAGGCCTTGCGGACGTGCTTAAGCGAAATTCTGCCCATGTTACTTCACTGCTCCGAAGGTGAGGCCGCGGACGAGCTGCTTCTGGGCGAACCAGCCGAGGACAAGTATGGGGGCGATGGCCATGGTGGAGGCAGCGGAGAGCTTGGCCCAGAACAGCCCTTCCGGGCTCGAATAGGAGGCGATGAATTGCGTCAAGGGCGCTGCATCCTTGGTTGTCAACGTCAGCGTCCAGAAGGATTCATTCCATGCGAGGATGATGTTGAGCAGGATGGTGGAGGCAATCCCCGGGATGGCCATGGGGGCCAGCACGTAGATGAGTTCCTTGCCGATGGACGCGCCGTCCATGCGCGAGGCCTCGAGGATCTCACCCGGGATTTCCTTGAAATATGTATAGAGCATCCAGATGATGATCGGCAGATTGAGCAGCATCAGCACGAGGATGATGCCGATGTGGCTGTCGAGCAGCTTGAGGTCGCGGAAGATCAGGTAAAGCGGGATGAGCGCGCCCACGGGCGGCATCATCTTGGTGGAGAGCATCCACATCAGCAGGTCCTTGGTGCGCTTGCCCGGCGCGAAGGCCATGGCCCAGGCGGCTGGAATGGCGATGAGCAGCGCCAGCAGCGTGGAGCCAAGGGCGAGATAGACCGAATTCATCGCGAACTTGACGTAGTCCGAGCGCTCCTGCACGACGGCATAGTTTTCGAGCGTCCAGTCAAAGAACAGGAAGGTGGGCGGAATCGAGACCGCCTCGCCTTCGGTCTTGAAGCTGGTGAGCACCGTCCACAACACGGGAAAGAAGATCACGAAGCCCAGGCCCCAGGCGAGGGCGGTGAAGATCAGCTTGCGGCGGATGGGAACTGCGCGGGCCATGTTTTCATGCCTCCAGGTTCTTGCCGATCATGCGCATCAGGAAGAAGGCAACGATGTTGGCAAGGATGACCGCGATGATGCCTCCTGCCGAAGCGCCCCCGATGTCGTTGGAAATCAGGCCATACTGGTAGACGAGGAATGGCAGGTTGCCGGCGCGCCCGCCGGAACCCGAGACATAGATCTCAGCGAAGACGTTGAGCAGAAAGATCGTCTCGATGAGGATGACGACGGTGACGGGCCGCGCGAGGTGCGGCACGATCATGTACCAGAAAAAGGAGAAGGGCGGCGTGCCGTCCATCTGGGCGGCTTCCTTCTGTTCCTCATCGAAGCTTTGCAACGCTGTGAGAATGATGAGGGTTGCAAAGGGCAGCCACTGCCAGGAGACCATGATGACGATGGCCGTCATCGGGTAGTGTGCGAACCAGTCGATGGCGCCCAGTCCCATCGACTTGGTGATCCAGGCAAGAAAGCCCTGAACTGGATGCATCATCATGTTCTTCCAGACGAGTGCCGACACCGTGGGCATGACGAAGAAGGGCGCGATCACCATGAGGCGCACGAGGTTGCGGCCATAGATCGCCTGGTCGAGCAGGAGGGCCAGCAGAGTACCGCCGGCAACGGAAATGACCAGCACCCAGAACACCAGCAGCAGCGAGTTACGCATCGCCTTGAAGAAGGCGGGGTCGGTGAGGAAGTAATAGTAGTTGGTGGTTCCGGCCATGCAGCGGTTCGCCGCGTCCATCAGCGCACCCGGCGTCATGAGTGAACAAGCCGGGTTTGGATCAAGCAGATTGTAACGGAGGAATGAAAACCAGATTGTCATGGCCAACGGCACGATCATCCAGAGGAACAAGGCGATCACCGAGGGAGCAACGGCGATCCGGCCGATCGAGCGTGTCTGCTGCGTTGCCATGGTTGATGCCCTGATAAAGGGAGGGAGTTGGCTGCCCGGTTGTGATGCCGGGCAGCCCAGTTGTGGGAGGCTCGGTTACTTGATGTAGCCGGCCTTGGTCATTTCACGCGTCGTCACGTCCTGCGCTTCGGCGAGCGCCTCGTCCGCGGTCTTCTCGCCGGCAAGGGCTGCCGAGAAGATCTGGCCGACGGTCGTTGCGATGCCGGCGAACTCGGGGATCGCCACGAACTGCACGCCGACGTAAGGCACCGGCTTGACGGTGGGCTTGGTCGGGTCAGCCGAGTTGATCGAGTCGAGCGTCATCTTGGCAAACGGAACCTTGGCATATTCAGGGTTCGCGTAGAGCGAGGTGCGCGTGCCCGGAGGAACGTTGGCCCAGCCTTCCTTGCCGGCAACGAGTTCGGTGTAGTGCTTGGAGGTCGCCCAGTTGATGAACTTCTGAGCGGCGTCTTCCTTCTGGGTGCCGGCGGGGATGGCCAGCGACCATGCCCACAGCCAGTTGCCACGCTTGCCGAGGCCGTTGTCCGGGGCGAGCGCGAAGCCCACCTTGTCGGCGACCTTGGAGTCCTTCGGGTTGGTCACGAAGGACGCAGCCACCGTGGCGTCGATCCACATGCCGCACTTGCCGGCGTTGAACAGCGCCAGGTTCTCGTTGAAGCCGTTGGAGGAAGCGCCCGGAGGGCCGTCAGCCTTCATGAGCTCGAGGTAGAAGTCGAGCGTGTCCTTCCATTCCTTCTGGTCGAACTGCGGCTTCCAGTTCTCGTCGAACCAGCGGGCGCCGAAGGAATTCGACGTGGCCGTCAGGAAGGCCATGTTTTCACCCCAGCCGGCCTTGCCGCGCAGGCACACGCCGTAGATTTCCTTGTCCTTGTTGGTGATCTTGTCGGCTATGCGCTTGATGTCCGCCCATGTGGGGGCATCCGGCATCTTTTCGCCAGCCGCCTCGACGAGGTCGGTGCGATACATGACCATGGAGCTTTCGCCGTAGAAGGGCGAGGCCATCAGCTTGCCGTCGACGGTGAGGCCGCCGGCGATGGCGGGCAGCAGGTCCGCCGGATCATCGACCTGGGTGAGCGGCACGAGCCAGCCCTTCTTGCCCCAGATCGGCACTTCATAGGTTCCGATGGTGAGGACGTCGAACTGGCCGCCCTTGGTGGCGATGTCGGTCGTCACCTTCTCACGCAGCACGTTCTCCTCGAGGGTCACCCACTCGAGCTTGATGTCCGGGTTGTTCTTGGTGAAGTCCTCGGTCAGGCCCTGCATGCGGATCATGTCGCCGTTGTTCACGGTGGCAATGGTCAGGGACGTTTCGGCCGAGGCGGTCGAGGCAAGGGCGGCGAGGCTGATCGCGCCCAAAATGCCTGCCAACAGAGATTTCATGTGGTCCTCCCGTTCAGAAGAGCAATTATTTGCTCATTTGACGAGCATATCTTCGCCACTAATTTGGTCAAGTGGCATTCCTCGATGCAGCGCACCCTTAGTTTTGCAGTGCAATATTGGCTTATCCGCCGAAGCTAACTCCACTCGCCTCTCCACGTTACCAAATGATGCTCGCTTAGTGAGCAATCGCTCATTCAGCTGTTCGCTGAAGGGCGTTCCGTTAGCTTTGTGGGCGGCCGGGATACGACCAGTTACAATCTTTGCGATTGAATAGACGTAGTGTTTAGGAACCGTTCTGGGTATGTCCTGAAATCTTGCAAACGTTTGCAAAGTTCATTTTGCAGGCGCGATGGGCAGAATACCCAGCCACTCCAGTAAAGTACTGACTCTGCTGATTTTTTTGGCATTTCGTCTAAAAATTGTTGTTGGGCCCGTATGCAACCCATTGTGCAACGCTTTGCAGTATTCACTTTTCGTTCTCGGAACAGCATGGTTCAGAGCAGCGGCGTCATAAGCCGCATTGTCGACTCGATGAGCCTTGCGCCCACCGAGCGCTGCTTCCAGGGCACCAACATCACCGCTTGCGCGCTGTTGATGTAGCTCTCCTGCAGGGCGCGAAGATCAGACACGAAGGCACGGTCATAAACGAGCAGGGAGACCTCGTAATTGAGCCACAGGCTGCGCATGTCGAAGTTAGCAGTTCCGAACAGGGCTTGCTCGCCATCTATGGTGACCGACTTGGTGTGAAGGAGGCCGCGGTTGAATTCGTAGATTTCGCCACCTGCCGAGATCACTTCGTCGAAGAAGGAGCGGCTGGCATGGCGCACCAAGACGGAATCGATGCGCTTCGGCAACACCACGATCACCCTGACCCCACGGGCGGCGGCTCCCCGGAGCGCGGTGACGAGAGAGTCTTCGGGGACGAAATAGGGCGTTGTCAGCACCACCTCGCGGCGAGCCCCATTGATCAGGGCGAGTTTGACCTGCAGCAGTCCGTCGCCTGATTCACCGGGTCCCGAGGCTAGAACCTGCACTGGCGACGATCCCTCGGGCGGAGACGGGCTGAGTTCCGTCTCGGCCAATATCTGGTCACGTGTGACGCCGCCCTCGGCAATCCAATCGCTGATCATGACCGCCGCAAGAACCCCCGCCACGGGGCCCTTGATGCGGACCATGGCATCCACCCATTCGCCGACCCCCGAATTCTGCTTGAAGAAGCGCGGGTCCACCATGTTCATGCTGCCGGTCCAGGCCACACGGCCATCAATGACCACGATCTTGCGGTGCAGACGAAGATCGGTGCGAGCGGCGATGCCCCGTATGATACCAACCGGCAGGGCCGCCCGGAGTTCAACCCCCGCCTTGCGCAGCATCTCGGGACCGCCGCCCTGCCACCAGTGGCCAGCCCCCATCGCATCAATGAGCACGAGGCATTTCACACCCCTGCCTGCGGCGCGGACAAGGGCCTCCAGTACGTCCTGCGTCAGCCCACCCTCGTTCCAGATGTAAAACTCGACGAGCACGCTGAGCTTCGCGCCATCGATATCAGCCGCAATGCGCTTCAGTATGTCGAGGGTGTCAGAGGCGAGCACCAGGCGGTTGCCAATGATGGCGGGAACACCGAAGAAGCTCTCGCCGGCATTTTCCAACAGTCGCTGATCCGGCGTCAGCTGAGACGTGCCAGGCAGCAGGCGGTTCTGTGCCACATGTGGAGCCGAAATCTCGCGGAAATCGTTCTGCAGTCTCGACAGCCGCTCCGCCCGACTGCGGGGAATTCGGCGTTCGCCGATCAGAAAATAGAGAATCGCACCGACGTAGGGCAACATCATCGCCATCAGCAGCCAGGCAAGCGCCACACCGCGCGCGGGCCGGCGCAGCAGAACACGCAAGATGACGGCCACCATCAACGCGGCATGGATGAAGATGATCAACAGGGAAAGCATGTTGCCCGACAGCTAGGGCAAGAGCGGGTGCGATGGCAAGTCACCCGCTCCCTCTGTCTGCATTATTTGGACTCGAGCGCCTTCAAGGCCTCGTCGAGGCCATTGAGCGAAACGGCAAGGGTGGTCGGGTCCGCAACGCTGCGCATCTTGAATGTGGCCGTGAACTCCCTTGCACCATGCAGCGTTTCAAGAAGCTTGCCGTGGACCTGAGTGCTGGCAATACAACCGCGCCGGACACAGGTCTGAACCTGAAACGCCAGCAGCAAATCACCCGCCTTGCCTGAGACGCCGGCAGGAATATCGAGGCCGAGCGGCAGGATAGCGGCGAGGCGCAGTTCTTGGCTGTCCTTGCTGCGCGCAATGGCAAAGGCGGCCACGGGCAGCTTCGTCTGCTTTGAGATGATCTTTTGATGTAGCGCGCAGGCCTCTTCGCCCGCACTGGTCTTGGCGCAATGTAGGATCCAATCCCCGAAGACCTTGTCGTCGCTCGCCTTAGCTTGGCCTGCCATTGCAGGCGCGATCGCCCAGACACTAGCGAGGACGACGGCAACAAGAGTGATGAAATGCTTCATGATGGACCCGGTTGGAAATGCGCTCGAAGGAACACATTATGCAGTGTGTCCAGTCGCTTCAAGCACCACGACTCACCATCGATATCAGCTTTGGCGGGTCGCTGAGCTATCGAAAGGACTCTCGAACGTGCGGCCAGCAATGCGGGGCCGATTATACTGAAGCTTCTCGACGCTTTCATCCAGGACGGAAGGCTCATAGCCAAGTGTTGCGGCGAGTTCCTCGACCTTGGCCCAGAGTGTCGCCGATGTGGGCTTGAGCGGCAGCGTGGTTTCGAAGTGGAACGCATCGAAATGGGCCATGGGTGCGGTGGGCCGTGGCCAGCCCAGCACGTCGAACAATTTGTCCCGCTCCGGCATTGCCGAAAACAGCTGTTCGAACCGCACCACGGCAACAGGCTTCAAGCCTGCCTTGGCATAGGCCGCCGCCTTGGCATTGATCTCGAGCCACTGATAGAGGCACTTGTCGAACACGCTCAGCTTGCGCCATCCGTTCGCAATCTCAGGATAAATGACACCCGCATCGGTCGGCTGCAGAATCGCAAATTGGGGAAAGCGGTCACTCCTGTTCTCATGGTAGTAGCCATGAGTGACGAAGGATGCCGCGACATGCACCGGGTTGCGGACGAGGTGGATATACCGCCAGCGATCGCCCAATTCCCTGCTGAATTTTTCGAACCAGGTGAAGGCTGGCCAACCGGTCTCGACATATTCAGTTCCATTCATCACGGTTGCCACGACCTGGCGAAAATGCGTGTTGGCCTCGGCTAGATTGCCATTCTTTGCAGGATTGAAGCGGCCAAGCGTAAGACGCGGCTTGTAGAACTCACGTATCGGCTCGTGGGCAACGATTGCAATGCCTTGAAGGGATTGCCCGATGGCCTTGGTGAGAGACTGCGTTCCGCAGCGCCCCGTCGACAGCACAAAAGTTGCCCGCATATCCGTCCGTCAAGCTCCCAGATTCATCCGCAACCCATGAAGCCAACTAATATACCTTCACGGAGAAATCGACATCAATAACCCGTAGGCATTGACCATCCGGTCACACTAGCATCAGCCCTCGGATAGTTTCCAGCGTGACGCACTGGACCGGGAGGGCGCCCATCGCACGCGTCGCGCAATATGCTCCCGACAAAGGGACTTGTGCAGCAAAGAAAGAGACGAGATGGTGCAAAAAGGCTCTTCACTTCCCGCGCCCCCGCCCGCCACTTGCGAGATGCATTGCGAGGGTTCAGCGATGGCGGGTATCTGGTCCTCGCCGCACGTCGCCATATAGGAAAAGGCCCGCCAGGCTTTGAGGAATGGCTCGCCCCAACCATACATGGACGAAGATACACGCCGTGCAGAATGGCTCTCAGCGAAAAACACGGTCTGAAATTGGTTGCTTTCATTTTGCGCTCTAGAAAATTTGTCGCGCTTTGGCAGAATAGACAACCTAAAATCTGCCTCCAAGGTCCTGAAGAGGGGTTTTCTGCCATGACCACTTTACAGACATTCAATCTAACCATTCGGCCTTGCAGTCCGGAAGATTCCGCTGATTTCATTGCGCTAGAACACGATCCGGAGGTAATGCGCTTTTTGAACGGCGGACACGTTGACGGCCATGCGCAGAGCCGCTTGGACGGGACGTATCTCAGGCCAAGAGGAACAGAGCCATACGTCTGGACTGTACTCCGAACACAGACAAGCTCATTTGTAGGTTGGGTATGCTTGTGGCCGGAAGATGAAAAGGTTGCCGAACTCGGATACCGACTGCGCCGCACGGAGTGGGGCCGGGGACTAGCATCGGAAGCAGCTTCAGTATTGGTCGATTGGGGCTTCGATAGCTTGGGCTATAGCAAGATCATCGCAAGTACCATGACCGTCAATCAAGCCTCGCGGCGGGTGCTTGAGAAACTCGGACTGCAACACATCCGCACTGTCAGTGCCGATTGGGCAAATCACATACCTGGCGGCGAAAGCTGAGAGGTTCACTATGAGTTGACCCGCCTGCGTTGGGAGGAGCGCTCTGGCAGACACGCACAAAAATAGAAAGCCCGCAATCCTGAGAAAGCGGGCTTTCTAATCGAACGAGTGGTTGCGGGAGCCAGATTTGAACTGACGACCTTCAGGTTATGAGCCTGACGAGCTACCGGGCTGCTCCATCCCGCGTCATGAACGCAAGTGGCTTCTATGCGGCGCTGTTCGCAAACGCAACACCTTTCGTAACGGTTTGATGTCACTTGGCATTTTTATCTCTTGGCGGGCCGGATACGAACAGCAACCGCGCCGGCTCCGGGCCGGAGCAAACGGAGCAGAACGCGCATTCGGCGGCGGAACAAGGCGCGAACCGTCGTTCGAAACCGGGAAGGCCGCGGACACAGTGCGGACACGAAATCGCTGCTCGGGATGCCTCATCCGCCTGAGGACCAGACCCTTTCCGCCCGGTTTGCGCCCGTTCCAACCATTCATCAGGAGACCCGTCGAGAGCATCTTGCGGACTGGAAAGGACCGCGGCTGAGTAGTGCGGAAAGGGTCGAAAGCATGAAGGCACATCTTACCGAACGCTCTGTGAAAGGGCTTCAGCCGCAGCCGAAGAACGTCATCGTGTATGACGAAGAGGTTGTCGGCTTCGGCGTCCGCATCACCAGCGGCGGCACGCGCGCTTTCATCCTGACCTATCGGATTGAGGCGCGGGAACGCCGCCTCACCATCGGCGCGTGGCCGGATTGGTCGGTCACCGCCGCCCGGGAAGAGGCCAAGCGCCTCAAGCGCGAAATCGACCAAGGCCGCGATCCGATGGCCGAACGCGACGAAGCCCGCGAATCGCCGAACATGCGGCAACTCATCGACCGCTATCTCGAAGAACACGCGTCGAAGCTTGCAAAGCGCAACCGCGATGATCAGGCCTCCATGCTGCGCAAGCTGGTCGAACCCGCCTGGGGGCCGCGCAAAGCGTCCGAAATCCAGCCCGAAGATGTTGATCGGCTTTTGCGTCAGATCGCCGGTGGCACGCCAGGAAAGCGCGGCCGCAAGCCGACGCCGGTGCGGGCGAACCGCGTCGGCGAAATCCTGCGCAAGATGTTCAACCTGGGCGTCCGCTGGCGTATCCGCACCGACAATCCCGCCGCCGGCTTCGCCCGGAACGCCGAAGCGCCGCGCGATCGCTATCTCTCAACGGATGAAATCGGGCGGCTGTCTTCCGCGCTTGATGCCCATGCGAACCGGCGCGCCGCCGATGCTGTCCGCTTGATCCTGCTCACCGGCGCGCGGCGCGGCGAAGTCATGAATGCGCGCTGGGATCAATTCGATCTCGAAGCCGCCGTCTGGATCAAGCCCGCTGCCACCACCAAGCAACGCCGCCTGCATCGCGCGCCGATCAGCGCTTCCGCCGCCGCGCTGCTGCGGACGATCCGGCTGCGCGTGCCCGAAGAATGCGAATGGGTATTCCCGGGCGACGCCGAAGGCAGGCCGCTTCAGGACATCAAACGCTTCTGGGAAGATGTCCGGGCGAAAGCCGATCTGCCCGCCGTCCGTATCCACGATCTCCGCCACACCTTTGCATCGCTGCTGGTTTCGGGCGGCATGACGCTGCCGATGATCGGCAAGCTCCTCGGCCACACGCAGGTTCAAACCACGCAGCGCTATGCCCACCTGCTCGACGATCCCCTACGCGCCGGGCTCGAACAGGTCGGCGATCTGTTGCGGGTGAAGCCCCGGCTCGTTCCTTTGGGGTCTGCCAGCCAGTAAGGCAAAGCGGGCAGAAGGTGCAGGCCTCCTACCCGCGTCACCCGATCTCAGTGGCAATCGCTATCCTAGCTTCAACCGGCGTGTAGATATCAACTTCAACCCCAGGAGCCTTGATCGTGACAATCAAGGCATATCGGGCTCGGGTATCCCACTTTTCGAGGTAAGGTTTCTCTTTCCACCAGCCCCCAACCGGGAAGACGCCTATCGCGTCGCGTTGGGCAAGATCAGCCGCCGTACCGGACCAGAAGTCGGAGTGAAGCGAACCTTGATCGCGGTACTTCGGACCAAGAAGCCACTCGTCACCTCCGGCACCGCCTCCCGCCGCATCGCCCTCTTCCTCGTCCCTTGCGGCATCGTTGACGCGAGCCCGAAAATCTTCGAGCGACTCAGTTGCCTTCTTCACAGCAAATCGCAGTCCGTGTGACGCGTAGCGGTGGCGTCGAGTCCAGCCGCGCTCGCCCGGATTCGGTTCGATGAAATACGACAGCGTGACGCGAAGCTCGACGTGGGTGTCGCCGAGTTGACCAAGAACGTCATTCGGCCACGGTAGCTGATGCACCTTCATGTCTCGCGTCTTTACGGCGCTGCCCTCCTTGTTGAATGGGGTGAGCGCGTCTTCAACCATCAATGTCAGATCGTTCTGGGCAGACAAAAGCGCTCGATCCACGTCGGGAACACCGTATCCGTAACGTCGCACAAGCGCGTGGATCTGACCTTTCCTGCCGTTGCATGCATCAATGCGAGCGCGCATCGCTGGAGTCCATTCGGCAGAATGAACGATCAGCCCACGAACCGTTTCAGGCCAAAGCCTTGGTCGGGTCGCCAAGATGGCACCGGCTAGCCTTGCCACAAGAGCGGTTGCCGCACTGGTATCCCCGATCGTGTTGAAGGCACGATCGTTCGGTCGATTGTGAGTCGTCAGCAATTGCAGATCTTCAACGGGATCGCCTGGAAGTAAGCCGTTTGATGCAAGGTTCCCGCCCTCTATGACCACATCGGGTTTGACCGGCCATTGGCGCTCCCATGTCACCGACGTTCGGCTGCAAGGTGACAATTCCCCTGCCGGTGCAATCGCGGACCATCCCGCCAAAGCCGGGTCGATGAGATCAACTTTCTCTGTGAAGGCACCCACGGTGAGGGCATTCCAGGCATGCGCAGGGTCTTCGACCGACTCCAAGTCATTCCGAACCAGATGATCGGCTGGCATTAAGTCAACACGGATGTTGCCTGCCGAAACGATGAGCAACCGGCGATTGTCGGGATCAAAGCAAAGCTGATCAATCGCAGCCGACCACGAGGATGGCCTTCCGCGCACCGAGCTTTCGCTCGTCACCGCAAGCGCAATTGCCCGTCTACGGTACGGTGCCTGGATTTCGGCGCGTGCAATCGCTTCCGCCGTGATCGCGCCATAGAGGTCCGGCTCATTGTCGGCCACGCCATTTGGCGGCAAGATTTTCACGCTTTCCAGCCGATGCGTCAGAACGATGGGGCCGCCGCCGGCTAGAGCCGGCACTAAATCTCCGTAAAGCGCGGTCCCCGCCATAGCAGTCCCGTGGCCCCGCCATTGCGTAGCCGAGTCCGCCGTTCCCCAGGCGGGATTGATCGTATGGAGATCTGCAACATCGAGGGCAGGGGACAGAAGAGAGTGAGCATGAGTGACGCCGCTATCCAGAATGCAAACGGCGACATTCGCATCAGCAGGCGGCGTCAGCCGGGCGAGTGTCTCATCGCTCCATTCACGCTGCTCGCCGCCGTCGAGCCCCATAAAGAAGGCGGGCGTGTCCTTCGCTCGCCGAAGCTCCGCCACCACATCGCTGTAAGCGACCAAACGGTCGACGGATTCGGTGTTCGCAAGAACGAGCACAACCTCGCGCTCGGGAAAGCGAACAGCGTGGTCCTTAACTTGCAGATTCAATCGCGCGGCCATCCGCGAGAACACGTCCCCATGTCCGTCTCTAAGCCAGATTTCCCACCACACTGCGCCATCACCGGCAGGAAAAAGTGCATCATCGTCGGTGAACAATGATCGTGCCGTCGCCAAACGAACAGCCTCCATCCGCGCAATCAGCGGTTCGTTCTTGGGACGGCCCGTTTGCGTTTCCTCCGTCCGATAGGCTTCTACCTTTTCGTGGTAGTATGCCTCGGCTGTGGCCGGTACGAAAACAGTGGCGGTCACTGAGGGGGTTTCTTCCGTTGGCTCGCGAACGGCTACTACCTCAATCTGCTTTTGTCTGTTGCCGAGTTGATCGATTACCGCTTTCTCCCCGGGGGGAATTTCTATTTGCAAATAGAAACCCGGCTCGCCCTCCGCCACAGCGGTCGCCCGCGCTTCAAGTTGGGCGCGAGCCGCCTCGAGCGCAACGCCAATTGAAGCAGATAGCGCGTCCGCGTGGGCCGCTCGATCTCTGACTGGTAGCGGTGCCGCACGCATAGCTTGGGCAGGGCGCCGGTATTGTTCGGTTTGACCGCCACCGTCGATAAACAGATGCGGTCGATCGCGGGGCGAATCACTCATGGTGGGCTCAGTTTAGCTTGAGTGTGTTGCCTTCCGCCGCTCCGCAATTGCATCCTTCAATTCGGCCAACGTGACGCGCTTTCTTCCGGCAAGAACAACTGATTTCGCCGCGTTCTCAGCCGAACGGACGACTTCGGCCGGGCTCAAGCCCACTGCCGATTCGGCCGCCTCGTCCCAAGCAAGGCCTCTGGTGTCGAATGCAGTCAGTCGCGCCTTGAGTATTCGCTGAACCAGATCTGCATCTGGCAACGCATACTCGACCACGTCGTCGAATCGGCGGAAGAGTGCCTTATCGAGAAGCTCGGGGTGATTGGTTGCTGCGATGATCAGTCCTTGACTGTCATCCAGCTCAAGGAACTGCAGAAACGAATTCAGCACCCGCCGAATCTCGCCCACATCATTTCGTTCGGCTCGCTTCGCGCCAATAGCATCAAACTCGTCAAAGAAATAAACGCCACGTGTCGCATTCATCGCGTCGAACACAAGGCGAAGCTTCCCAGCAGTATCGCCCATGAATTTCGTGATCAATCCGTCGAGGACGACGGTGAACAAGGGAAGCCGAAGCTCACCCGCCAACGAAGCAGCAGTCATCGTCTTGCCGGCACCGGGAGGACCGATGAGGAGAAGCTTTCTGCGCGGGCGCAGTCCGTGCGAGCGAAGATTTTCCTGCTGTCGTTGTTCAAGGAGCACGCGCTGCAAGCGGGATGAGATTCTCTCGGGAAGTACCATTTCCGAAAGTCGGAGATCTGGGTAGCGAACAGCCAAGAGACCCGCGAGCTCGCCTTTCGGCTGCGCCATTGGAACCGGTGCAACCTTTCGATCGATTGCAGCATCTTTCGACTTCGCGGCGTCAATGAGATCGCGGAGTTCAGACGCAACTCTCCCATGCCCCTGCCGGGCTTCATGCGCGGCAAGCTGCATAGCGGTGGCGAAAAACCTGTCCTCGTCCCCAGCAATATGGCTCTTCAGCATGGCAATGATATGCCTGGCAGTTGTCATGGTCCCTGACTTATCCCAATTGCTTGAAACAACTCTGCACCCATCGCATTTCACTGATTTTGCATGATAATTCTGAAGCATAATGGAAAAGTTAATGCATTCTAGCTTTCTTAACGGAAGACAATCGCCGACGCCATCGCGAATATATTACGGATGAGAGCCATTTAGTTCCCTCCAGATCGCCGAAACCTTCCGCCGCACCGTGCGCTCGTCGGGCGGCGGGAAATCCTCCCGGCCCGCGAACCAATCCATCATATCGCGCACCAGCTCGCCCTGGCTGACCGGCATGCCGTGATCGTGCACGCGCCGGGCGATGGCTCCGGCGAAGGCGTCCCAATCGTGCTTAGGCGGCGCGCCCGGCCCGGCGGCGCGCTTGGCTTGTGTTGATGCCTTCGGGCCGCTCTCGGCCGCACCCGCGTCGAACAATCCCCAGGCGCGCTCGCAACGTTCAAACTCCTTGCGCAAGATGATCACGTCGGCGGAGTTGACGGCGACACCATCGACCGGGCGCGCAATCCACTCCCACTCCGTCTTCTTCGAACGACGGAAGCGTCGGACCAGCGCGGGCTTCCGCGACGAGCCATCGCGCCGGAACAAGGCGACCACGTCTGCGCCGGGCTCGAACAGGTCGGCGATATGCTGCGAGCGAAGCCGAAACTGGCCGAAACGGCTATCCGCAATGTTCCCGAGCGGGGCATTTTCACAGGATAGAGCCTCACGTCCCCATATTTTTCCCGATCGGGACATTCTCATGGACAGCCCCAGAAATCCATGATAATTTTCCCGATCAGTAAATATCATGGCTAGACGCGCCCTCACCACCGCCGAGATCGGCGACATTGTTCGATCCACCCGCAAGGCCGCTGGCCTGCGGCAGGATGAACTTGCGGGTGCGGCGGGCGTCGGCCTGCGCTTCATTGTCGATCTTGAAGCGGGCAAGCCCACCGCGCAAATGGGGAAGGCCCTTCAAGTTCTAACCGCGCTGGGATGCTCGCTTGAAATCACGCCGCCACCGGAACCCAAAGAAGCGCGGAAGGCATGATGCGCATTCTGGATGTATGGTGGGATGGGCGCATTGCGGGTCAGCTGACGCAAAACGAACACGGGGAATTGGGATTCGCTTATACTCCGGAATGGCTCAACGACGCGGAGGCGCACGCCTTATCAGCCTCCCTGCCCAAGCGAGCGGAACCCTTCACCCGTCGCGAGTGCCGCCCATTCTTCGGCGGTCTCTTGCCGGAAGAAGGCCAGCGCGATGCCGCGGCGCAAGCGCTCGGCGTTTCGCCTGCGAATGATTTCGCCCTTCTCGATCGCCTCGGCGGCGATGTCGCGGGCGCGCTTCAGCTTCTGCCGCCTGGTGAAGGCCCCACCAAACCTGCACTTGATCAATGGCCAACCCCGCTTGACGACGCAGGCCTGATCCGGGTGCTGGATACGCTGCCGGCCCGGCCATTGCTTGCGGGCGAGACAGGGCTCCGCCTATCGCTCGCTGGCGCGCAATCGAAAGTGCCGGTGGTTCTTGTGAAGGGAGCCGTGGCGTTGCCTGCACCGGGCCAGCCCACAACGCATATTCTCAAACCGCCGATATCAAGATTTAAGGCAACGACCGAGAACGAAGCCTTCGTGATGCGTCTTGCTGCCGCAATCGGCTTAGATGTTGCACCCGTCGAGCCGCGTGTTGTCAAGGTTCGAACGTTTCTGCTGGTCCAACGCTATGACCGCGCGATTGGCGGCGATGGAAATGTGCGTCGTATCCATCAGGAGGATTTCTGCCAGGCGCTCGGGGTGCCGCCGGAAACCAAATACGCCAGCGAAGGCGGGCCGACCTTCAAGGATTGCTTTGAGCTCCTCCGCCGCGTTGCTGCGCGGCCGGCCGTCGATGTCCTGAAGCTGCTCGATGCGGTGATCTTCAATGCGATCGCCGGAAACGCCGATGCACACGGCAAGAACTTCTCGATCCTCTACGACGACGAAGGGGCACGGCTCGCTCCTCTTTATGATTTGCTATCAACCGTCGCCTATCCCGATCTCTCTCCGAACTTCGCGATGAAGATAGGAAAGCGCGCGACGCTTGCTGAACTGGACGCAAAAGGCTGGACCGCTTTCGCCGCCGACGCGGGTCTCGGCCTACCGCTGGTCCGAAGGCGGGTGACCGAGATCAGCGAAGCGGCTATCTCGCAAGTGCCTCGGGTTGCTCAAGATCTCACAGGCTATGGCCTTGATGAAGATGCAATATCTCGTTTTGCTGAGATGATCGCCCAACGGGCTGAACGGTGCGCTATCGTCTTCCATAGACCGCAGGAGAGTCAACAATAAAGAGCACTTCTATCAGCTCCCTAGGTCCATCCACTTGAAGCTATGACTTTGCTCTTTGGTCTGGCTTGTCAGGCGGAAGTAACCAGCTCTCTCCAGATCGCCGAAACCTTCCGCCGCACGGTTCGCTCGTCGGGCGGCGAATTTGCTTCCCTGCCCTCGAACCACGCCATCATATCCCGCACCAGCTCGCCTTGGCTCGCCGGCATGCCGTGATCGTGCACGCGGCGGGCGATGGCGCCGGCGAAGGCGTCCCAGTCGTGTTTGGGCGGGGCGCCGGGGCCATCGCCCGCCGCGTGCA
>NZ_JBAXGR010000002.1:0-140312 GCF_037139295.1 Aestuariivirga sp.
CGTCACAGAGACCCATCGGACGCTCGCGCTGGCTGGCCTCCCGGTTGAGGGTGCCGGCAAGACATCCGCCCTCGTGAAGCGCATCGAACGGCTCGTCAAGGTGCACCAGCGGGCGGGCGTCGTCGGCGGCAGCCTGTTCCGGGTGGGCGTGGGGGCCGTGCCCTTCCTGCTGCCGCTGATGTTCCAGCTGGCCTATGGCATGAGCGCCTTCCAGTCCGGCATGATCACCTTCGTGGCAGCAGCCGGTGCCATCTCGATGAAGCTCGGGGCGGCGAAGATGATCCGCCGCTTCGGCTTCCGCCGCCTGCTGCTGGTCAACGGCCTGCTTGCCAGCGTCTCGATCTCGATCATGGGGCTCTTGTCGTCGTCGACTCCCTATCTGATCGCCATCTCGCTGCTCTTCGTCGGCGGCTTCCTGCGCTCGCTGCAGTTCACCGCACTGAACGCCATGTCGTACTCTGACGTCGACCACCAGCAGGCAAGCTACGCGACGAGCCTCTACACTGTGGTGCAGCAGCTCTCGCTGTCGATGGGCGTGGTGCTCGCCGCCTTCGTGCTTGAAGCCGCGCAGTGGTTCCGCAGCGAGATGGCGCTGACGCCGATGGACTTCACAATCGCCTTCGCCGTCGTGGCGGCATGCTCGGTGACGGCCTGCATTCAGTTCCTGACGCTGTCACCCGGTGCGGGTGAAGCGGTGAGCGGCAAGAGGATTGAGGCTTAGACTGGCGGTATCAGCGGTGGCGCGTGACGCGCGCCCACATCGTTTCCATGCCACGCGTGATGCGAAGGATTGCACGCAGCGTTCGGGATTGGGGCTGAAAGCCGTCCACTCCGAGTGGAGTTCTATTTGCGACTTCGCCGTGCAGGATCTGGTGAACGATTGCGGCTGAACTGGACATGGCATCAGTCGCCGTGATTCGCCTGCTCTTGGCGAGATCGCGCAGCGTCAAGTCTGTATGATTATTTTGCGTCCGCCCGCGTCACGAAGCTGTCGATCACGCGCTTCTCGCCGGCCTTGTCGAAGTCGATCGTCAGCTTGTTGCCTTCGACCGCGCTGATGACGCCATAACCAAACTTCTCGTGGAAGACGCGCTCGCCCTTGGCGTATTTCACGGCATCGGCGCTGCGCGCCACCATCTCGCCTTCGATGAAGTGCGGCGTGGAGCGCGTGGCCTTGCCTTCCGACCAGCGCTGTTGGGCGCGCTGCCAGCCGGGCGTGGCATAGGTGTTGCCGAAAGGCTTGGGCTCCTCATCGAATCGGCTCTTGCCATAGGTGCCGAGGCCGAAGCCGCCATAGCTTGTGGCCATCGGGGCCACCTCCACATGCATCTCCGGCAATTCGTCGATGAAGCGCGAGGGCAGTGCATTTTGCCAGAGGTTATGCACTCGGCGGTTCTGCGCGAAGGAAATGGTGGCGCGGCGCTTGGCCCTGGTGATGCCGACGTAAGCGAGGCGGCGCTCCTCCTCCAGCCCGGCGCGGCCCTTCTCGTCGAGCGAGCGCTGGCTGGGGAACAGGCCTTCCTCCCAGCCGGGCAGGAACACCGTGCCGAATTCCAGCCCCTTGGCGCCGTGCATGGTCATGATCGAGACCTTGTCTTCCTCGGCCGACTGTTCGACGTCCATGACAAGTGAAATATGCTCGAGGAATCCAGCGAGGTTCTCGAAATCGCCCATGGAGCGCACGAGTTCCTTGAGGTTGTCGAGGCGGCCCTGCGCCTCCGGGCTCTTGTCGGTCTGCCACATCTCGGTGTAACCGGACTCGTCCAGAACGATTTCTGCCAGTTCCGTGTGCGGAATGCCCTGCGCCATCTGCCGCCAGCGGCCGAAGCTCTCGACGAGCTTGCGTAGCGCGCCGCGCGTCTTGGCGGGCAGTTCGTCAGTCAGCGAGATTGCCTCCGCCGCGCGGTAGAGCGAGATGCCTTGAGCGCGGGCAATGCCATGCATGCGCTTGACCGAGGTGTCGCCGATGCCGCGCTTGGGCGTGTTGATGATGCGCTCGAAGGCCAGGTCATTGTCGGGCGAGGCGACGATCTTCAGATAGGCCAGCGCATCGCGCACTTCGGCGCGTTCATAGAAGCGCGGGCCGCCGATGACGCGATAGGGCACGCCGAGGGTAATGAAGCGGTCTTCGAAGGCGCGCATCTGGAACGAGGCGCGCACCAGGATCGCCATGTCGTTCAGCTTTTCGCCCTTGCGCTGGAAGTTCTCGATGTCCTCGCCGATGACGCGGGCTTCCTCGTCGCCATCCCAGTGGGCGCGCACGGTGACGGTCTCGCCGTCCTCGCGGTTGGTGTGCAGCGTCTTGCCGAGCCTGCTCTCGTTCTTGGCGATGAGGCCCGATGCCGCGCCCAATATCTGCGGCGTCGAGCGGTAGTTGCGTTCCAGCCGGATCACCTTGGCACCGGGGAAGTCCTTCTCGAAGCGCAGGATGTTGTCGACTTCTGCACCGCGCCAGCCATAGATCGACTGGTCGTCGTCACCCACGCAGCAGATGTTCTTGTGGCCCTGCGCCAGCAGGCGCAACCACAGATACTGCGCCACGTTGGTGTCCTGGTATTCGTCCACCAGCATGTATTTGAAGCGGCGCTGATACTCCTTCAGCACGTCCGGGTGTTCCTGGAAGATGCGCAGCACCTCGAGCAGCAGGTCGCCGAAGTCAGCAGCGTTCACCACCTTCAGCCGCTGCTGGTATTCGGCATAGAGCTTGCCGCCGAGGCCCCCATGGCCGAAGGCCGAGGCCTCGCCCGCAGGCACGCGGTCGGGCGTCAACCCGCGGTTCTTCCAGCCATCTATCAGGGAGGCCAATTGCCGGGCCGGCCAGCGCTTCTCGTCCACGTCATGGGCTTCGAGCAGTTGCTTCAAGAGCCGGATCTGGTCATCGGTATCGAGGATCGAAAAGCCGGAGCGCAGCCCCGCCAGTTCGGCATGGTTCCGCAAGATCTTCACGCCAATCGAATGGAAGGTGCCGAGCCAGGTCATGCCCTCGACGGCACCACCAATCAGCGCACCGATACGGTCGCGCATCTCGCGCGCCGCCTTGTTGGTGAAGGTCACCGCCAGCATTTGGCCAGGCCATGCCTTGCCGGTGGCGAGGATATGGGCAAGCCTTGTGGTCAGCACCCGCGTCTTGCCGGTGCCGGCACCCGCCAGCACGAGCAGGGGGCCGTCGGTATTCTCGACGGCTGCCCGCTGTTCGGGGTTGAGGCCCTTCAGATAGGGCGGCTCGGCCTGGCCGCCCAAGGCACGCGCCGCCAGGCCCCCGGGCTTGATCGCGGGGGCCGGTTGCTCGTCACCGAAGTCGTTCAGGTCAAAATTCTTGCTGCTCATCGAAAAGGTCCGAATCCTTCGGTCCTATATAGCAACGATGAGAACGAAATGCGAAACCTCAGGCGGCGCGGAGGTTCACGCAGTCTGCCGGGCGCTTCAGCGTGCGCACTGCGCCCTGAAGCTGACGCCACGTCTCCGCCGTTTCCATGTCGCCCAGTCGCTCGCAGATCTGGGCGTGCTTGGCGGCTTCCGATTCGGCACCCTTGCCATGAACGAAAACAAGCGCTTCCGCGAACAGGTTGAGACCGTTGTTCATGATTTTCGCCTCCTTCGTTGGTATTTCACCATCTATGGAGTTTGAATGCGCCGTTAATGTTGCGTGAATGTGACGTCTTTTGCGCTCACGCCTTTTTCGGGATGCCGATCTTGTGCCCAACTTGCGGCGGAACCGGAAGATGGCGGTGTGCCTCGCGCATTGCCTCAATCTTTTCCATGACATCGGGCGGGAAGGGGGCGGATTTCTTGAGCGCCATGTCGACGTGCATCACGATGATTTCGGTCACGCAGGCAAGCCAGCCCTCGGCGGCGTGGAACATCTGCTGCACGTAATGAACCCGTTTTGCATCGCAATCGAGAATCTGCGTCTCGATTCGTACCGAATCACCGGCATGCAGCTCCCGCAGGTAGGTGTTGTGGCACTCCAGCGAGAAGAAGGAGGCATTGCGCTCCTTCACGTAGTCCGGCCCCAGCCCGATGGCTTCGAAGGCCTCGTCGCCCGCCCGGTCGAAAAGCACGTTGTAATAGGCCATGTTGAAGTGGCCATTGTAGTCGACCCACTGGTCCTCCACCTTCAGCAGGCGGCCCACAAAAGGGGCAGGATAACCCATCGCAAAAACTCCGGTTTCCGGTTAATTTCCCCACCATGGATACTCCGCCTCCCAAGAACAGCACAACCCAGACCGTGGCCGACCTCCGCTCATGGCTCGGCGACCGGCTTTCCACTGCGCCTGCCGTGCGCGAGCAGCACGGCAAGGACCAGACATGGAACCCCGGCGCCCCGCCCGACGCCGTGGCCTTCGTGAAGACCACGGAGGAGGTGCAGCGCATCGTCGCCACCTGCGCCAGGCACGGCACCCCGGTCATTCCATATGGCACCGGCACCTCGCTTGAAGGGCACTTCTCCGCTCCCTTCGGCGGCATCTCCATCGACCTGTCGCAAATGAACCACATCCTTGAGGTCAATGCTTCGGACCTCGACTGCCGGGTGGAGGCAGGTGTCACGCGCAAGCAGCTCAACGCGCATCTGCGCGACCAGGGCCTGTTCTTCCCGGTCGATCCGGGTGCCGATGCCAGCCTCGGCGGCATGACGGCCACGCGCGCCTCGGGCACCAATGCCGTGCGCTACGGCACCATGCGGGAGAACGTCCTCAACGTCACCGCGGTCATGGCGAACGGCGAGATCATCCGCACTGGCAGCCGCGCCAAGAAGTCGTCTGCCGGTTATGACCTCACCCGGCTTCTCGTCGGCTCCGAAGGCACCCTTGGCGTCATCACCGAGGTGGCGCTCAAGCTTTATGGCATCCCGGAATCCATCGTCTCGGCCGTCTGCCCCTTCCCGAGCGTGGAGGCCTGCTGCAAGGCGACGATCACCGCGATCCAGATGGGCATTCCGGTGGCCCGCATCGAGCTGGTCGACGCCGAGCATGTGAAGGCCTTCAACAGCTATTCCAACCTCGATCTCAAGGTCACGCCCACCCTGTTCCTCGAATTCCACGGCACCGAGGCCTCGGCGCATGAGCAGGCTGAAACCTTCGCGGCCATTGCCGAGGAACTGGGCGGCGGCCCATACAGCATCGCCACCAGGGAAGAGGACCGGCAGAAGCTGTGGCAGGCCCGCCATGATGCGTTCTGGGCCACCAAGGCGCTGATGCCGGGCAAGGAGTCGCTGGCAACGGACGTCTGCGTCCCGATCTCCAGGCTCGCCGACTGCGTGACCGAAACCCAGGCGGACCTTGCCGCCAACAATCTCTATGGCCCCATCGTCGGGCACGTGGGCGACGGCAATTTCCACGTGGTGCTCTATTGCGACCGCTCGGACACAGCTGAATACGCCCGCGTGAAGGAGGTCTATGGCCGGATGATCGACCGCGCCATTGCCATGGGCGGCACCTGCACCGGCGAGCATGGCATCGGCTCCGGCAAGCGCGCCTATCTCGAGAAGGAGCATGGGCCGGCACTCGCCTTCATGCGCGACATCAAGCGCGCGCTGGACCCGAAGAACATCATGAACCCCGGCAAGAACGCCGCCATCTGATGGCTCCAGGTAAGCGCCAAAGATCCGGGTCCATGAAGATGTGGAAGTCACCCGTCCTGTATCTCGGCATCCTGCTGGTCATCGCCGTTGTTGGCCTGTTGGTGGCGCCCTTCGTCATCGACTGGAACGGCTACCGCGCCGACCTCGAGGCCTATGGCAAGAAGCTGACGGGCCGCGACGTGATCGTCGAGGGACCGGTTTCGGCACGACTCTTCCCGTGGCCGCGCCTCACCGTTGAGAATGTCCGCGTCGCCAGCCCTGATGGCATGGACGCCAAGGAATTCGCCTCCGCCGCGCGCCTCACCGTCAACATGACGTTGCAGGGCCTCCTGCAGGGCGGCATCGACGTCGAGAGCATCGCCATCCAGGACCCGGAAGTGAATTTCGAACGGCTGGAGTCAGGCGAAAGCAACTGGATTCTCCAACCCTCGGCCGACCTCGTCAACAGCGACATCCTCTCGCGGGTGAAGCTGGACAAGATTACGCTCACCGGTGCCACGGTGAACTTTCGCGACCACCGCCGCGGCGAGACGGTGACGCTCGACGACATCAACGCCGACGTGGCCTCGCCGGGCGTCATCGGTCCTTGGCGGCTGCGGGCCCGCGCCATCTACAATGACAGGCCGGTCAATGTTGCACTGAACACTGCCGCTTACGTGAAGGGCCAGCCCTTTCTCTTCGGCCTCAAGGTCCAGGCGGCGGATAACTCCGGCAAGGTCTACAGCTTCGATGGCACCTACAAGGATGGGGTCGCTGCGGGCGACGTTCAGGTGGCGCCCGCCCAGAGCGATGACGGCAAGGGTGATGCCGAGGGCCAGATCCGCCCGCTCGTCTTCACCGCCAAGGCCAAGGGTAATTTCGACCAGCTCGACTTCGCCGACATTCAGGTGAGCCGCGATGATCCCGCCAACGCCAGCGCCATCGCCACCGGTTCTGCCTCGCTGCGTTTAGGCAGTCACATCGATGCGAAGGCCGATCTCTCTGCCTCGCTGCTTGACCTTGACGAACTAGCCGGGGCCAAGTCGCGTGACGTGCTGCGCAAGGCGGGCAGCCTCGCCGTCATCGACGGTTTGCTGGCACTGCTGCCTGGTGACATGAGCCTCGACGGCCGCATCAAGGTCACCTCGCTCAAGAGCGAGGGCCAGAGCTTCGACAATGTCGAACTGGCAATTGCGGCCGACCGTGACCGCCTCACCGTCAACCGGTTCTCCTCCGGACTGCCGGGCCGCAGCGAGATGCTGTTCAAGGGCCGCTATTTTACAGCACCCGGCGGCGGCGAGTTGTCGGGCGATCTTGGGCTCGAAGCCAATGACCTGCGCGAGTTCACCCTGTGGCTCTGGCCCGGCCTGCGCGAGAGCCTCGGGTCACTGTGGACGGGAAACCGCGGCCGCCTCAAGCTGCAAACGGGCCTCAGCGTCACGCCGCAGGGCCTGCGCCTGACGGGCAGCGACTTCGAGCTCGATGGCGAACCCGGCAAGGGGGCGCTCGCCGTAACATCGGCGGGCCGCGGCGCGGTTGATCTCGACGTCGAGAGTGGCCGCTTCGATCTCGATGCCTATGCGCCGCAGGGCATCCCCGCCTTCGAGGCTGCAGCGAAGCAGGGTGCGGGCGGTGTGCTCGGCTTCCTGCTGCCGCGCCCCGATGCACCGGACCTGCGCCTCAAGGTGAAGGCTGACGAACTGTTGATGAACACGGTCACCGCACAGGACGTTGCGCTTGACCTGCAGTCCGGCGCCAATGGCCTCGATCTCCGCGCGCTGAACATCGGCTCGGTGGGCGGTGCCAATGTCACGGCCTCTGGCCTCATCCTCGACAATGGCAAGGGGGCCGACGGCTCCATCAGCGTCGATGTGAAGGCGGATGATCCGGGCGGCCTCATCAGGCTCCTCGGCCTGGCCAGCGGCGATGGTCTTCCCGGCTGGGCGCAGAACCTCGGCGCCACGGCTTTGCGCGCCGACCTCGGGGTGAAGCCGGGCGAGGGTGGCCTTGTCACCACGCTGAAGGCTGGTGGCACGGCGGGGCCGCTCACAATGTCCGCCTCCGGCACGGTCGGGCCGGACAGCGCGCTGAGTGGCAAGGCGCGCATCGATGCGCCCAGCTCGTCGCCTGTCCTCGCGCTGATCGGCCTTGCATCGGCCGGGCAGGACACGATGCCCGGTGGACTGGCGCTGGATGCCAGGGGCAGCATGGCCTTGGGCTTCCAGACCACTGCCACCATTCAAGCGTTGGGCGGGCGGCTCGATTATCAGGGGGTCACCAGTCTGCTGGCCGAGGGCTATGGCCTCGACGGCAAGCTTTCTTTGCGCGCCACTGATGCAGCCCCGCTTTTCGCCGCCACGGGCATGCCTGTAGCCGACTATGCCAGCGGTGTGCTGGTCGGTGATGCGGCGCTGGCCTGGGGCGATGGCAAGTGGACGCTGGCGGACATCAGCGGCCGCCTCGGCACGGTACCCTTCAGCGGTGAGGCCAGCCTGACGCCCGCCAATGTGCTGGATGCGCGGCTCAATACCGGCCCGCTGCGGCTGCGTGATCTGATGGGCGCTGCCTTCGTCGATTGGTCGGGTCCCGCGGCGGGGCCGGAAACGGGCTTCGCCACCGCGCTGCCCTTTGGCCTCACGGGGCAATTGTGGCTGACGCCCTCAGCGCTGGAAGTGCATCGCCACTTCACGGCACAAAGCGCCTCGTTTGGGATCGAGGCCAAGCCCGGTGAAATTCACGTCGCGATGAGCGGCAAGGACGCCGATGGCCGTGACGCGCTGCTCGATGTCACCTCGTCGGGAACGGACGAGAGCCGCAATATCTCCGGCAAGATGCGCATGCCGGTGGACCTGGCCCAGCAGCTGGCGCTCGTTACCGGAGGGCCAGTGGCCTCAGGCGAGGGGTCGCTGGATCTGACCTTCACCAGTGCGGGCCGCAGCCCCGGTGCCGCACTTGCCGCCGCACAGGGCGAGGGGAAGTTCGCTTTGGAGGGATTCAAGCTCTTGGGCATCACGCCCTCCGCTTTCACCACGGTGCTTGCAGCGGCAAAGGATGCGAGCGGCATCGGCGCTGCCTTTGCCGCGATGCGCGGCGGCATTGGGCTCGATTTCGGTGCGGTGAACGGCACCATCGGCCTGCAGGGCGGTGAAATGCGCTTTTCGCCGGTCCAGCATGTTGATGATGATGCAGGCGTCTACGTCAAGACTCTGGCCGATCTCGCGCAGGGCGAAGTCGACATGGACGTGGGCCTCTCGCTCAAGGCCCGACCAAATCTTCCGGCGATGAGCATTGCCTATGCCGGCCCGCCCATGGCGCTGGTGAGGAGCGAGAACAATTCGGAGATCGCCACCTCGCTTGGCGTCACCATCATGCAGCAGGGCATCAACGAGCTCGAACGCCTGCAGCAGGAGCAGGCGCGGCTGGCGCAGGAAGAAGAGAAGCAGCGCATCGAAGACGAGGCACGGCTGCAGGCCTATTATGCCCAGCGTGATGAGTTGCTGTTGCGAAGGCGCGAACTCAAGGTGCAGGCCGAGATGCAGGTGATGGAGGCCGACCGCTTGCGCCGCCAGATCGAAGCGGAGCGCGCCGCCAACACCGAGATGAACAAGGTCGAGATCCGCCAGCGCCTACGCGAGTTGAAGACATGGCGGAAGGTGTCGGACGCAAGCGACGCAGCCCCGGGTACCGCGGTTTCGCCGCAGCCCGCTGCCGCGAAGCCATCGCAACCGCGCAAGCCCACCACGGTGAAGCCGGTGATCCTGGCGAACCCGCCCGGCGCCCCCGTGAAGATATCGCCACCACCGAATTTCTCGCCGTCGCAGTAGTGGTCCAGGTTCGGGCTGCCTGAGAATTCATCATGCCCGGGCGTGACCCGGGCATCCTCTCTGTGGCGCATCATCGGATGCGCGGATCAAGTCCGCGGAAGAGGACCTGAGTGGAGAGAGTTGCGCTGCTTGCAGCCAACTACTGTGTAGCAGCGTCCTTCAGCAGCCACACCCGCGCCGCGCTGGACAGGTTGCGCTCGCCGCGGGCCTGGTCGATCTCGGCGACAAGTGCGGCAACAGTCATCTTGCGCTTCGCTGCCGCCTTCTGCAGCGCCTCCCAGAATTCGGGCTCCAGCGACAGCGAGGTGCGGTGGCCTTCGATGGTAAGCGATCGCTTGAGGTCCTTGCGCATCACTCCTCGCGCTTGTGCTGCTCGAGGTCCTTTGCGGCCTTGTCGTTCGTCGCGTCCGTCAGCTTTTTCTCCGCCTTGGTGCGGCCGAACTGCACGCGGTTTTCTCCGGCTGCGTCTTCCCTCGCGACGCGGTCCTTGCGCTTGCGGTGGAGCTTGAGGCTGACGATCTCGCCCATCACTTCGGTCCGATCATGTCCTCGGGGCGCACGATGAGGTCGAAGTCGTCTCCGGGGATGCCGTCTTTCACGGCTTCCTCGCGCAGCGTAGTACCGTTCTTGTGAGCGGTCTTGGCGATCTTTGCCGCGCGGTCATAGCCGTACTTGGGGGCAAGCGCGGTGACCAGCATCAGCGAGTTATCGAGCGCACGCTTGATGTTGTCCTCGCGCGCCACGATGCCCACCACGCAGTTGTCGGTGAAGCTCACGGCGGCATCCGCCAGCAGCCGCACCGACTGCAGGAAGTTGTAAGCCATCACCGGGTTGTAGACGTTGAGCTCAAAGTGGCCCTGGCTGCCAGCGAAGCTCAGCGCCGCCTGGTTGCCGAATACCTGCACGCAAACCATGGTGAGCGCTTCGCACTGCGTCGGGTTCACCTTGCCCGGCATGATGGACGAGCCCGGCTCGTTTTCCGGCAGCGAAAGCTCGCCAAGCCCTGAGCGCGGGCCGGAGCCCAGCAGGCGGATGTCGTTGGCGATCTTGAACAGCGACACGGCCACCGTGTTGATGGCACCATGGGTCATCACCATCGCATCATGCGCGGCAAGTGCCTCGAACTTGTTCGGCGCGGAGGTGAAGGGCATGTCGGTGATCTTGGCGATGCGGTCCGCCACCATCTCGGCGAAGCCCACGGGCGCGTTGAGGCCGGTGCCCACGGCCGTGCCGCCCTGAGCGAGTTCCATCAGCATCGGCATGGTCATCTGGATGCGCTTGATGCCGTTCCGCACCTGCTGGGCATAGCCGGAGAATTCCTGGCCGAGTGTCAGGGGCGTTGCATCCTGCGTGTGGGTGCGGCCGATCTTGATGATGAGGTTCCAGTCATGGGCCTTCTTGTCGAGCGCCTTGTGCAGGTGCTTCAGCGCCGGGATCAGCCGGTGTTCCACCTCTTCCGCCGCCGCGATGTGCATGGCGGTGGGGTAGGTGTCGTTCGACGACTGGCTCATGTTGACATGGTCATTGGGGTGCACGGGCTTCTTGGAGCCCATCACGCCGCCCATCATCTCGATTGCCCGGTTGGAGATCACCTCGTTGGCATTCATGTTCGACTGGGTGCCGGATCCCGTCTGCCAGACGACCAGCGGGAAGTGCTCGTCGAGCTTTCCGTCGATCACCTCCTGTGCGGCCTTGACCACGGTTTCGCCCACGGTCTTGTCGAGGCGGCCCAGTGCCATGTTGGTCTCGGCCGCGGCGCGCTTCACGATGCCCAGCGCGCGCACCACGGGAAGCGGCTGGCGCTCCCAGCCGATCTTGAAATTGCCGATCGAGCGCTGCGCCTGCGCACCCCAGTATTTCGTGGTATCGACCTCGATAGGGCCGAAGGTGTCCGTCTCGGTGCGGGTCTTGCTCATGGCAGTCCTCGAAATCTGCTTATTGCGGAAAGGTTTCGGGGGGCTGATTATCACTTCGAACCCTTGACCGCCAGTCAGACGGAAGTTGACCAGATGCTACCGAAAAATCTGCCCCGCGGTATCTGGATGCTGGGATTCGTGAGCCTTTTCATGGATGTCTCCTCCGAGATGGTGCACGCCATCCTGCCGCTCTTCGTGGTCGGCACGCTGGGGGCTTCGGCCGCGCTTCTGGGCCTGCTGGAGGGCATTGCCGAGGCAACGGCGCAAGTCGCCAAGCTGTTTTCCGGGGTCCTCAGCGACCGCTGGGGCAGCCGCAAGGGGTTGGCGCTGCTGGGCTATGGGCTGGCGGCTGTGGTGAAGCCGCTGTTTCCGCTGGCAAGCTCCGTCGAGTCGGTCTTCGCTGCCCGCTTCATCGACCGGGTGGGCAAGGGCATCCGTGGCGCCCCGCGCGATGCGCTTGTGGCCGATATCGCACCACCTGAACTGCGTGGCGCCGCCTTCGGCCTTCGCCAGTCGCTGGATACGGTGGGCGCCTTTGCAGGCCCGCTCATCGCCATCGTCCTGATGTCGTTGTTCCTGTTCGACCTGCGGAGCGTGATGTGGGTGGCCTGCATCCCCGCCGTCATCGCAGTGGCCTTCCTCGCATTCGGCGTCGAGGATGTGCAACACCGTAGCCAGGGCGAGAAGAAGCCGGGCTTCGACCTGCGCACGGCGTCCTCACTCGGCCCCGCCTTCTGGCAGGTCACGGCGGTGGGCTCCGCCATGATGCTGGCCCGCTTCTCGGAAGCCTTCCTCGTGCTCAAGGCGTCCGCTGCGGGCTTGTCGAATGCCTGGGTGCCAATGGTGATGGTGGTGATGAGCGTCGTCTATTCGCTGTCGTCCTATCCGGCGGGCGCGTTGTCGGATCGCGTTGGACGCGTGGGACTGCTGGTCGCCGGGCTCATCGTGCTTGTCATTGCCGATCTCGTCCTGGCCTTCGGCGGGTCCATCACCTCCATGATGATCGGTGTGGCACTGTGGGGCCTGCACATGGGGCTCACCCAGGGTGGCCTCTCGACCATGGTGGCCGATACGGCACCCAAGGCATTGCGCGGCACGGCCTTCGGCATGTTCAACCTCGCCAGCGGGTTGGCGCTGCTGGTCGGCAGCGTGCTGGCGGGCGTGTTGTGGGATGCCTATGGCCCTTCCGCAACCTTCCTCGCAGGCGGCGCCTTCGCTGTCCTCACGCTACTGGGCGTGCTGTGGGTGAAGCCGCGTCAGCCACAGCATGAACAGGGTTGAAGCCAGCGCCGATGCACCTGCGATCAGCAGCGATACCTGCGGGCTCACCACGCCGAGCAGCAGCGAGAACAACAAAGGCGCGGCGGCGTTGAGGATCAGGTTGGGTGCCGAGATAACGCCCAGCACCTCGCCATAGCCCTTGGTTCCGAACAGCATCAGCGGCACGGCACCCTTGGCGATGGTGACGAGTCCGTTCGACGCGCCATAGAGCACCGCGAAGCCGATGGCCGCAGGCCATGAGAAGCCCATCAGCGCGAAGAGACCCACTGCCACGGGCAGCAGCCCGAAGGCGATGAGGCCCAGCTGCATCGGCGTCAGGTGCCGCCCGATCAGGATCTCGCCCAGTCGGCTCGCCACTTGCGACGGGCCGATGAGGGCCGCCATGAACACGGCCTCGTTGCCTGCAAAACCCAGCCCCTGGAACAGCGGCACGGCATGCGCCGAGATCGCGGAGAAGACGAGGCCATTCAGCGCCAGAGCGGTGGCGAACAGGGTGATCGCCATCAGCCGCCCGCGGCCGGCGAGGCTGGGTGTTGCGCTGTCGCTCACGCGCTCCGCCGCGCGGTCGCCGCGCGCGGCGTGCAGCACCAGCCAGTGAATGGGCAGGCAGATGAACAAGTTCAGCGCGGCATAGGCCAGCAGCGTGTGCGACCACCCGATGTTCAGCGCCAGGTAATGGCTCACCGGCCAGAACACCGTAGAGGCAAGCCCGCCGAACAGCGTGAGATAGGAGATGGCGCGGCGCGCGCCTTGCCCCACGATCTGTGTCAGGCTGGCGAAGGCGGCGTCATAGGTGGCAAACCGCATGGCAAGGCCCAGCAGCAGCCAGCCGATACAATAGGTGACGGGATGCGGGAACGCGCCCATGAGCGCCAGTCCCACCGCCGCGCAGAGCGAGCCTGCCATCATCACCCGCTGGCCGCCGATCCGGTCGATCAACCGCCCGCCGCGGCGTGAGATCACGCCGCTCAGCAGCAGCGCGCCCGAGAAGGCACCGAAGATCAGCGTGCCCGACCAGCCGGTCGAGAGCGCAATGTCCTGCGACAGGGCGCCGAGCATGTAATAGGTCGTGCCCCAGCCAATGATCTGGGTGAGCCCGAGACCGCAGATGACGATCCAGAGCGGCAGGCGGGTCATGCAAAGAATGACTGCGTTTCACCCCGTTCATCATGCCCGGGCTTGACCCGGGCATCCTTTGCGGGTCTGGCGAAAAGGATCGCCGGGTCAAGCCCGGCGATGATGACGTCTAGATTATTGGCTTGAGCATTCACCAGGCGGACCTCAGGCGATCTCGTCCCACCAGATGGGGTTCGACCAGGCGCGCTTGCCCGCGCCGTCGATGACGGTGACGCGGAACCACGGGCTCGTCCTCTTCAGTAGCCAGCCTTTTTCCAGCTTGGCGAGGTCGAAGCTCGCATCGGTGATGGCCTTGCCAATACGCACCGCGCTGCGTGACGTGCCGCAGACCACCGTGATGGTGTCGACGGGCGAGCAGGAAATGGAGATCTCCTTGCCGTTCATCTCGATGGCATGGAGCTGCGGGCCCATGCTCGAATAATACAGGCCCTTCTTCAGGCTCTCAAGCAGCGCGTCGGGGTCGAGGCTCTCCGCCTTCACATGCACCCAGCCGCCGAAATAGTCCGGCCCCTTGAAATGCGCGTCATCGGTGGCAAAGGCGGTGAGGCGCTTGCCCTCGGTGAACAGCTGGTCGGCCAAGTACCAGCCATCGCCGCGGTCGTTCTCGATGGCGCAGCCATGGTTGTAGATCTCCACCGCATGCGCTGCGTCGATGGCGCGACCATCTTCGATCGTCAGCTGCGACCATGCGGGGTGCGCAATGCCGATGAAGGCGCCGGCCTCGCGGGCACGCCTTGCAAGCTGAGCGCCCGTTTCACCGGGCAGGTTGCGCGGGAAATCCAGCGGCAGGCCAGCGGCCACGATGTGCCAGAGCTCGCCCACCTGCGTTTCCGGCGCATGCAGTTCGACGCCAAGCAGCGTGGTGTAGCTGTTGGAGCGGAAGGGGCGCGTGTCGGCGATGGGGAAATCGAAGTGCTCGATGAAGTGTTCGGAGAGCTGCATGAAGTCATAGCCAGCCTGCTTGTAGGCATCGACCACGGCCTTCGGCTCCAGCGCGCCGTCCGAGAGGTTCGAATGCGTGTGCAGGTTGCCGCGCCAGAAGCGTCCGGGTGCGGAGAAGGGGGCGAGGAGAGTCATGCGGAGATCCTGTGGCTTGGGGTCAGACGCTCATCTGCATGCCAAGCTCGACCACGCGGTCGGGCGGGATGCGGAAGAACTCGATGGCGCGCGAGGACTGGTTGGCCATCATGATGAACAGCCGTTGCTGCCAGAACGGCAACGACGAGCGTGCCGACATGCGTATCACCCGTCGACCAAGGAAATATGACGCATGCCGCGGGTCGATCTCGAGGCCGAACTCGGCGCATGCGCGCAGCGCCTTGGGCACGTCCGGCTGTTCCATGTAACCGAACCGCGCTTCCACCAGCCAGGCGCCCAGCGGCAGCTGCTTGACCGACACGCGGTCCTCGCCGTCGAGGCGCGGCTGGCTCGTCGTCTCGGCGGTGATGAACACCAGTCGGTCATGCAGCACGCGATTGTGCTTGAGGTTGTGCATCAGCGCGCTTGGTGCATAGAGCGGGTCGGTCTGCAGGAACACGGCCGCACCGGCCACGCGCGTCGGCTGGCGGCGTTCGAGGCTTTCGAGCAGCGGCACCAGTTCCACCGACTCCTTCTTCAGCTTGTCGGTCAGGGCCCGGCGGCCGCGCATCCAGGTGACCATCAGCAGGATGATGGTGGCGCCCATCAGCACCGGCACATAACCGCCATTGGCGAGCTTGAGGCCATTGGCGGCGAGGAAGGTGGCCTCGATTACGAAAATGACGGCGAGGGCCGGGATCACGATGTAGCGCGGCAGGTTGCGCGACTTCCAGAAGAAGATCACAGCCAGGATGGTATCGACCACCATCGAGGTGTTGACCGCAATGCCATAGGCCGAGGCGAGGTTCGAGGATGACTGGAACACCAGCACGAGGATGACCACGCCGACGAGGATCATCCAGTTGATCTGGCCCACATAGATCTGGCCATGCTCGGTCTCGCTCGTATGGGTGATGCCCATGCGCGGGAATAGGCCCAGCGACATCGCCTGCTGGGCAATCGAGAAGGCACCGGTGATGACCGCCTGCGAGGCGATCACCGTCACCGCCGTGGCCAGCAGTACCAGCGGAATCACCATCCAGCCTTCCACCATGAGGAAGAACGGATTGGTCACTGCTTCCGGGTGCGAGATGATGAAGGCGCCTTGGCCGAGGTAGTTGAGGATGAGACCGGGGAACACCACGCAAAGCCACGCCATGCGGATGGGCTTCGCGCCGAAGTGGCCCATGTCGGCATAAAGCGCCTCGCCACCGGTCACGGCGAGGAACACGCCGCCGAACACGAGGAGTGCCAGGCCCGGACGGTCGATCAGCATCCCCAGCCCGTGCATCGGGTTGAAGGCGTTGAAGATCTCGAGATCGTCAGAGATGTGGAACAGGCCCATCACACCCAGCGTGGCGAACCACACCATGGTGATGGGCGCGAAGAGCCGCGCCACGCCGCCCGTGCCCTTGTACTGGAACAGGAACAGCGTGATCAGGATGGCCAGCGTGAGGGGCACCACATAGGGTTCGAAATGGTTGTTCACCACCTTGAGGCCCTCGACGGCGGAGAGCACCGACATGGCCGGCGTGATCATCGCATCGCCGAAGAAGAAGGCCGCGCCGATGATGCCGAGCGTGAGCACGACGCCGCCCTTGCGGCCGAGCAGGCTTTCCACCAGCACGACGAGGGAGAGAATGCCGCCTTCGCCCTTGTTGTCGGCCCGCATCAGGAAGAACACGTATTTGAGCGTGACGATCAGGATCAGCGCCCACAGCAGCAGCGAAGCGACGCCCAGTACCGCCTCGCGCAGGTCTGCGCCGTTGGCAACGACCGGGTGCAGCGCCTCGCGCATCGCGTAGAGCGGGCTCGTGCCGATGTCGCCGAACACCACGCCGATCGAGGCATATGCAAGCTTGAGGGAGGCCTTGCTGGAGCCGTTTGGCTGCGCTTCGGTGCTATTCATGGATGCGCGCCGTGGCGCTGGCCCCTGTTTCTGCCGAACGACTATTCCGCCGTCACGACGGCGCGGCATTCAGCAGGAAGCGATGCCAGAGTCAAGGGTGCGGGGGGCTTCACCGGTTTTGTCGGCTTCTTCTCCGGCGGCGGGTGCTCGATGCGCTTCCACGGCCCGTTGCCCATCCAGTAGGCGAGTTCCTTGCCGCAGCCCGTGCCGTCTTCCGGGTTTGCCTCCGGCTGGTCCCTGCAGTTCTTGGCGCCCGCCGGGCAGGCGATGCGAATGTGGAAGTGATAGTTGTGATTGTAGTAGGGGCGCACCTTGGCGAGCCAAGCGCGGTCGCCGGTCGCCCACTTGCACAGCGCCGCCTTGATCGGCGGGTTGACGAAGATGCGCTCCACCTCCGGGTAGGATGCGGCGCGCTTCAGAAGCCGGGCATGGGCGTTCGACCACAGCGACTTGTCGACGCTGTGGCGCGTCGGTGCCAGAACGTCGGGCTCGATGTTCTCGCGTTCCTGCGCCGTCATCTGGTGGTCGGGCATCTGCTTGAACCAGATATCGGCATCAAGACCGATCTGGTGGCTGGCGTGGCCCGAAGGCATGGGCCCGCCGCGCGGCATGGACATGTCGCCGACCAGCAGGCCGTTCCAGCCGTCCTCGCCCTTGGCCTCGGTGCCGAGGCGCTCGAGCAGGTCGACCAGTTGCGGCTGTCCCCAGTAGCGATTGCGGGAGGGGCGGATCACCTGCCAGGCGGGGCCGTCGACCGGCAGTGCCACCGCACCGGCCTGACAGCCCTTTGAATAGAAGCCGATGGGGCGCGACTTCATGGTGGAGGCCGGCGTCGTGAAGCTCGAGAACAGCTTCTTGGCCGGAAGCTTCATGAGTTCCTTGTCGGACAGGGCGGCCAGCGCCCGCATGTCATTGGCCGACTGTGACCACGCAGCACCAATGCCGAGGCCGGCGACAAGAATTGCCGCGGCAATGACGAGATGTCTGTTCATCGGCGTCCTCACTTCTTGCGGAATTGGTCCAATGAAACGACCTTGGCGGCCTCGTCCTGCGCGGGTCTTTCTTCGAGTGTGTCATCTGACAGGATGGCCGGAACCGGCTGCGTCTCGAGCTTGGCAGTGGCTGGCTTTGGCGCCTCAACCTCGCGCGGGCGGGCATGCTGGGCCTGCGTCTCGAACTGCAGCCCGAACTGTACGGCGGGGTCGAGGAAGCCCTTCACCGCGTCGAAGGGAATGACCAGGTGCTCGGGCACATTGTCGAAGGAGAGCTCGACCTCGAAGTAATTGTCATGCACCCGCAGGTTCCAGTACTGGTGCTGCAACACGATCGTCATCTCGCGCGGGTAGCGCGCGTCGATCTTCTCGGACAGTTCGACGCCGGGCGCCCGCGTGTTGAAGGCGATGTAGAAGTGGTGCTCACCCGGCAACCCGGTGGTCTCGGCGATGCGCAGCGCTTCGCGGACGACCCCCTTGAGGGCGTTCTGGGCGAGCAGGTCATAGCGCATCAAGTCATCGGGCATCAGGCGAATCCGGCGTCTGTTTCAGTCTGGGACCCGGGGGTAGCATAGCCGGGCGGAGGAGGCAAAGTCATCCGGCGGGGTGTCCCGTCTAGGCGATCCACTCCGGCGGAACACTCAACCGCGCGGCCAGGGCTTGAAGCGCCTCGCCGCCCACCGGTCGCCGTCCGCTTTCCATGTCCGACAGATAGCCTTGGCCCACGCCAGCCTGTTTCGCCAGTTCTGTCTGGGTCATTTCTCTCCACAGACGGATGGCCCTCAGGCGGCTGTTGCCCTTGAGGAGTAAGGCGCTGACTGGCTCCGGAAGCAAACCGCCGCCCGCGCCCGCGAGTGCTGCCTTGCGGGCGTCGTAAATCGCCACATCATCAGCATCATCATCCGCTGCCTCGGCCGCGGCAACCAGAGCGTCGTATTCCGACCGCGGCAGCACCACCATCTCCTCGCCGGAGGGGGTGCGAATGATCTGAAGTCTGCCCATGGTCTATCTCCTCCGATAGGTCGTCGTGTCCCGCTTGCCGATGTAGATCGCCAGGATTGTGAGGCGGTCCTCGTCGAAAATCACGCGGTAGCGACCGATCCGGAGCCTGTAACCTTCCCGGCCGCTCAACTGTTTCACATCGCCGTCACCCGTCGCCGCATAGCGCACAAGTCCGGCCTCGACTTGATCCCTGCCATCCGCAGGCAGGGCATCAAGGTCCTTGGCCGCTGCATGAGTGAAGATGATGGTCTTCATGGCGATAATATCGCGCAAAACCATCCCAGCACGAAGCGATATTATCGCATACATATTCAAGGCTGGCAATGATGAAATGTAAGTGCCGGCTTCTGTTGCCAGGTGCCGGCGAACCCCGCCTTAAGCTGCTAAGCCCAAGGACTTTGATTTCGGTTGCTCAGGCTGCTTACGCAGCCACCGCGACCGGAGCATAGTTGTCGTTGGCAACTATAAATTTAGCCCGATAACGTCGGTACCATCACGAGCAAAAAGCAACCCTTTACGCCCTCGTCGATCCTATTTCGCCCCCAGCAAAGGCCGCCGTCTCGGCCAGCGGTCTGTGGTGGAGGCGCCGGGTACTGCCCCCGGGTCCGAAAGGTTTATTACGATTACCGTTTATCACCATAGTCATGCCCCTTGCGGAACGTGACGGACGAAATATAGGCAGCCGTCCCGCCCAAGGGAAGGGAAACTTCGGCCTCTTTGTATCGCCCGGTGGAATCGTCTAGGCTTTGCCCATGAAGCAATATCACGACCTGATGCAGCACGTGCGCGAGCAGGGCCACCGCAAGGACGACCGTACCGGAACCGGAACCCTCTCGATCTTCGGCTGGCAGAGCCGTTATGATCTTTCGCAGGGCTTCCCGCTGCTCACCACCAAGAAGCTGCACCTGCGCTCGATCATCCATGAGCTGCTGTGGTTCATCCGCGGCGAGACCAACGTCAAATACCTGCGCGACAACAAGGTCACCATCTGGGACGATTGGGCTGATGCCAACGGCGACCTCGGTCCCGTCTATGGCGCCCAGTGGCGCTCCTGGCCGGCGCGTGACGGCTCCACCATCGACCAGCTGTCGGAGGTCATCGCCCGCATCAGGAAGAGCCCGGACTCGCGCCGCCTGATCGTCACCGCCTGGAACCCGGCGGACGTGGACAAGATGGCGCTGCCGCCCTGCCACTGCCTGTTCCAGTTCTACGTGGCGGACGGCAAGCTCTCCTGCCAGCTCTACCAGCGCTCGGCCGACATCTTCCTCGGCGTGCCCTTCAACATCGCGTCCTATGCGCTGCTCACCCACATGGTGGCGCATGTGACGGGGCTGAAAGCGGGCGAGTTCATCCACACGCTGGGTGACGCGCATCTCTATCTCAACCACCTCGAGCAGACGGACGAGCAGCTGACGCGTGAACCGCTGCCGCTGCCGCGCCTCATCATCAAGCGCGACGTAAAGGACATCATGGATTTCCGGTTCGAGGATTTCGAGATCGCCAATTATCAGTCGCACCCCCACATCGCAGCACCTGTCGCCGTATGAAGATGCTGGGCGAGGATTTCACGGGCGGCTTCTTCCGCCGCATCTATGCACCGTCCAACCCGGCAGGGCTGTGGTATGCGCTGGCCGTGGCGGTCGGCCTGATGGTGCTGCACCAGCTTCTGCAGCTGGTGCTGGTCTTCGGCTTCATGCTGATCTTCAAGCTCAACCCTGCTGTTACGCGGGAAACCACCAAGGTGGCGCTCGTGTCGATCTTCCCCGCCTCGCTCATGGTTGGCGCGCTGGCGTGGTGGCTGGCGGGGCGGCGTGGCGGCATCCCGGCGCGGGTGCTCAGCCTGCGCTGGCCGAAGCTCACGCCGCTCGGCTGGGTGGCGCTCGTGCTCTGCTTCATGGCGGCCATGTATGCCGCGATCATGGCGATCGTGCTGATCTTCCACATCGACATGGCGCAATACACGCCGGGCCCCAATGGGCAGTCGCCGAAGTCCGGTTCGGCGGGTGCCGTCAAGGAGGCGATGTTCGACATCGCCAATGAGCCATGGCTGTTCGCCCTGGTCTTCCCCTCGATTGCCATCGGCGCGCCGCTGGCCGAGGAATTGATCTTCCGTGGCCAGCTGTTCTCGGCCCTGTCGCAGACCAGGCTCGGTGTTGCCGGCACCACGCTGGTGACGGCGCTGCTGTGGGCGCTCATGCATGTGACGGAGCCGTGGCTGTCGATCGGCCTCATCTTCGTCATGGGCCTGATCTTCGGCTGGATGATGTATCGCTTCGGCAGCCTGTGGGTGACCATCGCCTGCCACGGCATCTGGAATGGCTTCTACGCGCTCCTCATCTTCTTCCAGATGGGTGGCGGCCCGTGACGCTCGAAATCAGGAAGGCCCGTCCCGGCGAGGAGGGGCTGGTACTGTCCTTCATCAACAAGCTCGCCGACTATGAGAAGCTTAGCGATGAAGTGACGGCCAACGAGGCCGACCTGCGCGAAGGGCTGTTCGGGCGTGAGCCGCGCTGTCATTGCGACCTCGCCTTCTGGAACGGTTCACCCGTTGGCTTCGCGCTGTGGTTCTACAATTTCTCCACCTTCGCCGGTAAGGCGGGCATCTATTTGGAAGACCTGTTCGTCGAACCTGAACTGCGTGGCAAGGGCATTGGCAAGGCGCTGCTGAAGGGCCTGGCGCGCCGCTGCGTGGAGGAGGGCCTGCCGCGCCTGCAATGGTGGGTGCTGGACTGGAACGAACCCTCCATCGCCGTTTACAAGTCGCTGGGCGCCAAGCCCATGGATGAGTGGACGGTGTTCCGCGTGTCAGGTGCCGAACTGGAAGCGCTGGCGTCATGACGGTTACGATTCGCCCCGCGGTGGCTGGTGACGGCCCCATCCTGATCACCATGGTGCGTGAACTCGCCGTGCATCACGACTATGAAGCCTATTTCACGGCCACACCCGCCGACTACGAGCGGTTCCTGGCAGACCCCAACGCCATTAACGGCGCGATCATCGCAGAATGGAACGGCGAGCCCGCTGGCTGCGCCACATGGCAGCGCAGCTATGCCACCTTCACCGGTCGCGAGGTCATCTACCTGGAGGATATTTCGGTGCTACCACCCTTCCGCCGGAAGGGCATTGCCACCGTGCTGCTCAAGGCAGTGGCGAAACTCGCGGTGCAGCGTAATGCCGGTGCCGTAAAGTGGCTGATGATGGGCTGGAACACCGACGCGCGCCGCCTTTATGAAGCCGCAGGCGCTTCTATCGAGGATGGCAACTGCTTTTGCCAACTCAGTGGCGAAGCGCTCGAAAGGCTCGCCTCATGATTTCCTATGTCGTCGCCGTATCGAAGAACGGGGTGATCGGCCGCGAGGGTGGCCTTCCCTGGCACATTTCCTCCGACCTCAAGCGCTTCAAGGAAATCACCATGGGAAAGCCCGTGGTGATGGGCCGAAAGACCTGGGAGAGCCTGCCCCGGAAGCCGCTGCCCGGCCGGCGCAACATCGTCATCACCCGGCAGGCGGGCTTTGCGCCCGAGGGGGCCGAAGTGGCGGCAACGCCCGAGGAGGCGCTCAGCCTGTGCGGGGATGCGCCCGAGGTGGCGGTGATCGGCGGCGGCGAGATCTACCGGCTGTTCTGGCCGCTGGTCGACCGGCTCTACCTCACCGAGGTCGACCTCGACGTGGCGGGCGACACCCATTTCCCCGATGTCTTGCCGGGCGAGTGGCGGGAAGTCGGCCGCGAGGTCCATCCGCGGGGCGATAAGGACTCGGCCTCCTTCACCCTGCGCATCCTGGATCGCATGACAAAAATTTAAGGTTCCGGGCCGCCGTGGACATTCAGCCGCAGCGTACCTATATCGTTCCGAACGTATCACGACATCAGAAGAACAAGGGTGAAATTGAATGCCGTGGAATTCCGAAGGCGGTGGTGGTGGTCAGGGTCCCTGGGGACAGGGGCCGTGGGGGCAGGGCGGCGGACCGCGCAAGCCCAACCCGGGTGGCCGCGGGCCAAACCCGCCGGACCTCGATGACCTCATCCGCAGGGGGCAGGACAAGCTGAAGCAGGTGCTGCCGCAGGGCGGCGGTGGATATGTCGGCTGGCTTCTGGGGCTTGGTTTCATCGCCCTCGTGGTGGTCTACAACAGCGTCTATCAGGTCCAGCCGGACGAGCGCGGCGTCGTTCTGCGCTTCGGAACCTTCAACCGCGTCGCCGAACCGGGCCTCCACTTCGCGCTGTGGCCGGTCGAGACGATGGAGAAGCCGAAGGTCGGCGCGGTACGCCAGATCAACATTGGCAACGAGGCCAACGACGGCCAGATGCTGACCTCCGACAAGAACATCATCAATGTTCCCTTCTCGGTGTTCTGGCGCATCAACGATGCCAAGAACTACCTCTTCAACGTCGCCGACCAGGAGCGCGTCATCAGCGCCGTGGCCCAGAGCGCCATGCGCGAGGTGGTGGGCCAGACCCGCGCCCAGGCCATCCTGACGACCGGCAAGAACACCGTCGAGGCGCAGGTCATCGACATCACCCAGAAGCTGCTCGACGAATATGGCTCGGGCGTCACCGTGTCGTCCGTCAACCTCGGCGACGTGCAGCCGCCGCGTGAAGTGGCCGATGCCTTCGCCGAAGTGGTGCGCGCCGGCCAGAACCAGCAGCAGTCGATCAACGAGGCCGAGCAGTACCGGAACCAGAAGTATCGCCTCACCGACGGTGACGCCGCGAAGCTCGTTGAGGATGCCAATGCCTACAAGTCCGCCACCGTGGCGGAGGCGCAGGGCGAGGCCGCGCGCTTCCTCTCCGTCTATGAGCAGTACAAGAACGCCAAGGACGTGACGCGCGAGCGCATCTATCTCGAGACCATGGAGAATCTGCTGGGCGGCACCAACAAGGTCATCATCGAGCAGGGCGCCAACGGGCAGGGCGTGGTTCCCTACCTGCCGCTACCCGACCTGAAGGCCCGTTCGGGCGCGGCACAGAACTGAGCGGGAGCAGAGCCATGAACAGCACGTCCAAGACCATTTTCGCCGCCTTCGCCATCGCCGCGGCGCTGCTCTTCTACATGTCCTATTTCGTGGTGGACCAGACGCACAAGGCGCTCGTCCTGCGCTTTGGTGACATCGACCGCGTGGTGGAGAAGCCGGGCCTCTACTTCAAGGTGCCCTTCGCCGACACCGTGTCGCTGATCGACAACCGCATCATGATCTGGGAGAACAACGGCCGCCCGGTGCAGGATGTGGCCTCGCAGGTCTATATCGTCGACGCCTTCACGCTGGCGCGCATCAAGGATGCCCGCCTGTTCCGTGAAACGCTGGGCGCCGACATGCTGCAGGCCGAGACCCGCGTGGGTGCCCGCCTCGACGCCGCGCTGCGCCAGACCTATGGCCGCCGCTCCTTCGATGCAGCACTCTCGTCCGACCGCGCCACCATGATGCGCGAGATCCGCGACCAGCTTCGCCAGGAAGCCGACGGGCTCGGCATCGAGATCGTCGACGTTCGGGTGCGCCGCACCGACCTTTCCGAAAACGTGCTCGACCAGACCTATGGCCGCATGAAGTCGGAGCGCAATGCGCTGGCCCAGGACATCCGCTCGCAGGGTGAATCGACCAAGACCCGCATGAACGCCGAGACCGACCGCACGGTGACCGAGAAGCTCGCCCAGGCCAAGAAGGAAGCGGAGATCGTCCGCGGCCAGGGCGATGCGGAACGTAACCGCGTGTTCGCCGAGGCCTTCGAGCAGGATCCGGAGTTCTTCGCCTTCTATCGGTCCATGCAGGCCTATCAGAAGGCGCTGGGCGGAAACGGCACCACCATGGTGCTGAACCCGGACTCGGAGTTCTTCCGCTACTTCGGCGATCAGAAGGCCGGGGGCGCCACGGCCCCGCAGCCGGCTCCGGCCCAGCCGGCGCAGTGATGCTGGCAAATGTGCTGATGGCCCTCGGTCTCGTTCTCGTGATCGAGGGTCTTCTTTATGCCTTGGTTCCAGCCCAGCTGAAGGCCATGATGCAGTCAGTGCAAAATCTTTCGGACGACCAGTTGCGTATAGGGGGCGTTGCCGCCATGGCCACCGGTGTTGTGGCGGTGTGGCTGGTACACGCGGCGATGTTCTGAGACGAATTTCGAGGAGGGTGGTTATGAGCGGCAAGATCGTGACAATGCGCAGCCTGGTGCTGGCAGCGGGTATCAGCATGCTGGCGGCAACCGCCGTGCAGGCGCAGACCGCGGCACAGCCGACACAGGACCCCACCACCGCACAGATCCCGCTGCAGGAACTTCCCTCCGTCGCCGATCTCGCTGACCGGCTGCTGCCTGCGGTGGTGGAGATCACCATCGAGTCGGGCGGCGAAGCGGCCGCCGACGCACCCGAGACCCAGCAGGATGCGCCGGACGCCACGCCCGGCACGCCGCCGGACAGCGGCAACCCGGATGACCCGAACAATCCCTTCAAGGATTTCTTCGACGAGTTCCTCAAGCGAGGGCAGGGTGGCGAGCAGCCGAAGCAGAAGATGACCTCCATGGGCTCGGGCTTCGTGGTCGACCCGTCTGGCATCATCGTCACCAACAACCACGTGGTGGAAGGTGCGGAAACGATCGAGGTCCACTTCCACGACGACACTGTCCTCAAGGGTGAACTCGTCGGCCGCGATCCCAAGACCGATCTCGCGGTGATCCGCGTCAAGCCCAAGAATCCGCTGCCTACCGTGGCCTTCGGCGACAGCGACAAGCTGCGCGTCGGCGAATGGGTGATGGCCATCGGCAATCCCTTCGGCCTCGGCGGCTCGGTGTCGCTCGGCATCGTCTCGGCGCGGAACCGCGACATCAACGCTGGTCCCTATGATGATTTCATCCAGACGGATGCCGCCATCAACAAGGGCAATTCCGGTGGCCCGCTGTTCAACCTCAAGGGCCAGGTGATGGGCATCAACACGGCCATCTTCTCGCCGTCGGGCGGCTCGGTCGGCATCGGCTTCTCGGTGCCCTCCAACACCGCGAAGAACGTCATCGCCCAACTCACCCAATATGGCGAGACCAGGCGTGGCTGGCTGGGCGTGAAGATCCAGGCCGTGACGGACGAGATCGCGGAGTCACTCGCACTCGACAACACGCATGGCGCGCTGATCGCCGATGTCACGCCCACCGGCCCGGCCGAGAAGGCGGGCCTGCAGTCGGGCGACATCATCATCGAGTTCAACGGCCGCCCGGTGAACACCATGCGCGACCTGCCGAAGTTCGTGGCTGAAACGCCGATCGGCGACAAGGTGCCGCTCAAGGTTCTGCGCAAGGGCAAGGAAGTGGCGCTCACCGCCGAGGTGGGCCGCCTCGAGGACGGCGAGAAGCTGGCTGACGCATCGGGTGCCAAGAAGCCGGAACCCGCTGCCCCCGCCGTCGTCACCGCGCTCGGCATGACGCTGACCTCCATCACTGACGAGCTCCGCACCAAGTTCGGTATCGACAAGGACCTGAAGGGTGCTGTCATCACCGAGGTGGCGAAGGACGGTGCAGCGGCCGACAAGCGTCTCGAGCCGGGCGACGTCATCACCGAGGCGGGCGAGCAGGAAGTCCAGGGCGCGGCCGACATCTCGGCGCGCGTCGATGAAGCCCAGAAGGCGGGCAAGAGCTCGATCCTGCTGCTCGTCGCCAAGGGCGGCAAATCGGGTGAAATGCGCTTCATCGCCCTGAAGCTGAAATAACGAAGTGACCGGCACCCCGGCGAAAGCCGGGGCAAGGCATCCGTGAGGCGCTGGTTCACGCCACGAACTCGCGCCTCTCATACCCCCGCAGATGCAGCGCCCGTTGTGATTGTGCGCGCGTTGGCGCGGCAGTTTTCCCATTCCTGACGGCGAGCTGAAGGAGATCACCCCCAGCCGTCAGCAAGCGGTCAGTTTGGCCCGTCAAGTTTCACCTGTCCTGCAGATGTTCAGTGTAACGGTGAGCCCAGGCCCTTTGCCTGGCGCCGGGTGCGATGCCAGCTGCACGATCCAACGACAGCAAACTTATGAGGAATCGATCCATGAAGCTGATTGCCACGATCGCCGTCCTGAGTGTCGCAATGTCAACAGGCGCCTTTGCCGCCGCCCAATGCAGCACGAGCCCTGCAGCGAAATTCCAGCCGCAGGCCACGCTCGAAAGTCAGCTGAAGGCAGCTGGCATGAACGTTCGCCGTGTCAAGACGGAGAAGGGCTGCTACGAAGTTTACGCCATCGATAAGAACGGTAAGAAGGTCAACCTGGCCTTCAATGCGGAAACCCTCGAGAAGGTTGATAATCCTGAAGCCGGTGAGAACTGACCCCGAAGCATTGGGCGACGCAGGCGGCGACCACGTCATGGTCGCCGTCTGGGATCCGCTCGTCCGGCTGTTTCACTGGGGCATCGTGGCGAGCTTTGCCATTGCCTGGTTCAGCGCGGCCAGGTCTGATGATGTCCACATGTGGGCTGGATATGTGGCGGCCGTTCTCGTCGCTTGCCGGCTGGTCTGGGGACTGGCCGGTACGCGCCACGCCCGGTTCATCGATTTCGTCCGTTCGCCGCTGGCCGTGATCGCTTATCTGCGGGATATCTCGGTTGGCCGTGAGGCGCGGTACCTTGGGCACAACCCGGCTGGTGGTGCGATGATTCTCGTACTTCTCGCCGCCCTGTTGCTCACCGCCTTCAGTGGCTGGCTTGAAACCACCGACGCCTATTATGGTGTCTCCTGGGTTCAGGATACCCACAGCTATGCAGCGCATGGCATTCTTGTCCTTGTGGCGCTGCACGTCGGCGGCGTCGCGCTGGCGAGTGTCCGCCACAGGGAGAACCTGGTGCGCGCCATGATCACCGGCCGCAAGAGATCGCTCTCGGAATAGCCGCCCCTAGTCCCTGAAGGCGCTCTGCTCATACCCCTGCAGATAGAGCAGCGCTGTCAGGTCTCCGTGGTTCACGCGGTAGCGTGCCTCCGCCTGCACCTGCGGCTTGGCGTGGAGTGCCACACCCATGCCGGCGGCGCCGATCATCGCGAGGTCATTGGCCCCGTCGCCCACCGCAAGCGCATCAGCGGTGGAAATTCCAAGCCCGGCTGAAATCCGCCGCAGCGCGTCGAGCTTCGCCTGCTGCCCGAGGATGGGGTATCCCACCTCGCCGGTGAGCACGCCGTCCGCCACGATCAAGTCGTTCGCCTGGTTCTCGTCGAAGCCAAGATCCGCCGCCACTTTCGCGGTGAAGGGCGTGAATCCGCCGGAGACGAGTGCGGTATAGGCGCCATTGGCCTTCATGGTGGCGATCAGCGTGCGACCTCCGGCCATGAAGCTGATCCGTTCACGGAGGATTGTGTCGATGATCCCGGCATCGAGGCCCTTCAGCAGCTTCACCCGCTCCTTGAGTGCGCCCTCGAAGTCCAGTTCGCCGCGCATGGCGCGCGCCGTGATCTCTTTGATGTGGTCGCCGATCCCCGCCATCACGCCCAACTCGTCGATGCATTCCTGCTCGATCATGGTGGAATCCATGTCTGCGATCAGCAGTCGCTTGCGCCGGTTGGCGGCGGGAACGACGTTCACGTCGATGGGCAGTGCGGCAAGCTCGGCCACAGCAGCATCGCGGCCCGCGAAGTCCGCAACTTCCAGCGCCTCGCCCTTCGCCAGCCAGCGTGGGCTGCCCGCGCCGAAGTCGCGCAGCATGTCCGCAGTCGTCACGCCGATTGCATGGGACCCCGGGGCTGCTATGAGGACGAGAACGGATTCCATATGACCACCAGTCACCACAAACGCGCGCTGCTTATTGCAGGCCCCACCGCCAGCGGCAAGTCCGCCCTGGCGCTGAAGAAGGCCGCCAGACTGAACGGCGTCATCATCAATGCCGATGCGTTGCAGGTCTATTCGGCCCTGCGCATCCTCTCGGCCCGTCCCACGCCCGAGGAAGAAACCCGCACCCCGCATCGCCTTTATGGCCACGTCGGCGCCGAGCAGCCTTACTCCGTCGCCTCGTGGCTCACGGAAGCCCGCGGCGAGATGGAGGCCGCGTGGGAGCAGGGACTTCTCCCCATCGTCACCGGCGGCACAGGGCTCTATTTCCGTGCCCTCGAACTGGGCCTCGCCCCCGTGCCGGAAATTCCCGTAGACGTGCGCGCCCACTGGCGCAGCTTCGCGGGCGACCTCCATGCCGAACTTCTCTCGCGTGACCCCGCCATGGCCGCCAAGCTCCTGCCGACCGATCGCCAGCGCCTGTCCCGTGCGCTGGAAGTGGTCGATGCAACAGGCCGCTCGCTGCTCGACTGGCAGAAGGATGGCCAGTCCCAGGCGCCGCTCCGGGACGTCGCGGTCGAGCGCATCTTTATCGATATCCCGCGCGATGAGCTTTATGCCCGCGCCGAGGCCCGCTTCGATGCCATGCTGAATGCCGGCGCACTGGAGGAGGCGCGAGCGCTCGCCCATCTCGATCCCATGCTGCCTGCCATGAAGGCCATCGGCCTGCCGGAGCTCATCTCCCATCTCAGGGGTGAGATCACGCTCGAGGCGGCCGCCGTCAACGCCAAGACCGCCACCCGCAACTTCATCAAGCGCCAACTCACCTGGTGGCGCAGCCAGATGGTGCACTGGCGCTGACAACACGGGCGTCTTCACCTCCCCGCCGCCTGAGGAATCTACCGATATTGCCATTGGCCGGAGCCGCCATTAAACCCTTGCGCGCAGGATGGTTGGCAGTCCTGCGGCGAGAAAAAGGAGGGCCTCAGATGAAACATTTCGTGATCGCGATGATCGCCGCTGCAGCGGCGTTGAGCATTCCCGGGGCGGCCATGGCAGACGCCGTGATGGGGGCTGGCTTCCAGCAGGCCCAGGTTCGCATGCCGCAGCCCGCACCTTATCCCGACCCTGACATGCGCATGCCGGTTCCCGGCGCGGGCGGCGGCGTCAAGGGCTGCTGGCGGGCCAGGCAGGCGCTTTATGGCCAATATCGTCTGTCCTTCTGCCTCAACCGCGGCTCCGACGGCGGCTACCAGGTCGAGGGTGGCAAGCTCTCCTGCAACGGCGACATCGACTGGGTGCGCAACGGCAATCAGGTCGACATCCGCATGAACCGCGGCCGCTGCAACCGCAACACCGACTGGAGCCGCGACCGCATCACCTGCACCATCGACATGTATGGCGCAGCGCCGGGGCAGGCCACGCTCATTCCGGCCCAGGCCCGCATGCCGGTGCCCGGTGGCGATGGCTACGACATCAACCGTCTTGAATGCGTCTATCGCCCTGTCGCCGGCCCCTATGGCCCGACGCGCTTCGTGGCCAAGCGCGATTACTGACGTATCCGCGGGCGGAAGGGGTCTTGACGGCCCCGTTCCGCCCGCGTAAACAGCCGCCCATGAACACCATTCTCGTAGTAGGACCGCGCAACGCCGGGGAGGCTTAAGCCTCCAGGAACTGGTGGTGTTGCGCGGAAATCAGGCTCCCTCGGGGGCCTTTTTTATTGCCTGAATGACAAATCACGTGTTTGACGAACGGAAAAGTTGAAGAGGTTCTGAGATGGCCACCACCGAGATGACAGGCGCAGCAATGGTGCTGAAGGCACTGGCCGACCAGGGGGTCGACACAGTGTTCGGCTATCCGGGCGGCGCCGTGCTGCCGATCTATGACGAGATCTTCCAGCAGGAAAAGGTCGAGCACATCCTCGTCCGCCACGAGCAGGGCGCGACCCACGCGGCGGAAGGCTATGCCCGCTCCACCGGCAAGTGCGGCGTCGTGCTCGTCACCTCCGGCCCCGGCGCCACCAACGCGGTGACGGGCCTCACGGATGCGCTGCTCGACTCCATCCCCATGGTCTGCATCACCGGCCAGGTGCCCACGCATCTCATCGGCTCCGACGCCTTCCAGGAATGCGACACGGTCGGCATCACGCGTCCCTGCACCAAGCACAACTATCTGGTGAAGGACGTGAACGACCTCGCGCGCATCCTGCACGAGGCCTTCTATGTCGCCACCCATGGCCGCCCCGGCCCGGTCGTGGTCGATATCCCGAAGGACGTGCAGTTCGCCAAGGGCCGCTACGTCGGCCCCAAGAACATCGAGCACAAGACCTATCGCCCGCAGGTCAAGGCCGACCAGAACGCCATCCGCGCTGCGGTGGAACTCATCGCCACGGCCAAGCGCCCGATCCTCTACACGGGCGGCGGCGTCATCAACTCAGGCCCCACGGCGTCCAAGCTGCTGCGCGACTTCGTGGAGATGACCAACATCCCCATCACCTCCACGCTGATGGGCCTTGGCGCCTATCCGGCGGGCGGCAAGAACTGGCTCGGCATGCTCGGCATGCACGGCATGTACGAGGCCAACATGGCCATGCATGACTGCGACGTGATGATCTGCGTCGGCGCCCGCTTTGACGACCGCATCACCGGCCGCCTCAACGGCTTCTCGCCCAACTCGAAGAAGATCCACATCGACATCGACCCGTCGTCCATCAACAAGACGGTGCGCGTCGATATCCCCGTGGTCGCCGACGTGGCGCACGCGCTGGAGGACATGATCCGCGTGTGGAAGGCCAAGTCGATCAGACTCGACAAGAAGTCGCTCGATACCTGGTGGAAGCAGATCGACGGCTGGCGCGCCAAGGATTGCCTCAAGTACAAGAAGAACGCCGACGTCATCATGCCGCAATACGCGGTCGAGCGTCTCTATGAGCTGACCAAGGACAAGAACACCTACATCACCACGGAAGTGGGCCAGCACCAGATGTGGGCGGCACAGTTCTATCGCTTCGAGGAGCCGAACCGCTGGATGACGTCGGGTGGCCTCGGCACCATGGGCTATGGCTTGCCCGCCGCGGTTGGCGTACAGCAGGCTCATCCGGATGCGCTGGTCATCGACATCGCTGGCGATGCCTCGGTGCTGATGACCATGCAGGAGATGTCGACGGCCATCCAGTATGAGCTGCCGATCAAGATCTTCATCCTCAACAACCAGCACATGGGCATGGTGCGCCAGTGGCAGCAGCTGCTGCACGGCAACCGCCTGTCGCACTCCTACACGGAAGCACTGCCTGACTTCGTTAAGCTTGCGGAAGCCTATGGCTGCGTCGGCATGCGCGCCACCAAGCCCCATGAGCTCGACGATGCCATCAAGGAGATGATCAAGACGCCGCATCCGGTGCTGTTCGATTGCCGCGTGGCCGCGCTCACCAACTGCTTCCCGATGATCCCCTCGGGCAAGGCCCATAACGAGATGATCCTTGGCGAGGACGTGGCCGACGAGGACGTCGGCTCGGTGATCGACGCCAAGGGCAAGATGCTGGTTTAAGGGACGGAGAAAAGACATGAACGCTCATCTTCAGCCCTCGGGCTCAGCCTACTTCCTCGACAGCGCCAAGCCGCTGGTCGAAACCCACACGCTCGCCGTGGTGGTCGACAACGAGCCGGGCGTACTGGCCCGCGTCATCGGCCTGTTCTCGGGTCGTGGCTACAACATCGACTCGCTCACCGTGTCCGAGACGCAGCATGAGAAGCACGTCTCGCGCATCACCATCGTGACCAGTGCAACGCCTGCGGTGATCGAGCAGATCAAGAACCAGCTCGGTCGCATGGTGCCTGTCCACTCCGTGGCCGACCTCACGGTGCAGGGCAATTCGGTCACCCGCGAGCTCGCCATGGTCAAGGTGGCGGGTTCGGGCGAAAAGCGCGTCGAGGCGCTGCGCCTGGCGGATGCCTTCCGCGCCCGCGTTATCGACGCTGGCACCACCAGCTTCATCTTCGAGATCACCGGCAAGAGCGACAAGGTGGAACAGTTCATCTCGCTCATGGTACCGCTGGGCCTGGTTGAAGTGGCCCGCACCGGCGTTGCCGGCATCACCCGCGGTGCAGAGGGCATGAAGGTCTGAGGCCCGGTCCTCACATCCTCCACCACCCGTCATGGCCGGGTTGTCCCGGCCATTCTTTTTGGCGGCCACCGTACACTCCCTCAATCCGGCCCTCGCCGGGGTGACGCCAAAGAAAGCGGATGGAGGAGCGTGAGAGCCTCTGCCAAAGCTCCGCCTCGCGCTCCCCCACGCGGCCACGCGGAGGAACGGGAGGGGAGGCCGGGTGGCCTCGAAAACAGATTCACAATGTCAATCAGCAGCAGGCACGGTGAAGAATACATACCTAGCACAGGACAGAAAGAAAGTAAAGGAAAAAAATCCGTACCTCCGCCTCTCGTCCTCTCCCGCTCCGCGGGAGAGGAAGGGGCCCCAACGCAGTTGGGGGAGGTGAGGGGAGGCGGGGCAAGGCGGGTCGGTGCGTCCGCCCCCACATCCCCCGCTCAAGAAGCGCCAGTATAGACTCCCCCAAAGCGGTCTGCCCATTTTCCTTCCAACCGGCTTTTTTCTCCGGACCATCCTCGGCTAGAACCGTGTCATCGAAGGAGCGTTCCCGCCGTGCCGTGCAAGCTGTCCGTCAACGTCAATGCCATTGCCTATCTCCGGAACCGCCGCCACGTGCCGTGGCCGTCGGTAGTCGATCTCTGCCGGGTGGCGCTCGACAATGGCTCGGTCGGCATTACCGTTCACCCCCGCCCCGACGAGCGCCACATCCGCCGCACTGATGTCAGTGACATCAACCGCCTGCTGCGCGCCGAGTGCCCGGGCCGGGAATTCAATATCGAGGGCTACCCGGACGAGCGCTTCCTCAGCCTGTGCGAGGCGGAGAAGCCGGAGCAGGTGACGCTGGTGCCGGATGATCCCACGCAAGGAACCTCTGACCACGGCTGGGACATTGCCGCCAACCGCGAGCTGCTGACCGGCATCATCGCCCGCCTCCACATGGGCGGCATGCGCGTTTCGCTGTTCGTCGACCCGGACCCTGCGGCGCCGGCGCTCGCCAGGGTCATCGGCGCCGACCGGGTGGAAATCTATACCGGCCCCTATGGCGGCGCCTTCACCCCCGCCGATGTCGAACGCGAATTCGCGAAAGTGGTGGCCACCGGTAAGGCGGCGGAAGCGGCGGGCCTCGGCCTCAACGCCGGGCATGACCTCACGCGGGACAACCTGCCGGCCCTTGTCAAGGCGCTGCCGAACCTTCAGGAAGTCTCCATCGGACACGCCGTCGTCGCCGATGCCTTGATGTTCGGCATGGGCGAGACGGTCAGGAAATTCAGGACGGCCATTGGCGACCTCTGATCTCTTCACGCTGCTCTCTGTCGGCTTCGTTCAGCTCCTCGCGGTGATCTCCCCGGGGCCGAGTTTCCTCATCACCGCGCGCACCGCCGTGGCCAAGTCGCATCGCGACGGCGTCAAGGTGGCCCTGGGCCTCGGTACCGGCACTGTGGTGTGGTCCACCGCAGCTCTCCTCGGCCTGAATGCAGTGTTCCATGCGGTGCCCGTGCTGTTCATCGGCATGAAGATCGCCGGTGCGCTGTTCCTGCTTTACATCGCCTACAAGATCTTCCGCCACGCGGCGGAGCCCTTGAACATGGAGGGTGGCGAGGGGCCAACCGGCAGTCCCTTCGTCAAGGGTTTCCTCACCCAGATTTCGAACCCCAAGGTCGCGGTGTTCTTCGGCTCCATCATCCTCGCCATGCTGCCGGCCCAGCTGTCACCCTGGATGACGGTGGCGCTGATCGCCATCTTCAGCCTCAACGAGGTGTGGTGGTACACGGTTGTGGCACTGTTTTTCGGCTCGGGCCCGGTGCGGCGCTTCTACCTCAGGGCCAAGGTCTGGATCGACCGGGTGACGGGCTTGTTCCTCGGCGGCCTCGGCCTGCGCCTGCTGTGGTCGGCGCGCGACGCGCTTTAGTTTTCCGGAGTGACGCCCAGCGGCAGCGGTGCGTTGGCGCTGCCGAGTTTCAGTTCCACGGTGGTGAAGGCCAGCGTGGTGTTGCCGATGTTCTCGAGATCATGCACCATCTTCTCGCCCTTGCCATAGGTGAAGTGCTTCGTGGTGCCCGTTTCGTAGGCGGTCTCAACCACGCGCCCGTCGCCCATGGTGGAGCGCGAGCGGCCGGGCGAGAGGGCGGTCCAGAAATAATTCAGCACATGGGTATGGAAAGCGACGCGCTCGCCGGGTGCGAGCTCGATCCGCCAGACGCGCACCGCGTCGGTCTCCGACAGCAGCCGCTGGCCCACCATGCCATGGCCCGGGCCCAGCGCGCGTTCGAGTTCCTCCTTGCGGTCCATCTCAGATCTCCGCGTAGAGCACGACGAGCGAAGTGCAGTCCAAGGGCATCACCGGGTTGGTATAGATCATCCGCGTGTGCCGCCCCTTGTCCCCGAACGCCTCGTTGATGAGGTCCGAGGCGCCGTTCAGGCACTTGGGGTGTTCCTTGAAGCTCTCGTCCACCCAAAGGGTGCCCTCGAGCCGGATGATGCGCGTCACCTTCGAAAGCTCGCCCACCGCCTGCCTGATCTGGGCAATGGCATTGAGGCAGGAGAGCTGGCAGGAGCCGTAGCCGTCCTCCCCCGTAAGCTCGCGCCCGATCCGACCTACATAGGCCAGCTTCCCGTCCCGCCAGGGCAGGTTGCCGGACGTCATCACCACGTTCCCGGAAATCGCCCAGGGCACGTAATTGGCCACCGCCCCCGCCGCTTGCGGCAGCGTCAGGCCCATTTTCTCGATCTGCTGTTCCGGCGTCATCCAAGGCTCCCCGTTTCCTGCCCAGATTAGCACCCGCCGGGCGGCTGGGAAGGGGGCCGGGCAGGCCGTCGGGGGCATGGCGCCCATGCCTTTTGCCGCTTGCCTTGGGGGCTGCCCCCGCGCTATTCCCGCCCAATTCAAATTCCAATGGGATGGACCAAGCCAATGCGCGTTTATTATGACCGTGATGCCGACGTGAACCTGATCAAGTCCAAGAAGGTGGCGATCGTCGGTTATGGCAGCCAGGGCCGCGCCCACGCGCTGAACCTCAAGGATTCCGGCGCCACCAACCTCGTGGTTGCGCTCAAGGCAGGTTCGCCCACCGCCAAGAAGGTGGAGGCCGACGGCCTCAAGGTGATGACCGTGGCGGAAGCCGCCAAGTGGGCCGACCTGATGATGATGGCCACACCGGACGAGCTCCAGGCCGACATCTACCGCGACGAGATCGCCCCGAACATCCGTGATGGTGCTGCGATCGCCTTCGCCCACGGCCTCAACGTGCACTTCAACCTGATCGAGCCGAAGAAGACCATCGACGTCGTCATGATCGCGCCGAAGGGCCCCGGCCACACGGTGCGCGGCGAATACCAGAAGGGCGGCGGCGTGCCCTGCCTCATCGCCATCCACCAGGATGCCTCGGGCAATGCCCATGACCTTGCCCTGTCTTACGCCTCAGGCGTGGGCGGCGGCCGCTCCGGCATCATCGAGACCACCTTCAAGGAAGAGTGCGAGACCGATCTCTTCGGCGAGCAGGTCGTGCTCTGCGGCGGCCTCGTCGAGCTGATCCGCGCCGGCTACGAAACCCTGGTCGAGGCGGGCTACGCCCCCGAGATGGCCTATTTCGAGTGCCTGCACGAAGTGAAGCTGATCGTCGACCTGATCTATGAAGGCGGCATCGCCAACATGAACTACTCGATCTCGAACACCGCCGAGTGGGGCGAATACGTCACCGGCCCGCGCATCATCACCGAAGACACCAAGAAGGAAATGAAGCGCGTTCTCACCGACATCCAGACCGGCAAGTTCACGTCCGACTGGATGCAGGAATATCGCGCCGGTGCCGCCCGCTTCAAGGGCATCCGCCGCATGAACGACAGCCACAACATCGAGGAAGTGGGCGCCAAGCTCCGCGCCATGATGCCGTGGATCGCCAAGAACAAGCTGGTCGACAAGGCCCGCAACTAGTCATTTCCGCATAGCACGGACGAATGAAGGGCGGTTTCCACGAAACCGCCCTTCTGCTTTAAGCGACACCAACGACCGTCATCCCGGCGAAAGCCGGGACCCAGCTTTGGGAGCGAGAAGCGGGTCCCCGGCTTTCGCCGGGGTGACGGGCATGAAAAATTATGGGGGAACACGCATGAGCCTAGAAAGCGACATCGCAAAGATCACGCGGCAGGAGGAAGAGCTCCGCTTCGCGCATTTCAGCGAGGCGGATGCCTGGGCGCTGGGCTCCCTCATGCGCGCCAAGGCCGAAGAGCGGAAGATCCCCTTCGTCATCGACATCCGCATCGGTGACCGGCCGCTGTTCTACACAGCCCTTCCGGGTTCGACTCCGGAAAACCCGGACTGGGTGCGGCGCAAGGTGAACACGGTTTATCGCTTCCACAAGTCGTCCTATCGCGTGGGCCGCGAATACCAGCTTTCCGGAAAGGCCTTCGATGCCTCGCGCGGGCTGGACCCGATGGACTATGCCAGTGCCGGTGGCGGCTTCCCGATTTACCTGAAAGGAACGGGCGTTGTCGGCGTGGTCACCGTCTCCGGCGTGCCGCAGCGGGAGGACCACGGCTTCGTGGTCGAGATGCTGTGCCGCTTCCTCGGCGTCGAGCACGCGATGCTGGAGCTGGGCCCCGAAACCAACTGATGGACTACAGCCTCGGTTTTTTCCTGATGGCAGGCGCCGCCGCATTCCTGGTCGGCGCCTCCAAGGGCGGGCTGCCGATGGTGGGGGCCTTGGGCGTGCCGCTGCTGGCGCTGGTCATGTCTCCGGTCGCCGCTGCTGCACTTCTGCTGCCGGTCTATATCGTCAGCGACTGGGTTGGGCTTTGGGCCTATCGCCATGAATTCAGCAAGCGCAACCTCGCGATCCTGCTGCCCGCCATGATCTTCGGCGTCGGCGTCGGCTGGGCCACCGCCCGGATCACGCCGGAGTGGATGGTGACGCTTCTGGTGGGCTTGGTCGGATTGTACTACTGCGGCACAGTTGTGTTCCGGAAGGCCAATGCGCCACCGCACCGGGCGGATGTGCCGCGCGGGCTGTTCTGGGGAACCCTCACCGGCTTCACCAGTTTCGTGAGCCACACTGGCGGCCCACCGTTCCAGACCTATGTGCTTCCGCAGAAGCTGCCGAAGATGGTTTTTGCCGGAACCAGCACCATCGCCTTCGCCATCATCAACGTGGTGAAGCTCGTGCCCTATTGGGCGCTGGGCCAGTTCAACCCCGGCAACCTCGAGATGGCGGCCATGCTGTCGCCCGTTGCGATCATCGGCGCGGTGGTGGGCTACAAGGGAACGAAGAAGCTGCCCGAGCAGCTGTTCTACCGCCTCGTCGAGGTGGCGCTGTTCATCATCTCGCTCAAACTCATCTACGACGCGCTGTTCAAATGATCCGTGCCGAGATCGTCACCGCGCTGGACCTGCGCTGCACCGGCAGGCCCTGGGCCTTCGAGGCTGCCAACCGCGCGGCGATCGCCCGCCACTGGGACGCGATGGTGGCGGCCAAGCCCACGCTGTGGAACGGTCGCACGCTGATCTGCACCAGTGCCACGGTGGAGCATGGCGTGTTCCGCGCTGAATTGAGCGAGATCGACTATGCGAGCTTCGTCGCCTGGCGCGACTGGGGCCGGCCGGACCAGAGTGTCGTCAACTGCTTCGGCGTGCCCGCCGTGTTCGCGTCGGATGGCGCGCTGCTGATTGGCGTGATGAGCCCCACCACCCTCAATGCCGGCATGGCCTATCCGCCCTCGGGCTCGCTGGAGCCGAAGGACGTGAGGCCCGATGGAACGGTCGACATTCTGGGGAACATGCGCATCGAACTGCTGGAGGAAACGGGCCTTGATCTTGCCGAGGCCACCCCGGGCCCGATGATGGTGATCTTCGAGGGTCCGCGCCTCGCCGTGGTCCAGCGCTTCGACGTTCCGCTCAGCTTCGCCGAGATCGAGCGTCACTTCGCCGCCCATGCGGCGCAGGATGCGCATGCCGAGCTTTCCGCGGTCGAGCCCCTCCGCAATGCCTCACAGGTTGATCCAAGAATGCCGGGTTATGTGGCCCAGCTGTTGAGGCACTTTGCCTGACTCATTTCCCTCACCCTCGGGGGCGGGATTGAAAGGGGATGCAAGAGCATTTGGATCACGCTACTCTGTCTTTCATGAAACTCCCCTTCGCCACCTATGACGTCTTCACCAACGCGCGGTTCGGCGGCAATCCCCTTGCCATCGTCGAGGAGGCGGATGGCCTTTCGACCGCAGAGATGCAGGTCATCGCACGTGAGTTCAACCTCTCCGAAACGATCTTCGTGATGAAGCCAAGGGACTCCGCCAATACGGCAAGCGTGCGCATCTTTTTCCCCACCGCCGAGATTCCCTTCGCAGGCCACCCGACGGTGGGCTGCGCCATCCACCTCGCGCAGAAGAAATACAAGGCGGGCTGTTCCTTCGAAACGACGATCAGGCTGGAGGAGGTGGCGGGCCTCGTGCCCGTGAAGGTGTCGCGCATCGGCGATGTGCCGCGCGCCCAGTTCACCGCACCCGTCACGCCCTTTGCCGTGGACGGTCCGGCGCCTTCCGCAGAGGAGATCGCGAAGGCACTGGGCCTTGCGGCCTCGGACATCGGCTTCGACGGCCACCGGCCGGGCCTGTTCAAGGGCGGCCCCAGCTTCCTCTATGTGCCGCTTGGCAGCCGCGACGCGCTGGCACGCGCCCGGGTGATCGAGCCCCACTGGTCCAACGTCTTCGCCAATCTCGGCACGCGCATGGCCTATATGTACACGCGCGGCGGCGATGGTGCCGGAACGGCCTTTCGCGCCCGCGCCTATGCCCCGCTCGACGGCATACCGGAGGACCCGGCGACGGGTTCCGCCACCGCCATCCTTGCCGCGCAGCTGCTTGCTGCGGAAACATTGGGCGACGGCACGCACCGCTGGAAGCTGGAGCAGGGCTATGAGATGGGCCGCCCCTCCGACCTGTGGCTCGAAGCCGATGTTGCCGGTGCGAAGCTGCTTGCGGTGCGGGTGGCAGGTCAGGCCGTGCAAATCAGTTCAGGCGTGCTAGACATCTAGCCGGGAACCAGGCACAGCGCGACACCGGCCAAGGGGAGGGCCGAACGCCACATGAAGATCATTCTGCTCATCGCCCACCTGATCGCGATTGCCACCGGCACGGGCATGAGCATCGCCAACTACATCAACATCCGGATCGCGGCGGGCGAAACGGGTGACCGTCGGGCCGCACTTGCCTTCCTCCGGCGCATCCTGGCGCGCATCGGCGATATCGTCATCCTGGCGATCTGGATCACCGGCATCGGCCTGTTCTACAGCCTGCCGCCGCAGGACGAGCCCAACAGCTGGTTCATGGTGAAGATCGGCTTCGTGGTGCTGCTCACCATCTGCCACGGCCTTGCCCGCATGACTGCCGGTAAGATGATGCGAACCGGCGACCAGTCGCTCTATCCGCGTATGGAGCTGCTGGTGTCAGGCGTGTGGATGTCGGCGCTGGCCGCCATCATCCTCGCCGTGCTGGCCTTCGAAACCTAAGGAAGCGCCTTACTGCGCAAGCATGGAGCTGGCGTCGGAGATGACGTCGGCCGCCTCTTCCTCGTTGCCCGCTGCACAGAGCTTCTCGGCCTGGGCCACCATGTCCTGAACCTGGGTTTTCACATCGGGCTGCAGGGTCGCGGCGGCAAATGCGGCCTTGAGGGCCGGAAGTTCCGTATCGCAGGGGCCAGCGAAAGCCGGGGCGGACAGGGCGGCGAGAAAACCAAGCACGAGCAGGGCGGACTTCATTTCGCAAAACCTCATGGGAGCGCTTTGGCACTTTATAGACCGGCGCGCTGCCCGCGCCAATCCTCCCGCTGGTAGAGAAAGCAATCTATCGTTGACCATTTTGCCAAAAACATCCAATCTGGAGCGCAAGCAAGAAGGGCCGAATGCGGTCCCGGTTGCGGGGGGCTGAGGCGAAGGCGCCGCTAAGTGCGCAGGGTCTAAGTCATGACAGAACAGGGTTGAGGGACGCCGGCAATTCGCATTGCCCGGCAACAGGAAGGCTTTTCCTCAAGCCAGACGAGGTTTGCGGGACGGCATGCAGGGTTTCACCAGAAAGAGTCATGACGCGGAACGGCGGCGAACAGTGCCGCGGGGCAACCCAACGCCAGCGCGGCCGGATGTCGCGCAGCGCCGGCCTGCGGCGGTTCGGTTGCTTGGCCTGTTGGCACTGCTGTGCGCTTCGCTGGTGCCGCAGGTGCTGTTGGCATCGCCGGCGGCCGCGGCCGACTGGGTTCTGAACCTCGATGACACAGGCTACGACCCCACGGCGGCTGGTGGCACGATCGTCTACAGCATCACGGTGGGCAATGGCTCGCCGGTGGCGGCCAGCGCCAACACCATCACCCTCTCTGTCCCTGCGACCACCTCCTTCACCGGCGGAACCGGAACCATCACCGGCTGCACCCCCGTGCCTGCTGTGGGTGTCGGCACGGTAACCTGCCAGATACCGCCGCTCGCGCCGGGCCAGGAGGCCTCGCTCTCCGCGTCGGTGAAGACTACCGCCGCCGGGCTGATCTACTTCACGGCCGAGGTAATGAGTCCACCGGGCGATCCCGACCTCAACCCCGGCAATAACAAGAAGACAGAACTCACCACCGTGTCCGACGGCGCGGATGTTGAACTCACCATCGCCGGCCCCGCAACGGCCACTGCGGGCAGCATGGCGACCTATGTTTACACGCTCAGCAATCTCGGGCCGGATGCAGCCCGCAATCTGACCCTCACGGTGCCGGCACCGCTGGGCCTCACCAACATCGTCACGCCCGCGGGCTGTGTCCTCGCCAGTGGCAACTACACCTGCACGGTGCCGGGTCCGCTTGCCGCCAACGGCGCGCCGCGCACCTTCTCCTTCACCGGCCAGGCTTTCGTTCCGCCGTCGTCGCAGATCACCATGTCGGGTGCGGTCACCGTTGGCTCGCTTCCTTCCGACCCCGACGACCCGGTGCCCGGCAACAACACCACCTCGCTGAAGACCAATGTGCTCTCCGGCTCCGACCTGGCGCTGACCAAGAGTCGCGCCCCCGCCGGCGTGCTGGTGTTGGGCCAAGACGTGACCTTCACGCTCAACGCCAGCTTCACCGGATCCTCGCCCACCGGCATCAAGGTCGTCGACGAGCTGCCGGTCCAGTATGAATTCGTGAGCGCGACGGCGACGCCCGCCGGGCAGTGGGTGTGCGGCGCGGCGGGCCAGACGGTCACCTGCGACAGGGCCTCGGGGCCTGGCGGATCCGGCAACCAGTCGCTCGGCGCCATCACCATCAGCACCCGCGTGAAGGCCACGGGGCAGGCCACCAACACCGCTACCATATCGGCAACCTCTCCCATCGACCCCCGGCCCGAGAATGACACTGCAACCGACGGCGGCACGCTGATCCAGGCGCCCATCGTCGACCTTGCGGCGCAGAAGGTGGGGCCGCCGCTGGTGGTGCCGGGCAATAGCTACGACTTCAGCATCAGCACGCGGAACACCTCCGCCAACATAGCCTCGGTGCCCTATGTCGGCGAGATCGAGATGGTGGACACGCTGCCGGTAGGGCTGGAGGTCACAGGCTACAGCGCGCTGAACGGCTGGTCCTGCACTCCGCCCGCCTCGGTGGCCTCGCCGGTCAAGAACCCCACCAAGGTCTCCTGCATACGGACCTATACCCAGGCAGCGCCCTTGCAGATCGATGCGGAGACCCCGCCCGTGGTGCTGCGGACCAAGGTGGCGGACACGGTGACGGCGCCGATCAACAACAGGCTCGAGGTGCAGCCGAAGAATCCGATCTACACCGACGGCTATACCCCCAACAACGTCATCGACTTCGGCTCCGGCACGTCTGACTTTGAATTCTCCGCCGACGTGCGCACCACCAAGACGGCGGCTCTCCCCGCCGTCGGGGCGGGCGAAATCCAGACCTTCGCCATCGAGATCAGCAATTCCGGTCCGGTGGTGGCGACGGACTTGGTCGCCTCGGACGACGTCGAGAACCTGATCAACGGCGAAGTTGGCGTCAACGATGGAATTGTAGACGTCAGCTACGTCCCCGCCTCCGCAAGCGGCATGACGTGCAGCACGTTGCCCCTCACCTCGACGTCACGCCGCCTCAGTTGCAGCATTGCAACGCTCCCTGTCTGCACGCCCGGGGTGGACTGTCCCCTGATTACCGTCCAGGTGCGGCCGCGCGGCTGGACGACGGCCGCGACAACACCGGTGACCCGCAGCAACAGGGCGCAGGCCGTGTCGAATCAGGTCGCCGACCCCAACCTCGACAACAACGAGGGCGTCTCCACCTATCAGGTCGAGCCGCGCGCCAATGTGTGGGTTCAAAAGACGGTGAACCCCGCCACGGTGCGGGCGGGTCAGAACATCATCTACACGATCAATGCCCGCACCACGAGCGATAACCGCGGCCCCGCCGAAAACGTGACTGTCACCGACACCTTGCCCGGTGATCTCACCTTCATCTCCGTCACGCCGTCGGCGGGCTCCTGCATCCCGCCCGCCGTCGACCAGGCGCCTCCGGCGGCCGGGTCCGTCACAACTCCGGGCAACAACATCGTGAAGTGCAACCTCGGCACCATCGCCCAGGGCGGCGTGCGCTCGATGACCATCGTGGCGCGGCCGCGCAACGCGACCAGCGGTCAGCCGCCGCTCGTCAACACGGCCGTAGTGAGCACCTCCACCCAGGGCGATGACACCGCCGACAACACGGCCACTGCATCCCTGAGCGTGACCGATCCCTCTCTCGACCTCCTCATCAACAAAACAGACATGCCGGATCCCACGGCTGTGGGCGAGACGACCAAATACACGCTGCGCGCCACCAATCGTGGTCCATCGGCGGCGGAGAACGTGATCGTCACGGACACCATGCCCACCGACGGTCTGCTCTACATTTCCTCCAGCATTGTCGGATCGGGCGGAAGCTGCAGCACCATTCCCGTCACCCGCAGCGTGGCCGGCACGCTGGTCTGTTACTTCGACACGATCTCCGCCGGCCAGACGCGCGAGATCAAGGTGGTGATGGAAGGTCTGAAGCGCGGCCGCTGGACCAATGCCGCGAGCGTCACGTCGGACGAGGTGAAGGCTGGGTTCGATACCCTTCCCGGAAACGAGTCCGTGACCGAGGACACCACGGTGCGGGCGCGCGCTGATGTCGAGGTCGCCTCCAAGGTTCCGTCCAGCCCCAGCGTGGCGCTGCGCGAGCCTTTCACCTTCGCCATCCTCGTGCGCAACAGGACCGGGCCGCAGCTCGCCGAGGCAGAGGGCGTCACGCTGACCGACCCGCTGCCGGCGGGCATGGAAATCGCCGGCACGGTCAGCGCCTCCGTAACCACTGGAACGGCCACCGAGAATGTCTGCCGCGCCGCGGGCAACAGGACGTCCTTCTCCTGCAGCTTCGGCACGCTCAGCAGCGGGGCCGAGGTGCTGGTCACCGTGCCGGTGATCATCACGGCACTCACCAGCGTTCCGCAGACCTTCACCAACGTGGCCACCGTCAGCACCACGTCCTTCGACGAGGACCTCTCGAACAACAGCAATTCGGGCTACGTGGTTGTCGGCAGCGCCGCCTCGCTCACCGGCACCGTGTTCCGGGATTTCAACGGCAACGGCGTGCAGGATCCGGGTGACACGGGGGTTGCCGGGGTGCCGGTGACCATCACCGGCACCACTACCGATGGCGCGCCGGTGAGCCTTACCGCCGCCACGGCCAGCAACGGCAACTATGACTTCAGCTTCCTCCCGGCCGGAACCTATGGCCTCACCCGCGGCCTCGTCAGCGATCCGGCCCTGTCCAACGGGATTGCCAAGCCGGGAACGGCCGGCGGCACCGCGCAGGGGCCGACCGAGATCATAGGGATCACGCTCGCCACCCAGGCAGCTGCGGGCTACGACTTTACCCTGATCCCCAACACCGGCATCGCCATTACCAAGGCGCTGCTCAGCGGCCCGACGGCGAACAGCGACGGCAGCTTCGACGCGGGCTTCCGCCTCACTGTCTCCAACCCTAGCCCGGAGGCTCTGCAGAACATTTCCGTTACCGATGTGCTGGCCGGTGCGCCGCCGCTGTTCGGCACCTTCGCCGCCAGCCCCACGGCACCCGGCACATATGGCATCACCACGGCGCCCAGCGGCACCTGCAGCGGGTTGAACGCCGGCTTCAACGGCAGCAGCGACACGGCGGCCGCGCAGGGCGCGGGCCTTGCCGCGGGAGCCAGCTGCACCATCGACTTCGCCATCCGCGTCATGCCCACCGTGCCACTGCCGCCGGTGGTGAACGGCGGGCGCTACATCAACAAGGCTTCCGCCAGCGGAACCGGCACGCAATCCGGCACGGACGTGAGCGGCGACTCCAATCTCGTGCCGCTGTCACCCAACCTGCCGCAGCTCACCATCGCAAAGGTGATGACCGGATATTCCGACCTCGACAACAGCGGCAGCATCACTCTTGGCGATGTTCTGACCTTCAGGATCACCGCCACCAACGCGGGCAGCGCGACCCTGAATGATGTCGTTGTGAGCGACCCCATGATCAGCCCGGACAGCACCGCCTGCCCAGTGCTGCAACCGGACGAGGCTTGTGTTCTCACCGGCACCTACACGGTCACCATTGCGGATGTGCAAGCGGGATCGGTCGTGAATACGGCCAGCGCCGACAGCTCCGAGACAAACCCGGTGACCGGCCCGCTGACTGCCACAGTGACCACGCCCGTCGTTGCCGTGGTCGACGAGAACACCCTGTCCAAGACCGCGCTCATCAGCACGGCGAAGCGCGGCGAGAAGGTGCCCTACGTCATCGTGGCGCAGAAGGTGCCGTTCAATCCGGCCCGCATCGTCGACGTGATGCCACCCGGCTTTGCCTTCATCGAGGGAAGTGCCGTTGCCAATGGCAGCAAGGTGGCGCCCACAGTCGATGGCCGCCGACTGATATTCGACGGCCTGGTGCCGGACAAGGGGGGCAGCATCAAGCTGGAACTGACGCTGGTCGTTTCCGCGTCGGTCAACCCCGGCACGGCGGTGAACCAGGCGCAACTGGTGAATCCGGCGAGGGGGCAGGTGGTGGCCACTGCCAAGGCGAAGGTCACCATTCTCGCGGAAGCCATATTCGACTGCGGTGACATCATCGGCAAGGTGTTCGACGACAAGAACCGCAATGGCTACCAGGACGAGGGCGAGCCAGGCTTGCCCGCCGTTCGGGTCGCTACCGTGAATGGCCTGCTGGTCACCACCGATCCCGATGGCCGCTTCAACATTCCCTGCGCAGACATTCCGGATGCCGACATCGGCTCCAACTTCATCCTGAAGCTGGACACCCGCACACTGCCCACCGGCTATCACGTGACGACCGAAAACCCGCGCCGCGTTCGCATGACGCGGGGCAAGGTGGTGAAGCTCAACTTCGGCGCCTCGATTTCGCGGCTCGTCAAGCTGGAGCTGAACGGCAAGGTCTTCACGAAGGGCTCGAATGATCTGCTCCCCAAATGGCAGGCCGGGCTGGACAAGCTCATAGCGGCGCTTGCGGCGGAGACGTCCGTTCTCGAAATCACCTATCGCGGCGACGATGCCCTGGCGAAGGCGCGGTTGCGGGCAGTGAAGAACGAGGTCGCGCAGCGCTGGAAGGCGGTGCCTGACCATTATGAGCTCGCCATCGACACGCGACTCGTTGCCGGAGGTGCGCCATGAAGGGGCGGAGGCTCATGGCGGCGTTGTCCGCAATCCTCCTGTGTGGCACATCATTTGCCAGTGCACAGGAAGCCGGCGAGGAATTGTTCTCGATCAGCGTGGACGGTCAGCACGTGGCCGGAACGCCGTCCACGCCAGACCCCAACCGCAAGACGGACAAGGCACTGGAAGCCGCGGACATCCAGGTGAAATACGAGGGCCTCAACGCCAAGCCCTTCCTCAATGCCGCCACCACCTCGTCGCGCCGCTCTTTCGCGGTGGGCGAGGATGTGGAGATCCTCGCATCGAGCAACTACCCGGCCTACATCGTCCGGCAGGAAGTGCGCATCTTCGCCACCGGCAAGCACGCGCCTGCCTCGCCGGTCGCCGTGGTGAACGTGGGCAAGGGCAACCTGGCGCGCTGGACCATGCCCGAGGCCTCCGCCACCGAGGGCTTCGATGACTTCGTCTACGTGCTGCGCGTCTATGACGCGAAGGGCCGGTTCGACGAAACCCGGCCCCTGACGCTGGTGCGCCGCTCGTCACTCGAAACCGCGCCTGACGCGGACGAACCGTCAGCACCCGGCTTCAGCGACGACAACACCTCCTTCCGCAACATCCGGGTGGACGGCGGTGCCGTCACCGTTGCAGGCCGTGACGTGCCTCCGGGGGCCTCCGTCAAGGTTCTGGGCGAGGAGATCCCGGTTGATGGGCAGGGTCGCTTCGTCGTGCAGCGCATCCTGCCGATCGGCGACCATGACGTTGACGTGGCGCTGAAGGCAGGCAAGGACGGAAGCCTTGCTTTTGATCGCAGCATCAATATCCCGTCGACGGAGTGGTTCTACGTTGGCCTCGCGGATTTGACGCTCGGTTCCAAGAGCGGCACCAAGCACATCGAGGACGTGGCGCCGGGCGAATATGACGGCGTCTATGACAAGGGCCGGGTGGCCTTCTACCTGAAGGGCAAGATCAAGGGCTCGTGGCTGCTCACCGCGGCGGCTGACACGGGCGACGGCAGCGTCGAGAACATGCTGACGGGCCTCGACGACACGAACCCGCAGAGCTTCCTCAAGCGCATCGACCCCGAGGATTATTACCCGGTCTATGGCGATGACTCGGTGGCGATCGAGGATGCGCCCACCAGCGGCAAGTTCTATGTGCGCGTGGAGCGCGGTGACAGTCGGGTGGTGTGGGGCAACTTCAAGACAGACATCCGCGGAACAGAGTTCCTGCGCAATGATCGTGCGCTTTATGGCGCCAACGTCGTATTGAAGACGGACAAGATGGTGCCCTCGGGCGAGCGCTCCGGCGAGGTCCACGCCTATGCCGCCCAGCCCGGCACGCTGCCGCAGCGCGACGTGTTCCGCGGTACGGGGGGCTCCGCCTATTTCCTCACCCACCAGGCCGTGACCACCGGCTCGGAAACGCTCTATGTCGAGATCCGGAACCCGGTCACCGGCCGCGTGGTGGACCGCAGGACACTGGTCTTTGGCCGCGACTATTCCATCGACTATGTGCAGGGCGTTGTGCTGCTCAACGAGCCATTGTCGTCTAGCGTCGATGCCGGAAACCTGGTGCGTGACGGGGCGCTGGGCGGCAATGACCAGTATCTCGTGGCGGCCTATGAATTCGTGCCGACAGCGGGGGACGTCGATGGCTATGTCTATGGTGGCCGTGCCCAGCAGTGGGTGGGCGATCACGTGCGCCTCGGCGTGACTGGTGCCCTGGAAAAGACCGGCTCTGCCGACCAGAAGCTGGGCGGCGCCGATGTTCAGGTCTACAAGTCAGAGAAGACCTTCCTCGAAGGCGAAGTCGCCGTGACAGAGGGCCCGGGCTTCGGCTTCTCGGAGTCGATCAACGGCGGCCTGACCATCACCGATCCAGGCATCGTCGGCAATGAAGGCGATCCCGCCATGGCCTATCGCGTGCTGGGCCGGCTTGACCCCGGCGACATCATCCCCGGTGCCAAGGGCGATCTTGAGGCAAGCTTCGCCTACAAGCAGGCGGGTTTCTCAACCTTGGACGAGCAGGTGACGGAAGATCGCTATGAATATGGCCTCAAGGGCGACCTTGAACTCTCCGAGCGCCTGACGCTGAACTTCTATGGTGATCGGCTGGAGAGCGGCGGCGACGTCACCCAGAACCAGGCGGGTGCCGACCTCACCTATCAGCTCGCCAGGGACCTGCTGATCTCCGCCGGGGTTCAACAACTCGATGTCGATAATCCGGACAATGACATCAACGGCACCCGCACCGACACGGCGGTGAAGCTCACCCGCATCCTGAGTGAAACGTCATCCGTCTACGCCTTCGGCCAGGCGACACTGGCGCGCACCGGCAATGTGGACCTCAACAACCGTGGTGGCGTGGGTGGCACGCGCCAGTTGACTGATACGATCGATGGATCGGCGGAAGTCTCCTATGGCGACGGCGGCATTGGGGGCAGGGCGCTGCTAAGCTACCAGCCGGTCGCTGCGGACCGTTATTACATCGGCTATGCGCTGGCCCCCGGCAACTACGTGGCCAATGATCTGCTCTCGGGCAAGCAGGCAGATGATCTGGGTGGCATCATCGCCGGGGTGAAGCATGGCTTCAGCGAACGGCTTTCCGTCTATGCCGAGGACAAGTATAATTTCTGGTCAGACCAGCCGAGCCTGACCCAGGTCTATGGCGTGACCTACACGCCCACGCCGGAGTGGAAGCTGGGCGGCGCCGTCGAGTCTGGCCGGGTCTGGGGCGATACGGCGGACCTCGGCTTTGACGACACCCACTTCAACCGCAACGCCGTCTCGGCCACCGCTGTCTACAACCCCAATGACAAGACGACGGCCTCTGTGAAGGGTGAGGTGCGCTTTGACGACGGCAATTCGGCGGATGGTGGTGACCAGACGGCCTATTACCTCGCAGCGCGCCTCAGCAATGCACTGAACGAGAACTGGCGGATGCTCGCTGCACTCGACGCGGTGGTTTCGGATGCAACGGATTCATCCATCGGCGGCAATTTCGTCGAAGCGTCCATCGGCTATGCCTATCGCCCGGTGCTCAACGATCGCCTCAACGCCCTTGCGAAATACGTCTATGTCTATGACGTGCCTGGGCCAGACCAGGTGAACATCGATGGCGAGATCGGCGGGCCCTCCCAGCAGAGCCATATCTTCAGCGTCGACGCCACCTATGACCTGACGCAGATGGTGTCCATCGGCGGCAAATATGGCCTGCGCATCGGCGAGTGGAAGCCGGAAGATGGTGATGACTGGGAGAACTCCACGGCCCAGCTCGGCGTCGTCCGCGCTGACCTCCATGTGGTCAAGAAATGGGACGTGATGCTGGAAGGCCGCTGCCTGTGGGAGAGCGCTAGCGAGTCTGCCAATTGGGGGGCAGTGGCGGCACTCTACCGCCAGATCAATGACAATTTCGACATTGGCGTGGGATACAACTTCGGCCGCTACTCGGACGACCTTGCGGACCTCAGCGCCAATGATCAGGGCTTCTTCGTCAACGCGATTGGCAAGCTCTAGCGCTGTTCCTCGCCGCCGGCCGCGACAATGACGCCGATGATCATGAGGCCTGTGAGAATGAGGCGAATGCCCGCGCTCGCGCCGAATGTGTTGAGCATGGTGACGAGCAGGTACATGAACAGGGCCGCGCCCCAGATGCCGGGCACATTGGCGCGGCCACCAGCCACCGAAGTTCCGCCGATCACCACCGTGGCGATGGAGGCGAGCAGGAATTCCTCGCCCATGTTCAACGCCGCTCCGCGCGAGAAGCCTGAGAGCAGGATGCCACAAACACCGGCGAGAATGGCACTCAGCACATAGGTAAGGAAACGGGTACGGTCGACGTTGAGGCCAGCGAGCCATGCCGCACGGCTGTTCTGGCCCACTGCCAGCACGCTGCGGCCGTAGACGGTGCGACTCAAGACCAGCGCCATGCCGATTGATACAGCCAGTACGGCAAAGGCCATGATGGGGATGCCAAGGATTTGCATGGTGGCGAATTCGGCCAGCGGCTCCGGCGGCTTGATGCGGATGCCGCGGCCATAGGAGATGGCGGTGGAGAGCACGAGGAAGCTCGACGACAGTGTGGCGATGATGGGAGGGATGCGCAGCAGGCGGATGAGACCGTAGTTGAAAACACCCACCAGACTGGCCGCACCAAGGGCCGCGACGATGCCAATCAGCATGCGGCCGCTGTCCTCGTCCATCACCTTCATCGCGACGACGCCGGACAGGGTTATGGTTGCAGGGATGGAGAGGTCCACGTTGCCGGGACCCGTGGTGATGACCATCATCTGGCCAAGGCCGACGATGATGGTGAATGTGGCAAACGAGAAGGCGGCGGTGAGGATGGCGCCAGCACCTTGCCCACCCGTGTAGGCGATGGTGGCGAGCCACACGGCGATGGCGGCCCCGAAGGAGAACACCCATGGCTGGCGCAAGAGCTTGCCGATCATCGCTTCTGCTCCCCGTAAGAGACCAGAGCCCTGAGCGCCAGCACGATGATGAGGATCGCCCCTTGTGCGCCGATCTGCCAGTCGGGCGAGATCTTGAGGAAGATGAGGAAGGAACCCGCCAGCGCCAGCGTCAAGGCGCCGACGACAGCCCCCAGCGGCGAGACGCGACCACCAATGAACTCGCCGCCGCCCAGGATAACCCCGGCGATGGAGTAGAGCGTGTAGCGATCCGCCACATGGGCATCGCCCGAGGTGGTGAGGCCCAGCAATGCGAGGCCGGAGAGGACGCCGAAGAAACCTGCCAGCATGTACATGACGACCTTTGTCCGCAGCATGGACCAGCCCGCACGGGTGAGCGCCTTGGGATTGCCGCCGGCACCGCGCGCGATGACGCCGTAGGACGAGAGCATGAGGGCCAGGTGCACGACGACACCGATCACGATGGCGGCGATGATGGGGAAGGGCACCCAGGGCGTTTGCACGCCCATCAGGGCCTTCAACCAGACAGGTGCCTTGCCCCCGGGAGAGGGCAGGATCAGCACCGCGATGCCGAGCCACACGAAGGAGAGGCCCAGCGTCACCACGATGGAGGGCAGGTTGCGGATGTGGATCAGCGCACCCACCGCGCCATAGGCGGCGATGAGCACCAGCAGGGCGAGGATGCCAAGCAGCGGATTATCGAGCAGCAGCGTGGCGCCGATGCAGGAGACGAGACCGACGAAGGGGCCGATGGAAAGGTCAAGGTCGTTCACCGTGATGATGAACATCTGCGCGATGGTCGCGAGCGCGATGGGCACCGCGTATTGCAGCATCAGGTTGAGCCCGAAATAGCTCATGGTGCGCGGTTGCACATAGAAGGTGGCGGCCAGCACCACGGCGAGTGTCAGGAAGGGCAGGGCCTGCCGCAGGAAACGCCGGTTCATGCCGCATGCTCCGCGAAGGACGCCTGCAGCACTTTCTCTTCCGTCAGTTCATCGGAACCCAGCGCTGCGACAATGGCGCCATTGCGGAACACATAGGCGCGGTCGCAATGGGTCAGTTCCTCGATCTCGGTGGTGTACCAGATGAAGGTGCGGCCCTTTTCGGCTTCCGCACCGATCATCGCATAGACTTCCTGCTTGGTGCCGATGTCCACGCCGCGCATGGGGTCATCCATCAGGATGATGGCCGCGTCGGAGGCAAGTGCGCGGGCGAACAGCGCCTTCTGCTGATTGCCGCCCGACAGCGTGAGGATGTTGTTGTTCACGTCTGGCGTGCGGATGGCCATCCGCTGCTTCCAGTCCTCTGCAAGCCTTTGCTCGGCCGCCAGGTCGATCAAGCCGCCCTTGCGGAGAGCCGCAAGCGAGCGCGTGGTGATGTTGCGGCCGATGGACCAGAGATTGAACACGCCGTCCGACTGCCGGTCGCCGGCGATGAAGGAGAGTGCGCCCTTCACCTCTGCCTGGCGGCGCTCATAAATCTGCAGCAGCATGCGGGTCTGGCCGTGTCCGGCGAGACCTGTGAGGCCGATGATCTCGCCCTTGCGGGCTTCGAGCGAGGCACTCCCGCCGCTGCGCGGCTGGGCGCGGACCATCACCTCGGCGGTGGAATTCTTGGCTACGCCGCGCGTGTGCTCGCGCGCTTCGGAGCCCATGGCGGCCACCAGCGAATTGCGGGTGAAGTCGGCGGCCTTGCGGTCGGCCACGGTCTTGCCGTCCTTCATCACCAAGATGCGATCGGCGGTAGTCAGGATCTCGCCCAGGAGATGCGAGATGAGGATGATGGCGGTGCCGCGCGCCGTCTCCTTCTTCACGTAGGCGAGCAGTTGCTGCGCGGTGACAGCATCGAGCGAGGAGGTCGGCTCGTCGAGGATGACGAGGCGCAGCCTGCCGTCGGTCAACGTGAAGGCACGCGCGATTTCCGCCATCTGGCGCTGGCCGATGGCGAGACCTGCGATCTCGTCGTCGGGCGAGATCCCGTGATTGGGGAAGATTTCGTCAAGCTTCTGGCGGATCAGTGCATGGGCGCGGCCCTTCCAGCCGAAGCCTTTCAGCGACCGGTGCACGATGCGCACGTTTTCCGCCACCGTCAGGTTGGGGCAGAGCGAGAGTTCCTGGAACACGCAGCGCACGCCCTCGGCTTGCGCTGCGGCCGCCGTCCACAGCCGGTCATAGGGTTTGCCGGCAATCGAAAGCGTTCCGGCGGAAGGTGTCAGGTTGCCGCTCAGCACATGCATGAGGGTGGATTTGCCCGCACCATTGTGGCCGACAAGCCCAAGGCATTCGCCGGTGGCGACCGTGAGGTCAACACCGGCCAAGGCGCGGACGGCGCCGAATGATTTTTCGACGCCGTCCAGTCTGATTGCTTGCTCGGACAAGCGCTTACTTGCCTGAGATCACCTTCTGGGCGTCTTCGAGCGAATACTCGACGTTGGCGACACCGCCCTTTTCGGTGGTGGCGAGGTTGGCCTCGAGATTGTCCTGGTCGATGCGCAGGAACGGCACCGTCAGGTCCTTCGGCACTTCCTTGCCGTCGAGGATCTGCTGGGCGACCCAGAAGGCCAGCGTGGACACGCCCGGCGCGATCGAGACGGACATGGTCTCGTAGCCGTTCTTGTCCTTCTGTTCCTTCCACCACTGCAGCTCATCCTGGCGGTTGCCCATGATGATGGTGGGGGTGGGGCGGCCGGCAGCGGCGAAGGCCTGTGCGGCGCCATAGCCGTCACCACCCTGCGTCACCACGGCCTTGATCTCCGGCAGCGACGGCAGGATGCCGGCAACGGCCTTCTGCGCCACTTCCTGCGCCCAGTCGCCGTGCACGGAGCCGACGACCTTGAACTGCGGGTTCTTGGCCACTTCGCTGTTGATGCCCTTGGAGATGGCGTCATCGACGAACACGCCGGCGAGGCCGCGGATCTCAAGCAGGTTGCCTCCGTCCGGCATCTTCTTGGCAAGGTATTCGACTTCCGAAGCGCCCATCTTTTCGAAATCGACGGCGATGCGCCAGGCGCAGGGCTCGGTCACGATGCCGTCGAAGGAGACAACCGTGATACCGGCGTCGCAGGCCTGCTTGACCACGCCGTTCAGCGCGTCCGGCGAGGCGGCGTTGATGACGATGGCATTGTAGCCCTGCAGGATCAGGTTCTGGATCTGGGCGGCCTGTTCCGTCACCTGGTTTTCCGATGTGGTGAAGGGATCGGCTGCGGCGACGACACCGTCGGCGACGGCCTGCTTCGTCACCTTGTCCCAGCTCTTCAGCATGGCCTGGCGCCAGGAGTTGCCGGCGTAGTTGTTGGACAGCGCGATCTTCTTGTCCTTGGTGTCGGCCATGGCCGGCCCGGCCGCCATCAGGGCGGCAAGCGCGATGGTGCAGGCGAGTGTCTTCTTGAGCATGTCTGGGTCCTCCCGTGACCGGTTTGGAGCCCTCTGGTTCGGAGCTCATGCCAACATGCTAACATATCAGTTGCGGAGGGCAATGCCGGGCGGGCATGCCAGATGCCCAAAAGACGCGAAATCGGCGCGGGTTGCACCTTTCTGCATCCTGCATTATAGGTTTCGGCCATGTCCAACGCGCGGAACATTCTGTTCAGTCCAGCAGCCCTGCCGCTGCCGCTTGCGCTTGGCCGCCTCCTTCTTAGCTGCCCCTGAGGGCCGGCCGGGCATCTGCCCTGGCTCTCCGGGGGTCTCGCACCGACAAACCAGCTAAGCCAGGCATTTCCGAAAGAACCCTCCCATGATGATTTCCCCCCGCGAGAAGTACCGCCCGTTTCCGCAGGTCCAGTTGACCGACCGGCAATGGCCGAACAGGACCATCACAGAGCCGCCGATCTGGTGCTCGGTCGATCTCCGTGACGGCAACCAGTCGCTCATCGAGCCGATGGGCCTCGACCGCAAGATGCGGATGTTCGACGCGCTGTTGAAGATGGGCTTCAAGGAGATCGAGGTGGGCTTCCCCTCGGCCTCACAGACCGACTTCGACTTCGTGCGCTACCTGATCGAGGGCAACCGGATCCCCGACGGCGTCACCATCCAGGTGCTCACGCAGTCGCGCGAGGAGCTGATCCGCCGCACCTTCGAGAGCCTGAAGGGTGTGAAGAGCGCCATCGTGCATCTCTACAACTCGACCTCCGAATTGCAGCGCCGCGTCGTCTTCAAGCTCGACAAGGCAGGGATCATCGACATCGCCGTGAAGGGTGCGACCCTCATCCGCAAGCTCGAGCGCGAATATGGCCTCGAGGGCGTGACCCGCCATGAATACTCGCCCGAGAGCTTCACCGGCACCGAGCTCGAATTCGCCAAGGAAATCTGCGAGGCGGTGATCGATGCCTATGAGCCGACGCCCAGTAAGAAGCTCATCCTCAACCTGCCGGCCACGGTTGAGATGTGCACCCCCAACGTCCACGCCGACCAGATCGAGTGGTTCTGCCGCAACATCAAGAAGCGCGACGCGCTGCTGATCTCGCTGCACCCGCACAATGACCGCGGCTGCGCTGTTGCGGCGACCGAGCTCGGCCTGCTGGCGGGTGCGGACCGCGTGGAAGGCACGCTATTCGGCAATGGCGAGCGCACCGGCAACGTCGATCTCGTCACGCTGGCCATGAACCTCTATAGTCAGGGCGTTGACCCCGGCCTCGACTGCTCGAACATCAACGAGCTCGTGCGCATGGCGGAGTACTGCAACCAGCTGCCCATTCACCCGCGTCATCCTTACGCGGGTGAGCTCGTCTTCACTGCCTTCTCGGGCTCGCACCAGGATGCGATCAACAAGGGCTTCAAGGCCATGGCGGCGTCGAACTCGCCGCTGTGGGAAGTTCCCTATCTCCCCATCGACCCGATGGACCTTGGCCGCTCCTACGAGGCGGTGATCCGCATCAACTCGCAGTCGGGCAAGGGCGGCATCGCCTACATTCTCGAGAAGGAACATGGCATCGAGCTGCCGCGCCGCCTGCAGATCGAGTTCTCGAAGGTCGTCCAGGCCATCGCCGACGGCGAGGGGGTGGAGCTTGCGGCCGACAGGCTGTGGGGCGCCTTCCAGTTGGAGTACCTCGAAGGCAACGGTCGCTACGGCTTCGTGTCGCATTCCGCGAGTGCGGACCAGGCCGAACAGGACGTGGTCGCCAAGATCACGGTGGACGGCAACCTCAAGACCATCCTCGGCCATGGCAATGGACCGGTCGATGGCTTTGTCGACGCCATCCGCAGGGAATCGGGCCTCAACTTTGATGTTGCCGATTACCGCGAGCACGCCATCGGCATGGGCGCCAATGCGGCGGCCATCGCATATGTGGAACTCCGGCTGCCTGACGGCTCCAGCCTGTTCGGCGTGGGCATCGACAAGAACATCGTCGTCGCCTCGCTCAAGGCGGTGATTTCGGGTGTCAACAGGGCACTAAAAAAGCACTAGACGGGGGGCGGCGGGCGATGTACTAACCCGCCGTCGGCTCCGGACTTCTCGGGGCCGTACGTCCTTCAAAGGGCGGGCGATTAGCTCAGGTGGTAGAGCAGCTGACTCTTAATCAGCGGGTCGTAGGTTCGAGTCCTACATCGCCCACCAAGGATACCAAAGGGTTACGGTTAGATTGGTGACGCGGTAGAGTAGCTACCGAACAATCAAGCATCAGATAGGCATCAGATCGGAAGCCCAAGCGCCGGATCAGTTGCTGCTGATGATCAGGTTACGAGCATTATCGACCAGATCTAGCCCCGCGGCTGCTCTAACGCGATCTCCGCCAAGCAGTCCGACACCCGGCGGCTCACCTTGCCGATCCGTCGAATTCTCCAGCCGATCCGGCTGGCGGGATCGAACGCCCAGCAGACCCCCCGGGGGAGTGGTCCACGCTGAGCCGCAAATGCCGAAGCCAGGGGGCGCGGGAATTTTTTGATTTTTCACCGAGAAGTGCAGGTCACGTTGCCGGTGAGAACTGGATCACGTCTGCAATCTGTTGTGATTGGCCTTGGCGCTGGAGGTATCATGTAGGGCTCAATCTTTGGGAATGGCTGCACGGCAACCGGATTATACTGCGGAGGGCCTCGCGCAATAATTGCCCCCGCAATCGCAGCTTGATTGGCGGCTGCGGCCTGCTGGGCCGCTGCCTGACGAGCTAGCGCTGCTTGTTCTGCCTCCTCCCGCTTCTGATGGAGGTTCTCGCGGCACTTCGCATAATCGGTCGTGCCAGACTTGTAGCCAAACTCGATGCACTGGGCGCTGTCTTGCGCCGCCTGCGCCTTCTTCTTCTCCTGCTGCCCCTTCTTGGATGCCGCTTGCCATTGTGCGATCTGCTCGGCAGTCGGTCCCGGCCCTGATGGAGCAGCGCCAAAGTCGCTATCCATGCCCGCGCATCCGCATATGAGGATAGCCACTGACGTCAGGATCAGATAACCGCGCAACATGCAGTTAACCTCCGCCGCCGCTGCTTAGCTTTTCACACCACATTGCTAATCCCCTAAGAACCCAGCCAACACCCAACCTGCGATTGTTCAGGCAAACGTCGATGCGAGGCTGATCACCGACAAGTACCAGCTTGCTGATGATGTTCAGGCCGAGTTTCCTGACATTCCCCGCGAAACACTGGTGGAGCTTATCGAGAGCGCGATCGCGACGATTGGCGGCAGCGTTGCTTGAGTGATTGCGGCAGGGTGACCCAGCAATTCAATTGTAACTCACCCGCCATCGCAGAGGGTCAGCCCTTGCGGTGCCGGAAGTATTTTCGCTCGGCGGTTCTGGCGACGTTCCGGAAGGCCAGCGCGGCTGGGGAAAGCGGCTTGTTGCGGCGGTACATGATGCCCTGGGTGGCGCGCAGCCATGGTGGATGAAACGGCAGTTCCAGGACTTGTCCTGACTTCAATTGTTCGGCGTAGTATTCGGGCCAGAGCATGCAGAAGGCATTGGATTGGGAGACCACGTCGATCATCGACCGGGGCGTCGCGCACTCGATGACGGGAATGAAGAACTGTCCGTCTGCGGACAATGAGCCCATTGCGCAGGCGGGCGGAAGCAGCTGTGCAATGCGGCCCGGCACACGCGGTCCTGCCAGCGGGAAGCGGGCGATCTCCTCAAGGGTGACCTCATTGCGCCCCGCGAGCTGGTGCCCGGCCCGGACGATGATGCTGCCTTCGCGTTCGGGGAAGGGCTCCTTGACGAGATCCGGGTTCTTGTTGGCCTCGCTCAACTCGCCGATGGCGAGGTCGAATTCGCCGCTGTGAACGGCGTCGGACAGCGTCCACCAGTCAAGCTCGCGCAGGCTGATGGAAATGGTTCCATCGGATGCCTTCATTGCGGTAACGGCGGAGGCCGCCCAGGACTGCGAGATGAAGGCGCCAACCGCGATCTTCAGCGTCTCGGATGAACCGCCGCGCAGCGCCTCGATCTTGCCATGGAATGCCGCCTCGGCCTTGACAAGTAAGGCGGCTTCCTTGAGCGCCCGGCTTCCGTCCGGCGTGAGTGTGACGCCATGGGGGCTTCGCTCGAACAGCGAGAAGCCGAGCTCCTTCTCGAGCGACTTGATGGTTCGCGTGAGATGCGGCTGGCTCATCTCCAGGCGCTGTGCTGCGCGATGGAAGTTCAGTGTTTCGGCCAGAACCAGCGCGGACTTCAGGCGGTCGATCATGATGTTGTCCGATACCAATTCGGTATGGGCAGACTAGTGTATTGGTATCGCCGGTTCAAGTAAGCGTTGTGGAGCAGCAGGGGATGGCAGCACATGAACATGATCCGGCATGTCCAGAAGACGGCACTGCTCGCGGCAGTCGTGGCAACCTTGTGGTCCAGTGGCCTGCCGCCTGCGCTCTCTGCCGAGGTGCAAACCGTGCCGACGAAGCTTGGCGATCTCACGCTGGAAAACGGCTATCCGAGCCGCGAAACGGCCGACCGCCTCTATGACGAGATGGACTTCCAGCGCGCCACGCAGGCCTATCTCTGGGCGCTTCCGGCGGTGGGCTACAAGGCGCTCTATGATGCGCAGGCCAAGACGCTGGGTGCCGGCAACGGCGACATCATGTTCTACCGGAGCCTCGCCGACAAGGCTGGCATGCTGACCCCCAACATCACCACGCTCTATGCCTTCAGCTTCTGGGACCTCGCAAAGCAGGGACCGATGGTGGTGGATGTGCCGGAAGGCCTTACTGCGGGCGGCGTGATGGACATCTGGCAGCAGCCGATCACCGACATGGGCCAGACGGGGCCCGACAAGGGTAAGGGCGGTAAGTACCTGATCCTGCCGCCGGGCAGTCCCGACATCGATGCGCCAGGCTATCTGGTGTTTCGGGCGCCTTCCAACCAGGTGTGGTTCGGCACGCGCGGGCTCGACCCGGACAAGGCCGTGGCCGAAGCGACGCTGCGCAAGTTCAGCATCTATGGTTGGGACCAGCGCGACAAGCCTGAGCCGACGAAGTTTGCAGAAGTCGGCGGCCGTCCCTGGCAGTCCGCCCAGCCGGACACGCTGGAATACTGGAAGCTCCTCGCCGAACTCTATGCCGACGAACCGGTGGCACCGCGTGACCGGATGATGTTCGGCATGCTGGCGCCGCTTGGTATCACGCCAGGCAAGCCCTTCAACCCCGATGCGCGGCAGGCAAAGATCCTCACCGAGGCCGCCAAGGTTGGCGAGTTGATGGCGCGCACCATTGCTTATGACAAGCGCTACCAAGGCGCCACGGTCTATCCCGGCAAGCAATGGGAATATGCGGTGCTGTTTGATCTCGATCAGGAGAATCCCGAAAAAACCCGTGTGCAGTTCGATGAGCGCGCATCATGGTTCTATGAGGCGATCGGCATGTCGGCCGGCATGCAGGGCCGCATCCTCGGCTTCGGGCAGGTCTATCTCGAGACATCGAAGGACAAGGACGGCAACTGGCTGGACGGCGGCAAGACCTACAAGCTGCATGTCGAGCCTAACCCGCCGGTCAAGCAGTTCTGGTCCATCACCCTCTATGACAACGTGACACGCGGTCCGCTGATGACCGACCAGGGTGCGGCCGACTTAAGTTCTCGCAAGCCGGACCTGGCGACCAATTCCGATGGCTCCGTCGACGTCTTCTTCGGGCCGGAGCGCCCGGCCAATGCCACGAACTGGATCAAGACCAACGCGGGCAAGGGCTGGTTTCCCTACTTCCGCTTCTATGCGGCAACTGAGCCTTACTTCGACAAGAGCTGGCAGCTCAACGACATCGAACGCGTGAAGTGAGGCGAGACAGACCATGACCAACGGCACCGTTCGAATCCCCGCTGATGACGCCCGCGCCATAGCGCAAGAGGCTTGGGGCTATGCCTATGCACCGCTTCAGTGCTATCAGACGATGTATAACCAGACGCAGAACAAGGCGTTTGGCGGCTATGTCGGCGGGTTCAACAAGTTCCGCCACTATGCGCGCTCGTCCACGCCAGCCGACTCGGACATCGTGACGCCCAACAATGACACGCCCTATTCCTGGGCATGGCTCGATCTTCGCGCCGAGCCGATGGTGCTGTCGCTGCCGGTCGTGGCCGCCCCGCGCTATTATGTGAACCAGTGGTTCGATCTCTACACGCATAACTTCGCCTATACGGGCGTGCGCGCCACGGGGCGCGAGGCCGGCACCTATCTGTTCGTGGGTCCTCGTTGGATGGGCGACATCCCGAAGGGGTTCGGCAAGGTTATTTATGCCGAGACCGACTTCGTTGGCACATTGACCCGCACGCAGCTGCTGGGGCCGGACGACGTGGATGCCATGAAATCCGTGCAGGACGCCTATAAGCTGATGCCGCTGTCGCAGTTTGTCGGCAAGCCCGCACCCGCTCCGGCACCCGCCGTCGTGTGGCCAGTGTGGGATGCGGCGAGAGCCGAAGGCCTGGACTTCATCGTCTATCTGAATGTGCTGCTGGACTTCATGCCGGTGCAAGCATCGGAGCAGGAGATGTTCGCGCGCTTTGCCCGCATCGGCATCGGCCCTGGCCGCGCCTTCGAAGCCGCGGCGCTCGCGCCGGAAATCAGAGACGCGATGGAAAAGGGTATCGCCGAAGCCGCAAAGGCCCTGAAGGAGGGTGCGCTCCAGCAAAAGGACTCGCGCGCCCTGTTCGGCACGCGGACGGAATTGGGGGATGGCTACATCACCAAGCGCAATTATGGCGCCATGCTGGGCATCTATGGCAACACCAAGGAAGAGGCCGTCTACGGCAGCCAGCAGACGGATGGCGAGGGCAATGTGCTGGATGGCAACCGCCACTGGGTGCTGCGCTTCGAACCAGGCCAGCTGCCGCCTGTCACCGAGTTCTGGTCCATCACCATGTACAACCTGCCGCAGCGCTTGCTGGTCGACAATGCGCTCAACCGTTATTCGATCGGCAGCCGCACGGAAGGCCTCAAGCAGGCAGCGGACGGCTCGCTTGAAATCTACATGCAGGCCGACAATCCGGGGCCTGACAAGGAATCGAATTGGCTGCCCGCGCCCCGCGGACCCTTTTTCTTCGTGGGCAGATTCTATGGGCCGAAACCGGAAGCACTGGACGGTCGCTGGACGCTGCCACCACTTACCGAAGGAAAGTGATCCTTGGCGATGAAAGCTTCCTTGTCCGCATGTCAGTATTCTCTTGGCTGATGCAGACTTGACATCAGCACTTGTTACGGCCTGCAGGTCATCGTGGCTGTCTGGAATGACGCGAGAATTTCGCGATCAGGTTCTTCGGAAGTCGAGATTGGTGAAGTTCTCCAAGGATCAGCGGATCATCCGTCTGGATGAGAGGGGGTCCGATCTGTATTTTCTGCTCGAGGGAGCGGTGCAAGTCTTGGTCCCGCGCGCCAATCTGGAAGTGATACCCACACATGTGCTGGCTCCTTTGGAGTGGTTCGGCGAGTATGGTGCGTTGACCGGGAACGAAAATGTTGCGGAGTATCGCGCCCGCGTGCCCAGTTCAGCTCTGGTTGTCGCGCAATCAGGGCTGCTCGCCGCAAGAAGCGATCCTGCCTTTCATGGAGCCGTGGTCGAACTTCTTGCCGGCGCATTGCGAGGCTATCTCGAATTGTCTGCCGGGCTTGCTGGCCTGAAGGGCGAACAACGTGTTCGCTCGAAACTCCACACGCTTTCCGGTTCAGCATGCGCAATCAGTGACGGTGCGCGCAAAGTGATTGTCACGCAAGATGAGCTAGCGGCCGTGTCGTGCGTGTCACGCTCAGTGGTATCAAAGGTGCTTTCTCAACTTGAGAATGAGGGAATCATCTCTTGTGGGTACAAATGCATCGTGGTCGTTCAGCGTGGGATGCTGCTTGCAGAATAGAACGAGGTGGGTTTCACGCTGCGAGAACATCTCTCTGTTGATCGATTTGCGACGTATAAGGCTTCTGACCCTTGAAACCTCCGCCAAGGCGTGGAACCGTCTGCCGTTCGTAAACAGTGGGCAGGCGCTTTGTGATGACCAGCAGGATTGACCGTCGAGACTTCGTGAAGGCGGGCGTGGCTGCGCTAGGCGCGGTGGCGGTGCCGGGTGCGATGTCGGCCATGGCGCAGGAGACGGGAGCCGTCATCTACTCCAACGGCACCATTTTCACCATGGAGAGTGACGCGCCTCGCTATGCCGAGGCGGTGGCCGTCAGAGACGGCAAGATTGCCTTCGTGGGTGACAAGGCCGGGGCCATTGCAGCCGTGGGCAATGCCACGGAGGTGGACCTCAAGGGCCGCACCATGCTGCCAGGCTTCATCGACTCCTGGGGGCACTTCGCGCTTTTCGCGCAGCAGACGCTGGGCGTGAACCTCGGTTACTTCGCTGACAAGCCGCCCCACAGCAAGGTGGACGTCATCGCTCTGCTCAAGGCGACCACGCCGTTCAACGGTTGGATCATCGGCTATGGCTATTTTGCCGCGCTGCTATCGGATGGTGCCTTGACGCTTGCCGATCTCGATGAGGCATTTCCCGCCACGCCGGTGATGATCAGCACGCTGTCCACGCTTACCGGTCAGGTCAACAGCGCTGGTCTGGCGAAGCTCGGCATCACGCCCGAGACGCAGGCAGCGCAGCCTGGCCAGATCGTCAAGGATGCGCAGACCGGCAAGCTGACGGGAGAACTTCTGTTCACCCCCTTCCTTGCCGCCCATGGGCAGGCGCTGGGCAGTTATTCTCAGGAGCAGGCACTGAAGACCTTTGTGGCGGCGCAGGCTCTGCTCGCGGCGCAGGGCTTTACCACGGTCCAGAGTTATCAGCTGACGCGCGAGGAGATCGCCAACTTTCGTGCCGCCTTCGACCAGGGGGTTATCGCGCTCGATGTCATCGGCATGCCGTCCATTTCGGATGAGGCCGGGGGCAAGATGGTGGCGGAGGCCGACTGGACCTGGGGCGCCTACAGCCACGGCGACCATGGCCTGAAAATTACCGGCTACCAGGTGGCCACCGACGCCGCGCCGCAGCTGCGGCTTGCGGCCTTCACCCAGCCCTACCTCGACACCACCGGATTCCCCGATGGCTGGAAGGGCATGCTGCTGCCCAAGGAGATGGTGGAGCAGTGGATCGGCTATGCCTATGCCAACGACATCCAGGTCTTCGCCTACAGCAATGGCGATGCCGGCATCGACCTCAGCCTTGCCGCCTTTGAAAAGGCGATTGCCGCCACCGGCAAGGCGGATGATCGCCGCAACCTCATAGCGCACTCCTACTTCGTGCGGCAGGACCAGTTGCCGATCTACAAGAAGTTCAATCTCGGCATCTCCATGATGCCGCCGCACATGATGCTCTATGGCGACCAGTTGATGAAGCTCTTGGGACCGGAGCGTGCGAGCATGGAATCACCCATGGCTTCGGCCCTCGCCGCGGGCCTGCGCACCACGATGCACTGCGACTGTCCGTCGGCCTCGCCCAATGTGATGGAGGCGATCTGGATCGCCGTGACCCGCACCACGCTGTCCGGCCAGGTGCTGGGCCCTCAGGAAGATGTGAAGCCCTATGATGCGCTGCTCGGCGTCACCCGCAATGTGGCCTATACCTATCGCGAGGAGGCCCTCAAGGGCACGATCACGGCGGGAAAGGTCGCTGACTTCGTGATCCTCGATGGCAATCCGCTGAGCGTTGCCCCCAACGAGATCCGCAACATCAAGGTCGTCGAGACGATCAAGCGCGGCAAGACGATCTACCGCCGCGGATAGATCGTGGCGTCACCGCATGCTGAAGATGGCCGTCATCGATAGTGCCGAGGAGAGCGGAAGGGTGCAGGGCCTGGGCCTGCTGCAGCCGCCCCCTGTCCAGCCGATGAATCGCGAGCCGCGATCTGCCTTGGCGGTGAGCTTCACCATCGTTCCCGTGACGATTGGCAAGCTGCAGTCGCTGCTGCAAGCGATCGTGCCGCGCGGCGTGGTGATGTTCACCGTGCCGCCGTCGGTGCCCGTCTTTGCAATGCTGAGCCTGGTGAGCCCATTGAGGGCGGCGGCCACGTCGATGCGCGACTTGGTAATCGGTCTACGCGTCGCGCGATAGTCGGTGACCATCTGCCCGCTGGACTGGAAGGCGGCAAGAATCTCTGTCACCGATGCATCGGTGAATTTCTGCTTCAGCAGTGCCCAGGCGCCCGTAACATGCGGCGCGGCCATCGAGGTGCCTTCCCAGGATTCGTAGTTTCCGCCCGGCACGGAAGAGGTGATCAGCGAGCCCGGCGCCAGCAGGGACAGGAAGGACGCCGAGTTGGAATAGCATGCGACCTTGTCGGCGATCATCGGCTGACCGTCATCGCAAGTCCCAACAGCCGAGTCGGACACTGACCCGACGCTCACGGCCTGCGAAATGCAGGCCGGAAACGCAGTTGAATCCGTCCATCCCTCATTGCCAGAGGAGATGATGGTGGCGATCCCCGCGCTGCGCAGATTGGCGATGGCGGCGGTCATGGCAGGGTAGGCCTTGTCGCAGGTGCGCTGGGCGCGATATCCGCCAAGGCTAATGTTCACGGATGAAACATTGTATGTGGTGCGCAGCTCGAAGATGCGGTTGAGGCCTGCCAGCACGTCGCTGAACCACGCAATGATCTCACCCGGGTTGTCATTGTCTGGGCTGAAGACCTGTACCGCGATGATGTTCGCGTTCTTTGCAATCCCTGAGAATTCGGATTGGTTTCCGGCGGCGATGCCGGCCACATGGGTGCCGTGGGCGCACTCTTCTGTCACCGGGCAGGGCAGCGCCGAGTTCACCTCGGTCGAGATCGTGCGACCCCCGGGACAATAACCGCCCGAGGAGTAGCAGGCTTCCGACACCACCTTGCCAGCGAGGAAGGGATGGTTCTTGTCGACGCCGGTATCAAGGATCGCCACTGTCTGGCCGGCACCCGTGTAGCCCGCAGACCAGGCCGCGGGTGCGCGGATAAGTGCCGCGGACTGCACGAGCCGCGTGTGAAGCTTGATGTTCTCCGAGATACTGACCACGAGCGGATCGGCTGCCAGCTTGGCGAGTTCTTCCGGCGTCACTTCCATTGCCACGAAGGGCAGGGCGGAATAGCTGCGCACTGCGGCCGGGCGCGCCTTCACCGCGCCAGCGAAGCGGCCACGCAGCGAGATCCTGTGTGGTGTCAGTAGTACTTCTGGATGCAGTTGTTGTACTTTTTGTAGTAATAATTGTTCCACTTTTGCGAGCCGCGTACTGCGCCGCCGACACCGCCGACGCCTGCGCCGATTGCGGCCCCGGTGCCGACACCGCTGCCTTTGCCGCCGGTGATCAGGCCGCCGATGATGCCACCTGCGACCGCGCCACCGATGGCGCCACCTGCCGTGGTGCCGAGCGACTTCTCATCGGCATACTTCTCAGCCTTCTTGCGGCAATAGTTCTTTTCGCTTTGCGTGAGCGCGGCGTGGCTTGCTCCTGCCATGAAGGCCGGAACGAGAAGGAGGGTGAGGCCGAACAGGGCTGCTTTTTTCATCTTGCGATCTCCGCTTTTGCGATGCTGTAGTTTCTCACAGCGACCCTGCATCGGCAAGCCCCGCAGTGCCGCGCCCAAGCTTGCTCTCGGGGAGAGTGTCCGCGCTCGAAATGCCGGGCAGACGACCCCAAATGTGGGGAATCTGAGGCTGGTCGGCGAACCGTGCGTGTTGGTTGCGCGCGTGTGCCTTTCGCGGCAATGCTCGTGAGAAGACACAAGGGGCTGGGTTCGAATGCAGAGGCTGGAGTGCGAGCGCATGTTCGCGGCGGTGATGGAAACAGGCAGCTTCGCGGAAGCCGCCCGCCGCCTCGGCACAAGCTCGGGGCAGGCCTCGAAGCTTGTCTCCCGGCTCGAGGCCGACCTTGGTGTAAGGCTGCTCAACCGCACCACGCGCGCCCTGTCGCCCACCGAAGTGGGCCAAGCCTATTACGAGCGCATCCGCGCGGTCATCGATGAACTCGATGCGCTGGGCGAGGCGGTGAAGAACCGCTCCGGCTCGGTGAGCGGGAGGTTGAAGCTCACGGCTCCGCTTTCCTTCGGCACCAAGCAGCTCGTGCCCGCCCTTGTCGCCTTCGCCTCGCGCTATCCGGACGTGAGCCTCGAGGTCGCCTTCTCCGACCGGCTCGCCAATCTCGTGGACGAGGGTTTTGATGCCGCCCTGCGCATTGGCCACCAGAGCGATGCCAGCACGGTGGTGCGCAAGCTCTGCGAGTCACGCATCGTGGTCGTGGCATCGCCCGCCTATCTCGCAACGCGTGGAACGCCCGCGACGCCGCAGGAACTGGCGGCGCATGACTGCGTGGTCGACACCAACTTCAAGGACCGCGACACCTGGCACTTCCTTGTCGCCGCCAAGCCTGTGACGGTGAATGTTCGGGGCCGCATCCATCTTTCCAACGCCGATACCTGCGTCGCAGCGGCGGAGGCGGGCCTCGGCATCACCCAGGTGCCGAGCTTCGTGGCGGGCGACGCCATCCATGCCGGGCGCCTCATGCCACTGCTGCGCGGCTACGAACCACCTGCCGTGCCGGTGCAGGCGGTCTACCCGCCCGGTCGCCACCTGGCGCTCAAGGTGCGGGCGCTGGTCGATTTCCTGGCGGAGCGATTCCGCGGCGAGCCGGAGTGGGACAAGGGCTGGTAGCGCTGAATTGCTTCCAAAATGGAAGCAATCTTCTGCCCGCTGGCCTGATTATCAATCGTAACTGTTTCCATTACCAATAAGTCCATCGCGACCGGCACTTCCGCCGGCGGACTGACAAGGAAACCTCCGATGACCTACGCTGCCACCGAACGCGCCCCGTTCTCCGTTTCCGCCGCCAACGTCGACTATGCGGCGTTGCTGCTGCGCGTCACCATGGGCGTCGCCTTCATCGCCCATGCCTATCTGAAGTTTGCGATCTTCACGCCTGCCGGCACAGTGCAGTATTTCCAGAGCCTCGGTCTTCCCGGCCCGCTCGCCTATGTCGTCATCGCGGCGGAGTTCTTCGGCGGCATCGCGCTGATCCTCGGCCTGTGGACCCGTTGGGTATCGCTCGCGCTGATCCCCATCCTGCTCGGCGCCGTCTTCGCCCATGCCGGCAATGGCTTCTTCTTTTCGGCGGCCAATGGCGGCTGGGAGTTCCCGGCCTTCTGGGCGGTGGCCCTTGCCGTGCAGGCCCTGATCGGCGGCGGCGCCTATGCGCTGAAGGGCTAAGACCTGAACCTTCTCCCGGAGCCGACCGCTCGAGGCCGGCTCCATCTCTTCTTCTGAAAGGACGTCGCTCATGCTCGTCGATGGCAAGTGGTCCGGTGACTGGCACCCTGTGCAGGCCAAGGACAAGAAGGGCGGTTTTGTCCGTCAGGACTCGCAGTTTCGCAGTTTCGTCACGCCCACTGGCGAGGGCGGCTTCAAGGCGGAAGCCGGGCGCTATCACCTCTATGTGGCGTTGATCTGCCCCTGGGCCTCGCGCACGCTGGCCGCGCGCAAACTGAAGGGGCTGGTAGACGTGATCTCCGTGTCGATCATCGAGCCTGAACTGGGCGCCGAGGGCTGGCGCTTCGCCGAAGGCGCGGACGAGGTCAACCACGCTCGCTACATGTACGAGATCTATACCGCCGCGGACGCCCACTACTCCGGACGCGCCACGGTGCCCGTGCTGTGGGACAAGCAGACGCGCAGCATCGTGAACAACGAGTCGGCCGACATCCTCCGCATGTTCAATTCGGGCTTCGGCGACCTGGCGAAGAACAGGATCGATCTGTACCCGGAGCATCTGCGCCCCGCCATCGACGCGCTGAACGCCGCGATCTATCCCAAGCTGAACAATGGCGTCTACCGTTGCGGCTTTGCCACAACGCAGGTTGCCTATGAAGAGGCCTATCACGAGGTCTTTGCAATGCTGGATGAGCTGGAGGAACGTCTCGCCTCCGGGCCATTCCTGTTCGGTGACGAACTCACCGAGGCCGATATCCGCCTCTTCGTCACGCTGGTGCGCTTCGATGCCGCCTATTACGGGCTGTTCAAGGCCAACAAGCGCCGCATCGTGGATTATCCGAATCTCAATGCCTACCTGACGCGCCTGCTGGCGATCTCCGCTTTCCGCGAAACGGTGAACATCTCCCACATCAAGCGCGGCTATTATTCGGTGAAGTCGCTGAACCCCATCGGCATCGTGCCGCTCGGGCCTGATGGCATCGACCTGGACGGAACGGGGCTCTAGCTGGGCCTATGGCCGCCCGCCTTCGCGAACAGGCCGAACACGTCTTCCTTTCGGCACAGCGAAGTGCCGGTGTTGCATGTCGCGGCGGCACCTGCCGCCATGCCGAGCAGGAATGCACGTTCCACGTCCCAGCCTTCGGAGAGGGCCCACACCATGGCGCCGAGGAAGCTGTCGCCGGCGCCCACGGCAGAGCGCTCCTCGACGGGGATGGCGGCAAGCCGCAGCAGCTTGTCGGCGGTGGCCAGCACCGCGCCGTCGGCGCCCAGCGTCACCGCCACCATGCGGGCCTGGCCTCTGGCGATGATGGACTTGGCCGCGGCTTCAATGCCTGCTGCATCGAGTGCATGCCCGGCATAGCTTTCGAGTTCGCTCTGGCTCGGCTTCACCAGATAGATGCCGCCATGCTCCAGTGCGGCCTTGAGCGCCGCACCTGAGGAGTCGAGCACGAAGGGCAGGCCATTCTGCGCCGCCGCCCTGGCGAGACGCACATAGCTGTCGACCGGGGCACCGCGCGGCAGGCTGCCGCTCGCCACCACGAAGCCTTCCTTCTTGTGGAGGATGGCATCGGCGCAGGCATCGATCTCATGCTCGTGCACCTCCGGCCCCTCGGGCAGGAAGCGATATTCAAGGCCACTCGACTGGTCGTGCACCATGAGTGCGACGCGCGTCTCGCCTTCCATGGGAATGGGCTGCCAGTGGATGCCCTCGTCCTTCAGTAGCCGACCGAGAAAGTCGCCCATCTCCCAGCCGGACAGGGTCAGCGCCTCCACCTCGCCGCCCAGTGCGGAGATGACGCGCGCCACGTTGATGCCGCCGCCGCCCGGCTCGAAGCTGGTGTCCTTCAGCCGCACCTTGTGGGTGGGCTGCACTTTCGCGGCCTCGCCGAAGACGTCGATCGTCGGGTTCAGGGTGATGGTGAGGACGGAAGCCATTCAGAGTCCTTGTGGCACTGGATTCGGGTGCCGGTTTGTTCGATCATTGCCATGTGACGAAAGAGCGAATCCCATGGCAGACCTGAGCATCCGCATTGATTTTGGTCCAGACCTGAGGGTGGGGCCAGGCAAGATCGCCCTTCTCGAGCAGATCGCCTCCCTGGGCTCGATCTCGGCCGGGGGCCGTGCCATGGAAATGTCCTACCGCCGCGCCTGGGAGCTGATCGAGGAGCTGAACACGATCTTCGGCAAACCGGTGGTGGACTCGCGCAGCGGCGGCAAGAAGGGCGGCGGTGCGACCCTCACGCCACTGGGCCTTGCGCTGGTCTCGCGCTACCGCGCCATGGAGCGCGCCGCGACAGCCGCGACCGAACCGCACCTCAAAGCGCTGGCTGAAGAAATCGCCAAGGCGTAGGCCACGCTCGGAAGTGTTCGCGGTCGTCAGTGCGGTTCGGCCGTCGGGCCGCTCACCGATACGGCCTTCACCACCGCGAAGGCGGGCGTTCCCGGCGCCAGCCCCATGGCTGACGCAGAATGCCGCGTGATGCGCGCCACCACGGCGGCGCCGCCGCAGTCGAGCCTGACGTTCACCGAGGATGGCCCGGCGGATGAGATCTCGGCCACCGTGCCGCGCAGGATGTTCAGTGCACTGATGTTCCGGGGCTCCTCCAGTGCCAGCATCACGTCGCGCGCGCGGATGCGCACGCGGGCTGGGGTGCCCTCCGGCCCGAGGCGACCCGGCACGTAGATGTCGCCTGCGCCCGAGGCCAGCCGTGTGAGGTCGAAGCCGGCATCATGCGCCGCCACCTGCATGTCGATGATGACGCCGCCTTCCTCGCGTTCATCGTCGGGAACAAGATCAAGGCGCTGGGCGATTTCTGCCGCAGGCCCGAAGGCCGCGAGCTTGCCCTGCGAGAGAACGGCCACGTCAGTTGCCAGCCGCATCACCTCCGCCACGGAGTGGCTGACATAGACGATGGGGATCTTCACCTCGTCGCGCAGGCGCTCGAGATAGGGCATGATCTCTGCCTTGCGCGCGGCGTCGAGCGAGGCCAGGGGCTCGTCCATCAGCAGCAGGCGGGGCGAAGCGAGGAGTGCCCGGCCAATGGCCACGCGCTGCTTTTCGCCCCCCGAAAGATCACGCGGGCGGCGCTTCAGCAGATGCGCGATGCCGAGCAGGTCGAGGATCTGTGTCCTTGCCGCATAGCGCTGGGCCTTCGGCGTGAACCATTCGCCATAGGCGAGGTTGCTTTCCACCGTCATGTGCGGGAACAGCCGCGCCTCCTGGAACACATAGCCGATGCGCCGCTGGTGCGGCGGCACGTCGATGCCGCGCGCGGTGTCCACCAGCACCGTGTCGCCCACGCTGATCCGCGCGAAGTCGGGCCGGATGAGGCCGGCGATGATGTTGACCAGCGAGGTCTTGCCGCAGCCCGAGGCGCCGAAGACGGCGGTGATGCCGCCGGCGCTGGCGAAGGCGGCCTCCAGCTCGAAACTTCCAAGCCTGTGGCGAACGTCGATGGAGAGGCTCATGCGGCGATCCTCTGTACCGCACGGCGGGCAAGGAACTCCGAGATGAGAAGCGCTCCCAGCGAAATGGCAATCGAGATGGCGGTGAGCTTGAGGGCGCCCGCATCGCCACCCGGCACCTGGGTGAGGGTGTAGATGGCTGTGGGCAGCGTCTGCGTCTCGCCCGGAATGTTGGAGACGAAGGTGATGGTGGCGCCGAACTCGCCCATCGCCTTGGCGAAGCACAGGATCATGCCGGCGATGATGCCGGGAAGGGTGAGCGGCAGCGTGACGGTGAGGAACACCCACAGCGCGCTGGCACCGAGCGTGGAGGAGGCGGCCTCGAGCTTCGTGTCCACCGCCTCGATGGAAAGCCGGATCGCCCGCACCAGCAACGGGAAGCCCATCACCGCGCAGGCGAGCGCGGCACCCGTCCAGCGGAAGGCAAAGACGATCCCGAACTGCGCAAGGAATGCGCCGACGGGCCCCTTGGTGCCGAAGGTGAGCAGCAACAGGTAGCCTGTCACAACGGGCGGCATGACCAACGGCAGGTGCACGATGCCGTTGAGCAGCGACTTGCCCCAGAACTCCTTACGGGCCAGCAGCCACGCCACGGCAATTCCCACCGGCAGGCTGGCGATCATCGCCACGGTGGCTACCTTTAGACTGAGGCGCACGGCCTCCCATTCCTCGGGCGTGAGGGAGAAGAAGGTCATGGCGCAGGCTGGCAGGTCAAGGATATCTCCGCGCTATACCCGACTGGCTATAACACATTCCTGGCCGGGGCAAGCCGTCACTGGGAGACCTGGATCGACCCGACGTAGTGGACCAGCGCAGAGATCCGCCGCGAGGCCTCATCCGAGGCTTTGAGGGCCTGTTCGATCGTGGTGCTCTTGCCCACCTGCTCGGTGACGAAGACGTCGCCCCAGATCGGCATGTCGCGGGTGCCGTGGCCGTCAGGCATGTCCAGCCCGGCGATGGTCTCGAAGACCTTTTGGGCCGGAAACTCCCCGTATTTCTGTGTTACCACCGTCAGGTCGGCGGGTTTCTTGGCGAGGCGAGCCGCCTGCGTGCCGTCGCCCTTGCCGTCGCGCCCATGGCAGGGGGCGCAGAGCTGTCCGAAATCTGCCTTGGCCTGGTCCAGCGTGGCGTCGGCCAGCGCGGGGGTGACGAGAAGCAGAAGGGCGAGCAGGGGGTACAGCGCTTTCATGTCACTTGTCCGATATCTTTCAACATCTCGGTGAACCATGGTGTGTGGACGTCGAAGTGCTTGCCGCCCTTGATGCGCGGAAATTCGATGGCACGCAACTCGTCCTCGCGCTCTTCGTCATGGCCGATGACGCCGGAGACGCCGTCGAGGGCAGAGTCCACCGCAACATGGACCATGGCGCGGATCAGGTCGAGGTCGGCCTGGTTGGCCGCCGCCGAGCGCCCGAAATAGCCGGACTTCTGCACCAGCGTCTTGTCAGCACCGATCTTCTTGGCGAACTGCTTGCCGAACCAGTCACCCACCTTCACGCTGTCGAGGTGGACGTGGCCGAAGGCATCGCGCTCCACATGCTCGCCCTTGGCCTCGAGCTCGGCCACGATCTCGGGCACGCAGGCGCCCTCGCTCACGAAGATCGAAACGGAGTCGTATGTGTCCATCACCTTGTGGAGGCGAGCGGCCTCCTTCTCCATGTCGATGTGCATTTCGGGAATGTAGACGGCGTCGATGTCCTTGTGCTTCCGGTCAAGATTGAACTCGGGCAGGAACTCGAGGTGGTCCAGCCGGTCGCGCCAGGCCCTGGCCGTGGCGGCGGTGAGCCAGCCGCAATGGCGGCCCATCACCTCGTGGATGACCAGCTGGCGCGACGAGGTGGACTGCTCGTTGACCACGTTCTCGAAGAACATGGCGCCATGCTCGGCTGCCGTCCAGGCGCCCAGCGTCTGGCGGATCGGGACGACGTCATTGTCGATGGTCTTGGGCAGGCCGACGACAGTCAGCTCATAGCCGTTGGAATGGAGATAGGCGGCGAGATCGGCGGCGGTGGTGTTGGTGTCGTCGCCGCCGATCGTATGGAGGATGGTGACGCCGTCCTTCACCAGCTGGTTCGCCGCCACCTTCAGCGGGTCCTCGCCCTGCTTGACGAGGCCGCGCTTCACGCAGTCGGCGACGTTGGTGAGCTTGACGCGGCTGTTGCCCAGGGGCGAGCCGCCATGGCCATGGAGCACATGCGCCCGGCGGCGCACCTCCGGCGTCACGGGGATGGATTTGCCGAGGAGCAGGCCCTTGTAGCCCGACAGGTAGCCGATCATCGGTGCCTCGGGGGCGATTTCGGAATAGCGCTCGATGAGGCCGCCCACCGCCGAGGAGAGGCAGGGGGCGAGGCCGCCCGCGGTCAGCATCGCGATCTTGTGGTGCGTGTGGGTCATTTGACGTAACTCCTCGGGAAATCAGCATTTAAAGAGTTAGCACCGGAGCGCCGCCGGCGGAACCCGGCAAAACGGCGGAGCGGCAATTCCGATTTTCATTGAAGCGGGGGGGTAGGGTTCCTACCTGAACATTCGTCAACTTTTGAGAGAGGATCGGAGATGACACATTCGGCTTCGGCTGGTTTCGAGCAGAACGGCAGCACGCACAAGCGGGGCTGCGGTTTGAGCTCAATGGGCCGTTGGTCGGCCTGGGAGATCGGCGCAATGGTCGCCGGCTTCGTGGTGTTCTGGCCCCTGGGGCTCATCGCCCTCTTCCTGAAATGGAAGAACGGCGAGATGTGGAAGGGCTCGGCAGAGACCGCCGCCCCGTGGGCAGGCTTCAAGGCACCTGACCTGTCAGGCTGGAGCGCGGGCTGGAAGAACCAGTCCAGCTCCTATGGCTTCGCCGGCTCCGGCAACGCCGCCTTTGACGCCTACAAGCGCGAGCAGCTCAAGCGGCTCGACGAGGAGCGCCGCAGGCTGGAGGACGAGCAGAAGGCCTTCCGCGATTTCGTGGAGCGCCTGCGCCGCGCCAAGGACCAGGATGAGTTCGACCGTTTCATGAACGAGCGCCGCTCGACGCCGCCCGCCGTGAACGAGTAATTCACGCCAACCCTAATGCGAGAGCCCGGCCATTGGCCGGGCTTTTGTCGTTCTAGAGTTCGGGATCTTCGCGACGAGTCGTCGGGCCTGCCGACAGGGTTTTCTCGACATAGACCGAGGGCCGCGGTGCGGCACGTGCGGTGCCCGCCGGGGGCTTGGTGGAGAAGTCCAGTCCGCCCGTCGTTGTGCCCAGTGATGGGGCGCTCTGGGTGGCGCCGATGCCACCCTCGATGACGATGTCCTGCGGGCCGCCGATGAGGATCAGGTGCTCGACAGTGTCGCGCCGCACCAGCACCAGGCGCCGGTCCTTGTCCACCTCATAATATTCGCTGACGCCAAGGCGCTGGCCGCGCCGGCCGCCGGAGACGCGCGGGCTGTACTTGCGCCAGACCGCAAGCAGGATGATCACGATCAGCAGGATGACTGCCGCCGTGATGATGTTGTGCATGTTCTGGTTCAGGAATTCCATCCCGACTCCCCTCCACAAACGCGAAACAACGTCCCTTCCGGCACAGCCTTGCGTACCGGTTTCTGCCCGGTCGGGGACTCTGGCGGCAGGCCAAAGATTTGTAAAGCGAAGATCAATGGCAGGCTGCAGGCGATTCCGCGTGCCCCCGATTGCCCTATACTGCAATTGATTCGGGGTGGGGTTTGATGACGGACAGGAACGTGCCGGTGACAGGCGGGATCGCAGCGCCGGCGGCAGCGGGCGGCGGCGGGGCAGGCCGTGCCCTGATTGCCCTGCTGCTGGCGGTGATCGTCGCGGCGACGGTGGTGTTCGCCCTCCGCCACCTTCCGGCTGGCAATCCGCGCTGGCTGCTGTGGGCCGGTGCGGCACTGGCGGGGCTCGGTCTTCTTGCATTGCTGGCACTGGTGGCGGGCCTGCTCAGGCTGGGTGGCGACCGTAATGACCGGGGCTTCCTCGACGCGCTCACCGCCGCCATCGGCCATCCGCTGGTGGTGACGGATGCCGAGGGTCGCGCCGTCTATGCGAACGCATCCTATCAGGCTCTCGCTGCCAAGGCCGGGCGCCTCGTCGGCATGGATGTGCTGTTCGCGCCCTATGCGGAATTCTCCGCACCCGTTTACCAGCTCGCACAGGCCGTCGCCGAAGGCCGCAGCGAAACGCGCGAGCTGCGCGTGGCGCAAGGTGCCGCGGCACCCTGTGCCAAGCCCGACCGACCTGTGTGGGTGAAGCTCTCGGCCACGCACGTGCAGCGCGGCGACAAGCTGTTGCGCCTGTGGCAGATCGAGGACATCAGCGAGGATCGCGCGCGGCAGGAGCAGGCCTTCTCGCGGCTGCAGTTCATCATCACCTATCTCGACAATGCGCCCGCCGGTTTCTTCTCCACCTTGAGCGACGGGCAGGTCGACTACATCAATGCAACGCTCGCGCAGTGGCTGGGGGTGGACCTCACGGAAGCCCAGAACGCCGGCATGAAGCTCTCCGACCTGCTGGGCGAGCAGGCGGCCCGCCTCGTCTCCGGCGTGGCGCCGAAGCCCGGCACCGCCGTGACGGAGAGCTTCGGCCTTGACCTCCGCAACAACATCACGGGCAAGCTCATCCCGGTGCAGCTAATCCACCATGTGGAATTCGATGCCGAGGGCCAGCCCTCGCCGTCGCGCACCATCGTGGTGCCGCGTCACCTTGCGGGCACCTCCGCGGCGGGCGGCGAGATTTCCGCGCCCCGGCTGTCCCGCTTCATCAACAATGCGCCCATCGGCATCGCCGAGATCGACAAGGACGGCATCGTGCGCATGGCGAACGGTGCCTTCATCGAACTCTCGCCCAAGGCGCGGCGCGGCTCTGAGCTCTCCGCGGCAATCGTTGCCTCGGAACGCGCCTCGCTGCTGCAGACGCTGTCGACGGCTCTGCGGAACGAAGGCAGCCTCCACCAGATCGAGGCCAATGTCGAAGGCACGACCCCGCGTAACGTGCTCTTCACCTTCACGCGCCTTGCGCCTGAAGATGATACGGCGGTGGTCTTCGCCGTGGACAAGACTGAGAACAAGTCGCTCGAGGTGCAGCTCGCGCAGAGCCAGAAGCTGATGGCCGTGGGCCAGCTCGCATCCGGCATCGCGCATGACTTCAACAATGTGCTGACCCCGATCATCGGCTTCGCCGACCTGCTGCTGGCCAAGATGCGGCCGACCGACCCCGCCTTTGCCGACGTGATGAACATCAAGCAGAACGCCAACCGCGCCGCGAACCTGGTGCGCCAGCTCTTGGCCTTCTCGCGCAAGCAGACGCTGCAGCCCAAGGTGCACGTGCTCACCGAGGCGCTTTCCGACCTCGGCAACCTGCTTGGCCGTGTGCTGGGCGAGAAGGTGTCGCTCAAGATCAACCATGATCGCGAGCTGGGCCTCGTGATGGTCGACATCCACCAGTTCGAGCAGGTGATCATCAACCTCGCCGTCAACGCGCGTGACGCCATGCCCAATGGTGGCTCGCTCACGGTGCGGACCCATAATCTTGGGGTGGAGGAATCGCGCAGCATCATGCCGTCGCTGATGCCGCCCGGCGAGTATGTGGCCTGCGAGGTGCAGGACACCGGCAGTGGCATTCCGCCCGAGATCCGTGACAAGATCTGGGAACCCTTCTTCTCGACGAAGGACGTTGGCAAAGGAACGGGCCTCGGGCTTTCCACCGTCTATGGCATCGTGAAGCAGACGGGCGGCTTCATCTTCTGCGACAGCGAGATGGGCAAGGGCACCACCTTCAAGATCTACCTGCCGCGCTACTATCCGCAGAAATCGGAGGCATCTGCCGCCGTCGAGGAAAAACCGGTGGAGGCGCCCAAGCGCGACTACACTGGCAAGGAGCGCATCCTTCTGGTCGAGGACGAGGATGCGGTGCGCGCCTTCGCGCTCCGTGCGCTCACGTCGCGCGGCTACACCGTTGTCGAAGCGGACTCGGGCGAGAGCGCCATCGAGAAGATCGACATGGACGACAAGGGCTTCGACCTCATCATCTCCGACGTCGTGATGCCGGAGATGGACGGCCCCACCTTGCTCCGTGAACTGAGGAAGCGCGGCAACGAGACCAAGTTCGTGTTTGTGTCCGGCTACCCGGGCGAGCAGTTCGAGCAGGACCTCGAAGGCCACGCCGGCTACAGCTTCATGCCCAAGCCCTTCTCGCTGAAGCAGCTCGTCGAGAAGGTGAAAGAGGCGATGGAGGTTTAGTTCCGGTCTTCATAAGGGTAAATTCATCATGCCCGGGCTCGTCCCGGGCATGTTTTTTCGTCGCTACAAAGAGGGATCGCGGGGACAAGCTCGGCGATGATGAATAGGCGGGAGAATGTCAACCAGGGGCATTATCCCAATTCGAACGTCGTGATCCCGAACACCTTCGCCGTATCGATCTCGGGCGCAGGCCCACGATACATGCGCGCCGTCTCGAACATCGGCTTCAGGCCGAGGGACACGGCCAGATCCACCGCCGCCTGGTTGGTGCCCGGCGTGTCGAGGAAGAAGGTTCCCTCCGGCACCTTGGTCAGCAACCCGCGCAGGATGGTCTCTGCATCGCCCACGTTCTCCGCGAACAGTGGCCCCACCTTCCAGCCTTCCTGGCACTGGCGCACCACGCCATAGCCCACGATTTCGCCATCACGCCGGAGCGCCAGCGCGTCGTGGCGCAGCCACTCGGCGAGGAACCTGGGCCGCGGCGCAGGGAACAGACGCCGGCGCTGTTCGAACCGATCGATCGCGGCGGCATCGGCGGCGGAAAGGTCGATGAGTGCGGGGTGGCGCTGGGCATAGCCGCCGGGCTTCAACCCGCCGTGACGGATGTTTTCATGCGCCAGCACGAAGCCGGATTGCCGGTAGCTGGGCTGCTGCGCCTTCACCCCGTCGAGGCCGATGCAGCGCGCGGGCTTGCGCTGCAGTGCTTCGTTCCACAGGGCGTGACCCAGCCCCTTGCCGCGAAACTCCGGGTGGCAGATGTAGAAACCGAGGAATGCGAAGGACGCGCCGTAACGGACCAGCGAGATGGTGGCGGCCAGTTCGCCGCCCACACGCAGGCCGAGGAAGCCTTCCGGGTCCTCCGCCGCGAAGGGTACGGCATCATTGAGCCCCGGGTTCCAGCCCTCCAGACGCGCCCATGCCACCGCGGTGCGGATGCCCTCGATGCCGAGAAACCCGATGTCATATGCCATGCCCGCCCCATTTCGCTTTTCGGATGCGCGGGTCTTTGAATCATCTTAAGCCAGCTTGCAAGCCGTCAGGAATTCACCATGCACACCCTCGCCGATCTCGCCCGCCAGCTGGCCTGCCACAAAGTCACCTCCCGCGACCTCGTGGAGCAGTCGCTGGCGCGCATCGCCGATCCGGCAGGCGAGGGGGCCCGCGCCTTCATCGCCGTTGATGCCGAGGGCGCCCGTGCCGCCGCCGATTTCGTTGACGTGCAGAGAAAGCGCGGGCGGCAGGTCTCGGCGCTCGCCGGAATTCCCTTTTCCTCGAAGGATATCTTCGATCTGGCCGGCGAGGTGACCACGGCGGGCTCGACCGTTTTGACGAATGATTCGCCCGCCACGGCCGACGCCACTGCCATCGCGCGGCTGAAGAACGCCGGCATGATCGTCATCGGTCGCACCAACATGACCGAGTTCGCCTATTCCGGCGTTGGCCTCAACCCGCATTACGGCACGCCGCGCTCGCCCTTTGACCGCGCCACGGGCCGCATCCCCGGCGGTTCGTCCTCGGGGGCTGGCGTGTCGGTGGCGGATGGCATGGTGGCGCTCGGCATCGGCACCGACACCGGCGGCTCCTGCCGCGTGCCTGCCTCCTACTGCGGCATCGTCGGCTACAAGTCGAGCCAAGGGCGCGTGCCGCTTACTGGCTGCAACCCCTTGTCCTTCAGCTTCGACACCATCGGACCGCTGGCCAACACGGTGGCCTGCTGCGCCACGGCGGATGCGGTGATGGCGGGCGACTGGGACGGCATGGTGCCCGAGCGCCAGGCAAGCGGCCTCCGCCTCGCGGTGCTCAAGGACTTCGTGTTCGATGGCCTGGCCCTGCAGGTGGCGCAGGATTTCGAACGCGCGCTGAAGGCGCTTGCGGCGGCGGGTGCGGTTCTCACCGACATGAGCTTCCCCGAACTGCGTGAGATCCCCACCATCAATTCAAAGGGCGGCATCGTCGCGGCGGAGGCTCTCTTCAATCATCGCGCCCGCATGGCCGCGCGGGGCGATGAATATGACCCGCGCGTCCGCTTCCGCATCGCGGCGGCCGAATCGATCGCGGCGGCTGACTATCTTGGCTACGTGGCGCGCCGACGCGAGATGGTAGCACTCTTCGCCGAGCGCTTCACCGGCTTCGACGCGGTGCTGCTGCCCACCACGCTCAACACGCCGCCGGCCATCGCCGAGCTTGCCGAAGACAAGGACTACATGCGCTTCAACGCCATGAGCCTGCGCAACACTTACGTCGGCAACTTCCTCAATGGCTGCGCCATCTCGCTGCCTATGCAGGGGGTGGGCGAGGCGCCCTGCGGGCTGATGGCCATGGCGCCGTGGGGCTGTGACCGCGATCTTTTCGGGGTGGCAGGGGCACTGGAGCGGGTGCTGAAAATCGTTCGGTGATACAAATAAGAGAAGAAAATCTCGCCGAAAACGCGGTTAATCCGTACACGTCGTGTTGTTCCGGTATGTTCCGTTTTCGTCCGAGGTGTTAACCGTTATATCAATCACTTAGGAACGTTCCATTTTCCCCTTGCGCGCCGAACGAAAATAGAACATAGTCCGAACATCGGTAACGCGGCGGGGCTGAGACGGCCGCCGGTGGACCCACTGGACAGCAAGGAGTAAACCGAATGGCACAAGCATCGAATCTGCGGGTCGTTGAGAATTCCATGGACAAGAACAAGGCACTTGATGCGGCTCTGAGCCAGATCGAGCGGGCATTCGGCAAGGGCTCCATCATGAAGCTCGGCGCCAATTCGGCGTTGGAGATCGAGTCGATCTCCACGGGCTCGCTGGGCCTCGACATCGCACTCGGCATCGGCGGCTTGCCGCGGGGCCGGGTGATCGAGATTTACGGCCCGGAGTCCTCCGGCAAGACCACGCTGGCGCTGCAGACCATCGCCGAGGCCCAGAAGCGCGGCGGCATCTGCGCCTTCGTCGACGCCGAACATGCGCTCGACCCCGTCTATGCGAGGAAGCTCGGCGTCAAGATCGACGACCTGCTGATCTCCCAGCCCGACACCGGCGAGCAGGGCCTCGAGATCGCTGACACGCTGGTGCGTTCCGGCGCCGTCGAGGTGCTGGTGATCGACTCGGTCGCAGCCCTCACGCCGCGCGCCGAACTCGAAGGCGAAATGGGCGACCAGCTGCCGGGCCTTCAGGCCCGCCTGATGAGCCAGGCGCTGCGCAAGCTCACGGGGTCCATCTCCAAGACCAACTGCATGGTCATCTTCATCAACCAGATCCGCATGAAGATCGGCGTGATGTTCGGTTCACCCGAAACGACGACGGGCGGCAATGCGCTGAAGTTCTATGCCTCCGTCCGCCTCGACATCCGCCGCATCGGCGCCATCAAGGACCGTGACGAGGTGGTGGGCAACCAGACCCGTGTGAAGGTGGTCAAGAACAAGGTGGCCCCGCCCTTCAAGCAGGTCGAGTTCGACATCATGTATGGCGAAGGCATTTCCAAGGTGGGCGAGCTGATCGACTTGGGCGTCACCGCCGGCGTGGTTGAAAAGTCCGGTTCGTGGTTCTCGTATAATGGCGAGCGCATCGGGCAGGGGCGTGAGAACGCCAAGACCTTCCTGCGCCAGAACCCGGACATGGCCAATTCCATCGAGGCCACCATCCGCGGCAATGCCGGCATCGTCGCCGCTGCCCTGAGCAACGGCACCGAAAAGGACGCGGCCGAGTCCGACGACTGATCGGCCCTTCCAGACAACTCCATTCCTGAACCCGGATGCCTGCCCCAAGGGGCATCCGGTCGCCCACGGTGTTTTGCCCCACACCGCTTGAGCCGGCGCCTTCCGTCACCCCACGGAGGGCGCCATTCCATTTGTGTTGGCGGTGCAGGGGCGCTGGCCCCAGCCACCGGCCCATTCTGGCTTGGTTATTCTGGACAGGGGGGCCTCGCGCCATTAAGACCGCCCCAATCTCCACCTCTCATTTGCCGGGCGTACCATGACAGGGCTTGCACAGATCCGTTCCACCTTCCTCGACTTCTACAAGCGTCAGGGGCATGAGATCGTCGCCTCCTCGCCGCTGGTGCCGCGCAACGATCCCACCCTGATGTTCGCCAACTCCGGCATGGTGCAGTTCAAGAACGTCTTCACCGGCATGGAAAAGCGCCCCTACACGCGCGCCACCACCGCGCAGAAATGCGTGCGTGCCGGCGGCAAGCACAACGACCTCGACAATGTGGGCTACACCGCCCGCCACCACACCTTCTTCGAGATGCTGGGCAACTTCTCCTTCGGCGATTATTTCAAGCCCGATGCCATCGAGTGGGCCTGGACTCTGGTCACCAAGGAGTTTGGCCTTCCCAAGGACAAGCTCACCGTCACCGTCTTTTCGGAAGACGATGAGGCGCATGCGCTGTGGAAAAAGATCGCCGGCATTCCCGACAGCCGCATCATCCGCATCCCCACGTCGGACAATTTCTGGTCGATGGGCGATACCGGCCCCTGTGGCCCGTGCTCGGAAATCTTCTTCGACCACGGCGACAAGATCTGGGGCGGCCCTCCCGGTTCGGCGGAAGCCGACGGCGACCGCTTCATCGAGATCTGGAACCTCGTGTTCATGCAATATGAGCAGCTCTCGAAGGATGAGCGCGTCAACCTGCCCAAGCCGTCGATCGACACCGGCATGGGGTTGGAGCGCATCGCCGCCGTGCTGCAGGGCACGCATGACAATTACGAGACCGATCTGTTCCGTGCACTGATCAGCGCTATCGTCGAGAAGACCGGCGTTCCGGCGACAGGCGATGCCAAGGCCTCGAACCGCGTCATTGCCGATCATTTGCGCGCGTCCTCGTTCCTCATCGCCGATGGCGTGCTGCCGTCGAACGAAGGCCGCGGCTACGTGCTTCGCCGCATCATGCGCCGCGCCATGCGCCACGCCGAGCTCCTGGGCGCCAAGGAACCGCTGATGCATCGGCTGGTGCCGACGCTGGTGCGCGAGATGGGGACTGCCTACAACGAGCTCGTTCGTGCCGAGGCGCTGATCACCGAGACGCTCTATCTCGAAGAGAACCGCTTCAAGAAGACGCTGGAGCGCGGCCTTCGCCTGCTCGACGAGGACTCCGCCGGCCTCGCCAAGGGCGACACCTTCTCGGGCGAAACTGCGTTCAAGCTCTATGACACCTACGGCTTCCCGCTCGACCTGACGCAGGATGCGCTGAAATCGCGCGGCATCACGGTTGATACCGCCGCCTTCGAAGCCTCGATGGAGGCCCAGCGCGAGGACGCGCGCCGCGCCTGGAAGGGTTCGGGCGACGCCAAGACCGAGACCATCTGGTTCGAATTGAAGGAGCGTTTCGGCGCCACCGAATTCCTCGGCTACGACACCGAGATGGCAGAGGGCATCATTCGCGCGATCGTGGTGGACGGCAAGGAAGTGCAAGGCCTCGCCGAGGGCCAGAAGGCCGCGATCGTCGTCAACCAGACGCCGGTCTACGGCGAATCCGGTGGCCAGTCCGGTGACAAGGGCGTGATCCGCACCGCCGAGGGCGCCTCCTTTCTCGTGACCGATACGCAGAAGCGCGTGGGTGATGTGTTCGTCCACATTGGCGAGCTGGTGCGCGGCAGCATGAAGCCGGGCAATGCGGTGGAACTCACCGTCGATCACACGCGGCGCTCCGGCAACCGCATCCACCACTCGGCCACGCACCTTCTGCACGAGGCGCTGCGCATCACGCTCGGCAGCCACGTGGCGCAGAAGGGTTCGCTGGTCGAGCCCAACCGCCTGCGCTTCGACGTCTCGCACAACAAGGCGATGAGCCCGGACGAGATCGCCCAGGTGGAGCAGATCGCCAACGCCATCGTGCTGCAGAACGACAAGGTCTCGACCCGCCTGATGACGGTGGACGCGGCCATTGCCGAAGGCGCCATGGCGCTGTTCGGCGAAAAATATGGCGATGAGGTCCGCGTCGTCTCCATGGGCCGCAACGAGCATGGCGCCGGCCGTTCGATCTATTCGCTCGAACTCTGTGGCGGCACCCATGTGAGCCGCACCGGCGACATCGGTCTCATCAAGGTGGTGGGCGAAAGTGCCGTCGCTGCCGGCGTGCGCCGCATCGAGGCGCTGGCCGGCCCCGCCGCGCGCGCCTATCTTGAGGAGCAGGACCGCCGCGTGCTGGCCGCCGCTGCAGCCCTCAAGGCGCCCGCCAGCGAGATCGTGTCGCGCATCGAAACGCTGATGGACGAACGCCGCAAGCTTGAACGTGAACTGGCCGAAGCCAAGAAGCAGCTCGCCATGGGCGGGGGGGGCAAGGGCGGTGGCGACGAGGGCATCTCGGAAGTGAACGGCATCAAGCTGATGGCCCGCATCGTGAAGGGCATCTCGCCCAACGACATGAAGGGCCTCGTCGACGAGGGCAAGGCCAAGCTCGGCTCCGGCGTCGTGGCGCTGGTTGGGCTGAACGATGAGGGCCGGGCAGGCCTCGTTGTCGGCGTCACCAATGACCTTGTGTCGCGCTTCAACGCAGTCGATCTTGTGCGTGCTGGTGCAGCCGTGCTTGGCGGCAAGGGCGGCGGCGGGCGGCCCGACATGGCCCAGGCCGGTGGCCCGGATGGCGACAAGGCCGAAGAGGCACTGGCCGCCGTGAAGGCCGCGCTGGGCTGATAGCGGCTCGACCACGATCTCAACTCTCCACCATCGCCGGGCTTGACCCGGCGATCCTTTTTGTCGGCCACAAGCAGATGCCCGGGTCGAGCCCGTGCATGATGGATAGGGTGGGGTGGCACCTCAATGAGGTGATCGGCTATCGCTTCACCGGCCACTCTGCCGTTTCATGGTCCGGGTGCTGCAGCGAGCGCAGCTTGGTCAGGTCTTGCGGGGTGCGGTCATCCTCCGTCCGCTTGGCGGGAAGGCCGGGCAGAGCGTCAGCCCAGGTGAGCTTGCTCTCCACGCCCGCCACATGGTCCGGCGCTGCCGCATTCGGATCGTCCAGCGACCCAATGGCGATTTCGATCGGGCCATAGTCATCTTCCAGCATGAACAGCGGCGTGCCGCAGTCGCGGCAGAAGCCGCGCGCCACCACGGGCGATGAGCGGAATGTGGCGGGTTCGCCCCTGGTCCAGGTGAAGCGCTCCGGCGGCACGCTGACGAGCGGGGCTCCAAATGACCCGAAGGCCTTCTGGCACATGCGGCAGTGGCAGAAGCCGGCCCCGCCCAGCGGCCCCTCGATTCGATAGCGGATTGCACCGCACTGGCAACCTCCGGTATGTATTTCGGTCATGTCGTCTCCTCACGCATCAGGAAAGTAAGACTTACATTTCGAAAACTGCAAGTCTGGACCGCAGAAATGGCGCAGGTAAACCTCCGCGAGCAGGAGCATATCGCCGCTCCTGCTGCAGCGCAGCAAGGAACGGAGACAACATCATGACCACGGTGCAGGACGGCGGGGAGGCTTCGGACGAGTCCGCAAGTCACGGGCACGGCCCCCGGCCGCCGGGCTTTCTCATTCTCGCCCTGGGCTCCGTCGGCGTCGTCTATGGCGACATCGGCACCAGCCCGCTCTATGCGCTGCGCGAGGCCGTCCTCGCCGGCATGCGCCAGGACGGCGCCATTTCGGAAGCGCTGGTCAACGGCGTCCTCTCGCTCATCATCTGGGCGCTCATCCTCGTCGTCACCGTCAAGTATGTGCTCGTCCTGCTCAACGCCGACAACAAGGGCGAGGGCGGCACGCTCTCCCTCATGGCATTGGCGCAACGCGCCTTCGGAAAATCCGTCACCTGGATTGCCGTGCTCGGCATGATCGGTGCGGCGCTGTTCTATGGCGATGCGATCATCACGCCAGCCATCTCGGTGCTCTCCGCTGTGGAGGGCCTGAAGATCGTGACGCCGGCCTTCGAACCCTACGTGCTGCCGCTGACGCTCGTCATCATCCTGGGGCTCTTCCTCGTCCAGTCGCAGGGAACGGGGCGTGTTGCGGCTTTCTTCGGGCCCATCACGCTGGTGTGGTTTGCCGCACTGGCCGCGGTCGGACTCTGGCACATTTCTGATAATCCCGCGGTGCTGATGGCCTTCAACCCGCTCAAGGCGGTTCACTTTCTCGAACATCACGGCTTCATCGGGCTCGTGGTGCTGGGCGCGGTGTTCCTTGCGGTGACGGGTGCCGAGGCGCTCTATGCTGACCTCGGCCATTTCGGCAAGCGCCCGATCCAGGCGGCGTGGCTGGTCATCGTGCTGCCGGCGCTGCTGCTGAATTATCTGGGGCAGGGTGCGCTGCTGCTGGCCAACCCCGCGGCGATCGACAATCCCTTCTTCCGCATGGTGCCGGACTGGGGTCTCGTGCCCATGGTGGTGATGGCCACCGCCGCCACCATCATCGCATCGCAGGCCGTCATCACCGGCGCCTATTCGCTGACCCAGCAGGCGATCCAGCTCGGCCTGTTGCCGCGCATGGAAATCCGCTTCACCTCGGAATCGCATGCCGGCCAGACCTACCTTCCGCAGGTGAACTGGCTGCTGCTCGCGGGCGTCATCATCCTGGTGCTGGCCTTCAAGTCATCCAGCGCGCTCGCCCATGCCTATGGCATCGCGGTGACCGGCACCATGGTGGTGACGGCGATGATGGCCGTCGCCGTGATGTGGAAGGACTGGAAGTGGCCGCTGTGGCTGGTGCTTGCCATCATGCTGCCGCTGCTGGCACTTGATATTGTGTTCTTCGGCGCAAATGCACTGAAGATCCTGGAAGGCGGCTGGATGCCACTGGCGCTGGGTGCCGCCATCTTCCTGCTGATGTGGACCTGGCGCGAAGGCTCGCGCCTGCTGGCGGAGAAGACCCGGCTTTCGGAGGTTCCGCTCAAGGACCTTGTGGCCTCGCTCACCAAGCGGCCGCCTTCGACCGTGCCCGGAACGGCGGTGTTCCTCACCGGCGATTCCGAGAGCGCCCCAACGGCACTGCTGCACAGCCTCAAGCACTACAAGGTGCTGCATGACCGGAACGTCATCCTCACCGTGAAGGGTGCCACCGTGCCTGTGGTGGAGGAGTCGCGCCGCCTGAAGATCGAGCAGCTCTCGGAGCGCTTCTGGCGCATCGAGGCGACCTTCGGCTTCATGGAGAACCCGAATGTGCCGGCCACGCTGCTCTCGATCCCGAAGTCGGAGATGAGCTTCTCGATGATGGACACGTCCTTCTTCCTGTCGCGTCGCAGCGTTCGCGCTTCGAAGTACCAGGGCATGCCGGTGTGGCAGGACAAGCTGTTCATCATGATGGCGCGCAATGCCAATGACGCGAGCAGCTACTTCCGCCTGCCGCCGGGTCGCGTGATCGAGGTGGGAAGCCAGGTAACGGTCTGAACCGGGCTGCGGCGCGGAAAGTGTCCACGCAGTGTCCACCTGATTGCGCCGCGCCTGCTTTTCTCAGCAACCAGGGATTGGACAATCACTTCATCCATCGACAGATCACCGATGATATACTAACCGGAAGGGAGTGTGGGATTTGGAAGGCACGCGGATGATGGCTCACGTGAGTGGTTGGCTCGGACGTCCGGGCAAGGGAACATGGCATTTCGCGTTGTTGCTGTTGTGTCTGTGCCTGTTCAATCCGGGCGCGGCGATGAGTCAGAGCTGCGTGACGACTCCGGCCTGCAAGCCGCAGTTCAAATATGAGGGCCTCAACGGCCTGGTGACGATTAACAACTGCAAGACCACGCAGACATCCAGTGCCTGCGCCTGGGCCAATGTTACCTTGCAGGCATCGAACTTCCTCGCCTGCCGGCTTGAGGACACTGGCCCGATCGCCCTGTGCTATTATTCGGGCGTTCCCGGAAGCCCGAGTGGCACACCCGGCTGTGTTCTGTCTGCCGACAAGAAGACTGCCACGTGTGACTGCTACAAGGTCTCGAAGGATAATCCGGTCGGCGCGACCTACTCCTATGTCGACATCAACGCGATCCTGAACAAGGCCGTCTATCTGCAGACCGTCAAGGTTTGTGGCAAGGATGGATCGAAGTGCCTGAATGGTGCCAATGTCGTGACAAATCCGAACACACGGCAGGCGCCCGTCTGCAATGCCATCCGCAAGAAGACCCTGTTTCCCGGGGCGGATGTCGTGTCAGACTACACGCCAATCTTGATCCCTCAGAAGGGCGACACGATTTATCAGTGCCCGACGAGCGGTGCGGGTAACATCTACGCCGGCTGCATGACCGCGCCGTGCCATGCGACCGACAGGACTGACCCGAGCACCGGCCTGCCGCTGGTGAGCTGTGAGTGCCCCACATTCGACGGACCCAACCAGGTGGGTAACCCGCTCATCAATGATGTGAACAACTGCTCGCCGGATCCCTATGTCTGGTCCTCCGCCTACAAGCCGCCAACCATGCCGACGACTCCCTGACGTGGGTGCGGGGCCGCGTGATCGCGGCGGCAAGCAGGTGATGATCTAGGTCTCAGTCCCGGTCGGGGTGCTGGCGGCTTTTCAGGCGCTTCAGGTCCTCGGGTGGAACGTCGTCTTCCGTGCGCGTTCCGGCAAGCGCGTGGAGCAGGGCGAAGGCGGGAAGCTGATCCTCAATTCCATAGGCTCGTGCCGGCGTCACCGCTTCCGGGTGGTCGAGTGACCCGATCGACACGGCGATGCGGTCTGCCGTGTCGTAGGCGAATGTGAGCGGTGTGCCGCAGTCCTTGCAGAAGCCGCGCTGCACGATCTCCGAACTGCGGAAGAAGGATGGGCTGTCTTTGGTCCAGTGAAGCCCGGTCTTCTTCGTGCCCACCAGCGCGGCGAAATAGTTGCCGAAAGCCTTCTGGCACATGCGGCAATGGCAGATGTGCGGGTTCTCGAAGGGCGCGGTGATGCGATAGCGCACCGCGCCGCACTGGCAGCCACCGGTGGCGAGCGTGTCGGTCATGCACGCAGTGTGGCGCGGAAGGGAGCGGTCGTCGAGAGGTCACTCCCGCAACTCATCATGCCCGGGCATGACCCGGGCATCCTTTCCCGCCGCGCCAAAAAAGGTGGCCGGGACAAGCCCGGCCATGATGATCGTAGAGGGCAGGCTGAATGATCAGCCCATCGCCTTCTGCAGGTTGGCGTCCACCGCGTCGAGGAAGCCCTCGGTGGTGAGCCAGCTCTGGTCAGGTCCGATGAGGACGGCGAGGTCCTTGGTCATCTTGCCTTCCTCGATGGTCTGCACGACCACCTTCTCGAGTGCTTCGGCGAATTTGCTCAGCTTCTCGTTACCGTCGAGCTTGGCGCGGTGCTTGAGGCCGCCGGTCCAGGCATAGATCGAGGCTGCCGAGTTGGTGGAGGTCTGCTTGCCCTGCTGGTGCAGGCGGTAGTGGCGCGTCACCGTGCCGTGGGCGGCTTCGGCTTCCACCGTCTTGCCGTCCGGCGTCATCAGCACCGAGGTCATCAGGCCGAGCGAGCCGAACCCTTGCGCCACGATGTCGGACTGCACGTCGCCGTCATAGTTCTTGCAAGCCCACACATAGCCGCCGGTCCACTTCAGCGCGGAAGCCACCATGTCGTCGATCAGGCGGTGCTCGTAGAACAGCTTGCGCTTCTCGAATTCGGCCTTGAACTCGGCGTCGTAGATTTCCTGGAAGATGTCCTTGAAGCGGCCGTCATAGGCCTTGAGGATGGTGTTCTTGGTCGAGAGATAGACCGGGTAATTGCGCATCAGGCCATAGTTGAACGAGGCGCGGGCGAATTCCTTGATCGACTCGTCGAGGTTGTACATGGCCATGGCAACACCCGCACCCGGGGCCTTGAACACTTCCTTCTCGATCACCGTGCCGTCTTCGCCCACGAACTTGACGGTGAGCGTGCCCTTGCCGGGGAAGGTGAAGTCGGTGGCGCGGTACTGGTCGCCGAAGGCGTGGCGTCCGATGATGATCGGCTGGGTCCAGCCGGGAACCAGGCGCGGCACGTTCTTGCAGATGATCGGCTCGCGGAAGATCACGCCGCCCAGGATATTGCGGATCGTGCCGTTGGGCGACTTCCACATCTGCTTGAGGTTGAACTCCTTCACGCGGGTTTCGTCCGGCGTGATGGTGGCGCACTTGACGCCCACACCGTATTTCTTGATGGCGTTGGCGGCATCGACTGTCACCTGGTCATTGGTGGCATCGCGGTTTTCCACCGAGAGATCGTAATAATGCAGGTCCACGTCCAGGTAGGGCAGGATCAGCTTCTTCTTGATGAGGTCCCAGATGATGCGGGTCATCTCGTCGCCGTCCAACTCGACTACCGGGTTCTGGACCTTGATCTTCGCCATGGGAAAAGCCTTCTGTTGCGCTGCGGTATAGGTGCTCCGCCTATAGCAGCCCTCTGGGTGAGCGGCAAATCAGACTGTAGGCGGAGATGTCATGCCCCTGTCACGGTTTGGGGGCTTGAAATCGCACCAACCCCCGGTCCAGTCTGCCGCCCGGTGGCGGCTGGTTGGGGGACGGCAAGATGCAGGTTTCGGAGGCGAAGGTGATCGATGGCGGTGCCGCCGTCGAGGTTTCGCTGGGGGCCGAACGCCACAGGTTCCACGCCTTGTGGCTCCGCGACAACGCGCGGGACGAAAAGACCCGCAGCCCCGGCAATGGCCAGCGGCTGATCACCATCCTCGACATTCCGGCCGAGACCAAGATCGCCGTGGCGAACGCCGCTGGCGGCACCCTGTCGCTGCGCTTCGAGCCGGAGGGGCGGAGCATCGATTTCGACGGCAGCTGGCTGGCCCGGCACGCCTATGACCGGCACGAGACAAGGCCGCCGGGTTGGAAGGGGAAGGCGATCGAGCGCTGGGACTCCCGGCTGCTGAACAGCGTTCCCTCCGAAAGCTGGACCGACGTCACCAATGATCGCAAGGCTCTCGGCCGCTGGCTTGCCGCCGTGCGCCGCTATGGTTTCGCGGTGATGACAGGCACCCCCACAGAGCCTGGCACTCTGTGCAAGGTGGCGGAGCTCTTTGGTTACGTGCGCGAGACCAATTACGGCCGCTTCTTCGAGGTGAGGGCGGAGGTGAACCCCAACAACCTCGCCTACACGAACCTCGGGCTGCAGGCCCACACGGACAATCCCTATCGCGACCCCGTGCCGACGCTGCAGATCCTCGCCTGCCTCGAGAACTCCGTCGATGGCGGCGACTCGATCGTGGTCGACGGCTTCAAGGTGGCGGAACGACTGAAGACCGAGTATCCGCGCGGCTTCGATCTGCTGTCCGGCCACGCCGCACGCTTTGCCTATGAGGGATCAGCGGGCGTCAGGCTGCGCGCCAAGCGGCCGATGATCGAGCTGGGGCCGGACGGCGAATTGATCGCCATCCGCTTCAACAACCGCTCGCTCGCCGCGGCCACCGACATTCCTTACGAGGACATGGCGGACTACTACGCCGCCTACCGCCGCTTCGCGGAGCTGATCGAGGACCCCGCGATGGAGGTGACCTTCAAGCTGAAGCCGGGCGAGCTGTTCATCGTCGACAACACCCGGGTGCTGCATGCGAGGAAGAGCTTCTCCGGCACCGGCAAGCGCTGGCTGCAGGGTTGCTACGCCGACAAGGACGGACTCTACTCCACACTCTCGGCCATCGAGGAAGAAGGACTGCTGCAATGACGGCGCCCCAGCTTGACCGCTCCAACATCGTGGAGTTCATCGCCGACATCTTCGAGCGGCGCGGGGCCGAGTCCTATCTGGGCGAGCAGGTCTCTATGTCCGAACACATGCTGCAGGGTGCTGTTCTGGCGGAAGCCGAAGGTGCGCCTGAGGAACTCGTCGCGGCGGCATTGCTGCATGACATCGGCCACTACACCTCCGAGTTCGGCCCCATGTCGCTGGGTGACGCGCAAGACAACTACCATGAGGAGTCGGGCGCCAAGGTGCTGGCCCCGTTCTTCCCGCCGGTCATCACCGAATGCGTGCGGCTTCACGTGCCTGCCAAGCGCTATCTCTGCTCAACCGACAAGGGCTATTATGATCGGCTGTCGGAGGCTTCCAAGCACACGCTGATGCTGCAGGGCGGACCGATGAGCGAGGCGGAGGTGAACGACTTCGAGTCCAATCCTTTCCACCGCGAAGCCGTGCGCGTGCGTATCTGGGATGATGAGGGCAAGAAGCCGGGGGTGGAGACCCCGGAGTTCCGCCACTACGTGCCGCTGCTCAAACGTGTTGTGGAGCGTCAGGGCAGGGCGGCCTAGACAATTTCATGACAACGCTTCGCGCCTCCGCCGAGACCAACGCGCTTCGGCACCCCAAGTTCGTGCTCTACCTGATCGCCATCGGCTGCGCCTCATTCGCGGTGCAGATCATGTCGGTATCGGTGGGATGGGAAATCTATGACATCACGCGTGACCCGCTCTACCTCGGCTACGTCGGGTTGGTGCAGTTCCTGCCGCCCTTGCTGCTGGTGCTGGTGACGGGCTTGGTGGCCGACCGCTTCAACCGGCGGCTCATCATGGCGGCCTGCCTCAGCCTCGAAGCCCTGTGCGCGCTGGGGCTGCTGTTGTTCACGCTCACGCACCCGACCAACGTCACACCGGTGTTCGGCATCCTTGCCCTGCTGGGTGTTGGTCGTGCCTTCATGAATCCGGCCTCCGATGCGCTGGCGCCCAACCTCGTGCCAAAGGAGGCGATCGCCCATGCGATCTCGCTCACCACCATGATCTGGCAGACGGCGAATATCGCGGGGCCGGTGGCGGGCGGCCTTCTCTACGGCATTGCGGGGCCGGTGGCCTATGGCATGGCGCTGGCACTGGTGATCATCGCGGCGACGCTGGTCATTGCCATGGGACGCGTTCCGCAGACCCGTGAAGCGCCAGCCGAGGAAACGACGCTGGGCACGCTGTTCGCAGGCTTCGCCTTCATCCGGCGCGAGAAGATCGTGCTGGGTGCCGTGTCGCTCGACCTCTTCGCCGTTTTGTTGGGTGGTGCCGTGGCGCTGCTGCCGGTCTATGCGCGCGACATTCTCGAGGTGGGGCCGTGGGGGCTGGGGCTGCTGCGGGCGGCTCCCGGCGTGGGCGCCGTGACGATGGCGCTCTACCTCGCGCGCTATGGGATCAAGGACCACGCGGGGCGCATCCTGTTCATCTTCGTGGCGCTGTTCGGGTTCTTCACCATGGTGTTCGGGCTTTCGAAGTCCGTGCCGCTCTCGATCGGCGCGCTCGTGCTGATGGGGGCCTGCGACATGGTGAGCGTCTATATCCGCGAGACGCTTCTCCAGCTGTGGACGCCGGACGAGGTGCGCGGACGGGTGAATGCCGTGAACCGGGTGTTCATCGGAGCCTCGAACGAGCTCGGTGAGTTCCGGGCGGGAACCGTGGCCCGGCTGATCGGCGCCGTGGCGGCGGTGACGCTGGGGGGCGCGGGGACCATGGGGGTCGCCTTCTTCTGGTCGCGCTGGTTCCCGGAACTCAGAACCGCGAGGCGGCTGGACGGGCGGGGCTGACGCCGCTATTCCAAGCTCATCATGGCTGGAACCGACAAGACCAAGAATCAGGTGCTGGGGCCTGCGCCCATCGCGGTGCTGGTGAGCCCGCAGCTGGGCGAGAACATCGGCACGGCGGCGCGCGCCATGGCCAATTTCGGCCTGCACGAGCTGCGCCTGATGGACCCGCGCGACGGCTGGCCGAACGAGAAGGCGCTGACCTCGTCCTCCGGTGCCAACTGGATCATCGAGAACGCCACGGTGCACCAGACGCTGGACGATGCGCTGCAGGACGTGAACTTCGTCTATGCCACCACCGCACGGCCGCGCGGCATGATCAAGGAAGTGATCACGCCCGAGCAGGCGGGTGACGACATGCGGGCGCGGGTGGCGCGCGGCGAGAAGGTGGCGATCCTGTTCGGCCGCGAACGCACCGGCCTTTCCAACGAGGAGATCTCGCGGGCCGACGTGATCGTGACGGCACCCGTCAACCCCGCCTTTGCCTCGATCAACATCGCGCAGGCGGTGCTGCTGATGAGCTATGAGTGGTACAAGGACCAGGCGGAGAGCTTAGGCCAGAAGACGCCGGAGCTGCCCGCCCTCGAAGGCCCCGGCCTGCAGACGCCCGACACGCGGCCAGCCACCAAGGAAGAGCTGTTCGGCTTCTTCGACCACCTCGAGCACGAACTCGACGTGGCAGGCTTCTTCAAGACCGAGGCCAAGAAGCCCGGCATGATGATCAATATCCGGAACATCTTCGGGCGTGCGCAGCTGATGGAGCAGGAGGTGCGCTCGCTGCGGGGCATCGTCTCCTCGCTGACCCGCGCCCACGAGAAGCGCAAGGAACAGCGCGATAAGGAACGCGCCGAGAAGGAGCGCGAGGAAGGATGAGCCAGCCGCGCATCCTGCTGTTCGACAGTGGCATGGGCGGGCTCACCGTTGCCCGCTCGGTGCGGCATGAACTGCCCTTCGCGCAGCTGATCTATTCTGCCGACAACGCGGCCTTCCCTTATGGCGCATGGGAGGAGCAGGCGCTGGTGCAGCGCATCCTGTTCGTGATGGGAAAGCTCATCGAGCGGGTGGAGCCTGATATCGTGGTGGTGGCCTGCAACACGGCGTCCACCATTGCGCTGCCGCAGCTGCGCGAGCGTTACAAGGTGCCCTTCGTCGGCACCGTTCCGGCGATCAAGCCCGCGGCCGCGCAGTCCAAGTCGCACATCATCGGTGTTCTGGCGACGCCGGGAACCGTGCGGCGCGAATATACGCATACGCTGATCCACGACTTTGCCTCGCATTGCCACGTGACGCTGCATGGTGCGCCGAAGCTGGCGGAGATTGCCGAGCGAAAGCTGAAGGGCGTGCCGGTGGACCTCCAGGAACTGAAGGCCGAGATTGCACCGGTGTTCGTGGAGGAGGGGGCCAAGCGCACCGACGTGGTGGTGCTGGGCTGCACGCATTACCCGCTGCTGGCCGACGAGATGGCGAAGGTTGAGCCCTGGGTGGTGCGCTACATCGACCCTGCGCCGGCGATCGCGAGGCGGGTGGCGGACGTGCTGAAGGACGTGGTGCCGAGGGAGCTCTCGAAGCCGGTGCCGCCGCACAATGCAGTGTTGCTGACCTCCACCCGCGCGGCGGCAGAGGATGCGCTGCCGGCCTATGCCAGGATGAGCTTCCACCTGCCGGAGTTTCTGGACCTCAAAGTCTAGAAGAGGAAGAAAGTCCTTGACAGCGCGCGCTCGCTGTGCTAGAAAGGCGCATTCTCCGAAATTGGGTTCTTCATCGAGGGGGCGTTCGCGCTCAACCCTTCGTGAGCCCCATCGTCAGGCCGCGCACCAGATGGCGCTGGACGAGGAGGACGAAGAGGAAGGCGGGGAGGATGCTTGCGGTGCTCAGGGCCGAGGTGAAGCCCCAGGTCTGGGTGACGACGAGGCTCAATTGCACGGGCAGCAGGCGGATGGAGTTGGTGAGGAACAGCGCCATGAGGAACTCCGTCCACGAGAAGATGAAGCAGAGGACGGCGGAGGCGGCGATGCCGCCCTTGACCAGGGGCACGTAGATGCGGGTGAAGCAGGTGAAGCGGGTGGCGCCGTCGATGGTGGCGGCCTCGCCCACTTCGCGCGGGACGTCATCGAAGAAGGACTTGAGCAGCAGGATGGCGAAGGGGAGGTTGACGGCGGCATGGGCGAGGATGACGCCTGCCCGCGTGTCACGCAGGCCCACCTGCGAATAGGTGAAGACGAGGGGCACCAGGATGGCGATGGGCGGCAGGATGCGGTGGAACAGCACCCAGAGGAAAACGGCGCGCCTGGAGGTGAAGTGGATGAGCGACAGGGCGAAGGCCGCGGGGAGTGCAGTGGCGAGGGTGAGAAGCGTGGCACCCATGGCCACCAGCAGCGTGTCGAGGATGGCCTGGCGGGAGGCGAAGAAGGCCGGGCCCTCGCCGGCCAGCGTCACCCGGTAATTGTCGAGTGTGGGGGTGAAGTCGAACCAGTTGACGCTGAAATTCTCGAATATGGCACTGGCCGGCTTGATGGAATTGAGGCCCCACCAGAACAGCGGGAACATGAAGAGGCCCACCGTGAGCAGGGCGGCGATGTCCCGAAGATGGCGGAGGGCGGGATTCTGGAGCATGGAGGGAGGTATGTTGAAAGATCAAGGGGTTGTCTACAGCGTCCTCTCTCGCGGCGCGGGAGAGGAAGGGGACCCAGCGAAGCTGGGGGAGGTGAGGGACCACGGGGTCCGGTCAGGGTCAGCGTGGACATCCCCTCATCTCCCCGTTGCGTGCCGCAACGGGTCCCTTCTTCTCCCGCAGAAGGAGCGGGAGAAGACATTTCGAGGCGGATTTGACACTGCTACCTGCATCCCCTATACGCGCCGCAGCACGGGGCTTTGACGGCCCCGTTCGCTTGCCCGTGCCCCATTGGGGCTGTCGGCCGGGAGACCGGTGCCAGGAGGGTGGGTTCTCAACGTCACTCTAGGAGACCGTAAATGACGAAGCGCGCAAACGCGAAGTACAAAATCGACCGCCGCATGGGCGAGAACATCTGGGGCCGCCCCAAGAGCCCGGTCAACAAGCGCGAATATGGCCCCGGCCAGCATGGCCAGCGCCGCAAGGGCAAGATGTCGGACTTCGGCACCCAGCTGAAGGCCAAGCAGAAGCTCAAGGGCTATTACGCCAATCTTTCGGAACGGCAGTTCCACTCGGTCTATGACGAAGCCGTGCGCATGACGGGCGACTCGTCGGAAAACCTCATCGGCCTGCTCGAGCGTCGCCTCGATGTGGTCGTGTACCGCTCCAAGTTCGTGCCGACCATCTTCGCCGCGCGCCAGTTCGTGTCGCATGGTCACGTGAAGGTCAACGGCCGTCGCGTCACCATCTCGTCGATCCGCCTCAAGGCCGGCGACGTGATCGAGCTCACCGAGAAGTCGAAGGGCCTGGCCGTTGTGCTCGAGGCCGTGCAGCTCGCCGAGCGTGACACGCCGGACTACATCGAAGTCGACCACAAGGGCATGACCGCTCGCCTCGTGCGCGTGCCGGCTCTCTCGGACGTTCCCTATCCCGTCCAGATGCAGCCGAACCTGGTCGTCGAATACTACTCGCGCTAAGGGCTCCGGCCTTTCAGCGGATGAACATGGGGCTCTGCCATTGGCAGGGCCCTTTTTCTATGCAGCAGCGATTGATGAGGAACCAGTGATGGCAAAGACACCGACACCACCTCCGGCACCGGGCGCGGTCCATGAAAGCCTCAAGGAAAAGGCGATCGCCGAAATGAAGATCTACATCGCCATCACCCTTTACCTGTGGGTCGTGCTGGCACTGTTCGCCTTGTACAAGAGGGCGTTGCTGAACGAGAACGGCATCGACTACTGGCGTCAGGGCTACGCCATCGTAAATGCGCTGATCCTCGGCAAGGTGCTGCTGATCGGCGAAATGCTCAAGCTCGGCGACAAGCTGCGCAAGCTGGCGCTGGTCTGGGTGGTGCTTGGCCGGACGGTGTTGTTCACTGCGCTGCTGATGGTGTTCCACGTGATCGAAGAAACGATCCACGCCGCGATCAAGGGCCTGCCCTTCGGCGAGAGCATCATGAGCATTGGAGGTGGAAGCTGGTTTGGCATGTTTGTCTATGCTGCCATCATGTTCGTGATGCTGATCCCGCTCACCGCCTTCCGTGAACTGTCGTTCGTTCTGGGGACCGACGTGATGTGGAAACTGTTGACCAGCAGCGAAACCAAGGTCTGATCGGCAGTGGGGCCCCAGCCACATCGGATTGCGAGGGAATGAAGCGGATGGCAATGGCCGAAGGCGCTGCCGTGAAGAGGCTGGGCTGGGCGATCTATGTGCCCGCCGTGCTGCAGCACTTCGGGCTGGGCGCGGTGACGCTGGTCATTCCACGGCTCATCGCGCAGGCGGCAGGCCTTGATGGCACGGATGTCGAGAGCTATTGCCAGATCGCGATGATCGCGGTGGGCATCGCCACGCTGTTGCAGGCCTGGGGCTGGCGCGGCATCGGTTCGGGTTATCTTCTGCCAGCCTGCTTCACCGGAATCTATGTGGCGCCTGCGCTGGCAGTGGCAAGCGCCCACGGGCTTGGTGCAGTGGCGGGCCTCACCATCATTGCGGGCGCAACGCAACTCGTGCTGTCACGCATCCTGCGGCAGGTGCGCGGCTTCATTCCGGCTGACGTCATCGGGGTGACGGTGCTGATGATTGGCCTCGGCTGGGGCATCCTTGGCCTCAAGCTGATCTGCGGGGTGAGTGCCGGGCAGGTGGCGGCACCACTCGAGTGGCTGGCCGCAGCGGTGGCACTTGCTGCGATGGTGTCGCTTTCGGTGTGGGGTGGCAAGGTGTGGCGACGCGTGGCCGTGCTGGTGGGATTGTGCGCCGGCTGCCTGGCAGCGCTGCTGCTCTACTTGATGCTCGGCACGGAGGCGTTGGCCATGCCACGGTTCATGCTGGCCGTGCCGCAGTGGCCGTTGGTGCCGATCAGCTTCACGGGAAGCTACCTGCCGGGGTTCATGATTGGCGCGGTGGCGAGCTTCCTGCGCGTGGCGGGCGACGTGGTGGCGAGCCACCAGGTGTCGGACCAGAACTGGAAGCGCCCCAACACCAAATCCATTTCGGCGGGTGGCGTGGCCGAGGGGCTGGGCAATATCATCGCGGGATTGCTGGGATCGATGCCGATCAACAGCAATTCGGGCAGCGTGGGTCTGGTTGCTGCAAGCGGCGTATCATCGCCGAATGTGGCACGCGGCGTGGGGGTGATGTGGATCGTGCTCGGTCTGCTGCCGTTCGGGCCGCCGCTGCTGCTGCTGATCCCGGCATCGGTGCAGGGGGCTGCGGTGTTCTTCACCGCGGGCTTCGTGATGCGGGCGGGCTTCAACATGCTCACCCAGCGGATGATCGACAACCGCCGGGGCATTACCATCGGTTCGGCGCTGATCGTGGGGCTGGCCTTCGACGAGATCATCCACGCGCTGATGCTGCCGATGGTGGTGAAGACGGTGTTCAGCTCGGCGCTGATCACCTCGGTGGCGGTGGCCATCATCCTGACGGCGCTGTTCCGCATCGGCGTGAAGCGCAAGGTGGCGACGGTGTGGGAGCCTGCGCAAGGCGACGAGGTGCTGCGCAGCTGGGTCGAGACCAATGCCAGGATGTGGGGTGCACGCATGGAGCTCGTCGCCAAGGCGGAAGCCGTGGTGGAGGAATTCGCACAGGCGATGGACGTCCTCGCCAGAGGCCCCGTCGAGGCGGTGGCACAGTATGACGAGACGGCGTTGCGACTGGACTTCACGTGGGCGGGCGACGCGCTTCCCGGGGCTTCAAGCAGCCGGGTGGACACCGGTCACAGCGCCGCGGAGGCCGCGCTGCGGCTGGCGGCGATGATGATCCGCCACCAGGGGCGGACCACCTTGCCGAGTCACGCCTTGCCGAGGGTCGTCAGCGCCTGAGCGTCACGCTCGATGACGTCTAGCGGGTCGAGCCGCGGGAAGACGAGGCGGCCGGCACGCTCCAGCATGCGCTGGTCATCGACTTCGCACCACACCAGATCATCAATCCTCAGCGCGCCCATGGGGCAGCCGGGCAGCTGCTCGATGAGGCAATCCTCATAGAAGGCCATGGGCTGGGCCGTGGCCTTTGCCGGGGCAGCGGCGCGAATCCTGTCGGCCAGCGTCTGTCCGATCTTGAGGATGCCGACGTGCTCGCCGATCGGGGGATCGGGTTCATCCGTGAGCTTCTTCGACAGGCGGCGCACGGCGGGAAGCGGCAGGCCCGCCACCTCATCGGCCCAGGCATAATATTCATCGCCTGAGTCCGTGGTGCCCGAAACGAGGCCCGCATTCTCCATCGGGCAGTCGAGCAGGGCGGGTATTGCGCGGCGCTCATAGACGATGTCGGAATCGAGGATGAGGAAGGGCCCCTTCACCGCATCGAGCGCCACGGTGAGGCTGACCAGCGAGCCGTTGCTGGCATAGCGTTCGTTAAAGAGCGTGGTGACGAAGCCCGCCGACTGGCGCGCGAGATCATCGTAGAAGTCGGCGCAGTGGCCGGTGACGATCATCACCCTGGTGATGCCGGAAGCCCTGAGGATGGCGAGCGATCGCTGCACCAGTGTGCTGCCCTGGCAGTCGATGAAGCCCTTCGGACGGTCGCGGAAATCGTCGCCCAGGCGCATGCCCCGTCCTGCCGCCAAAATCACCGCCGTTGAAACATTCATTGAAAAATCCTTTTGATTCTATAGTGGGATGGGCAGCAGACGGAGTGTGGCACGGCATGAAGACGGTTTCTCTTTCCTCCATTATCGCCGATTACCGGGATCGGAAACTGCAGGAGGAAATCGCCACCGACTGGGGTTCCCTGGTGTTCTACCGCATGCCAGCCTTCCTTGTCGCCTGGGCCATGGTGCCGCTCGGTGTAACACCCAACCAGCTGACGCTGCTGGGCGCGCTGATGGTTCCCGCGATGGCGCTGGCCGCCTGGTTTCTGCCACCCGGCGAGGCGATGTGGGTGGTCACCATTCTCGCTCTTGCCTTCAATGTGCTCGATTGCGCCGACGGACCGCTGGCGCGGGCGCTGAACCGCAGTTCGCTGAGCGGGCGCTACATGGATTTCGCGGCGGACATCATGTACCGCAACGTGGCCTATGGCTGCTATGGCCTCATCGCTGACCGGATGTGGCCGGGTGCGGCCTTTCCGTGGCTTGCCGTGGGGCTGTGCTGCGGTCTGCTTGCGACCTATGCGCGGGTGAACCGGCTCTATGCCGAGAAGCTGTTTCCGGCGAAGCCTGAAGTGGCACAGGCGCCGCGCCGGTGGAGCGCCTTCGACGTGGGTTTCAGCTTCCTGTCCGGCCTCGATACGTTGCTCCCCATCATTGCGGTGCTGGCCTGGCAGGCGGGGATGCTGCGCGGGGCGCTGCTGTGGTTCCTGCTCTTTACAGCGGCGGACGCCGTGGTGGAGGTCGTGGGGAATTACATGAAGGCAAGGCGGCGCGATTCGGGTATTGGCGGCTAGGATTATCCGCGGCGACCCCGTTCGGGCGCATTTCTCGCGCCATGGCTGCCAAAGAAGCGTTTTGGGTTGTGGATCAGCAAAGGTTGCAATTGCCGCGATCAGCGGATAACCCCAAGATGCACAAGGGTCAAAGCCTGTTGCAGGCTGCCCGCAAGCAATGGGGGATATGATGGATATTGTTGGTTTGATCGTGCAGCTGGTCGCCGGTGCCATTGGTGGCAACGTGGCGGGCAAGGCGAATTCGAAGTTCGACATGGGTGGTGCTGGCAACTCGATCACCGGCGCGATCGGTGGTCTAATCCTCGGCCAGATCCTTGAGCGCGTGACAGGGGGCGCGATCCCGGCTGATGCGGCTGCGACCGCCACGCAGGGCCTCGACATCGCCGGCATCCTGACCAGCCTGATCGGTGGCGGTGCTGGTGGCGCCGTTCTCTCTGGCATCGTCGGAATGCTCAAGAACCGCTGATCGCAGATACCAAGTTCCGACTGGCTGCCGGCTTCAACCGGCAGCCTTTTTGATTCAGGGGCTATGTCCTTGGCAGGCTGGCTTGGTCGCGCGATAGTCGTGGCATGACACGCACCCCACGGCACAGGCCCTATCTGACGGCGGGCGCCGCCTTCGAGATCGGGCTCAGGCCGATGGAGATGGCACAGTGGCTGCACATCGGGCCGGACCATGCGACTTTCATGGCCGACAAGCGGGCGCGGCTCGCCGGGTGTCCGCCGCTTTACTACCGCACGCTGGAACGCTCACGCGATGCGCAGGCGGAACTGCTGCGGGTGGTGAATGCCAATCTGCGCGAATACCATGGCGAGGACTTTGCGGAAGAGGGGCAGGCGTTGACGGATCGCCGCGACGGCAGCCGGCATGATCTTGCCGATCCGGCACGCGAGCCGCTCGACATTCTGGGTGGGCTCGTCGAGGAGGATTACGTGCTGTTCGACACGGAGGATGGGCGCGACGTCGTGATTGCAGCGTCCAATGCCTATACGAGTTCCGGGCGCATCGTGTCCTGCGTGGGGCGGGGCATGCATTTCGCGCACGAGCCGGTGCCGGGCCTCAATGCCGCGCTGGCGGCCCGTATCGACCGGGTGATCGCCAATGTGCAGGCGGGGAAGCCCGTGGTGCGCTTCAACTGGTTCGTGACGCCGATTGCGAGCCGGCTGTTTCCCGAGGGTTCACATGAGGCTAACGTCGAGGCGGGTGAGGCGGCGGCGCGCACGCTGGCCGCCGACCATGACAAGGCGGGCGAGACGCTGTGGCTGCGCGTCGAGCAGCAGACATTCATGCGACTGCCGGAAACCGGCGCGCTGGCCTTCGGCATCCACACCTATTCCGATCCGCTGGCAATGATCGCCGAGGATGCTGACAGCCTCAGGGCACTGCATCGCCTGCTCGGCAGCTACAGCGACGAACGGCTTGCCTATGGCGGCATGCTGGCCACGCGGGGGCCGATCTTGCGCTGGATCGAGGACCGTCTGGCAGGCTAGTGCAGCTTCCACTCCGCGCCGACGTGGCGGAGTTCGACGGGGCCGACGATGCCGGCATGGGCGACACGCACCTGGGCCAGCGGGCCTTCGAGGTTGTGCGACCAGAAATCGAGGAACTTGATGAGGCGGGGGAATTTCGGGGCGAGGTCGTAGTCCTGCCAGATGTAGGTTTGCAGCAGGTTCCTGAAATCCGGCATGCGATACATGATTTCTGCCGTCGTCAGGCTCCAGCCCTGCAGCTGGCGTTCGAAATCCCGGTCGCCCATGTCGTTCCTCCGTGGGTGGTTGAGACTCACCCCAATGCTGCCAAGAGGATGCGGATGGCGTCAAGCATGACGCGTCACAAACCGCATTAAATCAATGTGTTAGCAGCCTAGTCTCAAGAGTGCTGCCAAGTTCACTGGGCGAGGTTGGCGACCTTGGCATCTGCAAAGGCGAAGCACCCGGCGATCACCGGGCTGACCGGGAGTTCGCGATAGGCGCCAAGCGCCCCTTCGCGCCTGAGCTTTCCCGCAAGGCCCGGTTCATCGCTGGAGACGACCCAGATGAAGGAGAGGCCGCTCGGCTTTACGATGCGGGCATCGGCACGGGTGAGGCTGGCGAAGACCTCGTCCTCTGGCGTGCCGGGCTCGAAGACCGCGAGCATGGTGCCGCTCGCCTCCGGTGGCAGTGCCGCGTGGCGCATGACCACCGCCATGCCCACAAGCCACAGGGCGATGACGCCGAGGAACAGCGCCAGTGCCAGCCTGTGGCCCGAGAGCTTCATCAGGCGGCGGCGAAGCGCGGCGCACGCTGCTCGCGGATCGGCAGGTTGACGAGGAAGGCGAAGACGCCCAGCCCCACGCTCATCCACCACACGATGTCGTAGGAGCCGAACTGGTCATAGAGGCGGCCGGCCAGCCACACGCCGAGGAAGGAACCCAGCTGGTGGCTGACGAAGACGAAGCCATAGAGCGTTGCCATGTAGCGCGTGCCGAACATCACGGTGACGAGGCCCATGGTGAGCGGCACGGTGGAGAGCCACAGCAGGCCCATGGAACAGGTGAAGATCAGCGTTGTCACCTGGGTGACGGGCAGCAGCACGAAGCCCGCCGTGATGACGGCGCGGATCAGGTAGATGAAGGCCAGCGGCACGTGCTTCTCGCCGCGCCCGCCGATGATGCCGGAGACATAGGAGCCCACCACGTTGAACAGGCCGATGAGCGCCATGGCCCAGCCCGCGAATTCACGCGAGATGCCGTGCTCGGCAAGATAGGCCGGCATGTGCACGGTGATGAAGGCGAGCTGAAAGCCGCAGACGAAGAAGCCCGAGACCAGCAGGATGTAGGAGCGGTGGCCGAAGGCCAGCCCGATTGCCGCCTTCATGGTGAGGTCCGCCTCGTCCGCCGTGGGGCGGCGCCCCGAGGTGTTCTGCGACAGGAGCGGGGCGGCGAAGAGAACGATCAGCAGCGTGAGCCCGGCCAGCACGGTGAGTGCCTGTTGCCAGCCATAGGCCGAGACGAGCATGGCGCCCAAGGGCGCGAAGATGAACTGGCCCAGCGAGCCCGAGGCGGTGGCGATGCCGAAGGCCCAGCTGCGCCGGTCAGGAGGCACAATGCGCCCTAGGGCTGCCATGACGATCGAGAAGGACGAGAAGGCGATGCCAACACCCACCAGCAGGCCGCCCGCCAGGTTGAACATGACGGGCGTTGCGGTGACGGACATCAACAGCACGCCGATTGCGTAGACGATGGCGCCCGCCATGAGAACGCGGGCCGAGCCATAGCGATCCGCCAGCATGCCGGCGACCGGCGTGGCGATGCCCCACACGAGGTTCTGGATGGCGATGGCGAAGGAAAAGATTTCGCGCGGCCAGCCATGGGCCTCGGAAATCGGCAAGGTAAAGAAGCCGAAGGTGGACCTGACGCCGAAATTGACGATAGCCACCAAACACCCCGCGATGATCATCACTGTGACGGTCTGGTACCAGGGAAGCGCGGCGTGGGCGGGGCGTGCGGGGCTCATGGAGCATCCATAACGGGGGCCCGCGGCGCACTCAAATGCGATTTGCTGATGGGTGCAACACGCCTGATGATGAGTGGGCCGAACTGGGCGATGGCCACGCCGAGGATGATGAGTGCGCCCCCTAGCAGCAGCGGCCAGGTGAGGCGCTCGCCGAGGATCAGGACGCCGCCGATCGCCGCCACCACCGGCTGCACGTAGAGGAAGACCCCGGCGATGGAACTGTCCATGCTTCCCAGTGCATAGTTCCACGCAGAGGTGGCGAGGAAAGTGCCGAATACCACGACGAAGCCGACGGCGGCCCAGGATGTGATGTTCATCGAGGCCAGTGTCTGCGGGAGGTCGGCCGATACGAACAGCGGCATCGGCAGGGCCGCGATGGCCATGGCGAGGCAGGCGACGGGAAGGGCGCCGTATTTGTTGGAGGCAGGCCGGATCACCACCGTGTAGATGCCCCAGCCCATGGTCGACAGCGTGACCAGCACGAGGCCAAACAGCGAGACATCACCGGACGGCGACAGCGTGCTGCCCAGCATCAGAGCTGCCGTGCCGAGCATCGAGACGAAGATTCCGCCGATGAGCCATGGCGTGAGCCTGTCGCCTGCGAAGGCCACAGCGAAGAGAGCGATGAACACGGGCTCAAGCCCGAAGATCAGCCCCGTCCAGCTGGCAGGCACTGACTGCATGCTGAAGGCCGCGAGGATCTGGTAACCGAGGTTGCCCGCGAGTGCGGCGATGGCAATGCGGCCCCAGTCGCGCCACGCGATCTGCCGCACGCCAGTGAACAGGCAGACGATGATGGCGAGGAGACCCGCCGGATAGAGCCTGAGCACCATGGCCGTCTGCGGACTGAGTTCAGTGATGAGGTAGCGCATGGCGACGGGGATCAGCCCCCACATGGTGACGGCGAAGAGCACGGCGGCCAGTGCGGCGAGGCTGCCGCGCAGTTTCAGCCTGTCGCCAAACTGCGCGATGGCGACACCGGCCATGATCAGCGTTCCGCCGATCACCATGCCGCCCGTCACCTTCTCGCCCAGCATGAGGGCGCCCGCGCCTACGCCGATGGGGGGCACGAGATAGAGGAAGGCGCCCGCCGCCGCTGCGGGAAGCCGCGCCGCGCCATAGTTCCACGTCACCATGGTCAGCGCGGTGACGAAGACCACGAGATAGGCCATCTCGCCCCAGGAGCGCGGGGTCATGGTTGCCAGCGTGGCAAAGGTGGAGGGCCGGCCGAGCAGCACCACGAGTGCGATGGACGTGATCACCACAGACATGGCAGTGACGGGGAGCGAACCATATTTCTGCGACAGGGGTTTGCTGGCCACCGCATAGATGGCCCAGCAGGTGCCCGACACGAAGATCATGGCGCAGCCGGTGAGGAACTGCGCTGGATCACCCGTGACGCCAAGATCGTTCCACACCAGGAAGACGATGCCGGCGAAGCCCACCAGCAGCCCGGCAACCACGGCGGGCGTGAGCCTTTCGCGCACCGCGAAAATGCCGATCAGCGCGATGAGCAGTGGCTGGGTGCCGATGATCAGGCTGCCCGTTCCGGCATTGATGCGTTCGAAACCGAAGGCGGAGCCGAGATTGTAACCGGTGAAGCCGACGATCGAGACGAAGATCATGCGCGGCCAGTCGGCGCGCGCGATGCGCCACCCCCTGGTGGCGACGAGGACCCCGGCGAAGAGGAGACCCACCAGCGCATAGCGGATGGCGAGATGGTCCGCTGGCCCCAGCGCCAGCGACAGGGACCGGAAGAATACGGGGCTGATACCCCACACGAGCATGGTGAAGAGCAGGGCGAGGATGGCGCGCAGGTCCATGACCTCAGCGCCTCGCCATCAGGGCCGGGCCGAACTGCGCGGCAGCAACGCCCGCCAGCATCAGCATGCCGCCCGCCACCACATGGACAGTGATCGCCTCGCCCAGCACAAGGGCACCCGCCGCCACGGCGACGACCGGAATCAGGTAGAGGAAACTGCCGGCCGCCGTGCTGGTAAGATGCTTCGAGCCATAGTTCCACAGCATGGTGCCGCCGAGGCCGGTCACCAGGACCAGATAGGCGACTTCGGCCCATTGCCGGGCGTCCAGCCGGGCGAAGAGCGACGGCAGCGGCTCACTCGCCGCGCCAATCATGATGGGTGCGGCGATCAGCATGGTGATGGCGGTGACGGTGTAGCTGTCATGCCGGGCCAGCAGTGGCTTGGTGGCAATGGAATATATGGCCCAGCCGACGCAGCACAGAAAAAGGTAGAAGATGCCGAGGGGCGATACGGCACTTTCCGTCTCGCTGCTGATGTTGGGCCAGAACAGCACCACGGCCCCGGCGATGGCGATGACGACGCCCAGCAGCACCCAGCGCGTCAACTTCTCCCCCAGCAGCATGGCGGCGAGGATGGCGATCATCAAGGGTTCGCTCATGGTGACCAGCGCGCCGATGCCGGCGGGCACCAGTTCGAAGCCGGCGTTGACGAACCAGTTGTAGCCAGCCATGCCGGCCACACCGGCAATCAGGAAGCGCGGCCAGTCGGCGCGCGGGATGCGCCAGGTGCCGAGCCAGGCGAGGGCGATGACGTTGATGACGGTGAGGCAAAGATAGCGCACGGCCAGCGAGTTTTCGTGGCTCAGCGCCAAGGCCAGCGTGCGCATGAATACCGACGAGAAGCCCCAGAACAGCATGGCGGCAACGAGGGCGAGAATGGCGCGTGTCTTGGTGCTGTTCATCAGGAATCCGAAAGGGATTCCATGCGTGCCCGATGTTCAGGCAGCGGTCAATCGGTGAGGCATGTGGGGGATGGGCGATTGCCGGGCGCAATCTCCTCAAGCTCCGTCATGCCAGCGAAAGCTGGCACCCAGCTTTAGGCGCCACAAGGGAAGCTGGGCCCCAGCTTTCGCTGGGGTGACGAAATGAGAGGGGTGCCCCAAAGGGATCGCCGGGGCAAGCCCGGCGATGATGTTGAGACAGTGGATGGAGGAGGCAGGCCTTACGCCACGCCCTTGTCGGTCATGAGCTGCTTCAGCTCACCCGACTGGAACATTTCCATCATGATGTCGGAGCCGCCGACGAACTCGCCCTTGACGTAGAGCTGCGGAACGGTGGGCCAGTTGGTGTAGTCCTTGATGCCCTGCCGGAGCTCGGCGGATTCCAGAACGTTGACGCCCTTGAACGGCACGCCGAGGTTCTGGAGGATCTGCACCGAGCGGCTGGAGAAGCCGCACATCGGCACGTCAGGCGTGCCCTTCATGAAGAGGACGACGTCGTTGGTCTTCACGTCATTGTCGATCTGGGTGGCGATGTCAGTCATGGTTCAGTCCTCTGGGGTGCTGGTCTGGAGTGCGAGGGCGTGCAGCTCACCGCCCATGCGGCCCTTGAGGGCGGCATAGACCATCTGGTGCTGCTGTACGCGGGATTTGCCCTTGAAGGCGGCGGAGACGACGTTGGCCGCATAGTGATCGCCGTCGCCGGCGAGGTCGCGGATGGTGATGACCGCATCGGGCAATGCTTCCTTGATGAAGCGTTCGATGTCGGTGGCGGACATGGCCATGGATCTTTCCCCCTAAAGCTCGCCCGCCATGTAGGCCGGGAACCAGCACTCATGGGCGACGCGCAAATCGGCCACTGATATAGAGAGACCTGACGCGATCTTCAATGTGGCCTCTGCGGTGACGGTTCCGACCGCGACCACGGCGACCCCGGCCTTGGCGGCCTCCGCCAGCAGGACGGCAGCGTTGTTGGGCGAGGTGGTGACCACATAGCGCGCCTGGTCCTCGCCGAAGTGCTGCTCATGGCTGACCGAAACGAGGTTGGCGCCGAGGCCGGAGGCCATGGCCATCTCAATCACCGCGAGGCCAAGGCCGCCGTCCGAGACGTCATGGACGGCCGAGACATGGCCCGCGCGGATGAGGCCGCGCACGAAGTCGCCGTTCTTCTTCTCGAGGGCGAGATCGACGGGCGGGGGTGCGCCTTCTTCCTTGCCCAGAACCTCGCGGAGGTAGATCGACTGGCCGAGGTGGCTGCCATGACCGCCCACCAGCAGGATCACGTCGTCCGCCTTCTTGAAGGCGATGGTGGCCATAAGGTCGACGTTGGGGATGAGGCCGATGCCGCCGATGGCCGGTGTGGGGAGGATGCCCTGTCCGTTGGTCTCGTTGTACAGCGACACATTGCCCGAGACGATGGGGAAGGAGAGCGCGCTACAGGCTTCCGACAGGCCTTTGATGGCGTGTACGAACTGGCCCATGATCTCGGGCCGCTCCGGGTTGCCGAAGTTGAGGTTGTCGGTGATGGCGATGGGGTCGGCCCCCGTGGCGGTGAGGTTGCGCCAGCATTCGGCAACGGCCTGCTTGGCCCCCTCGAACGGGTCGGCCTCGACATAGCGCGGCGTGACGTCGGTCGAGACGGCGATGGCCTTCTTGCCCCGGATGCGCACGACGCCTGCGTCGCCGCCCGGGATCTGCGCGGTGTTGGAGCCGATGAGGCTGTCATACTGCTCCCACACCCAACGACGCGAACACATGTCGGGTGAGCCGACGATCTTGAGGATCGCTGCCTTCAGATCCTTCGGTGCAGGCACGTTGGTGAGGACGGGCTGAAGTTTCGGCGCGACCCACGGGCGGTCATATTCCGGTGCCTCGTCACCCATCTGCTTGATGGGGAGATCGGCCATCACCTGGCCCTTGTGCTTGATGACGAAGCGCAGCGTGTCGGTCGTCTTGCCGACGATGGCGAAGTCGAGGCCCCATTTGTGGAAGATGGCTTCCGCCTCCTTCTCACGTGAAGGATCGAGCACCATGAGCATGCGCTCCTGGCTTTCGGACAGCATCATCTCGTAAGCCGTCATGCCGGTCTCGCGGCAGGGCACGTGATCGAGATCGAGTTCGATGCCGAGATCACCCTTCGCACCCATCTCGACGGCGGATGAGGTGAGGCCCGCCGCACCCATGTCCTGGATGGCAATGACGGCGCCGGAGGCCATGAGTTCGAGGCAGGCTTCGAGCAGGCACTTCTCGGTGAAGGGGTCGCCCACCTGAACCGTGGGGCGCTTCTCCTCCGCGTGATCGTCGAATTCGGCCGACGCCATGGTGGCGCCGTGGATGCCGTCACGGCCTGTCTTGGCGCCGAGATAGACGACGGGAAGGCCCACGCCCTTGGCCTTGGAATAGAAGATCGAGTCAGCACGTGCCAGGCCCACCGCCATGGCGTTGACGAGGATATTGCCGTTGTAGCGGGCGTGGAAGTTCACCTCGCCGCCGATGATGGGCACGCCGAAGGAATTGCCGTAGCCGCCGACGCCGTGGACGACACCAGCCACGAGGTGGCGCGTCTTGGGATGCGAAGGCTCGCCAAAGCGCAGCGCGTTCATCGCCGCGATGGGGCGGGCACCCATGGTGAAGACGTCACGCAGGATGCCGCCGACGCCGGTTGCTGCACCCTGGTAGGGCTCGATGAAGGAGGGGTGGTTGTGGCTCTCCATCTTGAAGACGATGGCATCGCCGTCGCCGATGTCGATGACGCCCGCGTTCTCGCCAGGGCCCTGGATGACCTTCGGCCCCTTGGTGGGCATGGTCTTGAGCCACTTCTTGGAGGACTTGTAGGAGCAGTGTTCATTCCACATGGCCGAGCAGATGCCGAGTTCCGTGAGCGTGGGCTCGCGGCCCAGCAGCTTCATGAAGCGCTCGTATTCATCGGGCTTCAGGCCGTGCTGCTTGACGAGGTCCGGGGTGATCTTGGTGTTGTGGGCGAGGGTCATTCAGCAGCCTTTGGTGCCTCGGCAGGTGTGGTAGGTGCGGTGGTTGCGACGCTCACGCCGCCAGCAAGCTTTCGAACAGCGGGCGGCAGTCGGTTCTGCCATGCAGCGGTTCGATCATGTTTTCGGGATGGGGCATCATGCCGATGACGCTGCCCGACTCGTTCATGATGCCGGCGATGTCGTTCAGCGCGCCGTTGGGGTTGGTGCCCTCGGCATAGCGGAAGACCACGCGGTTCTCGGCCTCAAGCCGCTTCAGCGTTTCGGCGTCGCAGATGTAGTTGCCTTCGCCGTGGGCGACGGGGCAGGAAACGACGGTGCCCTTCGCCACCTTGTTGGTGAAGAAGGTCTGGTTGTTCTCGACCTTCAGCTTCACCTGCCGGCAGACAAAACGCAGGTCCTTGTTGCGCACCAGAACGCCGGGCAGGAGGCCTGCTTCGGTGATGATCTGGAAGCCATTGCAGACACCAAGAACCTTGAGCCCCATCAACGCCTTGGCGCGAATATCTTGCATGATGGGTGAGCGCGCGGCGATGGCCCCGCAGCGCAGATAATCGCCGTAGGAGAAGCCGCCGGGCACGACCACGAGGTCGACCTTGGGAAGCTCTGTCTCGGTATGCCAGACGGAGACGGGCTTCGAGCCCGTCACGGTCTCGAGGGCCAGCATCATGTCGCGTTCGCGGTTGATGCCGGGGAAGACGACGACGGCGGATTTCATGGTGTCAGGCCAGCTCGATGTCGTAGTTTTCGATGACGGTGTTGGCGATGAGCTTTTCGCACATCGCCTTGACCTGTTCCTTCGCCTTGGCGTGATCGGTTTCGGCGATCTCGACCTCGAAATACTTGCCCTGACGAACCTCGCCGACGCCGCCGAATCCGAGGTGGCCGAGCGCCCCCTCGATGGCCTTGCCCTGCGGGTCCAGCACACCGTTCTTGAGCGTGACCTTGATCTTCGCCTTCATCAGTTCAAATCCGTCTTCACGAGCTTGGGCTTGGAGCGTTCGGGCTTCTCGCCCTCGGTGATGATCCCCAAGCGGCGGGCCACTTCCTGGTAGGCCTCGACGAGGCCACCCATGTCACGGCGGAAGCGGTCCTTGTCGAGCTTGTCCTGGGTCTTGATGTCCCACAGGCGGCAGGAATCGGGGCTGATCTCGTCGGCCAGCACGATCCTCATCATGTCGTTCTCGTAGAGGCGGCCGAACTCGATCTTGAAGTCGACGAGCTTGATGCCGATGCCGAGGAAGAGGCCGGACATGAAGTCGTTGATGCGGATCGCCATGTGCATCATGTCGTCGATCTCCTGGGGGGAGGCCCAGTTGAACGCGGTGATATGCTCCTCGGAGACCATCGGGTCGCCGAGCTGGTCGTTCTTGTAATAGAACTCAATGATGGAGCGCGGAAGCGGCTGGCCTTCCTCGATTCCAAGGCGCTTGGCGAGCGAGCCTGCCGCAACGTTGCGCACGACGACCTCGAGCGGCACGATTTCGACTTCGCGGACGAGCTGTTCGCGCATGTTGAGCGAGCGAATGAAGTGGGTTGGCATGCCGAGTTCGTTGAGGCGGGTGAAGATGAACTCGGAAATGCGCTGGTTGAGAACGCCCTTTCCCTCGATCACCGCCTTTTTCTGGGCGTTGAAGGCGGTGGCGTCATCCTTGAAGTGGACGATGATGGTGCCGGGTTCAGGGCCTTCGTAGAGGATCTTGGCCTTGCCCTCGTAGATCCGGGTGCGCCTGCTGTTCATTTGAAATATCCTCATCAAATCCCTAATCCACCTTCCGTGCTTTAGACCCGGAAGGGCATCTTCGCCAGTTTTGTTACGGATTCGGGTCGCAATTTCCCCAACCCTTTCAGGGGGCCTTAGCGCAACGTGGTGCGCTGCACAATGTCCCACGTCTGAGTGGTTGATTTGGCGGGGCGGGATGTCTATTTCAAGGCCTTGATCTGCAACGGGAGACAGGAATGACAACCTTCGATAAGCGCGAAGAAGGCTTCGAGAAGAAGTTCGCTCTGGACGAGGAACTGCTGTTCAAGGCGGGCGCCCGCCGGAACAAGCTTCTGGGCCTGTGGGCCGCGGAAAAGCTCGGGTTTTCAGGCGCCGAAGCGGAGGCTTACGCCAAGTCGGTCGTCATGGCCGACTTTGCCGAGTCGGGCGACGAGGACGTGTTCCGCAAGGTTCGGGCCGACTTCGACGGCAAGTCGGTGGCCCAGTCCGACCAGCAGATCCGCCAGACCATGAATGAGCTGATGGCCAAGGCCGTGGAACAGATCAAGGCGGGTGCCTAAGTGGCTTCTGCCCATTTCGACCTGAGATTGCGGCTCGCCTCTGGCGAGCCGTTTCTGTTTTCCTGGATGACAGTGCCGTCGCCTGCGCTGGCGGGGCAGGTGGCGCGGCTGCCTTTCGACGGCGTCTGCCTCGACATGCAGCACGGCATGATCGGGTTCTCCGATTCGGTCGGCATGATCGCTGCCATCAATGCTGCCGGGCGACCGGCGTTGGTGCGTTCGTTGTGGAACGATGCAGCGACACCGGGCCAATGCTTCGATGCAGGAGCTGCCTGCGTCATCGCGCCAATGGTCAATACGCGCGCCCAGGCCGAGGCGCTGGTGCGCGCTGCCAAGTACCCGCCCATGGGATCGCGCAGCTGGGGTGGCTACACCGCCCAGCAGACCTCGGGCCTGACACCTGCCGAATACCTGCGCGAGGCCAACCGCATCTCGCTGGTGTTTGCCATGGTCGAAACGGTCGAGGCGCTGGAGAACGTGGAGGCGATAGCCGCGACGCCGGGCCTCGACGGCCTGTTCGTGGGGCCATCTGACCTGTCGATCGCCTTGTCGAAGGGTGCAGGGGTCAACAAGACGGGCAAGGAGACGCTCGCCGCCATGACCCGAGTGGCCGCGGCCGCCGGGAAGAACGGCCTCGTTGCCGGTGCCTTCGGTGGAAGCGCGCAAGGCGTCAGAGCCTATCTTGGGCTTGGCTTTACGTTCATCGCCGCAGCGGTTGACGTCGACCTCATGCAGTGGGGTGCTGCCGAACTCAACAAGGCGCTCGGCGTTTGACGCCTGCGGCGTTCCGCGCCAAGGTGCACAATCATGGATCAGCGTGCTTCCCTCATTCCCGGCGCTGAGGCAATCCTCGACCGCCTCATTGCCCTTGCCCTCTGCGCCGGCCCCGTGGCGGCGCAGACTGACAAGTATTTCACCAACACCAGCCGCATCGTCGGCGCAAATGGCGACGCAATCGTCACCTTCGCAGTGTTCATGCGCCGCCGCGTGGTGGCCGCACTTGAGCCCGCCATCCGGGTGATCCGCCACTTCGTGCCGGACGTCGAGATCAAGCGCTTCTATGCAGAAGGCGACATTGTTCCCTCCGAGTCGAAGATGCTGGAGATCACCGGCTCGATGCAGAAGCTCTCCGAGATCGAGACGCTGATGCTGCAGAAGATCGGCTTTCCCTGTGTCTCCGCCAACAATGCCTATGAGATGTGCCGGGCAATCCCGTCGGCGGCCTTCATGGACATGCATGCACGCCACGGTTCGGGTGCTGAAATGAACATCCTCGCCGCCTATGGCGCGGCGGTGGGCTCGGCGGCTGCCAAAAAAGCCGACCCGGCGGTGAAGGGCTTCATCGGTTCTTCGCAGGACCTGACGGCGCCGTTCTTCGGTGCCAGTGGTGGCATGGGGACGATGCCGCATGCGCTGGTCGGTTACACCGATGGCGACGTGCTGAAGGCGATGAAGTTGTTTGCCGACAAGCTGCCGGAGGTGAAGAACCTCACTGCGCTCGTCGACTACACCGGGCAAGAAGTGTCGGACTCGATCCGCTGCGCGCGCTGGTTCTATGACGAGGCGAAGCTCGACCGCGCGGGCAAGAGTTTTGGGGTCAGGCTCGACACACATGGCGGGCGCTTCGCCGAAGGTTTGGACTACGAGAAGTCAGTGGACACGGTTGGCCAGTGGCTGGGCGTGCACGGCGAATACAACATCGTCGAGCAGGTGCTGGGCGGCAGGGCGTTCCAACTCGATCCCAACAACATCCTGGTCGACAAGGTGCGCCGCATCCTGTTCGGCAAGGGCGTCTCCGCGGCGGCGATCATCCATGTCCGCCGCGCGCTGGATCAGGCGGGCTACGGACAGGCCACGATTGTAGGATCCTCCGGTTTCGACCCACAGAAGTGCCAAATCATGGGTGCGGCACGCGCGCCGCTGGACATGGTGGGGACGGGAAGCTTCCTGCCCGCCACCTTAACCGAAACTTACGCGACAGCAGACATAATTCGCTATGATGGGTTGCGTCGGGTGAAGGTTGGCCGCGAGTTCCTGCACGAGGATGGCGGCTGAGCACCGGGTGCTGCAGTTCGGGGGGAATGCTCCCGACGGGATGGAGACGGAGCGATGAAAAAGCTGATTGCCCTGTTCGCGGGGTTGCTCATGTTGGCCTGCACCGCAATGGGCATGAACGAGGCCATGGCCAAGACGAGGCCCGCGCCGGAGGTTGATATCTACGTCGATGTTTCGAACCAGACAATGACGGTGGACGTTGACGGCTGGACCTATGGCCGCTGGAAGGTATCAACGGCACGCGACGGTTACTACACGCCGCGCGGCACGTGGCGGCCCTTCATGCTGAAGAAGATGCATTACTCGAAGAAGTACGACAATTCGCCCATGCCGAATTCCATCTTCTTCCTTGGCGGCTATGCCATTCATGCCACCTATTACGTCAACCAGCTCGGCCGCCCGGCCTCGCATGGCTGCATCCGGCTTCATCCCCAGAATGCCGCGAAGCTTTATTCGCTGGTGCAGAAGCACGGGCTGAAGTCGACGCGCATCACCATCGGCAACTGACTGCGCACAATCGCTTCTGGACGGGGGGACGTAACACCGTCTCCCCGTTTTAATGTCTGCCATCAGTTCGAGTTTTCAAGTCAGGTTGTCCTGCGGCCCTCGTGAGCTTCGAGGTCTGGTGTTGATTGCCAAACAATTTGTTGGCGTCATCATCGTCCGTTCGTTAGCTCCCTGGACAAGTTGGGGGCTCGCTACCAGAATGGCTTTGCTTGACCATCTGCAGGGATCGGAATAGCCAAGCTCATGGCCGTGCGTGACACCAATCTCCAGCAGTTGCTCAACATCTCGCAGCGGATCATCGCGGCAAGCGCAAATTATCGGGCAGTTATGGCTGGCGAGCGTATCTTCGAGAGCCTGGCCCGGCCAGCCGGTTCGCGCGCTGCCGCGACGGTGCAACGTCTGCCGGCCTGTGACCACCCCCTCGCCGCAGCGCTGGCGGGCACTTCCGCGCAACACTCACCATTACCTGAACTGGGCACAGCATTCGGTGCGCTTGAGGGTGGACTGCACTGGTACCGGCGGAAAAATGCTGAGGCTCTGGGTCAGCCCTTTATCGATGGCCATGCCAATGCCGTGCTGATTGGGCCTGATGGGATCGAGCAGCGCGATGACGTGCTCGTGGGGGCAACGGTGATGGCGCCACATATCGTCTATCCGGACCACGACCATCCGCCGGAGGAGGTTTATATCGCGATGTCGCCCGGCGAATGGTGGAACGCGGAAATGAACTGGACCGAACCGGGCCCGGGCGGGATCATCTACAATCCGCCGGGCATTCTTCACGCCATGCGTTCGCACACAAAGCCGTTCCTGGCCTTGTGGTTCCTTCCGATCGACTGATCAGGCCTCGCCGAAGACGCGCCGGAAGATCGTGTCCACGTGCTTGGTGTGGTAGCCCAAGTCGAACAGGCTTTCGAGTTCGGCGGGAGAGAGCAGGGCGCTCACATCCTTGTCCTTCTTGAGAAGCTCAAGGAAGTTTCCTTCGCCGCGCCACACCGGCATGGCGTTCCTCTGCACCGCTGCATAGGAATCCTCGCGACTCATGCCCTTCTGGGTGAGTGCCAGCAGCACGCGCTGCGAATGGACGAGGCCGCCGAGGCGGTCGAGATTCCGCTGCATGTTCTCAGGGTAGACCAGCAGCTTGTCGATAACGCCGGTGAGGCGCTTCAACGCGAAGTCGAGGTGGATCGTGGCGTCCGGCCCGATGCCGCGCTCGACGGAGGAATGCGAAATGTCGCGCTCGTGCCACAGCGCCACGTTTTCGAGCGCCGGGATCACGGCGGAGCGGACAAGGCGGGCGAGGCCGGTGAGGTTCTCCGTCAGCACCGGGTTGCGCTTGTGCGGCATGGCGGAGGAGCCCTTCTGGCCGGCTGAGAAATATTCCTCGGCCTCCAGAACCTCGGTGCGCTGCAGATGACGGATCTCGGTGGCCAGCCGCTCGATCGACGAGGCGGCGACGGCAAGGGCCGCGAAATACATGGCGTGACGATCGCGCGGAATTACCTGGGTGGAGACCGGCTCGGGCGTGAGGCCCATCTTCTCCGCAACATATTCCTCAACGCGCGGGTCGATGTTGGCGAAGGTGCCGACAGCGCCTGAAATGGCGCAGGTGGCGACTTCCTTGCGTGCCATGACCAGGCGCTCGCGGGCGCGCTGGAATTCGGCATGGGCTTGCGCCAGCTTGATACCGAAGGTGGTGGGCTCGGCATGGATGCCGTGGCTGCGGCCGATGCAGACGGTGTTCTTGTGCTCGAAGGCGCGGCGCTTCAGGGCGGCAAGCAGGCCGTCCACGTCCTCTATCAGCAGGTCGGCAGCGCGGGTGAGCTGCACGTTGAAGCAAGTGTCGAGCACGTCGGAGGAGGTCATGCCCTGGTGCACGAAGCGCGCCTCGGGGCCGACGATTTCGGCAAGATGGGTGAGGAAGGCGATGACGTCATGCCTGGTGACGGACTCGATCTCGTCGATACGCTCGACGTCGAAGACGGCATCCTTGCCCATTTCCCAGATTCGGGCCGCGGCTTCCTTCGGTACGACGCCCAATTCCGCAAGCGCATCCGTGGCATAGGCCTCGATCTCAAACCAGATTCTGAAACGGGTCTGAGGCTCCCAGATGTGGACCATCTCTTTGCGGGCATAGCGGGGGATCATGGGGAGCCTTTCGGAAGGGAGCTGGCGTCCGCTTAACAAATCACAGGGTTTTGTGCGAGTGCGAATTAATCGCTGATGGTGAAGGGCACAGCGATGAAACGGTGGTTGAGGCCCTCGAAGCCGCGCGCATAGACGCCGATCAGGGCGACCAGGCGGTCGGTTACCGGCAGGCCGGACTGGGCCACCACGGCAGCCACGTCGTATGCCAGTGGGCAGTTGCGGCTGTCGGGGATCGACTTGTCTTCGAAGATCACCCGGCTGGTGTCGGTCTGCAGGTCCTTGATCGAGACTCGTACGCCGAAGCTGTCGCCGTCGCCCTCCGGGCATTTGGCGGGGCGCGGCAGCGACAGCTTCTCGACCGAGAGCTCGAAGCGCACACCGAGCTGGCTCTTCTCGCCTGAGCGCGCGCCCAAGCTCTCATACCAACGGTCGAAGGTGATGCGCTCACGCTCCGGCACCGCCTCCGTCGCCGGATTGGCGGCGATGAGTTCGGCGGGCTGGCTGATGTCGAGGTCCTTCAGTGCAGGTGCTGCAGCGGCGCGGGCCTGATCGCGCGCGGCGGCGGGCGTGGCGGTCTCGCTCTCCAGCATGGCGCGGTAGGGAGAGCCCTTCACCCACTCATTGGTCTTCAGGTCTATCACGAAGACGTCCCAGTAGGGGAAGCCAGAGCCGTCCTGCACGCCATATTGCTCGAAGGCGAAGTAGCGGCTGTCGGGCGAATAGCCGATGGCATTGAAGGCTGCCCCGTCAGCGGCAAGCGCGCGGACGGTGCCGAGGACGAGGAAGGCCAGAAGGGCAAGGGCGCGCATGGCTCAGAATGCCTTGAATGTGATGAGGGTATAGGTGTCGCGGATGCCGGGAATGGTCTGGAGCTTGTGGGAGACGAACTGGCCGACGTCGTCATCCTCCTTCAGGTAGAACTTGACCAACAGGTCCCAACCTCCTGCAGTGGAATATATTTCCGACGCGATTTCGGCATCGGCGATGGCCGTGGCGACGTCATAGGACTTGCCGAGTTCGCATTTGATCTGGACGAAAAAGGCGCGCATGGGCGGTGGCTCCGGTCAGGGTGTTGTATCGAGGGCGGGGGGCAGCAGGGTCTTGGGATCGACTTCGAGATAGCGGCCGTCGACCCACTTGAACCAGGCGGTGGATGGGTTGGCGAGGTCGCCCATGGCGTTGAAACTCACAGGACCGACCACTGTGTCGAAGCGGTTCCCGCCGCGCAGCCATTCAGCGAGGCGCGTGCTGTCCAGCGTGCCCGTTGCTTCTGCGGCGGCAGCCAAGGCCTGCACTGCGGCATAGGCATAGAGGGTGAAGCCTTCCGGGCTCTGGTCCTTGTCGCGGAAGCGCTGGACGAGGCCCTGAGCGGTGGGAAATTTGCGGGCATCATAAGTGAAGCTGGACAGCGTGCCGTCGGCTGCACCTTTGGCCTGGTTGCCGAAGTCCTCGGTGACGAGGGAGTCACCTGATACGATCTGAGCACGCGAACCTGCAGCGCGCAGTGCCTGGGCGATGAGGCCGCCCTCCACATATGAAGCGGCGAGATAGACCACGCCCGCGCCGGCGTCCACGATCTGCCTGGCCAGGGGCGCAAAGTCCTTCACGCCAGGCTTGAAGCTCTGCTGCAGGGCAGGGGTGACACCCTTCTGCTGGAGGCCGGAGGAAAATTTCGTGGCGAGGGCCGTGTAGGGAGCGGACTGGTCGCTGATCACGGCCACCTTCTGCCCCGCGAACCTGTCCAGCACCAGGGTTGCCGCCGCTGTGGCCTGCGCATCGTCGCGCGGCACGAGGCGGATGACGTTCCAGCCGCCCTCGTCGGTGAATTTGGGATTGGTCGAGGCCGGGCTGATCTGGAGGACGCCCGCCTTCTCATAGACCTTGGACGCCGGGATAGAGGCGCCAGAGCAGTAGTGCCCGATCACCACCTTGACGCCGGCTGAAACGAAGCCCGTGGCGACATCGATGGCCTTGCGCGGGTCGCACCCGTCGTCGGCAAACTGAACGGCGAGCTTCTCGCCCTTCACGCCGCCGGTTGCGTTGATGTCGTCAACGGCTGCCTGCACGCCGCGGCGCAACTGTTCGCCCAGTGCTGCATTGTTGCCGGAGAGCGGTGCCGCCGCGCCAATCAGGATATCGGCAAAGGCAGGCGTGGCGCTCTGCAGCAGCGGCAGCAATAGGAGGGGAAGGTGGCGGCTCTTCATCATGGTCTTTCGATTGCCCTCAGTATCGGGTTTTCACCGTCAGCACGCAAGAAAAGACCCGCGCACCGGGGTGCGCGGGTCTCTGGTCTCTCCCCGGCGTCCGTCTTTCGGCGGACACACGGTTCAAGCGGTGGCTTACTTCATGTCAGGGACTTCAGCGTAGTTGCCGTCCTTGAAGTTGTACCAGACGTACACCGGGTTCATGATGTCGCCCTTCTTGTCGAGGGTGATCGTGCCGAGAACGGTCTGGGTCGGGTTGCCCGCGCGCAGCCACTCAGCGATCTTCTGGTTGTCGTTCGCCTTAACGGCTTCGGCAGCCTGCTTGTACATCTGGAAGGCAGCGTAGGTGTAGAGGGTGTAGCCCTCGGGGTCGTAGCCAGCCTTCTTGAAGTCGTCGACGATCGCCTTGGCTTCCGGAATGTTCCGGGGCTCGGGCGCGAAGGTGAAGAACATGTTCTGGGCAGCCGGACCGGCGATGGTCCAGAGCTCGACGTTGTTCATCGAGTCGCCCGAGAACATCTTCGAATTGAGGCCCTGTTCGCCCATCTGCTTCAGGATGAGGCCGGCTTCCGGATGGTAGCCACCGAAGTAGACGGCATCCACACCAGCGTCCTTGAGCTTCGACACCAGCGCGGAATAGTCCTTCTCGCCGGCGTTGATCGACTCGTTCAGCACTTCCGTGAGGCCAGCGGCGTTCAGCGCCTTGCGGGTCTCGTCGGCCAGGCCCTTGCCGTAAGCCGACTTGTCGTCGACGATGGCGACCTTCTTGCCGGCGAAAGCCTTGGCGATGTAGGTGCCGGCAACCTTGCCCTGGGCGTCGTCACGACCGCAGACGCGGGCAACGTTCCAGCCACCTTCATCGGTGAGCTTCGGGTTGGTCGAGGCCGGGGTGATCATCATGATGCCCTCTTCCTCGTAAACCTTCGAGGAGGGGATCGAGGAACCCGAGCACAGATGGCCGGCGACGAACTTGACGCCCTTCGAAGCCATCTGGTTGGCAACGTTCACGGCCTGCTTCGGATCGCAAGCGTCGTCGCCGATCTCGAGGACCAGCTTCTCGCCGTTGATGCCGCCGGCGGCGTTGATGTCGGCAACCGCCTTCTTGGCGCCCTGGCTGTACTGCTCACCGAGAGCGGCGAGCTGGCCCGAGATCGGACCCACGGTGGCGACCGACAGATCGGCCAGAGCCGAACCGGCGGAAAGTGCCGCGGCGAAGCCGATGGCCACACCCGTCAAAAGAAATTTCTTCATTCACTGTCTCCCTGATTACCAGTTACTCGTTTTGTTGACGTGGAATTTTCCCGTCGAAGTGCCTGCCCACGGACAGACACCTTAGAAGCCATATTTGCGCAAACACGGCACCTTGGAAAGGGGATAAATGATTGTTAATCTTTGCTCTTCCAGCCCAACGGACCGGCTGCTTCATAGAGCCACGGATATTGCCGAACCATCTTCTGGGTGATGGTCATGCGGTAACCCAGCATGCAGAAGGCCAGCAGGATGATAAAATCCACAATCAGGTATTGCAGCGACGTCAGGTCTTCCGCGAACAGCGCGTAGTGAAGGAAGCGCAGGCCGAGAGTGAGCGGCACCATGGCGAGCAACGGCATCCAGAGGGGACGCCACTTCATTGCAAGGCCGCGGCCGGCGAGGAACGCCGCGCCGCCGCCGCCGATGAGGGTGAGGATGACGAAGATCCAGATGTTCTGTTCGCCAATGATCGACAGCATGGCTCAGTGACCTCCCTCGAGATAGGCGGCGCGGACTTCGGGCTTGGAGAGCAGCTCCTTGCCGGTGCCCGACATGGTGATATGGCCGTTGACCATCACGTACCCGCGGTGGGCCAGCTTCAGGGCGTGGAACGCGTTCTGTTCCACCAGGAACACGGTGAGGCCCTCGGTGCGGTTCAGCTCCTTGATGGCCTCGAAGATCTGCTTGACGATGAGCGGCGCCAGACCGAGCGACGGCTCGTCGAGCAGCAGCAGGCGCGGGCGTGACATCAATGCGCGGGCAATGGCCAGCATCTGCTGTTCGCCGCCCGACAGCGTGCCGCCACGTTGCGCCTGGCGCTTTTCGAGGATGGGGAACATCTTGAAGGCGCGCGCGAGATCCTCGTCGAAGAACTTCGGGTCGCTCACCGTGCCGCCCATCTGCAGGTTCTCGAGCACTGTCATGCGCGGGAAAATGCGGCGGCCTTCGGGGCTCTGCGAGATGCCGAGCCGGGCAATCTTGTGCACCGGCGTCTTGGTGATGTCCTTGCCGTCGAAATGGATCGAGCCGGTGCGGGCACGCGGCGTGCCGCAGATGGTCATCATCAGCGTTGACTTGCCCGCACCGTTGGAGCCGATCAAGGTCACGATCTCTCCCTGCTTGACGTCCATGTCGATGCCCTTCAGGGCTTGGATCTTGCCATAGAAGGTCTGAACACCCCGGACCTTGAGAAGCGGTTCGGTCATGCTTGGTCTCCCAGGGCTTCGGCAACCGCCTTGGCGGCGAGCGCGTCCTTTTCTTCTTCTTCTTCGTCGACGCCCAGATAGGCGCGGATCACGGCCGGGTCGGTCTTCACATGGTGGGGTGTGCCATCCGAGATCTTCTGGCCGTAGTCGAGCACCACGATGTGGTCGGAGATGCCCATGACCACACTCATGTCATGCTCGATCAGCAGGATCGAGACATCGTTCTCGGAGCGGATGGCGCGCAGCAGCTTGTTGAGCTCCTCCGACTCGCGCGGGTTGAGGCCGGCCGCTGGCTCGTCCAGGCAGAGCAGGCGTGGCTCGGTGCACATGGCGCGCGCGATCTCCAGGCGGCGCTGGTCGCCGTAGGGAAGGTCGCCCGCCGGATCGTCGGCGCGATCGATGAGGCGCACCTTTTCGAGCCAGGCCTTGCACAGGTCGATCGCCGCCTTTTCGGACCGGCGATAGTGCCCACTGCCGAAAATGCCACCGATCGTGTAGCCCGAGGCCAGCATCAGCTTGTTGTGCTGGGCGACCATCAGGTTTTCCAGAACCGTCATGCCGGAGAACAGGCGAATGTTCTGGAAGGTGCGGGCCACCCTGGCATGCTGCGCAATCCTGAAGTCATCCATGCGCTCGAGAAGGAACTCCTTCCCGTCGGCATGGCGCAGCGCGATCTTGCCTTCTGTCGGCTTGTAGAAGCCGGTGATGCAATTGAACACCGTGGTCTTGCCGGCGCCATTGGGGCCGATGAGCGCGGTGATCTCGTTCGGATAGGCCTCGAAGGAGAGGTCCGAAACGGCGGTCAGTCCGCCGAAACGCATGGTCACGTGCTCGACGGAGAGCACCGGAGTCTTGTTCGCGGTTGCCATGTCAGCCGTGTCCTTCCTTGACGAGATCACCAGACACGGCCTTGCGCTCCTTCAAGAATACGGTGGGCTGGCGTCTGGTCACGAAGCCGCGTGGCCTGAAGCGCATCATCAGCACCATGGCGAGGCCCACCGCCAGCATGCGGAAGTGCACGGGGTCGGTGCCTTCGGGCAGGTATTCCTGGAACACACTCAGTTCGCGGAACATCTCGAAGGAGCCCATGATGGCGATGGCCGCGAATACGATGCCTATCTGCGAACCGAGGCCACCCAGCACCACGATGGCGAGAATGATTGCCGACTCGATGAACACGAAGCTTTCCGGGCTGACGAAACCCTGGCGGGTGGCGAAGAAGCAGCCCGCGAAGCCGCCGAACATGGCGCCGATGGCAAAAGCCGTAAGCTTTGTGTTGGTTGTATTGATGCCGAGCGAGCGGCAGGCGATCTCGTCCTCGCGCAGCGCTTCCCAGGCGCGTCCGATGGGCAGCCTGCGCAGGCGATTGGTGACGAAGTAGGTCAGCAATGCCAGCATCAGGATCACGTAGTAGAGGAACATGTAGTAGTAGATGCGGTCGTGCTGGATGCCAAAGAAGTCGGCAAAGCCACCGGGGCCGGCCTTGAAGGGCAGGCCGAAGAAGGTCGCCTTCGGCACCTCGATGCCCTGCGGGCCGTTGGTGAAGCTGAACCAGTTGATGAGCACGAGGCGGATGATCTCACCGAAGGCCAGCGTCACGATGGCAAGGTAGTCACCGCGCAGACGCAGTACCGGGAAGCCGAGGATCACGCCCCAGCAGGCGGCAAGCAGGCCGGCGATTGGAAGCGTGATGTAAAAGGCCCAGGGAACGATGCCGTCGCCGAACCAGTAGGGGAAGTAGACTGTCGACAGCAGCGCATAGGCATAGGCGCCCACGGCGTAGAAGGCGACGTAGCCAAGATCGAGGAGTCCGGCGAGACCAACCACGATGTTGAGGCCCCAGGCGAGCATCACATAGGTGAGGATATAGATGCCGAGGTCGATGGGGCGGCGCTCGAAATGGAAGATGAAGGGCAGCGTCACCGCGAAGGCGACGAGTACCGGGAAAACCCACGGCCCGATGCGTTCGGATAGGCTGGCCTTGGCGGGACCGGCGGGCTTGGCGGACGCATGGACGGGTGAGGGCGCCCGGTTCCACACGAAGAGGTGCATCGCCAGGCGGGTGCCCAGGATGAGGGCGAGGATGACGAAGACCTCGGTCCAGCGGGACACGAGAACCAGGGAGTACTGGGTGATCACCGACTTGTAGGCGACCATCGGCACCATGATCAGCAGCGACACGATGGCCGTTCCGATCAGGTCCTTGATGATGGCCGTCCAGTCGTAGCCGTGGGCCTTGGGCGCAGCGACGTCTTGGGCAGTCATGATCAGACCTTCTCCACTTCGGGTTTGCCGAGCAGGCCCTGGGGCATGAAGATCAGGACGATGATCAGCACCGTGAAGGCCGCGACGTCCTTGTACTCGACGGTGAAGTAGGCGGACCACATGGTTTCGATCAGGCCAATCACGAGACCGCCCAGCATGGCGCCGGGAAGCGACCCGATGCCACCCAGCACGGCGGCCGTGAAGGCCTTGATGCCGGCGAGGAAGCCCACGAAGAAGTCGGTGACGCCGTAATAGAGGAAGAACATCAGGCCGGCGAAGGCGGCAAGTGCGGCCCCCATGATGAAGGTGACGGAGATGGTGCGGTCAACGTCGATGCCGAGCAGAGCGGCCATCTTCTGGTCCTGCTCGCAGGCGCGCTGGGCACGACCGAGCGAGGTCTTCTGGATCAGCACGGTGAAGACCGCCATCAGGATCAGCGTCGAGACGATGATCAGGATCTGCATGTTGGTGAGACGCACGATGAATTCGCCGGCCTCGGTGACGCGCGTCATGATTTCGTAGCCGCCGGTGACGATGGGCTGGATGGGCTTGGGGCGGCCCTCCTGGTTCACGCGGACGAATTCCTGCAGCACGATCGACATGCCGATGGCCGAGATCAGCGGGGCAAGGCGGAAGGAGCCGCGCAACGGCTTGTAGGCCAGTCGCTCAATGGTCCAGTTATAGGCCGCGGCCACGATCATGGCGATCACGGCCACCAAGACCAGTGCCACCAAAATCAGCATCAGGCCGCTTCCGCCGGTCAGGCCGAGGCCAAGAACAACCAGAAATGCGGTGACTGAACCGACCATGAACACGTCGCCATGAGCGAAGTTGATCATGCCGATGATGCCATAGACCATCGTGTAACCGATAGCGATCAGGCCATAAATCGACCCGAGCGTAACTCCGTTAATCAGCTGCTGGAGAAAATACTCCATGAGCCCCCCTGTATGACTGACTGCTGGCGCCGGTTTTTTTGGCTGCCGTCGAATTGTCATAGATGGATCGGTTTTCGAACACAAGCACGTGGGGCAACCCGTCAGGGTGGCAGAATCTCACCCTAGTGATCTTGTGCGCTATAACGAGTCGATATATATCGGTCCGGTATATCGTGCCGGCATATATCGGATCGGAATTCGACATGAACGTCAGGACTCTGTGCCTCGGCGTCCTATCCTCCGGGGAGGCCTCTGGCTACGAGATCAAGAAGGAAATCGAGGAGGGGTTGTTCAGCCACTTCATCGATGCGAGTTATGGCTCGATCTATCCCGCCCTCACCCAACTGGCGGGAGAGGGGCTGGTGACGGTGCGCGCCGAGGAGCAATCCGGCAAGCCCGACAAGAAGGTCTATTCCATCACGCCCAAGGGCGTCGATACGCTGGCGCGCTCGATCTCGGTCCTGCCGGCACGCGACAAATACAAGTCCGAGTTCTTGTTTCAGATGCTGCTGCAGGAGTACATCACGCCCGCCACGATGCTGGCAGCGGTTGACAAGCAACTCTCCGATCTTCAGGCGGACCTCGCCCGCATCGACGATTGCAAGTGCGCGGAGCACCCTCACGCCGGGGCGCGCTTCGTGGCGGACTATGGCAGGGCCGTGCTGACTGCAGCGGTCAGTGTCCTCATTGAAAAGAAGGCTGAGCTCCTGGGGCAATCGACCCCGCAGGCAGCCGAATAGAACATCCGGGAACGAAACACATGATACGCCGCATCCTCTATTTCCTCCTCGTCACCGTCATTTTGGGTGGCCTCGCCGGGGCCATCGCCTTCTATGCCTTCGACTTCAAGCCGAAGATGCTGGCAACCGTCATTCTCGGCGCACCCCAGCCGCCGGAAACCATCTCCGCGGAAGCCGCGCGCGTTGATACCTGGCAGCCGCAGATCGCCGGCATCGGCACCGTCACGGCCTTCCAGGGCATCGACATCACGCCGCAGGTGGGCGGTCTTGTCACCGAGATTGATTTCGAATCCGGCCAGGACGTCAAGAAGGGCGACCTGCTGGTCAAGCTCGATACCGGCAGGGAGGAGGCGGATATCCGCTCAATCGAAGCGGAACTCGCCAATAATCAAACCGAACTGACACGCCGCGAAGGCCTGGTGGCCAAAGGCGTGGTCGCCGTCACTGAACTCGACTCGCTCAAAACCAAGCAGCGCACGCTGCAGGCCACGCTCGACCGGCGCAATGCCGAGGTCGCACAGAAATACATCTATGCCCCGTGGAATGGCCGCGTCGGCCTGCGCGACATCGCGCTCGGCAGCTATCTTGCTCCTGGCCAGAAAATCGTCTGGCTGCAACAGATTGACCCGGTCTACATCGACTTCAACCTGACCGAGGCCGACTATGCTCGGATCAAGAAAGGCCAGAAGGTCACTGTCATGCTCAATGCATATCCGGACCAGACCTTCACCGGCAAGATCGTGACCACCGATGCCCGCATGTCTGACACCAACCGCATGATCATGGTGCGCGCCGAGGTCGACAATCCGGACATGAAACTCGTGCCCGGCATGTATGCCAACGTCCACGTGGATGTGGGCGCGCCCGAGAAGGTCGTGACCGTACCGCAGACCGCGGTCACCTATTCGCTCTATGGCGACAACGTCTTCGTGGTCAATGCCGCCAAGGTGAAGGACAAGGATGGCAAGGACGTCGACGAACTCGTCGTTGAGCGCCGCTTCGTCAAGGCGGGTCCGGTGCGCGATGGCCGCGTCTCCATTGTCAGCGGCATCAAGGATGGCGACAAGGTCGTCACTGCGGGCCAGAACAAGATCGACCAGGGCAGCAAGGTGGTGATCGACAATTCGATTGCCCTCAAGCTCCAGGACACGAGCACTATCCAGTAAGGATCCGGGCGATGCATTTTACCGACATTTTCGTCAAGCGCCCCGTCCTCGCGACGGTCGTCAGCCTGCTCATCCTGCTGGCCGGCCTCCAGGCTGTGTTCCAACTGCCGATCCGCCAGTTCCCGGAGGTTTCGGATACCAAGATCGAAATCACCACGGTCTATCCGGGCGCGAACGCTGACCAGATCAAGGGCTTCATCACCACGCCCCTGCAACAGGCCGTTGCTTCGACGGAAGGCGTTGACATCATCGAGTCGCGCTCTTCTCAGAACGTCTCGACCATCACCCTGAAGCTCCGGCTTGATGCCAACGCTGACCGTGCGCTGGCCGACGTTCTCTCCAAGGTGAACGAGGTGAAGGGCATCCTGCCGGATGAGGCGAATGACCCTGTGGTCAAGCGCACCACCGGTGCGGGCTTCGCGCTGATGTACATCAGCTTCAAGTCGGAGCAGATGTCCGCCCCGCAGATTTCGGACTATCTCGACCGCGTGGTGAAGCCGAAACTGCAGGCAATCAATGGTGTTGCCTCAGCCGAGATCCTCGGTGGCTCCACTTTCGCGATGCGCGTATGGCTGAACCCGGAGAAGATGGCGTCTCTCGGTGTCACCCCGCTTGATGTGCGCAACGCGCTCGCATCCAACAACTTCACCACTGCCGCTGGCGAGGTGAAGTCCGATTTCACGCAGCAGAACATCAACGCCCAGACCTCGCTCGAGACGCCGGAGCAGTTCGAGAGCCTCGTCGTCGCCACGCGCGGCGATACGGTGATCCGCCTGGGCCAGGTGGCAACCGTCGACCTGGGGCCTGAGAACTACGACACGCGTTCGGCCTTCGACGGCTTGAAGGCGGTGTTCATGGGCATCCAGACGACGCCTGATGCCAATCCGCTTACCGTCATCAACACGGTGCGCGAAACGATGCCGGAAATCCAGCGGCTGCTGCCCAACGGGCTCGAGGCCAACATTGCCTATGACGCGACGCTGTTCATCAACGCCTCGATCTGGGAAGTTGGCAAGACGCTGCTTGAGGCTGGCGTCATCGTCATCATCGTCATCTTCCTGTTCCTCGGCAGCGTGCGCTCGACGATCATTCCCGTCGTGACGATTCCGCTCTCGCTGATTGGTGTGGCGCTGGTGCTGGTGGCCTTCGGCTACTCGATCAACCTGCTGACGCTGCTCGCCCTCGTGTTGGCCATTGGCCTCGTGGTCGATGACGCCATCGTGGTGGTGGAGAACATCCACCGCCATATCGAGGAGGGGATGACACCCTTCGATGCCGCGCTCCGCGGCGCCCGCGAGATCACCGGCCCGGTCATCGCCATGACCATCACCCTGGCGGCGGTTTATGCGCCGATCGGTTTCACCTCCGGCCTCACCGGGGCGCTGTTCCGTGAATTCGCCTTCACCCTTGCGGGTGCTGTCATCGTGTCGGGTGTCATCGCGTTGACGCTGTCGCCGATGATGACGTCGAAAATGCTGAAGCCGCACGAGAAGCTGTCGTGGTTCGGACGCATTGTGGAGAGCACCTTCGGCGGCCTGCAGCGTTTCTATCGCCGCCGCCTTGATGGCACCATCAAGCAGCGCTCGGTCTTCGCATGGATCGCCGTGCTGATGATCGTGCTGTCGGCTGTTCTCTACAATGCCATCGGCCGTCAGTTGGCACCGGCGGAAGACCAGGGCGTGCTCTTCGCCTTCGTCAACGCACCGGAGCACACCAACCTCGACTACCTCACCACCTATACGGACGATCTCACCAAAACCTTCATGGCGATCCCGGAGCGTCAAAACCTCTTCGCCATCGACGGCTTCCCCAACACCCACCAGGCCTTCATGGGCCTGATCCTGAAGCCCTGGGACGAGCGCACCCGCTCCGACCTTTCGGTGATGGCGGAGCTGCAGCCGAAGTTCAAGGCGGTCTCCGGCGTCAACATCTTTGCCACCGCGCCCTCGGCCATTCCGGTTGGCGCTGGCGACCTTCCGATCGAGTTCGTCCTCACCTATCCGGGCGAATACACGCGACTGGCCGACACGCTCGACAAGCTGAAGGCGGAGGCCGACAAGAGCGGCCTGTTCATCTTCACCAACGCCGACCTGCGCTTCCAGACTCCGCAGGTGGAGCTGGTCGTTGACAAGGACCGCGCCAACCGGCTGGGCGTCACCATGCGTGACGTTGGCGCCACGCTGGCAACACTGCTCGGTGGCAACAACGTCAACCGTTTCACGGTCGACGGCCGCAGCTACCAGGTGATCCCGCAGGTGCCGCGCACCGAACGGTCATCGGTGGACCAGATCCTCGCCTTCCGCGTGCGCGCGGCCGATGGGCAGATGGTGCCGCTCTCGGCCTTCACCGAAGTCTCGAAGACGGTGCAGCCCAACGGGCTTGCCACCTTCCAGCAGCTGAACTCCGCCATGCTGCAGGGCGTGCCGTTCCCCGGCCGCACCATCGGCGAGGGCATCACCTTCCTGCAGAAGAAGGCTGACGAGATCATGCCGCAGGGCATGGCCTATGACTTCAAGGGTGAGAGCCGCCAGTTCGTCAAGGAAGGCAACACGCTGGCGTTCACCTTCGCGGTGGCACTGCTGCTGATCTATCTGGTGCTCGCGGCGCAGTTCGAAAGCTTCCGCGATCCCTTCATCGTTCTCATCGGCCTGCCGGCCACTGTGTTCGGTGCGCTGCTGGTTCTGTTCATATTGGGTGAGATCAACGGCGCCATGATGAACAACCCACCGATCAATCTGGGCTCTGGCACGATCAACATCTACACCCAGATCGGCCTTGTGACGCTCATCGGTCTCATCGCCAAGCACGGCATCCTGATGGTGGAGTTCGCCAACAAGCTGCAGGAGACCAAGGGCTATGACAAGGACACGGCCATCAAGGAGGCGGCGGCCGTACGCCTGCGGCCCATCTTGATGACGACCGCCGCCATGGTCATCGGTGTCACGCCGCTTCTGATTGCCAATGGTGCTGGCGCCAAGAGCCGCTTCGACATCGGCGTGGTCATTGCCGCCGGCATGACCATCGGCACGCTGTTCACGCTGTTCATCACGCCCGCCATCTACTCTTTCGTGGCCCGCGACCGCCGCCACATGCACGATCGCGAGAACGCCTCCGACGTGCTGGTGGCGCATCTGGATGCGCCTGCGAATGACCGGCACCTTGTGCCGAAGGCGGCGGAATAGGGCGTGAGCTGCGTTTACTCACTCAGCACCCATCATGGCCGGGCTCGACCCGGCCATCCTTTTTGGTGAACCAGAAAGAGGATGCCCGGGTCGAGCCCGGGCATGATGAAGAATGTCATGTGAGTGAAGTGGTCAGACCAGGCTCCCCAGCCCCTTCTGCATTCGCGCCATGGCCTTGCTGATTTCGACCTCGCTGCAAGCGAAGGACAATCTGATCGAGCCGGCCGCCCCGAAGGCGCTGCCAGGGACTGTTGCAACGTGGTGCTCGTCGAGCAGCCAGTCACACAGTGCGTCGGTTGTATCGAGCAGGTGGTTGCCCGCCGTCTTGCCGAGAAGCGCCGATACATCCGGGAACGCATAGAAGGTTGCAGGGATGTTGCCGATTTTCACACCGGGGATGGCATTGAGCCCTCCCTGCACCATGTCGCGGCGCAACTGGTATTCCTTGCGCATGCGCTCCACTGCATCGCGCGGGCCTTCGAGTGCCGCGATGGCAGCGCGCTGCACGAACTGGTTGGCCCCTGCCGAGATCGCGCTCTGCATGCGGGCCATGGCCTTGGCGATGGGTTCCGGGGCGGCGGCATAGCCGAGCCGCCAGCCGGTCATCGCGAAGCCCTTGGAGAAGCCGTTCACCGTTATGGTCCGCTCCCGCATGCCGGGCAGCGCGCCGAAGGAGTGCATCTCGCCGTCGAAGATGATGTATTCGTAAATCTCGTCGGAAAGCACCATGAGGTGCGGATGCGCCTTGACGACCGCTGCCAGTTCCTGAAGTTCCGCCTTGCTCCACACCGCGCCCGAAGGATTGGAGGGTGAGTTCAACACGATCAGCTTGGTTTTTGGCGTGATGGCTGCAGCAATGCGGCTGGCCGGAACCTTGTAGTTCTCTTCGATGCTGGCATGCAGCACCACCGGCGTGCCGCCAGCGAAGCGCACCGTGATCTCGTAGGACACCCAGAAGGGTGCCAGCATGATCACCTCGTCTCCTTGCTCGATGATCGACAGCATGACATTGGCGATCGCCTGCTTGGCGCCGTTGGCAAGCACGATCTCACCCGCCGAATAGTCGAGGCCATTCTCCGTCTTGAGCTTTTTTGCCAGCGCGGTGCGCAGCTCGGGGATGCCCATGACGGGTGCATAATGGGTGAAGCCCGCCTTCATGGCGGCCGTGGCGGCTTCCTGAATGTTGTCGGGTGTATCGAAGTCCGGCTCGCCCAGCGTCATGCTGACCACGTCAACGCCCTTGGCGCGCAATTCGCGGGCGCGCTGGGACATGTGGATGATGGCGCCTTCATCGGCGGTTTTCGAACGGGAGACAAGCAGGGCTGAGGGGTCGAAATGTGTCATGATCACCCCTATACGACGCCGCGCTTGCCCGGTCGAGGCACGGCGGGCATAAGGCGCCCATGCAAAAACACACCCCCGGCTTGATTCTCCTGGTGGCGGCACTGAGCCTTGCGGCCTGCAGCCAGCCCGAAGTGCGGGTGACGCGTGAGAAGCCGGCACCCCAGGTGGTGATGACGCCGCGCAGCGAGCCGATCTTCTACAACGGCAAGACCTATCGGCTGGATTTTTCGCCGAAGGGACCGAACCTGTTCGACATGTCAGTGTCCGGCATGGGGCCGTCGCAGCAGAAAGACGCGGTGGCGGTGGCCACTTCGTCGCTCGGCTATTTCGCCTGTCCCGAGGGCCAGAAGGGCAAGCTGCAGGCAAACCCGGTCTATGCCAGCGGCAAGTGGCGCATGCAGGCCAGATGCGGCTGAGGAGCTGGTCCTCGCCTAGAGCCGAGCCTGGCGATCTCGGCGTGACAAGTGCAGGATTCGGTCAGTTCCAGATGCCGGAACAGAGGCTCGGGATTGGCGCTGGCATCGGCGATCGTGTATTTGCCCAGAACATCGAAGAAGGCGCGATTGGCCTCTGCGATCATGCCTTTCAGCTTGCAGGCGGGCGTGATCACGCACCTGTTGCGCGCGGCATCGAAGCATTCGACCAGCGGTTGATCTTCTTCGCCGAAGCGCACGACGTCCAATATTGATATTCGTTCGGCTGGCCGGGCCAGCATGAAGCCGTCGGAACGGCCGCGCTGTGTCACGAGAAAGCCCGCCCGCCCGAGTTTGTTGATGACCTTGATCAAGTGGTTCCGGGAGATGCCGAAGGCGTTGGCCACCTCATCGATTGTCACCTTGTTGGGGTGGCGAAGCGCGGCCTGAATCAGGACCCGCAGGGAGTAATCCGTGAAGACGCTCAGGCGCATGGGTTGCCTCTATAGGGAAAATGCAACCTTAAGAAAATACATCAAATGCGGCGCAGCTTCGCGTAGATCGCATCGTCCGCCCATTGCCCCTTGAACCACTCGCTCTGGCGCAGGTGCGCTTCCTTCACGAAGCCCGCCTTTTCGAGCACCCGGCAGGACGCAGCATTGCGGGGGTCCACCGATGCTGCAATGCGGTGCAGCACGAACTGGTCGAATGCAAAGGCCGTCAGTGCCGATACAGCCTCGGTGGCGAAGCCGCGCCGCCAGAACGTGCGGGCGATGCTGTAACCGATGCGGGCCAGGCGCGGGTCCGCGGGGTCGGTGAACAGGCCGCAGTCGCCTATGAACAGCCCCGTCGACTTCTCCTCAAGCGCGAACTGGAACCAGCCTGGCTGGCCCGGTTCCATGCGAACGAGTTCCGCGATGAAGGTTTGGCCATCCTCATGCGTGAAGCGATCCCACGACTGATAGCGCGACACCTCCGGGTCGTCGCGCATGGCGACGAAGGGTTCGAGGTCGGGTGGCCCGAAGCGGCGGGCAATCAGACGGGTCGTCTCGAAAATCATCCCAAGCGGCGGTCCAGCCAGTCGCGCGTGCGGAAGTAGCGGCCGATCCACGGCAGGAACCAGGTGTTGCCTGTGTAGAGCGCATGGTCAGGGAACTCGGGCCGGTCGAAGGCGCAGACATGGTTCACCTTGCCGGCGATCTTGCGCGCCGTCTGGTGGCCCAGATAGCTCATCATGGCGACGCCGGAGCCGTTGCAGCCTAGCGCATAGTGCATGTTGTCGAACTTGCCCATGTGCGGCATCTCGTCGAGGGTGAAGGCCACATTGCCGGTCCAGGCATGGGTGATCTTCGTGCCCTTCAGCTGCGGGAAGCGGTCGGTCATGAAGCCATAGAGGATGGGGGCCGTCTCCACCGGGTCGGTGTGGCCGAACTTGGCGCGGCCGCCGAAGATCAGCCGCTTGCCGTCGGGCGACATGCGGTAATAGGTCAGTACGCGGCGGGTATCCGCGAAGGAGCGGTTCTTGGGGCTGATGGTCTTCGCTAGGTCCGGCGGTAGCTCCTCCGTTGCGATGATGTAGGAGCCCACCGGCACCACGCGCCGCTTCAGTTCGGGCGTCACGTCGCCCGTGTAGCCGTTGGTGGCGATGATGACGTCAGCTGCTTCGATGGCGCCGCGCGGCGTGTCGACCCGCCAGCCGGTGGCGGTCTGGGTGAGCTTGGTGGCCGGTGTCTTGGTGGCGATCGGAATGTTGCGCTGCTGGCACAGGTCGAGCAGGCCCTTGAACAGCAGGGCAGGGTGCAGATGTCCGGCGCGGCCAACCACCATGCCGCCGCGATAATAGTCGGAACCGATCTCCTCGCGCTGCCGTTCCGGCGGCACGATATAGGCCTCGGACTTCGCCGTTTCGTTCAGGAGGTCCACCTTGTGGGCCATGCTGTCATAGTGGCTCTTGCACCAGGCGCCGAGGAAATAGCCCGCCCTGGTCCAGCCGCAGTCGATCTTCTCGCGGGCGATCAGCTGCTCAATATAGGTGAAGGCATCGGCTGCGTCGTTGAGGAAGGGGGCGGCTTCCTCGTCCGACATGGCCTTGGCCATGTAGCGCTTGCCGACGTTGACCCCGCCCGACACCATGCCGCCGTTGCGGGATGATCCGCCAAAGCCCGGCTCATTGGCATCGAGCACGATGCAGTCCAGTCCCTCGCGGCTCAGTTCCAGCGCGGCATTGAGCCCGGCATAGCCCGCACCGATGATGACCACCCGGGCCTGCTTCGGAAGCGTGATTTCGGACAGGGGTTTGGGTTCATGGGCCTCCCACCAGAAGGGCCGGGCCTTGAAGTCTTTCGTGAAGATGGCTTTGTTCATGCGCCGCAGATTGCGCGAGGAATGCCGGGGAGGCAAGCCATGCCCCAAGCAACCCGGCCTTGCCAAGGGCACGCGGCTGTGGTCCTAAAGCGCCCATGAAATCGGTCATCAAAGTCATCATCTTCGTCGTCATGGCGTTCACTGTCATTTTCTATGGCGGCGCCCTGCTTCTGCCTGGCGAGGCGCGGGTGGAACGCTCCGCCGTTATCGCCGCGCCTGCCGACAAGGTTTTTGCCGTGTTGGCCGACCTGCGCCGCGTGCCCGAATGGTCGTCGTGGGTGGAAACTGACCCGCAGACGACGTTCTCCTTCGAGGGACCCGCTGAGGGCGTCGGTCAGGTCATGCGCTGGGCTTCCAACAATCCCATGGTCGGCAGCGGCACGCTGACGGTCACCGAGGCTACTCCGAATGTCCGGGTCGCCACCACGTCGGACTACGCGGGCTTCGGCACGTCCCGTGCCACGATCGACCTCACCCCGGAGGGCGCAGGCACACGGGTCACTTGGCTGTTCCAGTCGAAGCTTCCCGGCGTCATCGATCGCTGGGCAGGGTTGGGGATCGATCGCGGCGTGGGTGCTGAATACGAGAAAGCTCTCGCCAAGCTGAAGGTTCTCGCCAAAACGCCATGGAACTAAAACGGTTGTGAAAAAAATTACAGATTGTAAAATGATGAATCATGGATAACCCTGTGATCGTTCAACAGCAGGGTGGCCCATGTTGCGTTGCATATTCCTTTTTGCCGGTTTGTTTACTGCCGTGATTGCATTTGCCTCTGCCGCCCAAGCCTCCGATACGTGCCAGCGCTATACGGGTGGCAAGTGCAAGCCCGGGCAGCAGTTGCCGCCCAAGCTGCGGTCCGGTGTCTCCACCCACCAGCAAGCCCAGGCTCCCGCCAAGGGCAACCACAAGGGTCGCGATGACTACACCGCGGCCCAGCGGGACAAGTACATGGAAGAAGCCCGGCAGCTCTGTCGGAAAAAATTTGGCGCGCCCTCGCGCGTCTATCGCATCGACTACAAGAAGAACCTGATCTGGTGCGAGCCGCCTTCCTACTGACGTGCTGACCCGCTTGCCAGGCATGCTTTCGGCGCTTTGAGGCCGACCAGCAAATCACCTAAGCTTGCCCACAAACATGCGGGGAGAAGTGATGTCTGAGGCAAGATTCGCGCTTGTCACCGGCGCGGCGCAGGGTATGGGCTTCGCGGCGGCGGCAAAGTTCCTCGAGCTTGGCTTCGGCGGTGTGCTGCTGGTGGACCGCAACGCGGAGAAGCTGGCCGAGGCGGCGGCAAAGCTGAAGTTGGTTGGCCGGGTCGAGACCTTGTCGGGCGACCTGATGGACGTTTCGCTTCCCGTCCGCGCGGTGACGGCGGCCGTGTCGGCCTTCGGCCGCCTCGATGTCGTGGTGAACGCTGCCGGCAACACCGAGCGCTGCGGGCTGGACGACACGACGCCCGAAGCCTTCGAGCGCCTGTTCGGCGTCAACACGCGCGCTCCTCTGTTCATGATGCAGGAGGCCGTGAAGGTGATGCGCCCAAACCGCTCGGGCACCATCATCAACATGTCGTCCATGCTGTCGCACGGCGGGCCTCCCAACCTCACCACTTATTCCGCCTCCAAGGCGGCGCTCAACATTCTCACGCGCTCGTCCGCTCACAAGGTGGCGCGTGACGGCATCCGCATCTTCGCCATCAACCTGGGCTGGGTGAATTCTGACGGCGAGCATGCACTGCAGACGGGCTTCCACGGCATGCCGCAGGACTGGGCGGAAGCCATCGGGCGGCGCATGCCGGCGGGCCGCATGATCACGCCGGACGACGTGGCGGGCCTCGTCGCCTATCTCGTCTCGCCCTCGGCGGGCATGATGACGGGCGCCATCATCGATTATGAGCAGATGCCGGTCGCCGTCTTCGAGTCCCATCCGGCCCTGTCTCCTGAATGAGTGCTGACGGTCGCGCGCCACTCCTGCTGCTCACACTGTCGATTGCCGCCGTTGGCATCCAGGCGCTGATGCTGTCACCGCTGCTGACCGATATCGCTGCGGGGCTGGGCACGCAGGCCAAGGAGATTGGCTTTGCAGCTTCGGCTTATGGCGTGGGCGTCGCCTCCGCCGCCTTGCTCGCGGCACCGCAACTTGGCCGCTGGCCGAAGCGCGCGGCGATCCGCATCGCCTTCGCTGTGCTGGCCTTCTCGCTGTTCCTCTGCGCCTTCGCCTGGGACTGGCGCGTGCTGGCGGGCGCTCAATTGATTGCCGGTCTGGCATCCGGTGTCATCATCCCCGCCACCTATGCGCTAACGGGTGACATTGCTCCGCCCGACCGGCGCTCGCAGGACTTGGGCAAAGTGCTGTTCGGCTGGTCCATCGCCATGGTGGCGGGCGTGCCGCTGGCCGCATTGCTCTCCGCCTTCGTGGGCTGGCGTGGCACCTTCATGATTGTTGGAGGCGTGGCGGCGATCATGCCTTTCGCCGGGGCGCTGCTGCCCAAGGTGGCCTCCTTCGGAACCAGCGGCGAGCGCGTGCGCTACATGGAGGTACTGCGGCTGCCGGGCGCGTGGGTCGGGTATCTCTCGACTTTCGCCTACATGATCGCCTTCTACCAGACCTACACCTTCATCGGTGACCACGTGCGCCAAACGCACGGGGCAGGGGCCTGGCTCGGCGGTACCATCTCGCTCGCCTATGGCATCGGCTTCGGCGTGGGCGTGGTCTTTGACAAGGTGATCGACCGCAAGGGACCGACGCGCATGTTGCCGTTCGGCATGGCTCTCGTCAGCATCAACTATGTCGTGCTGCCCTTCGCGGCAGAGCGGGTGCTGACGGTGATGGCGTGGCCCTTCTTCTGGGGCCTCGCCAACCACTTCTGCATGACGGTGCTCGTCTCCTACATGAACAGCCTGTCGCCGCGCCTGCGGGGCACCATCATGGGGCTGTTCTCCTTCACCACCTATTTCTCGCTCGGCACGGCGGGTGCCGTTTATGGCCCCGTTTACCAGGTGCATGGCTTTTTCGTCGTGTCCTTCGCCTCGGCAGCGACGGTCGCCGTGGCAGCAGTGATCGCGCTGCAGCGAAGCCTGGCCCTCAACTCAGATCGACCACGGTGATCTCGGGCGGCATGCCGAAGCGCACCGGCATGATGGAGCAGCCGAGCCCGCCGGAGACGATGAGGTGCCGCCCGTCTTCGACAACGTGCCCATAGGCGAAGCGGTTTCCATAGGCAGAGGGCACCATTGGTGAATGACCCAGGAGCCTCACCTGCCCCCCATGCGTATGGCCCGAGAGAGTGAGCGATACGCGCGGCGGAATGTTCACGAACAGATCGGGCTCGTGCGCCAGATGAATGATGGGCGCGTCATCGGTGATCTGCGACAGCGTGCCCGCCAGGTCGGCGCGGCTTTCGAACCCGCCCTTCTTCGGAATGGCAAGCGCGCTGTCCGTGCCCGAGAGCCAGAAGGGAAGACCATCCTTGGCAAGGCGGACAGCGCGGTTGGACAGGGTGGGAATGCCACTGTCCGCGAGGGCACGCTCGGCCAATGTCGGGCCGTGGCCGGCGCGCCGGGCCGCCATGTCATCCCACCAGTCGTGATTGCCGTTGACCGAGAACACGCCGAGGGCTGCGCGGAGGGCCGAAGCGGCGCGCGCCATGTCCGTCACCTTCACCGTTCCGCTGCGCCAGCGATGGCCCGCCACATAGTCGCCCAGCATCAGCACCAGATCGCCGTCAAGCGCATTGGCTGTGGCAATGATGCCCCGCCAGCGCGACAGCGGCATGTGCGGCTCCACCAGATGGGGGTCCGCCAGCAGCACGAGGCGCAGCTTGAAACCCGGCGTCCAGCGTGGCGGCGTCACGACGTAATGCCTGGTGAAGAGCAGAAACCCCGGTTCGATGATAAGGGCATAGCCCGCCAGCGCCGTGCCCGCGAGTGCAAGCCCGCCCGTTACCCTAAGGAATTGCCGTCGCGTGATCATCGGGATAAATCTTAGCGGCAATCGCGGCGATTTTAGGTTGGCGGAGGCTCAGCCCTGGCTCGCCGCCGCTTCCGTGATAATCCAGTTGCGGAAGGCCTTGGTCATTGGCCTCTCCGCTGTCTCGCGCCGGGTGATCAGGTGATAGGCGAACTGCGCCGGACTGCGGAGCGAGAGTTCGAAGGGTTTCACCAGACGTCCCGAGGCGATGTCATCGCCCACTAGGGTAGAATCGCCCAGAGCCACGCCGTGGCCATCAATTGCCGCCTGCAACGCCAGCGATGTCTGGCTGAAGTGCAGGCCGCGGGTGTCGTTGAAGTCCTTGACGCCCGCCGCCAGCATCCACATGCGCCAGTTGGGCCAGACGGCTCCTTGTGCCTCCCAGTCGAGATGGATAAGCGTGAACTGGAGAAGGTCCTTTGGCTCCTTCAGCGGCTTCGCTCCTTTCAGGAGTTCCGGCGAGCAGACGGGGAAAAGCGTGTCATGGAACAGCTTTTCCACCACGAGGCCGGGATAATTGCCATCGCCGAAGCGGATCGCCACGTCGATGTCCTCGCGGTCGAAGTCGAGCGGCTCGGAGGAGACATCGATGCGCACGTCGGCCCCCGGCACGGATTCGAGGAAGCGGTCGAGCCTCGGCACCAGCCACTTGGCGGCCAGCGACGGGGAGACGGTGACACGCACCTGCGTGGGGTTCTCGACCTGCCGCAGCTTCTGGAGCGCTCGGGTGATGCCCTCCAATGCATCGGCGATAGCGGGCTTCAGGACCTGGCCCTGCCGGGTCAGTTGCATGTGGCGGCTGGTGCGCTGGAACAGGGGTACGCCGATTGCCTCCTCGAGTTCCTTGATCTGGTGGCTCACCGCCGCGGGGGTCACGTTCAGCTCGGCGGCAGCCCGGGTGAAATTCAGGTGACGGGCCGACGCGTCGAAGGCTTTCAACGATTGCAGGCCGGGAATGTGGCGCAACATGGGCTATCCTCAAACATAATTTGAAGATTAATCTAGAAAGCTTCGTTTGTATACTGTGCTTGCGAGCCCTATTTTAGGGGGCAGAAATTGAACCCTTAACAAAGATTGAAGATCATGACCCGCCTCCTCGCCGCCGCAGCTCCCGCTCCCCTCTGGAACAGCTTCGAAGCTGCCGTGCGCCAGACATTCCGTTCCATGACGGCGCCTGCCGCCGAAGCCTCGGTGTTCGAGGCTCTGGACCGCGAGCAGGCCCGCATCCGCCAGTCCAGCCGCATGTGGCTGGTCGGCTAGTAACCCACCCTCCCCTGAAGGCCCCGGTGTCACAGCCGGGGCCGTTTTTTTTGTCTGCTAGCGCCGAGGATGGCCAGCCGTCGTCCCGCCATCGATCTGCAGCGTTGCGCCGGTCACGAAGCGGGCGGCATCAGAGGCTAGATAGAGGATCGCCGAGGCGATCTCGCCCGGCCCGGCAATGCGGTTCAGTGGCGAGGCCGCGGCAAGCGCAGCCCGGGCCGCAGCCGGATCATCCGAAGTATCGATGCCCTGGCGCACCATGTCAGTGTCCACATAGCCAGGGCAGACGCAGTTCACGCGGATGTCGGGTGCCAGTTCCAGCGCCAGCGCGCGGGTGAGGTTCACCACGCCGCCCTTGGACGCGCAGTAGACGGCGAGTCCCACCTCGCCGATGAGCCCCGCATCCGAGGCGAGGTTCACCACATTGCCCTTCGACATGCGCAGGTACAGAAGTGCGGCTTGGGTGCAGAAGAAGGTGCCCTTGAGGTTGGCGTCGAGAGTTGCGTCCCACACCGCCTCCGTCACCTCATCCACCGTCCCGCCATGGGCGACTCCGGCACAGTTCACCAGAACGTCGAGCCCGTCCATCTGGCGCGCAGCATGGGAGACCATGGCGCGGCAGGCATCGGGCCTGGCGATGTCGCCGGGGGCCGGGATGGCCATCGGTCCGAGCTTCGCCACTGCATTGTGTGTGGACTCTTCCGTGCGGCCATTGACGGCCACCTTTGCACCTGCGGCGAGGAAAGCCTCCACCGCAGCGCGCCCGATGCCGCGCGTGCCGCCGGTGACGAGTACGCGCTTGCCCGAGAAATCGAAGTTCACTTGCCCTTCCACTGGGGTTTCCGCTTCTCGGCGAAGGCGCGCGCCCCTTCCAGCTGGTCCTCGCTCGAATAGAGCACGTCGACCGTCTTGAGCTTGCGCTTGGTCACCATGTCGAAGGCCTGCTGCACGGGAAGATGTGCCGTCTCGCGGGTCACTTCCTTGATGGCGGCGAAGACGAGCGGCGGGCCGTCGGCCAGCTGGTCGGCCACTTCGCGTGCGCGTTCCATGAGCTTGTCAGCCGGAACGATCTCATTGATGAGGCCCCAGTGCTTGGCTTCCTTCGAATCGATGCGACGGCCGGTGAACAGCATCTCCATGGCGACTGCATAGGGAATGCGGCGCGGCAGCTTGATCGAGGCGGCATCCGCCACCGTGCCGGAGTTGATCTCAGGGAGCGCGAAGGTGGCATGCTCGGCGGCGATGATGATGTCGCAGGAAATCATGATCTCGAAGCCGCCGCCGAAGGCCAGCCCATTCACCGCGCAGATGACGGGCTTGTTGAGGCCCGGAAGCTCCTGCAGGCCCCCGAAGCCGCCCACGCCATAGTCCGAGTCCGGCGCCTCGCCCTCGGCCGCAGCCTTGAGGTCCCAGCCGGGGCAGAAGAACTTTTCGCCCGTGCCGGTGAGGATGGCCACGCGCAGCTCCGGGTCATCGCGGAAGCCCGCGAAGATGTCGCCCATGATGCGGCTGGTCGCGGCGTCGATGGCATTGGCCTTGCCGCGCTCGATCCGGACTTCGAGCACGCGTCCACGCTTGGTCACGTGGATCGGGCCGGTGGTGGTTTCGGTGACGGTCATGGCTTCCTCATCTTGATCAGGGCATCGACGGCGATGGCGCCGTCCTTGAGAACGAGCAGGGGGTTCACGTCGAGTTCCTCGACGAGGCCTCGGTTGGCATTGGCGAAGTCTGCGACCGCCTCGACGGCGCGGAAGACGGCCTGTTGGTCGCCTGACTTGCCGCGGAAGCCCTCGACCAGCGTCCACACCTTCAGCGTCTTCAGCGCGCGCTCGATCTCGGAGCGCGTCGTCGGCAGGATCAGCGTCACCGAGTCCTTCAGGAGCTCGGTGAGGATACCGCCGGCACCGACCACCAGCGCGTGCCGCGTCTCGGGTGACGCGGGCTCCTGCCTCCAGGGATCAGCGGGTTGTGGCAACAGGCCACTGAGGGTCGTACACACCAGTTGCTCAGTTTGGCCAGACCGCTTAACCGGCTGTTCGGGCTGAACCGGCACACCCAGCCTGGTCAACGGTGCCCGCCACCCAGACTGGCCCGCCCGCATGACAAGC
>NZ_JBAXGR010000003.1:0-135973 GCF_037139295.1 Aestuariivirga sp.
TGTGTCAAAAGACGATCCCTCACATACTCTATGAGATTTTCTCATGGAGCCGTTCCGGTGTCCCGCCTGCCCTCCCTCAATGCGCTCCGCTGCTTCGAAGCCGCCGCCCGCTCAGGCTCCTTCTCGAAGGCGGCGGAGGAACTGAACGTCACCCAGTCCGCCGTCAGCCACCAGGTGCGCCAGCTTGAGCAATGGTTCGGCCTCTCCCTGTTCGACCGGCTGGGCCGCCAGACCATGCCCACCCCGAAAGGCCAGGACCTCGCCCGTTCGCTGGCCGAGGCCTTCGACATAATGGCCGCCGCCTGCCGCCGCCTGCAGCAGAGCGAGCAGGGCCCGGCGATGACCATCGCGGCCCTTCCCTCCTTCGCCACCATCTGGCTGATCCCCCGGCTGTCGCAGTTCTTCAGCGAGCACCCGGAAATCTCGGTCAAGGTCGTCTATGCCTTCGCCGACCACAAGATCGATTTCGACGAGGTGGACGTCGCCGTGCTCTGGGGCCCGGGCGAATGGGAGGGCTGCCGCTCCACAAGGTTGCTGCCCGGCAGCACGGTGCCCATCTGCAACCCGATCTACCTCGAGAAGGAAGGCCCCTTCGACGTGCCGCAGGCCATCCTCGGCAAGCCCCTGCTTCACGATACGGACAGACTCGACTGGCAGAACTGGATGCGCCACGCCGGCCTCAAGCACGCCGGCCCTTCGCCCGGCCCCATCTTCCAGGACTTCAACCTGCTGCGCGCGGCCGCACTCGCCGGCCAGGGCATTGCGCTCTGCCCCAACAGCCTGATCGCCGACGACCTCGCCTCGGGCCGCCTCGTCCAGCTCTTCGACATCGACATCAAGCACGACTACGCCTACTCGATCATCGAACCCAACTCCGGCGCCGGCCGCCGCACCGAGGCACTCGACACCTTCAAGGACTGGCTGCTGTCGACGGCGAAGGGGAAGTAGCTCGCCCGCGTCTTCTCCCGTTTCTTCAACGGGAGAAGAAGGGACCCGTTGCGGCACGCAACGGGGCGATGAGGGGACGGAGGTACGCGGGCCAGTTCTGAGCCCGTTGCCCCTCACCTCCCCCAACTGCGTTGGGGCCCCTTCCTCTCCCGCAGGCGGGAGAGGACGACAGCGCACATACCCAACCTGCCCACTCGGCATTGGCCATGGTCTCGGTTTCCCGCTAGGCACTCCCGCATGGCCACCACGCATTTCACCCCTGCCAAGGTCCAGGGCACCACCTATGCCGTGCTTTTCGCCGTCACGGCGGGGCACCTGATCAATGACACGCTGCAGGCGCTGCTGCTGTCGATCTATCCGCTGCTGCGCGACCTGCACAATCTGAGCTTTGCGCAGGTGGGCTTCATCACCATGGCCTTCCAGGCCACGGCCTCGGTGCTGCAACCGCTGATCGGGCACTATACCGACAAGAAGCCCTTCCCCTATTCGCTTCCCGTGGCGCCCGCCATGTCGCTGATCGGCCTCGTCGTCGTCGGCCTCGCCCACAGCTATGGGATGATCCTCGTCGGCGCCACGCTGATCGGCATCGGCTCGTCGATATTCCATCCGGAGGCCTCGCGGCTGGCGCGGCTGTCGTCGGGCGGCCGCTATGGCTTTGCGCAGTCGGTGTTCCAGGTGGGCGGCAATTTCGGCACCTCCATCGGGCCGCTTCTCGCAGCCTTCTTCGTGGTGCCGCACGGGCAAGGCAGTGTCGCGTGGCTGTCGTTGCTCGCGCTCTTCTCCGTCGCGGTGCTGAGCTATGCCGCGAAGTGGTATGCCCATCACCTCTCGCCCAAGGGTGGCCCGAAGCGCGCGCATGTCATTCCGCCCAACCCGCTGCCGCGGCGCATGGTCGTCACCTCGCTCACCGTGCTGCTGGGCCTGATGTTCTCGAAGTTCCTCTACACATCCAGCATGTCGAGCTTCTACACCTTCTACCTGATCGACACGTTCGGCCTCAGCCCGAAGGAAGCGCAGATCGACCTGTTCATCTATCTCGCGGCCTTCGCGGCGGGTACGCTGCTGGGTGGGCCCATCGGCGACAAGATCGGGCGCAAGGCGGTGATCTGGTTCTCGGTGCTCGGCGCCCTGCCCTTCACGGTGCTGCTGCCCTATGCCAACCACTTCTGGGCGGTCGTCCTGTCAGTGCCCATCGGCTTCATCCTGGCCTCCGCCTTTTCGGCCATGTTGGTCTTTGCGCAGGACCTGATGCCGGGGCGGGTGGGCATGATCTCAGGCCTGTTCTTCGGCGTGGCCTTCGGCATCGCCGCGGCGGGCGCGGCCCTGCTTGGCATGGTGGCGGACGCAACGTCCATCGGCTTCGTCTTCCACATCTGCTCCTTCCTGCCGGCCTTCGGGCTGCTGGCCATGTTCCTGCCCAGCAAGAAGCAGCTTGCGGTGGCGGAAGCTGCGGGTTGACCTTTCCGATATATATGGCCAAATATAACGCACGATGACCCAGCAGGCCCCCTTGATCGACCCGTTCGGACGCCACGTCAGCTACCTGCGCGTGTCGGTGACGGACCGCTGTGACTTCCGCTGCGTCTATTGCATGGCGGAGGACATGACCTTCCTGCCCAAGCGCGACCTGCTGTCTCTCGAGGAGCTGGACCGGGTCTGCACCGCCTTCATCGACAAGGGCGTCAGGAAGATCCGCCTCACCGGCGGCGAGCCTCTCGTCCGCAAGGGCATCATGACGCTGGTCGAAGGCCTCGGCCGTCATCTGAAGTCCGGCGCGCTGGAGGAACTGACGCTGACCACCAACGGCTCGCAGCTGGCCCGCTTCGCGGATGAGCTCTCTGCCCATGGTGTCCGCCGCATCAATGTCTCGGTCGATACGCTGGACGAGGCGAAGTTCCGCCAGATCACCCGCTGGGGCGACCTGCCCAAGGTCAAGGAAGGCCTCAAGGCCGCGCAGAAGGCGGGCCTTGCCATCAAGATCAACGCCGTGGCGCTGAAGGGCGTCAACGACACCGAAATCCCCGAGATGCTGCGCTGGGCCGGCGGCGAGGGCATGGACCTCACCCTGATCGAGACCATGCCGCTCGGTGACATCGACGGCGACCGGACGGACCAGTACCTGCCGCTCTCGGTCGTGCGCGCGCAGCTGATGGACCAGTTCACGCTGGAAGACATCCCCTACAAGACCGGCGGCCCGGCCCGCTACGTGACGGTGAAGGAGACGGGCGGCCGCCTCGGCTTCATCACCCCGATGACCCATAATTTCTGCGAGAGCTGCAATCGCGTCCGCCTCACCTGCACCGGCACGCTCTACATGTGTCTTGGCCAGGAAGATGCCGCCGACCTGCGCGCGCCGCTCCGCGCCTCGGAAGGCAACGAGCTCCTCAACGCCGCCATCGACGAGGCCATCGGCCGCAAGCCCAAGGGCCACGACTTCATCATCGACCGCCAGCACAACAAGCCCGCCGTCGCCCGCCACATGAGCGTCACCGGCGGCTGAGCCCTGCGCTGCCGGCATGGCGGCGCAGCCCCGAAGTGCGCTACCCATCATTGATGCTTCGCCTGCCGCAAAACACGGCACTCCGCGCCGGCCTTCTCATGGTCTGCGCCATGGGGTCCTTCGTCTGCAACGACACGATCGTGAAGATCGTCGGCGCGCATCTGCCGGTGGGCGAACTCATCGCGCTTCGCGGCGTCATGGCCATGACCATCCTCACTGCCATCTGCGCCTCTCAGGGCCTGCTGAAGGACCTCCCCCGCATCCGCCAGAAGAACGTGCTGATGCGCTCCACCTGCGATCTCTTCGCAACCGTCGCCTTCGTCACGGCCCTCGTCCACATGCCCATCGCCAACCTCACCTCGGTGATGCAGGCGGTGCCGCTCGCCGTGGCGCTGCTCTCCATGCTGTTCCTCGGCGAGGAGGTGGGCTGGCGGCGCATGATCGCCATCATCGGCGGCTTCATCGGTGTGCTGATGATCGTTAAGCCGTCAGTGTCCAACTTCTCGGTCTATGAGGTGCTGGCGCTGGCCATCGTGCTCTTCGTCGCCGTGCGCGACCTTCTGACCAAGACCATTCCCGCCCGCATCCCCGTCTTCGTGATTGCACTCGCCAATGCAGGTTTCGTGACGGTTGGCGGCCTCGCGCTGATGCTGTTCCAGGGCTTCGTCCGCCCGGAAGCATGGCAGGTTGGGCTACTTGCGCTCGCCGCCTGCTTCCTGTCCTCGGGCTACCTGCTGATGGTGGCCACGCTCCGGCTCGGCGAACTGACGGGAACGGCACCCTTCCGCTATTCGGTGATGATCTTCGCCATCATCTCCGGCATCCTCGTCTTCGGCGAATTTCCGGACTGGATCGCCATTCTCGGCATGGTGCTGATCGTGGTCTGCGGGCTCTATGCCGCGCACCGCGAGGCCAGGCGGTCGAAGGCGCTCAGTGATAGCGCAGAAATGCCAGCGCCGTAAGGCACACCGCCCAGATCAGGATGCCCTTCCTCACATAATGGTGCGGAATGCGCATCGCCACCTTTGCCGTGAAATAGCCCGAGATCATCGCGCCCGTCATCATCACCAGTGACGGCACCCAGCGGATGACGCCGGCCTGCGCGAAGATGGCGATCGAGATCACCGTCATCAGGGTGATCGTCACGTTGCGGATGGCATTGGCCTGGTGGATCGTCATGTGGCTGAAGATCGCGTAGATCGCGAACATCACGATCCCCATGCCGAGCCCGAAATAGCCACCATAGACGAAGACGATGAACTCGAGCAGGAAGGACAGCCACAGCCAGCGCGACCCATCGAAGGCGAAGTCGCGCTCCAGCTTGTTCTTCAGCCACGGCCCGAAGGCGAAGGACGAGGTGGCGAAGAGGAGGAGCCACGGGATCACCTTCTGGAAGGCCGCCTGCCCCGTATGGATCAGGATCCACGAGCCCAGCACGCCGCCCGCGGCCGCAAGGCACAGCCTGAACCACAGGTGCTTCCTGACCTTCTTCAGCTCATGGCGATAGACCACGGTGCCCACCACATTGGCTGGCAACACGGCCACGAAGTTCGAGGCATTGGCCTCGATTTCCGTCATCCCCGCCGCTAGCAGCAGCGGGAACGTCATGAAGCCGGCCCCGCCCGCCATCACATTGATGAACCCCGCAAGCAGGCCGCCGGCGAAAAGGAGGATGATGTGGAGGAGGTCCAAGGGCGCGGCTCTGAGGGTATCGATCATCCCTTATGCCGAGGGAGGCGCATGCTTCGCAAGGTCGCCTGCCTCAACCCTCCCCTCCCATCATCGCCAGGCCTGACCCGGCGATCCTCTTCCCCGCGCCGGCAAAGGATGCCCGGGTCGAGCCCGGGCATGATGAACCTTGGCCGGTACACGCCCCTATCATCAGCCCCCGAATGACCCTACACTTCCCCCCATGTGGCTCCATATCCTGATCCTCACCCTCGTCACCCTGCAGCGGGTGATCGAACTCGTCATCGCCCACCGCAACACGGGCAAGATCGACGCGCGCGGCGGCTTCGAGGTAGGCTCCAACCGCTATGGCTTCGTGATTGCCCTGCAGGTGCTGTGGCTCGCAGGCCTCTGGTACCTGGTGCTCACCTACCTTCCAGCCATCGACCAGCCGTGGATCTATGCCTATGTGGTGCTCGAAGCCACGCGCGGCTGGATCGTGGCGGCGCTGGGCAGCAGCTGGACGACGAGGCTCATGGTGGTGCCCGGCGAGAAGCTTCCCGACGAGGGCCTCCACGGCTGGATCCGCCACGCCAACTACTTCGTGGTGGCGGCCGAGATCTTCATCCTGCCCATGGCCTTCGGCTTCATCTGGTATGCACTGGCTTTCGGCATCCTCAACCTCATGCTGCTGTTCTGGCGCATGCAGTCCGAGGATGCGGCGCTGAAGCCCCTGCGGGAAGAGCCTTCGCCCGCCGAGCTGCCGCCCGAAGCCTAGTTCGTTCCGGCGGCAACGCCGGCGACCTTGACCATCACCTTCACATCACCCGCCTTCTCGAAGGTGAGAGTAAGTTCGATCTCGTCGCCTTCCTTCAGTGGCTTGGTCAGCCCCATCAGCATGATGTGGTAGCCGCCGGGCTTCATCGGCAGCCTGCCGTGGGCGGGAATATCAATGCCATCGACGTGTTCCATCTTCATCACGCCATCGACCTGCACGGTCTTGTGGAGACCCGCCATCTTTGCGGCAGGAGTCGAGGCTGCAACCAGCCTGTCTGCGTCGCCATGCAGCATCAGGCTGACATAGGCGGCTCCCGTCTCGGCACCGGGCGTGGCTGATGCACGGGCATACGCCTTCGTGATCATCACCCCACTGGCGCTGGCCCCGGGCGCCAGTGCTAGGATGGCCGCAAAGGTGAGCAGGATGGCGGCGGCGACTTCGATCAGATTCTTGCGCATGGGAACCTCCGTGACCGCGTTTTGGCGCGGCACGGCGGGCCTGTCACGCGCCATGGCGTCGCGGCTGCTTCCCGTCCTTCTGCTTGCGACCACCGCCCATGCGCAGGACACCCCGGTCGCCATCGAACTGGTGCTGGCGCTTGATGCCTCGGCCAGCGTCGACCGCCAGGAATTCGCGCTGCAGGTCGAGGGCCTTGCCATGGCCTTCCGTGATCCGGATGTGCAGCGCGCGGTGGAAGACCTGCAGCCGCTGGGGGTTGCCATCGCCGTCGTCCAATGGGGTGCCCCGGGCGACACCCAGCTTGTGCTGCCCTTCACCCAGTTGAACAGCGGGCGGGACGCCAAGGCATTCGGCTTCCGCATGAGCCTCATCCACCGCTTCATGTGGGCTGGCGTCACCTCCATTGCCACGGGCATCCGCGACAGCGCCGCCCTCATCGAGGGCAACGAGTTCGACGGGCAGCGCAAGGTGATCGATGTCGCGGGCGACGGCGAGGACAATGGTGCACCGGACCTCGAAGCTGCGCGCCAGTCAGCCCGCGCCCAGGGCATCATCATCAACGGCCTGCCGATCATGGCCGACAGCGTCGAGCTTGCGGACTACTACAAGGCCCGCGTCATCATCGGTCCGGACAGCTTCGTCGAACCCGCCCGCGACTTCGACGACTATGCCCGGGCAATCAGGGCAAAGCTGCTGAAGGAGCTGCGGCCGCTGGCGTCGTGAATATCCTGGGGCAATCACCCCAACTCTCATCATGCGCGGTCTTGACCCGCGCATCCTTTTCAACGCCCACAGAGGATGCCCGGGTCAAGCCCGGGCATGATGAGGGAGAGGGCTCGTAGTGCGCCCAGGACAGGGCTGTACTGGCTTTCCGTGGCCAGCACCTAGGTGCCTAGCGCTCTTCAAAATCGCCCAAAATCAATCGTTACGAACTCGATTATACGCAGATCGCCTTCGCTCACCGCTCCATCGCCCGGTCCGTCGCCGTCGCCGGGATCCACCATTCCCGCCCGCGCGGCGTCTCCACATATTCGGGCCATGGAAAGTCGATGGGCGGAGCGTAGTCGCACCACGGATCCGGATCGGCCGCCTGTGCACGGCGATCCCGGAACTCCGCTTTGGCACGTTCCAGCGCCGACGTGTCGGTCATCAGGTCGATGATCGTTCCGGCGATGGTCTTGCCCGCCGTCTCCACCGTCGGGTCGATGGTGGCGGGAATGCCGCCCAGCGCGTTCAACGCCCATTCGGGATAGCTGAAGCCCGGCGGCGCCTTCAGCACGGCGCGGCCGATGTAGAAGCGCACCGTGGGGGCGAACCACGTCATGTCGGTGTAGTCGTCGGAGGTGTAATGCGTCTGCCAAGACGGCAGGTCCCGGCGCAGCCGCCGCTCCGCTTCCTGCGGGGGAACGAGCTGCGACAGCTCATCCGCGAAGGGCTCAGCCAGCGGGTCGAGGCCAAGTTCCTTCTGCAGCGCCTGCGCCATTTTCACCGCTTCCGCGCCATAGCGCGGCGCACCGGCGCGCTCGAGATTGCGGAAGGTGATCTCGGCCATGGCATGGTTGGCAAGGCCGGGCTTCGACTTCGACACCCAGTGGCGCTTCACCGTGCAATGCGCCGCCGCCGCTGCGGCCTCGGCGTTGCGATCCAGCACGGCATAGATCTTCTTCAGCATGGCGACGTCCGGGCAGCGCGCCGCGTACATGATCATCGCCATCTGGGCCGCGAGATTATCCGCCGTGGCCTGCCCGCTCGCCAGGATCGTCTCGTTCAGCGTCCATGTGCCGGAGTGCGGCAGCATGTGGTCGCGCATCATCTTGGACAGCGTGTACATGGCGACGACCGCGTCGTTCGCACCCGGCGCACGCGCTGCCGTGTGCGCGGCGGGAATGGGCGCACCCGCCGCATCGGTCACCGCCCCTTGCAGCCACGTCTCCGGCCGTTCGCACAGGAACTCATAGATCGCTGCGAAATAGGGCCCGCAATGGGTGTCCCAGCGCGCCGTGTTGCACAGCGGCAGCATGTAGAAGGGGTGGAAGGAAATGATGGCGTCGAGCCCGTCGTAATAGCCCTTCGCCGCATGGATGGACTTGGAGCCCCGCACCTTCTCGGCGGGTTCGCCCATGAAGCGGAGCGTGCCGGTGATGCCGTGCTTTTCCATCGCCGCCTTGGCCGCGAGAGCGCCGACGAGCGAACCCATGCCCAAGGCCGAATGCGGGTCGGTGTGGCCGCCCGCGAAGCGCGAGAGGCCCTCGCGCGGCTGGCGCCACGGCACCGCTGCCTGGCAATTGCCGGGCACCGCGTCATATTCGGCATAGGCCATGATGGTGGGGCCGGGTCCGTTCGACCATGTGGCGGAGAAGGCCGTGGGCATGCCGCCCGAGCCTTCTTCCACCGTGAAGCCCTCGGCGCGCAGCCGCTTCACATACCAGTCTGCCGAGCGGTATTCGCGCCACGCCGTTTCGGCCAGGTGCCAGATGTGGCTGTTCCACGCCGACCAGTCGGCATGCCTTTCTTCTACCCAGCGGAAGGCGTCAGCGCGTGCGGCATCACTCATGAGAGAACTCCAATCAATCTGGCAGCGGCCTGCTGCAGGTTGTCTTCGCTGAAGCCCGCGAAGCTGAGCAGCAGCCCCTGCTCGCGCTTGCGGCTCGCATAGTGGCTGGACAGCGACTGCGTCTCGATGCCCTTTGCTTCGAGTTTCTCCACCAGTGCCTCGTCGCTCACACCCGGTGGCAGGCGCAGCAGCAGCATGAGGCCAGCAGGCGAGGCATCGACCGTGAAGAGCTTTCCCTCGCCGGGCTTCAGCGCCTCGATCAGCGCGCGGCGCCGCGCGGCATAGATGCGGCGCATGCGGCGGATGTGAATGGCGAAGGCACCCGAGCCCATGAACTCGGCCAGTGCCGGCTGCGCCATCAGCGACGGCGGTGCGCCATGCGACACACGCTCCTCGCGGAAGCGCTTGACCAGTGCTTGCGGCACCACGATGTAACCCAGCCGCACGATGGGCGAGAACACCTTGGAGAAAGTTCCGGTGTAGATGACGCGCGCCCGCTTATCGAGGCTCATCAGTGCCGGCAGCGGCTTGCCGACATAGCGGTACTCGCTGTCGTAGTCGTCCTCGATCACGATGGCATCGGCCTCCGCCGCCCAGTCGAGCAGTTCGAGGCGGCGCGCAAGCGGCATGGTTACGCCCGTCGGATACTGTCGCGCCGGGGTCACGAAGGCGGCCCGCGCCCCTCCTGCCCGCTCGCAGCCGCGCGTCACCACCATGCCCTCGGCATCGACAGGCACCGGCACCGCGGTGACACCACCCAGCGAGAAGATGCGCCGCGCCGTGGGGTAGCCCGGTTCCTCGAACCACACGTCGTCGCCCGGGCTGAGGACCGACCGTCCGATCAGGTCGAAGGCGTCCAGACCACCCGCCGTCACGATCACCTGTTCCGCCGCGCAGTCGATGCCGCGCCATTCATAGAGATGCCGGGCAATCGCCTCGCGCAATGGCAGCCAACCGAAGGGGTCGTTGTGTTCCAGAAGTGTCACCGGCGGGTTGCGCCAGAAGCGCCCGAGCAGCCTGCCCCAGTCGTCATGCGGGAAGTTTTCCCAGTCGACCAGGCCGGAGCGAAAGGGCCGTGCCGGTTCGCGGCGGCCTGTGCCGCGCGACGGTTCCCGCGCCCGTTCCCTGGGTGGCGAGGTGAGGAGCGACTCCGGCAGTTCCGCCGCAACCCGCGTGCCGGAGCCGGAGCGGGTCTCGAGATAGCCCTCGCTCAACAGCTGCTCATAGGCCTCCACCACCGTGGCACGGGCGACGTTCAGCTCCTCCGAAAGTGCGCGGGTGGAGGGAAGCTTGGTCTGCGGCTTCAGGCGGCCGCTCAGCACCAGCGAACGCAGCTGCCGGGCGATCTGGGCCTGAATCGGCTCGCGGTCATCGCGGTCGATGCCGATCTCGCTGGCCGAAGTGCCGAGAAGTGGTCTGCTCATTGGGGTCTGACTTGGTCCTTTCCACCAGACCATATCGCAGGCATTCGGGGTGCACAATGGAGTGACTGCGATGGATGCCCCCAGCGAACGGACCCGCGTCAAGCGGATGAACAAGCGCGCCGCCTATAACTCCGGGACGGTGCATGGCATCCTCGACGCCATGCCGATCTGCAATGTGGGCTATGTCTTCGACGGCGCGCCCTACGTGACTCCCACGCTGCAGTGGCGCGAGGGCGACCACGTTTATTGGCACGGCTCTTCCGCCAGCCGCATGCTGGAAGCCTGCGAGCAAGCGCAGGTCTGCCTCACCGTCTCCATCATCGACGGCTTCGTGATGGCGCGCTCGGCCTACAACCATTCCTGCAACTACCGCTCCGTGATGGTGCTCGGCACGGCGCACAAGTTGACGGACGCGGCGGAAAAGGAAGCGAGCCTCAAGTTGTTTACCGAGGGCCTGTGGCCCGGCCGATGGGACATGCTGCGCCAGATGACGCAGAAGGAACTGAAGGCCACGACCGTGCTGAAGATGTCGCTCGACGAGGCCTCGGCCAAGGTGCGCGACGGTGCGCCGGGTGACGACGAGGCCGATTACGCGCTGCCCATCTGGGCCGGCGTCATCCCCGTGCGCCAGCAGGTGCTGGCGCCGGTGGACGATCCGCGCTTAATCCCCGGCCTCTCGCCGCCGCAGCACATCACGGACTTCAGGTTCGGCTGAACCCTATGTCTTCTCCCGCCCACGGAGCTTCGGATTGCCGCAGCCGGCGATCAGCTGATGCGTCTGCGCGGAGAACTCGATCTCGCAGAAGCCGCGCCTAAGCTTCAGGTTGTGGTCAAGCCGACCCCTCCGTGATACCCCGGTCAAAATGCCGGGGGAAAGGTCAGCACACGGGTCGCTTCACAGTGGACACCCGTGCCCCTCCCGGGTCAACGCCCGGTTCAAATCAACCGGCCGGCACATTCCCGGACGGCCGGCACGGCCGGAACGCTGAGCTGCTGCGCTCATCGCGCCTGATGTCCGCCGTCGCGATGCACAGCACCATCCGCTCTCAGCAGTTCACCGAGGACCCGCTGGGCCTCCTCAATCAATGCCTGCTGATACCGATAGTAGATTTCGCTTCCCATTGGTGTCACGATCGACTTGAGCTGGCTCCGGCAACGCCTGTGCAGAAGATCGAAATCCGCTCGAAGCGCCAACAGCCTCTCATGATCCCGTTGAACCACAGAGACGCCGTCAGAATCGGCTTCGCTGCTCAAGCCCCCGCCTTGACGGGCATTCAGCAGCAACTTGAGGCGCTCATCCAACTGCTCCCGGTTGGCATCGATTCGCCACAGCCTAAACCGGCTATAGATGCCCAGGGCATTGATGACGACCGTTGCCAGCATCAACAGATAAATCCAGTACGTCGGCGACATGAGATCCACGAACACCGGGAAGTACTTATCGGCAAACTCCGGTTCACCGACGGCGAAGAATTTTCGCGCTTCTTCGGCCAAAGGGGCCTGGTCCTGCGATTTTGCAGCGGGGGGCGGATTGGAACGGATAAAGCTCGGGAACTCATGGCTCATCAGCATGAGGAATGCCACGCGCTCGGCGCGATGCACGCACTCGTTGGCCACGATCAGCGTATCCACCTGGGCAACCAATCGATCTGTCTCGGGACTTGGCTGGGTGACATCAAAAAACCCCGAAGGAATTCTGCCGATCCTCAGCCATCTCAGTCTCGACACCATTCCTTCGATATCATCCGGGGACAATATTTCCAGGCCGTATTCGGAGATTATCTTCCTGATCAGCGGCGAGTTCTCGTTCATGACTATCGACGCGACGTCAATACTGCCGCGTGCAACGAGAGCCGCCTCGGTCTCGAAATCATAATTCGATGTCTGCAACTGGAGCCCGTTTATGTCGTCCATCTCCAGTATTTGCCGCATCAGATAGTCGGTTCCGGAGCCGACGGGCCCCAATCCTATTTTTGCGTGCTTGAGATCGGCGAAATTCGCGATATTGCGGCCGCGCCGCATCAATAGGAAAAGCGTTTCCGGCTGCGGCAGTCTTCCCAGAATTTGTATTCCGGCATCCGCAGAGATCGGCAGGCCATCCTGCACGAACGCGAAACCGGGCGCACACTCCGAGGCCGGGTCGTCGAGTCTGGCAATGTTGTCCATCGCGCCTGCGGTCGCAACGACCTGCAGACTGCCGCCCCGGTCCCGGGCGGCCTGCTCGAGTTTCTTCGCGACCGCATGATACTGACCCTGCGGTGTGCCGGAGTAGAGAGCCGCCTTGAGAAACGAATAATCAATCGCGACCGAAAAATAGGACAGGGATACGAGGAGACCGACAAGGGTCAGGACCAGCAGGATACTCTTGATCCAAGCCCCCCGATCGCGTCCGGGCCCGAAGGCCAATTGATCCATCAAATTCATTTTCAGTATCCGTCGTCAGATTCATTTGGCTGTTGAGCAATGCGTCCACTGCTTCAGTTAAGGACCCAGCGCGCTTGTCACCGCGAGCTTGTCACCGCGGGCTTGTGCTCTTCCCGGGTCGACTCCGAGTGCAAATCAACACAGCATCTATTCTTTGAAACCACGGAAAACGCCACTGCCGTCCAAGGAGCTCGAGAAATCTCTGAAGTCCATGTTGCCGAGCGACAGGTTGTTCTCCACTGACCATGCCTGCGAGGCAATCAGGCGGAATGTGCTTCCGGGTTCGTCTGAAAGATCCAGACAGAGCATGGGGTATCCGGAACCTGTCATCGTGGCCTGGTCTGCGAGAAAGATGAACGGGCTTTTTGACTTTCCCTCAAGCGCCTGTTCAAGCTCGGCTGGACCGACGCCGTCGAAGGACGAATCTTCAACGAACATCAGGTTCGCCGCAAAATCACCAACGGGTGAGGCAGATACCGCTTTCACAGCATTCCACGACTCGTTGTTCGAATAGTCTGTCCTCAGAACGATCGCCTTGTCCGATCCTGACAGTAGCAATGCCGTATTCATCATGTCCGCAAACCCCGCCGAGATGCTTCAGGAGTGTCGTATTATCCATGCGACTCCGCCTGATAGAGCAAAATGCGATGACGCAGAAGGGGATCATGCCCGTTCTGATGGCGCAGCTGACGGCGCATGCGGCTGATCTCCTCCCGCTTGGGAGCGATGACAGTGAAGAAGGCCACGCGCCCGCCGCGCCGGCCACTCAGCTAAGTGGCGCCGATCCAGAGACAGGTCGGGTCAACCTTGATGGGACGGCCGTGGAAAGCTTTCGCCTCGCCCGCCGGAGCGACCCCATGGGCGCGCTTCGCGCGTGGATCCACGAGCGGAGGCTACTCCACGTCAAGGGCCCCCTCCGCCCTGCCCATCTGGGCCGGCGTCATCCCCGTCCGCCAGCAGGTGCTGGCGCCGCAAGATGATCCGCGCCTGCTGCCGGGACTGACGCCGCCAAAGCACATTACCGATTTCAAGTTCGGCTGAGCTGTTCGTCTTCTCCCGCTCCTTTAGCGGAAGAAGAAGGGACCCGTTGCGGAACGTAACGGGGAGATGAGGGGATGCCATTGCTGTCCCGACATCTGCGCCCGTTTTCCCTCACCTACCCCGACTGCGTCGGGGCCCCCTCCTCTCCCGCTTCGCGGGAGAGGAGGCGTGCTACTGCGTCCGTCGCACCAGCTCGACCATGTAGGCCGTCGACCAGCCAAAGCTCAGCAAGCCATTTGCCGCCGTAAGGCCGGAGAGGATGCGCCACTTCTCGTCGAGGATGATGTCGCCGAAGCCGAGTGTGGAGAAGGTGACGAGCGAGAAGTAGAGCGATGGCTCGAAGGCCTGAAACACCCCCGTCAGGTAGAAGGCCGTGGCCCAGACCCAGACATTCACCGTCTGCACACTCATGACGAACAGCACGCAGATGACGATCGTTGCCGTGTTGGCGAAGCGCCTGAAGATACGGCGCAGATGGATGATGATCTTCTCCAGCTGCTGCGCGAAGGCCGTGAACATTTCCGCCTGGATCACCGCATTGATTGCGATGACGAGCGTGCCAAGGGCGAGTTGTCCGATCATGCGTCGGTGACCTCGACGTGGGCGATGAGCCCATCGCCGTTGAAGGTGACCGTCTGCGTGCCGCGCCGCGTGACACGCTGACCGGTGGAACGTGCGGTGGCCTCAAGCTTCCAAACAGATTTTACTGCATCGGGCGCGACTCGCGTGACAACTTCATCGATTGCAGCCTGGTCCGGGTACTCAGCAAAATAAGCGGTGAAGGCAGCGATAATGGCATCGCGCCCCGCGATCCGGCCCTTCACGCCGGGAGAAACGTAAATCGCGTCTGCCGCAAACATCGCCTTCACCGTCTCCTCGTCATAGTCGTTCAGGGCCGCGTGGTAACGCCTGAGCAGCGCCACGGGATCGGTGGTCATCTGCCGAATTCACCCATGATGCGCACCCAGCTGCGGATGCCGCGCCGGTAGCTTTCGAGATCGTATTTCTCATTCGGGCTGTGGATCGCGTCATCGGTGAGCGCGAAGCCCACGAGGATCGAATCCATGCCGAGAATGTCCTTGAAGAAGCGACAGATCGGGATCGAGCCGCCGGAGCCCATCAGCACCGTGTCGCGGCGGAACTCGTCTTTCAGCGCCTCGGCCGACTTGGCGATAAAGGGATTGTCCTCGGGGATTTCGGTCGCAGGGCTGCCGCCGCCGCCCGCGAACTCGACCTTGCAGTCCTTCGGGATCAAGCCCTTCACGAATTTCTGGAAGGCCTTGAGGACCTTGTCCGGGTTCTGCTTGCCGACGAGGCGGAAGGTGAACTTGGCATGCGCCTTGGACGGCAGCACCGTCTTGGTGCCGACACCCGTGTAACCGCCCCAGATGCCGTTCACCTCGGCGGTGGGCCTTGCCCATATCTGCTCCAGCACCGACTTCCCCTTCTCGCCGGCGGCCTGCTTCAACCCCACGTCCTTGAGGAACTTCGCTTCCGAGAACTTCAGCGACTGCCACTGCTTCTTCGTCTGCTTCGGCAGGTCGGCCACGCCGTCATAGAAGCCGGGGATCGTGACCTTTCCATTCTTGTCGTGGAGCGCCGCGATCACCTTGCTCAAGACCCGGATGGGGTTCATCGCCGGGCCGCCATACATGCCGGAGTGGAGATCGATCTTCGGGCCGGTGATGGTGATCTCCTCGCGCACCATGCCGCGGAGCCTCGTGGTGATGGCGGGTGTCTTCGGGTCCCACATGTTGGTGTCGCAGACGAAGGCAGCGTCGCAGGAAAGCTCTTTCGCATTGGCCTTGAGGAAGGGCACCAGCGACGGCGAGCCTGACTCTTCCTCGCCCTCGATCAGGAAGGTGGCGCGGATGGGCAGCGTGCCGGTGGTGCGGATCCAGGCGCGCGCGGCCTCGACGAAGGTCATGAACTGACCCTTGTCGTCCGAGGTGCCGCGGCCATACATGCGCGTCACCGCGCCATCCTTCTTGATGGTGGGCTCGAAGGGCGGCGTCTTCCACAGCTCCAGCGGGTCAGCCGGCTGCACGTCATAGTGGCCGTAGAACAAGAGATGCGGCGTGTCCTTCGTCGCTTCCTTCGGCGTGTAATGCGCCACGACCATGGGGCGGCCCGGGGTTGGCCGCGCTTGCGCCTTGAAGCCCAGCGCCTGCAGGTCATCGACGATGGCATTGGCCGCCTTCTCGCATTCCGCGGCATAGGCCGGGTCGGTCGAGATCGAGGGGATGCGCACCAGCTTGAACAGCCTTTCGAGGCTGTTGTCGAAATCCTTCGTGGCGGCGTCGAGCACGGCGTTGAGTTCGGTCATGTCAGTCACTTTCCTGCAAATTGCGCGAAGATGCGGGCCCAGGCGCGGGTGCCGCGCCGGAAGCTCGCCACATCATATTTCTCGTCGGGTGAATGGGCATTGTCGTCGGGCAGGCCGAAGCCCGTCAGCAGGCTGTCGACCTTCAGGTATTTCTTGAAGCTCTCGACCACGGGGATCGAGTAGCCCGCCCCCATCAGCACCGCCTCGCGGTCGAACTCGGCCTTGAGTGCGGCGCGCGCCGCCTTGATCCAGGGCGTATCCTCCGAGACGGCGATGCCGCTGGAATTGCCGCCGCTGTCATCGAAGCGCACCTTGCAGTCCTTTGGCAGGCGGGCCTTCACGAAAGCCTTGAAACCGGCGCGGATCTTCCTCGGGTCCTGGCCCTCGACGAGGCGGAAGGTGAGCTTGGCGGTGGCCTCCGACGGCAGCACGGTCTTGCTGCCAACACCGCGATAGCCGCCATGGATGCCGTTCACCTCCGCAGTGGGCCTGGCCCACATCTGCTCGAGGGCCGAATAGCCCTGCTCGCCCGCCGGAACCGACAGGCCAACGTCGCCAAGGAATTTCTTCGCGGGAAACTTGAGGCCCGCCCAGGCCTTGCGCAGCTTTGCAGGGATCGGCTTCACGCCGTCATAGAAGCCTGGAATGGCAATGCGCCCGCGCTTGTCATGGATGGCCGCGATGATGCGGCTCACCACCTTGATGGGGTTCTGCACCGGCCCGCCGTAAAGTCCGGAATGCAGGTCGATCCTGGGGCCTGTCACGGTGAACTCGATCCCCATGCAGCCGCGCAGCCTGGTGTCAATGCCGGGCGTTTTCGCATCCCACATGCCGGTGTCGCAAATGAACACTGCATCGACGGGAAATTCACGCGCGTGGGTCTTGAGGAAGGTATCGATGTGGCTGGCATCGCCTTCCTCGTCGCCCTCGATCATCACGGTCAGGCGGAAGGGAAGAGACCCGTGCACCTTCAGCCAGCTGCGGCTGGCTTCCAGAAAGGTCATCAATTGGCCCTTGTCGTCCGCCGCCCCGCGCGCAAAAATTGCATCCTGGCCTCGCTTGCCCTTGCGGATTTGCGGTTCGAAGGGGGGCGACGTCCAAAGCTCCAGCGGATCGGCGGGCTGAACATCGTAATGACCGTAGAACAGGATATGGGGCAGTTTCTTGCCCCCCGGAGGCGCATACTGGCCCAGCACCAGTGGTTGGCCCGTGGTCTTGCGCAGGCCCGCCGTGAAACCCATGCCCTTCAACTGCCCGACCAGCCAATTGGCGGTCGCGAGGCAATCCTTGTGGTGGGCGGGATCGGTGCCGACGCTCGGAAATCGCAGCAGCTCGAACAGGCGATCCAGGCTCTCAGGGAATTGTTGATCTATTTCTGCAAGAACTGTCGTGGGATGTACCAAGATTTCACCAGTGGCCTCTCTTGCGCCGACAATGTCACGGCGGCAGCCCTTGCGGCAAGGGCCGCAGCATGAAGCCGGACGCGTTCTCGCTGGCACGTGACAGCCTGCAGGCGCAGGAGCCTTCAGCAGGCATCCGGCGCTTCCGCCGCCGCGGCTACCAGCGCTTTCTCGCCTTCATGGGTGATATCGATCTTGCCTTCCTGTGGAAGCGCCGCTGGTTCTTCATCACCATGGTGGTCGGTTTCGCGCTGATGGCGCTGCCCACACCCTCCGGCCTCACCCACGAAGGCCAGATCGTGCTGGTCATGTCGCTGATGGCGACCATGCTGTTCATCACCGAGCCCATTCCGCTGCCCACCGTGCCGCTCCTCATCATCGTGGGGCAGGTCGTGCTGCTGCACGTCGACCCCACCAAGGTGGCGCAGAGCCTGATGACGGACTCGGTCCTCTTCATCATGGGCTCGCTGATGCTGGCCGTCGCCATCGTCCGCCAGCGCCTCGACAAGCGCATCGCCTGGTGGATCGTGCGGATGACGGGCACCAACATCTACTGGATCAGCTTCGGCATCACGGCGGTCTGCGGCGTCATCGCCGCCTTCATCGGCGAGCACACGGTGGCGGCCATGATGCTGCCCGTAGGTGTGGCGCTCATCACGCTGACATCGAACGACCCGAAGAAGGTCCACAACCTCGCGGCCGTGCTGCTGTTCTCGATTTCCTATGGCTGCTCCATCGCCGGTGTTGCAACCCCTTCGGGTGGCGCGCGCAATGCCATCATCATCAGCTACTGGAAGGACTTCTTCTACAATCCCTCCGATCCGGCCACCTACCGCTACCTGATGGATTACGTGACCTGGATGACCTACGCCTTCCCGATGTTCATCCTCAGGCTGCCCATCGTCACGGCCATTCTCATCTTCACTTTCAAGCCAGAAGTCACCGACATGTCGCGCGCCATTTCGCGGCTGCGCACGCAGGTGTCCATGCAGGGCCCGATGCGCGCATCGGAATGGCTCACCATCATGATCTTCGCCCTCACCATCGTCGGCTGGGTGACTCTATCGAACTCGCTGGGCCTTGGCGTCATCGCCATCGGCGGCGCCTCGCTGTTCCTCATCCTCGGGCTGGTCCGCTGGGAGGACATCAACTCCGGCGTCAACTGGGGCGTCGTGCTGCTCTATGCGGCGGCGATCTCGCTGGGCGTAGAGATGAAGGCCACGGGCGCTGCCGAATGGGTGGCACAGAGCGTGTTCGAGGGCATGCGCCAGATCGGCGCCACCGGAACCTTCGGCTTCAACGCGGTGATCTCGCTCCTGACCATCGGCGTCTCCAACACCATGACGGCAGGTGCCGCTGTCGCCGTGCTGGCCCCCATCGTGCTCAAGACGGCCGTGACAGCCCACCAGGACCCGATCAGCGCCGGCTTCATCACCGCCATCTCCTCGGCATTCGGCTATCTCACGCCGGCCGCCCAGCCGGCCTTCACCATCATCTATGCCTCGGGCTTCCTGCGGGGCAGCGACTTCTTCAAGGTCGGCATCCGCATGATGGTTCTGTCCTTCATCGTGCTGATGGCGATTTCCGTGCTGTACTGGCCGCTGCTGGCTCCCTAGACTGAGGCCATGCTGTTCAAGCGCTCAACCCTTTCCGACCGGCAGGAAGCAGCGGTTAACAAGACGCTGCAGAACTTGCGTTCGCAGCGCCGCAACCGCTTCCGCTCACTGGCGTGCATCGACGGCACGGAGGAGTCCCTCGTCACCGTCCGCTTCGCCGCGCGCTTCAGCATTCAGGACAATTGCGACCTGATCATTCTCTTCGTCCGGCCCATCGATTCCGGCCTGCAGTCCGGCGGGTTGCAGGTCAGGCTGGCGCGCGAAAACATGCTGGATGCTGGCTTCGAACTGCCGGGCGTCAGGCACCTCAAGCGTGCCCTCGACATCCTCAGGCAAGAAGGCATCGACGTCGAAGGCTGGCCCAAGGAAGCCCAGCGCAGCGAGGCCTGGGGAGATCCGGCGGGCGACAACAAGCTCGAGTTTCGCAGTCCGGAAGGCCGCTCCGTGGTGCTGAAGCTCAAGACCGCGCCCGACGTCGCCAACGGCATCCTCGACCAGTATGAACTCGGTCCCTACAACCTCATCATCATGGGCCAGCCATCGCGCTGGCATGGCGAGCTGGTGACGTTCTTCCGGTCCGGCATCGTGCAGACGGTCACCACCATGGCGCCTGCCTCTGTGCTGGTTGCACGCGACAGCTTCGACAGGAAGGGCTTCTTCATCTGCACCGACGGCTCATCGCGCTCCATGCAGGCAGTGCGTCGTGCCGCCGTTCTGGCAGAGGTGACGGGCGAGCCGATCACGCTGTTCTCGGTTGCGGATGCCGAGGCAGGAAAACCTGCCGCAGAAGAGGCCGTGGCCAATGCCAAGGCACTGCTCAAGGCGATGAAGATCCAGGTCGCGGAAACCCGCGTTGCGGTCGGCAAGCCCGTGGAGGAGATCGTGGAAGTTGGCTCGCTCTACAAGGTGATCGTGGTCACCGACGAGGGACGCTCACGGCTCGAAAGGCTGTTGCGCGGATCGACGGCAACCGAGGTGGTGCGCAAGGCGCGCACGAGCGTGCTGGACGTCAGGTGACGGCAATTCGACAGGAGTGGGGCATGGCGGACTACAGGCTCTGGTGCATGGGGGAATCAGGCAACGCCTACAAGGTGGCGCTCATGCTGGAGCTCTGCCATCTCCCGTGGCAGCCGGTGTGGGTCGATTTCTTCCATGGCGAGACACGCACGGCCGACTATCGCGCAACGCTCAACGAGATGGGCGAGGTGCCGGTGCTGGAACATGCGGGCAAGCGCCTCAGCCAATCGGGCGTGATCCTTGACTATCTCGCCGAGGTCACTGGCAAGTTCGGCGCGACGAACGCGGATGAGCAGCGCGAGATCTGGCGCTGGATCCTCTTCGACAACCACAAGTTCACGGCGAACCTCGCCACGCTGCGCTATCTCATCCAGTTCGCCAAGACGGGTGAAACCCCGGTCACCGAGTTTCTGCGGGCGCGCAGCATCAATGCAATGAAGGTCGTGAACCACCAACTGGCGGACAAGCCGTTCATCACCGGCGACCGCATGACCATCGCCGACCTGTCGATGCTGGGCTATCTCTATTACGGCGACGAACTCACGGTGCCGCTCGCCGACTTCGCCCACATTGGGTCGTGGATGGACAGGGTCAAGGCGCTACCGGGCTGGAAGCACCCTTACAACATCATGCCGAGAGCCCCAGAGGGCGGCGGCTGAGCCTCAGCTCCGCACGCGATCCATGGCGTCGAGATATTCGTCGAGGTGCTCGAGGTTCTCGAAGCGCATCCAGCCTTCCGCCGTTTCGGCTTCAACCGTACCGTCGGACAGGATGCGAGCCGGATGGCGGCGGATGATCCGCTCCTCCACCACATAAAGCTGGCCTTCATCCATCACCTCTTCCTCGGTGATGGTCTCTTCCTCGGCCGTGGCATCATCCTCGGAAGCGACCTCTTTCTCCACAACCGATTCCTCGGACGCGACAAACGTCTCCTCGACTTCGGCAGCAGTCGCGGCAGGTGCCTCGCTGGTGCGGGCATCGAAGGCCTGCTCGATCTTCTGGCGGGCCTGCTCGAGGGCCTGGATGGTGTCGCGAGTCGGGCGGGAGACCTCTTTCTCCATGATCACGGCGGTAGCGGCGGCAACGGCGGCCTCCGGTGCCGTGGCGGCGGGCTTGGCGCCGCGCGGGTCATATTCGGGAATGGCGGCCTTGGCCGGGATCATGGGTTCGGGCATGAGCGAGCGCGCATGCGCCCCGGCGTGCCCGTTGGCCTGGCCATCGATCACGCTTCCAAGGCCGAGGGACAGCACGCCACCCACCAGCAGGATGGCGGCGGTCTGGAGATCGACACCGGCCGGAGGTGCCGCAGATACGAGGGCCACGATGCCGAGGGCCACGCCCGCCGCGATCAGCAGGATGCCGCAGATCCACATCAGCTTTGCCATCATAACCTCCCCGGACTGAATCGATTCGCCCGCAGTGAAACCTTCAGCATAAACAGCGCAGACACGGTTAATTTTTCATCAACCGGCGAACCGGCGCAACGATTACCCGTCAATCACGATCCGGGGTGCGGGTCGGGCCAGTTGCCCGCCTTCGAGGCTTGCCCAGACCTGGCGGGCCACATCCCGGTAGAGGGCAGTGTGCAGGGAATCAGGTTGGGTTGCCACCACCGGTTCGCCGGAATCGGAGCGCAGCCGCACTTCCTTGTCGAGCGGGATCTCGCCGAGGAAGGGAACACCGATGCGGGACGCCTCCTCCCGCGCGCCGCCGTGGCCGAAGATCTCGTGCCGCTCGCCGCACTTGGTGCAGGTGAAGTAGCTCATGTTCTCGACGATGCCGATGACCGGCACATTCACCTTGGCGAACATGTTGAGGCCCTTGCGCGCATCGATCAGCGCCAGGTCCTGCGGAGTGGACACGATCACGGCGCCGGCCAGCGGCGTCTGCTGTGCGAGCGTCAGCTGCACGTCGCCGGTGCCGGGCGGCATGTCGATGACCATCACGTCGGCCTCGCCCCACTCTGTGTCGCGCAGCAGCTGGGTGAGTGCCGACATCACCATGGGGCCGCGCCAGATCATCGCCGTGTCCTCAGGCACGAGGAAGCCGATCGACATGACCTCGACGCCATAGCGTGACATCGGCTTCATCTTCTTGCCGGCGGCAGTGGACGGTTCAGGCTTGCCGGTGAGGCCGAAGAGCTTCGGGATGGAGGGCCCGTAAACGTCCGCATCGAGCACCGCCACCTTCAGGCCCAGCGACTTCAGGGCGAGCGCCAGGTTGACGGCGGTCGTGGACTTGCCGACGCCGCCCTTGCCGGAAGCGACCGCGATCAGGTGCTTTACGCCGGGAATGCCGGTTCCACGCTGCCCCTGGGGCTGCTGCGATTGGCCCGGCTGCTGCGGGGCACGTTCGGCGGTCAGCGCCACCATCGCCTTGTCGACGCCGGCAATGCCGAGCACCGCCTTTTCGACGGCACCGCGCAAGGCTTCCATCGTTTTCACATGCTGTGGGCTGGTGGTGAGCGCGAACATCACCGTGCCACCCTGGATGGCGATGTCGGAGACGAGCCCGGCGGACACCACATTGCCCCGCCCGTCGGGCGCGGCGATGCGCTTCAACACCGAGAGAACGTCGTCCTGCGTGACAGTGGCCATGTGCTTCAGAATCCTTCGTGGTTTAGACATCTAGAACGGGGCTGACGGCGCTTCAAGCACGCGGGGCAAGAAGCCGCGCAACGCGGGCTTGCAGTTCGGGCAGCAGGTCGGCCGCAAACCACGGGTTCCGCTTCAGCCAGCCGCTGTTGCGCCAGGAAGGATGCGGCAGCGGGATCACCGCGGGCGTGAGGGCAAGCCCCACCCGCCAGTTCCGCACCGCCGCATCAACCGAGCCCGGCCAGGCCCGCCCCATGTGCCAGCGCATGGCATAAGACCCGAGGCAGACCACCAGTTCGATTTTCGGCATCGCCGCCAGCAGTTTCGCCCGCCAGGCCGGGGCGCATTCGGGGCGCGGCGGCAAGTCGCTGCCCTTGGCATCGAGCCCGGGGAAGCAGAAGCCCATGGGCAGGATCGCCACCTCGCGCGGGTCGTAGAAGATAGCCTCGGTCACCCCCAGCCACTCCCTCAGTCGTACGCCCGAAGGATCGGTGAAGGGCCTCCCCGAGGCATGAACGCGCAGGCCAGGGGCCTGGCCCGCGATCAGGATGCGCGCCTTCGGCCCCGGCTGCAGCACCGGGCGCGGTTCATGCGGCAGGGGCTTTGCGGCACCAATGCAGATGCGGCATGCGTGGACCTGGGCCAGAAGCGCGTCGAGCCCCATCGCCCCTCCTACTCTTCCTTGTTGCTGACACCCGCCGAGGCGAAGGTGGCCATGCCGGTGTGCAAGTTTGCAGCAGTCTTCACGATGCCCGCCGCCATGGCAGCGCCTGAGCCTTCACCGAGCCGCATGCCGAGTTCGAGAATGGGCTTGAGCCCCAGCTTCTCCAGCAGCCTGCGATGCGCGGGTTCAGCCGAGAGATGGCCCGCCACGCAATGTTCCAGCGCATCCGGCCGCATTGCGAAGAGCACCGCAGCGGCGGCGGTTGCCACATAGCCGTCGAGGATCACCGGGATGCGCTGCAGGCGGGCTGCCAACACGGCCCCAGCCATGGCCGCGAGTTCACGTCCGCCGAGGCGGCGCAGCACTTCGAGCGGGTCGCCCAGATGCGCCTTGTGCAGCGCCACCGCGCGCCTGACGGCATCTGCCTTGCGCTTCAGGCCTTCAGAGTCGACTCCGGTGCCCGGCCCCACCCAGTCCTCCGGCGCGCCGCCGAACAGGCCGTGGCAGATGGCCGCGGCAATCGTCGTGTTGCCGATCCCCATCTCGCCCACGCACAGGATGTCGCAGCCTTCGGTTGCCTCCATGCCATAGGCCATGGTGGCGGCGCATTCCGCCTCGTCCAGGGCGGCATCCTGGGTGATGTCGCGGGTGGGCTTCTCGAGGGCGAGCTCGAACACCTTGAGGCCCAGGTCGAAGCTCTTGCAGATCTGGTTCACGGCGGCGCCGTCATTCTGGAAATTGGCGACCATCTGCATGGTCACTTCCTGCGGATAGGCGGCAACGCCCTGTGCAACAACACCATGGTTTCCGGCAAAGACAGCAACGACAACACGCTCGGTTTTCGGCGGATGCTGGGCCTGCCAGGCGCAGAGCCATTCCGTCAGGTTTTCAAGGCGGCCAAGTGCGCCCGGCGGCTTCGTCAGCTGGCCTTCACGGGCGCGGCAATCCGCCACGGCGTCAAGATCGGGGCCCGGAATGTCCTTCACAAGGTTGCGGATATCGTCGAAGGGCAAACCTGTGGCAGCATTTGTCATTTGTAAAAAAGGCTCCTATTTCTATAGGCATAACACTACAGGATTCGGGACTGCCACACATCATGAGCGACGCGTTCGAGCCCCGCAGCGTACATCGGGGGCGGTTCCGGCCATTTGCGTCATTCCTCACGGCGCTGCGCTTCCTCACCCGCATGCCGGTGCCGTTTGTGAGAACGCTTGATCCGCCGCCCCTGAAGGATGCGATGTGGATGTTCCCGGTCGTGGGCGCCGTGGTGGGAACGGTGACGGGCGTGGCCCTTGTCTTCGCCCACTTCGCCCGCTTGCCGGAATTGTTCTGCGGCCTCTTCGCGCTGGCCATCGCTGCCATGCTGACCGGTGCCTTCCACGAGGATGGTCTGGCCGATGTCGCGGATGGCTTCGGCGGTGGCAACACGCGCGAGGAACGCCTTGAAATCATGAAGGATAGCCGCATCGGCGCCTTCGGGACGCTGACCCTCGTCATCACCGTTCTGGCCCGCGCCTCGCTGCTGGCCGCATTGCTGGTGCTGAAGCCACTGGCCGTCCTTGTGCTGGTGGCGGGGGCTGCGGCCTTCTCCCGGTCGCTGATGGTGGACCTGCTGTGGGCCACGAGGCCGGCGCGACCCAATGGGCTGTCGGTCATGGCGGGGCAACCTTCGCGCAACACGACGCTGCTGGCGCTGGCGCTTGGCGGCCTGATCGCGGGGGTTGGTGGCAGCGTGGTGCTGACGCCCGAGGCCGGGGTGCTGGCCCTGGTGGCCGGCGGACTGACGCTGGCGATGGTGCGGGCACTGGCGATCCGCAAGATCGGCGGGCAGACCGGTGACGTTTGCGGAGCCGGCCAGATTCTGGCGGAAACGGCCATGCTGGCGGTTTATGCCGCCGCCGTGGCATTCCGATAAACTGCCGTTTTTGAACTACCTTTCGGCACGGGCAGCATTACATTCGGCATGATGAACGCACCCCACCAAGCCGCCATCGAGACGCCCTGCGTCAAGATCTGCGTCGTCGATCCGGAGACCGGTTTCTGCATCGGCTGCGGGCGGACGCGCATGGAAATCGGCGGCTGGCTGGGCATGTCGCCGGACGAGCGGCGCAGCGTGATGGCGGAACTTCCCGAGCGCGTTGAAGGACTTACGCGGCGAAAGACGCGCCGGGGCGGACGGGCGGGACGTCTGCAGGCGGGCTGACCCGCGAGGCCACTTCTTTCGCAGCCTTTTCAAGCACTTCAAGCCCCGCACCGGGCTTCGGCGCCTCTTCCGACAACACGCGCCGCCACAAGCGGCCGCCGGGAAGCCCATGGAACAGGCCGAGCATGTGGCGGGTGATGTTCTGCAGCCAGACCCCCTGCGCAAGCTGTTGAGACACATAGGGTTTCATGCGCTCGACAACCTCCAGCGGATCGCTGATCTCACGCGCCTCGCCGAAGATGCGGGAGTCGACCTCGGACAACAGCCACGGCGTGTTGTAGGCCGCGCGCCCCAGCATGACGCCGTCGACGTGTTTCAGATGCTCCACTGCATCGTCGATGGTTGCGATTCCACCGTTGATAATGATGTTGTTGCCGATGTGCTTTTTCTTGATGCGGTTGACACGTTCGTAGTTGAGCGGCGGCACCTCGCGGTTCTCCTTGGGCGAGAGCCCCTTCAGCCACGCCTTGCGGGCATGGACGATGAAGGTGGTGACGCCCGAGCCCATCACCGTCTCCACGAAATTCGTGAAATCGTCTTCCTCGTCCTGGTCGTCAATGCCGATGCGGCACTTGATGGTAACCGGCACCTGAACCGCCGCGCGCATCGCGCCCAAACAATCGCGCACCAGCTCCGGCTCGGCCATCAGGCAGGCGCCGAAGCGGCCCGTCTGCACCCGGTCCGACGGGCAGCCGACATTGAGGTTGATCTCGCTGTAGCCGAAGTCCTCGCCCCACTTCGAGGCCTCGGCGAGAAGTTTCGGGTCGCTGCCACCGAGCTGCAGGGCGACGGGCTGCTCCAGCGAGTTGAAACCGAGAAGCCGCTGCCGGTCGCCGTGGCGGATGGCGAGCGCGGTGACCATTTCGGTATAGAGCAGCGCATGGCGTGTCATCTGACGGTGGAACACCCGGCAATGCCGGTCCGTCCAGTCCATCATCGGCGCCACCGAAAAACGGGAACTGCGCCCCACGTTATGCTTGCCCTGCTCTTCCAAATTCCTGACCGCGTTACCGGACGACCAAATCGCTGCCGTCGCCTCATGCTGGCGACCAAATTGCAAACTTGGGGCCAAAAAGCAAATTGGGGAGGCGGCCGTGCCAAATGCGAGTGTTCCGGCGCCCCTCAACCATAGCATGCATGACGCAGGGCGAATGGAGCCTGGAATGCGGTCATGTGACGGCCAGAGCACCGGAAAGGCGCTGTGGCAACGATATTGAACAGAAGCAGGCAGCGCCACATGACGATAAACAAATCCACTGAATGTCTTGTCAGTCACTTGCAAAGGTTTTTTAACTAACTAAGCGCTGATGTCCCAAGGCAATAATATGCCAGAACAGCCTGTAATTCATAAATTTTCGGACTGATATACTGTTTTCCCGTGCGACTCCGCTAGACGTGTTATACTTACTTATTTACACGGTCTTCCGGAGTAACGGACAAATGCCGCGCAGTAAGTTACGTGCACGCAAGTTGCTTACGGAAATGCATGAGGATACGGGCGGCGCGATCCTGATCTGGGTGGCTCTGGTGCTGACGGTGCTGATCGGACTCATTGGGCTTGCAATCGATGGCGGCCGCCTGTTCAACCTCAACAGCAATCTTCAGGAAGTGGCAGACGCCGCAGCGCTGGCAGGGGCCGCGGAACTGGATGGCTCCTCCGACGCCATCACGCGGGCCACCGATGCCGCCGTGAACTACCTCAACAACAACCCGAAATGGTCGGACGTGGCCAAGGCTGGCGCGCGGATCGTCAGCACGGGCACGTACAAGCCGCTGTTCTACAAGACGCTGAACGGCGCGCCGACCACCAATCCGGCAGAGGCTGTCTACATCAAGGTCCGCACCGTGAACCGCGAGGTGTCCATCACCTTCGCCCGGCCCATGTTCCCGCAGAGAAGCACCGGCAAGACCTTTGCCGAGGCCACGGCCAAGTCATCCTTCTCGTCCTGCGCCAACTTGCAGTCCTTCATGTGCAATCCGTGGGAATCCGAACAGACCAACAAGGGTGCGGCGACGAACTGGATGAGCAAGATCATTCCGGGCCAGATGCTGAAACTGGTGGGTGGCACCAACGGTGCGCCGGGCAACTGGGGCCTCATCGAACCTCCCGCGGCGAACGGCAATCCCCATAACCAGGCGGGTTTCTGGGCAAGGATGGCGCCCAGCACCTGCGAAGCGATGGACTTTTCGCAGCTGGGGCATCCGGTTGATACCGGCAACAACGGCCCCTTCGCGGCGCCGGGAATGAATGTGCGCTTCGACAATCCGCAGAACCAGCTGACCAACACGGCGGCGCCCATCGTGATCGACGGCCTCGAGCACACCTCGAACGCCAATGCCGCAAGTTGCGCCAATACGGTTGACATGCGGAACAGGGGTGCGATCCCGTTCAAGCAGACCAACGAAGACGGAGGCGTTGCCTATGGCCAGCTCTGCGTCGTCACCACGCCAGCCTCAAAGCGCATCAGCTGCCCGCTGCCGCGCGACCGTACGATGGCCAATCTCGGCGGCAATTCATGGTCAACTTCAATGATCGGCACTGGGGTGAACGCCGCAGACCTGCTCGCCTACTGGAAGAACCATCACACGGGCACGACGATCCCCAATTTCTACGATTCCAACCTTGGGCAATATGTTCCCACGACGACGCGCTGGCAGGTTTATCAGATGGAAAACAACCCGACCACCTACCCTTCCGCCGCCTTTACCTCTGACTCGATCGAAAGCTCCAGGCCGTTCTGCCGGGACAGCAAGCCGGCCGGCGACATCAAGCGGCGATTGATCAATGTGGCGATCGTCGACTGTGACTACTGAAACATCAGGGGCAGCTCGCACAACCTGCCGGTCACGACGCTGATGGCCGAGTTTTTCATGACGGAGCCCGCCAATTCGAACGGCGAAATCTACGGCGAACTGGTGAAGACCTACCAGGTGAACAGCGCGGGCAGCAACCTCTATCACCTCGTGGAGCTGGTGCGCTGATGCGGCTTAGGGACTTGCTGCGCCGCCTCGACCGTTGCACATCGGGGATATCGATCCTTGAAACCGCCATCGTGCTTCCGGTCATCCTGGTCGTCATCGGCGGCATCTTTGATTTTGGACGGGCCTATGCAACGCTTTCGGCCGCGCAGAAGTCGCTGTGGAGCGCAACGCGCTACCTGTCGCACGTGCCCTATGAGCAGGTCTGCAGCAGCTGGGCGCTGGCAGATGCGAAGAACATCGCGCTCTACGGCAACACGGCTGGCACTGGACCCTTGCTGGTCACTGGCTGGACCGCCGGCGACATCACGCTCAATGCGCCCACCAACTGCAACAACCCCGTCGTCGCCATCCGCATGAGTGCCAATGTGCCCTACCTGTCGTTCATGTGGGGCGTGGTGGGGCTGCCTGAACGCATAACAATGACTGCAGAACATGAAGAACGCTGGATCGGCCAATAGCATGAGAAACGACGAGCGCGGCGCAACCTTCGTGGAGTTTGCGGTCGCTTTCCCCGTCATCATGCTGTTCATCCTCGGTGGCGTGGACATCGGCCTGATGATGGTCAACTGGACGAGCTACAACCGCGCAACCTTTGCCGGAGCACGCTTCGCATCGATTTCAAACCCGGTGGCGACGGGCATCAATGCGACGATCAGCGGTACGTCAGGCACGATCCTTCCCGGGCAATCCTGCCTCAACAGCACCACGGGCGCGTCGTCAGGCAGCTGCACAATCAAGCAGGCGTCCACATGCATTGCCACGAGTGGGGTGACGGGAGGGGCGGGCAGCTGCACCAACGGCTACACCTTCGACAAGGCGGCATTGGATGCCATCGTCGCCAGGATGCGCGAACGCCTCATCGAAGGCCCACTGGACCGGCGCCAGGTTTCCGTCACCTACACGCCGACCAATTTCGGACATGTTTCACGCGTCGGCGGTGCGCCCATGAACGTGACGGTTTCGTTGCGCTGCCTGCGGCAGCATTTCTTCTTCCTTGATGGGCTGATGGGCTGGGCCTTCCCGCCGCCGACCGACTGCGTCGGCATATCGGTTGCGGAAGGCGTCAGGCTTCCCACCTTCTCGACGACACTGTCGAGCGAAGACCTGACCACAAACTAAGCAGAACAGCCGCAACTGGACGGCGCCGGCCGGGCATGCTCCAAGTCACTGCCGGTGTGGATCGACATGATCCCACGGACGCGAAACATGAGACGGAATGGCCCAGTGATCGAAATCAAGCTCAACACGCCGGAGCAGTTGCTGAACTCCTTCGATCCATCTCCCTTTCACACGCGCGACCTCGACGACAAGGCTGCCGACTACATCATCGAAAGCGCCGAGGAGGCGGGATCCGGGCAACAGCTGCTGCTCGTGATCGAGCTTCCGGGCGACCAGGCAATGCGTGAGCTTTCGAAGGACCTGCCCGTGGCCCTGCGCAACTCATTCCGCTTCCGCGCCAGCCAGTCTCGCCTGCGGCTGAGGGAGATGTTCCGGATCGGCCGATGGTCGCTTGCCATCGGACTGTCGGTTCTCGGGCTCTGCACGCTCATCATCCACCTTCTTGAACTCTCGGTGACGCAATCGACCTTCGCCCAGACGTTCGAGCAGGGCCTGTTCATCGTCGGCTGGGTGGCACTGTGGCGGCCGCTGGAGATCTTTCTCTACGACTGGTGGCCGCTCATGCGGCGGATCCATCTGCTGGAGCGCCTTTCGGACGCGACCGTCGAGATCAGGTCAAACTGACGGCGACTCGAAGGGCAGGTTGACGACCCACATCGGCGAGCAGGCAGATTGAGGGGAGCCGAAGTGGATTTCTGCAATTAAAACGTGAATTATCTTCCTGATTAGATACATAAACCAAATTAACAATTATTGATTGATATTTGACTGCAGAGGGACAATGAATTGAGAGCCGACGCCAGTGCCGGCAATGTAGCGAGAGGTCCACCATGAAGAGACTGAACTTACGTGCTCTGTCCGCTCTGCTTGCCTGCGTGTGGTGCGGGCTTACCGTTCCAGCCACCTCGGCAAAGGCCGATCCGGCATTCGTGATCAGGAACAATTCCGGCCTGACAACCAGCAAAGCCAAATTCTACTATCTGGGCTTCGGGCAGATCGGCAATGACTTCATGGTGCTCATGCCGGATGGCACCTGGTCGACGGCCGGGTCGGCCAATACCGGATGGAGTGCGACCGGGTGGAACCCGAGCGCCAACTCCGGAGCCGGAGCCTTCACCGGGGCGGGCGTGGTTCCCTGTTATGCCCTGAACGGCGGTGAGACGATTACCATTCCGCCCAACATTGCTGGCTCTCGAATCTACTTCTTCCAGGTGAACAGCAATTCGCCGTTCTTCGGTACGACCTGCGGCAGTTCACCCGCTGCCACCGCCAGCGTGAACGGCATCTTCGGTAACAACCTCTCGACTTCCGGAGGCCAGGCGCCATTTAGCTATTTCCAGACAACCGGCGGCGGCGCTTTGACGGGCGCAAGCCTTGCCATGTTGAGCCAAAAATCACTGCCGCTTTGGTCATACAGCGAGATCGGGTCGTCCCCTACCGCAGGAACCATAGACACTTCGCAGGTCGATTTCATTGGCTTTCCGATGAACGTGACCGCGAACATGATCTCTTCACCCGGGCAATCACATCCAGTCTGGAACGAGGGCGTGGGCTTCTCATTCAGTTCTCGGAGCCAAGTTAACATGGGGGCGGTGCGACAAACTTACAGGAGTTTTGTCAACCGGTTGCCCGTCGTGACGGGTACCGGGACCAACAAGATCTATCAACGCCGGAACTATACCAAGCTCTTGAAAACTGTGGGCTCCAGTCAGGTTCTCGTGAACCCCGGCAACTATCTTTCGTTCTTTGACAATGCTGCGTTCTCTAACTTCTTCCTAAACACTATAAACAACTACATGTGGAAGCCAGGCTGGACTGGCTCGATCGATGACGGAGGGGCATTCGGCAGCCTGCTGCAGACCGTGTTTGACGGGACGGCCGTTCAGCTGCCCTCCTACCCCGGCTACACGGGGACTACTCCCCTTTATGCAATCAAGTTCACCGGGAATGGAGCTTCTGCCTATGTGCTGAGCCCGGTTTCCTACCAAATACTATGCCAAGCGGGCGCCATTCCAGGCTGCAGCACAATGTCGCCCGCCTATCAGATATTTGCCACCGATGGCGCGCTGAACACGCCGATTGACAACAATCAGTTCCAGCTTCTCTCCCCAACCGAGCAGCAGGCTTGGAACGATAACTTCGACGGCGTAGGAAACTATAATGCCGTCGTGGGACGGTTGGGCTTCATCATTTCGATGGCATACAACCACGGTGTTGCCGGCGGCTTACAGACAAGCGGCGGTCTCTGCTACAATAAGGTGTTGAGCGCCTGTTGGAGCGACCAGACACTATGGTATCCGAATTATCAAATAGCAGCACGGAATCCCAATTCCAAATTGGGAGCTACCTTAAGTCAGCTCTATTTCAATGGCGATACGACACAGAACCAATTCGCTCGCTGGCTGCACACAGCCAAAATCGGCAATGTCCCGATGATGACAAGGCCTGTATTGCCGACTACCTCGCAAAGCGGATTGATGGGCATGGGCTATGGCTTTGCCGCCGATGAAAATCCAACACCGCCAAACGCCACTTACTCTCAGACGCCATCAAAATACGACAGCAACGTATCCATGGCCACGACGAGCGGGTGCAACTACATTACGATCATGCCATGGACGAGGGGCACGGCGAACTTGACGCCGGTCACAAACCCGAGCTGCCAGTGAGCTTGCCTCGGGCCCTGCACGACGCAGGGCCCGAGGTTTCCTGTCGCTGCGCGCGGCGGGCTTCACCGGCGAATGCCGGATTTTCCGAGTTGTCCAACACGTGAACGACCCTATACTCGCTGCCACTTTGGTCACTCCGGGGCAGGCGCGACGTGCCGCTGAACAAGACACGCTTCATCGACGCCCTCCTCTCTCGCATGAGCCTGCGCGAGAAAATCGGGCAGCTGAACTATCCCCATGCCGATGGGTTGCCGACCACGGGTGCGGCACAAGGTGCTGACACCAGGACGCTGATCCTGCGCGGCGAGCTGTGCGGCACCTCCGCCGGGCATGATGCGGCGGAACGGCGCGCGCTGCAGAGGCTCGCCGTGGAAAAGGGGCCGCACGGCATTCCGCTGTTCTTCGCCAAGGACTGCATCCAGCGCTACGTGACGGGCGCACCCATTCCGCTGGCACAGTCCTGCTCATGGGAGCCGGAGCTGCTGCGGCGCATCGCAATGATGACGGCGGCGGAAGCGCGCGCCGACGGCATCAGCCTCAACTGGGCGCCGATGCTGGACATCACGCACGATGCGCGCTGGGGCCGCGTGGCGGAGGGCCACGGCGAGTTGCCCTATCTCTGCGCGAAGCTGGCAGAGGCGGTGGTGCAGGGCTACCAGGGTGCCGACGGCGACCTGGCACGGCCCGGGCGCATGATGGCGACGCTCAAGCATTTCGCAGGCTATGGCCTTGCCATGGCGGGGCGCGACTATGCGGCAGTCGAGGCAAGCCCCGCGACGCTGATGCGCATCATGGAGCCGTTTCGCGCCGGGATCGCGGCGGGTGCGGGTGCCGTGATGGTGGCCTTCTCGACCCTGAACGACATGCCGGCCACCGCGCACCGTGTGCTGCTGCACGACGTGCTGCGCCAGCGCTTCGGCTTCAGGGGCATGGTGGTGACCGACTTCACCGCCATCGACCCCGAGCTCGTCAACCACGGCATCGCCGCCAACGCGCGCGAGGCGGCCTATCTCGCCTTCACGGCGGGTGTTACGGTGGACCTCGTGTCCTGCGCCTTCCTCAACCACCTCGAGGCACTGGTAGAAGAAGGGCGCATCAGAGAGGCGGAGGTGACGGCGCGCTGCCGGCTGGTGCTGGAAGCCAAGGCGCGGCTGGGATTGTTCGATGACCCTTACCTGGGCCTCGAGGAGGGCTCACACGCGGCGCGCAAGCCAGCCCATGTGGCGCTGGCGCGCGAGGCGGCGGTGAAGGGGCTGGTGCTGCTCAAGAACGACGGCCTGCTGCCGCTCGCCCGTGGCGGCCGGCTGGCGGTGATCGGCCCGCTGGCGGATGATCGCATCGACATGCAGGGCACCTGGGCCATCGACGTCGATCCCGCGCACAACGTGACGATGCTCGAGGGCCTGCGCGCCGCCGGGGGCAACACCCACCTGCTGCATGCCACGGGCTGCAACATCGTGGAGCATGAAAACGTCGCGGCGCGGCTCAACATCCATAACCGCGACATGCCTTCGGTGGTGATCGACGCACGCCCGCTGGCCGAGATGCTGGACGAGGCGCGCGCCATTGCCGAACAGTCCGATGCCATCGTGCTGTGCCTCGGCGAGGCGAAGGAACATGCGGGCGAGTCATCAACGCGCCTCGACATCGCGCTGCCCGGCGCGCAGCAGGCGCTGTTCGACTGCATGCGCGCGACGGGAAAGCTGCTGGTCGTGGTGGCGATCTCCGGCAGGCCGCTGGCGCTGACCGGCGTGATGGAGGCCGACGCGCTGATCTGGACGGCGCACCCGGGATCGGAAGGCGGACACGCGATTGCGGAGGTGCTGTTCGGCGACAAGGCACCTTCCGGGCGGCTCAGCATGGCGCTGCCGCGCCATGTGGGGCAATTGCCGCTGGCCACCGAGGAGCTGCCGAGCGGGCGGCCGAAGGATGCAATCGGCATCGACGTGCCGGGCGACCATGAAGTGGACGAAGCGGGCCGCCACGTGTTCCGCAAGTTCACCACGGCCTGCATCATCGAGGGGCCGGCAACGCCGCTGTTCCCGGCGGGCTTCGGCCTCACCTACACGCGCTTCGCCTATGGCGCGGCGACGGCCAGCGCGCGCGTGCTGAAGGGCGCGGACGCAGTGCTGGAAGTGAGCGTGCCGGTGACCAATGCCGGCGCGCGCGAGGGCACCGAGGTGGTGCAGCTGTGGCTGCGTGATCCGGTGGCAATGATCTCGCGCCCGGTGCGCGAACTGAGGGGCTTCGTGCGGCTGACGCTGAGGCCCGGCGACACGGCCGTGGCGCGCTTCCGCCTGACGGCGGACGACCTCTGCTATGACCGGGGAACGTCGCTCGGCGAGATGGTGCGGGGCTGGGAGGCCGGCGACTTCATCCTCATGGTGGGTCCCAATGCGCGCGACGTGCAGGCGCTGACGGTGACATGGGAAGCGTGACGACGCGCGCCCTGCTCGATCGCGTGCAGCGCGAGACGCTGCGCTACTTCACCGACTTCGCACATCCGGCAAGCGGCATGGCGCGCGAACGCTCCGGCAACGCGAAGATGATGGACACGGTGACGACGGGCGGCACCGGCTTCGGCATCATGGCGATGATCGCCGGGGCAGAGCGTGGCTTCATTGCGCGCGGCGAGGCGGTGGCACGAATCGCGCTGATCTGCCGCTTCCTCGAGAGCCTGCCGCGCTATCGAGGCGCCTTCGCGCACTGGATCAACGGCAACACGGGCGAGACGGTCGCCTTCTCGACCCGCGATGATGGCGGCGACATCGTGGAGACAGCCTTCCTGATGATGGGGCTGCTCACGGCGCGGGAATATCTGCGAGGCCATGAGCCCGCACTGGCGCTGCGGATCGACGCCTTGTGGCGCGCGGTGGACTGGGCGGGATATTGCCCAACGCCCGACGCCATGATGTGGCACTGGAGCCCGCAGCAGGACTTCGGCATGGCGCTGCATCTGCGCGGCTGGCACGAGGCGTTGATCGCCTTCGTGCTGGGAGCGGGCTCACCATCGCACCCCATCGACGTGCGCGCCTACAGCGATGGCTGGAAGAACAGCCCGTCATTCCGCAACGGCCATGCCTATTACCGCATCCGGCTGCCGCTGGGGCCGGAGATGGGTGGGCCGCTGTTCTTTGCGCATTACTCCTTCATGGGGCTGGACCCGCGCGGCCTTGCCGAGGGCGGCGTCGACTACTTCGCGCAGAACCGCGCGCAGGTGCGCATCAACCGCGCGCATTGCATCGCCAACCCGCACGGCTTTGCGGGCTATGGCAAGGCCTGGGGGCTGACATCGTCGGATGGGCCGCATGGCTATGAGGCCTTCTCGCCAACCGATGACAAGGGCGTGATTGCGCCGACAGCGGCACTCGCCTCGATGCCCTATCTGCCAGAGGCTTGTCTTGCGGCGCTGCGCCATTTCGATGCCTACCGGGATGGCGCGTTGTGGGGTGAATACGGCTTCCGCGATGCCTTCTCGGCACAGGAGGACTGGATCGCCCCGAGCCACCTCGCCATCAACCAGGGGCCGATCGTGGCGATGATCGAGAACGCGCGCAGCGGTTTGCTGTGGCGGCTGTTCATGTCGGCGCCCGAGGTGAGAGTGGGGTTAGACCGACTGGGCTTCACCATCGACGGCGGGCGCGTGGCCTGAGAGCAGTGGCGCGGCGACACCGGGTTCGGAGATGATGGTGACGCTGCGGCGATAGAGCTTCGCGAGATCTGCGCCACTGCCATTGCCGATGTCGAGCAGGCCCACATGGGCGAGCGGACCCTGCAGAAGGGCGATGATCTTGCCCTGTGCCTCCGGGTCGATCTGGACGAGCGCGTCATCCATCACCAGCCAGTCGGACTTCTGCAGGAGGGCGCGGGCAAAGGCGATGCACTGTCGCTCACCAGTGTCCAGCGACTGATCCCAGCGGTCATTTGTAGATAGCTGCTCCACGAGATAGCCAACCCCCACCGCTTCCAGCGCCGCGGCCACCTGGCCCGACGCATAGTCGCCGGGACGGTGCGGATAGCAGACGGACTCGATCAGGGAGCCCGGCGGTACATAGGCATGGGTCGGAAGATAGAGCGCACGTCCCTGTTCAGGCATGGTGATGCTGCCGCGGCCCACCTCCCACAGGCCCGCCAGCGCCCGGAACAGCAATGTCTTGCCGGACCCCGACACGCCATGCAGCAACACGCGCTCACCGGGAGCGATGTGCAGCGGATCCTCGTCGATGCGGACGCAGAGATAGGGTGTCATCACGCAGAGGCCGGATATCTCGATCGCATCCCCCTGCTCGCGGCGCACGATGTGCGGGGCGTCCGAGGTCTTGGTGCCATCAAACGCCGTGAGGGCGCGATGGAAACTGGTGACGCGGTAGAGCGTGGCGCGCCAATTGGCGATGGCGGGGAAGTTGCTGACATACCAGCGCAGCGAACTCTGCACCTGGTTGAAGGCGCCCACAATGAGCATCAATTCGCCGATGGTCATGCGGCCGGTGAAATAGAACGGCGAAGCGGCGACGATGGGGGCAACCAGCGCGAACCAGCCATAGCCCGCCGTCACCCAGGTGAGCCCCACAGTCGCGCGGATGGCGGCGCGGATGATGTCGACCACATTGCCAAAGGTGCCGGCGATGCGCGCGGCCTCCGCCGTCTCGCCATGCTGAAGGGAAATCGCGTCACGCGCCTCATTGACGCGGACGAGCTCGAAGCGGAAGGATGCCTCACGCGATGAGCGTTCGGCGTTCAACTCGACGAGACGGCGGCCGACGCGCCAACTGAGCCACGAGGCCGTGCCGGCGTAGAGCAACGCGCACCACACCATGAAGCCCGGAATCGCAATCTCATGCCCGGCAAGCGGAATGCTCACGGTGCCCGACTGGTCCCACAGCACGCCGATGAAAGACAGGAGCAGCAGCGTCGACTGGAACAAGCCGATGCCGAGAGCCCCCGTCAGGTCTGCCAGGTTGTCGACATCGATCTGCAGGCGCTGGTCAGGGTTTTCGCCGATCAGCCCCGAGCGCGCGATGGCCTCAGCGCGGCCGGGCTTCATCCACTGCGCCAGAAGGGCTCCGAACAGGCCCCGGCGCAGCGTGAGCTTCAGTGTCTGGTCAAGCCAGAGCTGGCCGACATTGAGCGCCAGCAGAACGAGCGCCAGTTCGGCGAAGACCTTGAGCTGCTGAAGGAAGCCCGGAAAGTCCTTATGGGTGAGCGAATCATAGAAGGGCTTGTTCCAGGCATTGAGCAGGATCTGGAACCAGGCGGTGGTGGCGATCACCACGACCAGCGCCGCTATCAGCAGAAGGATGCGACCGCCGCAGCGATTGGCGCGCAGCAGCGCGACCATTTCACCGAGTTGCCCGCCGAGGCCCTGGTGGGATGCATTGCCTGCCGGCTCACTCATGTCGCGAATCTTACCCCCGGAGCGCCGATGGCGCCAGCATGCGAAAGGCCCCGGCCGTGAAGCCGGGGCCTTGCATTTCCGGTGGGTCTCAGAGGGGCGTGACGCCCGTGATGTTGCCTGAAGCGTTGACGCGCACCTTGTACTTGTTGCCACCCTGCCAGGCGACGAACTTGTAGCTCGGCGCCGAGCAATCGATGGCGGTGACCTTGTAGAAGCCGCTGCCCTTGACGATGCTGCGGGCCTCGCCGCAGCTGACACCATAGTAGGGCTCGTAAACCGGCGCATAGACGCCGCCATAACCGTAGCCGGGATAGAAGCCGCCAACCCCGATGCCGACGCCGACGTTGAAATCGACGTGGGACTTGGCTTCGGCATTCTGGACCGGGAGCGCTGTGAGCGAGACAAGCACGGCGGCGATGGCAATCATGGACTTGGTCAGCATTGGGTGGTTCCTCCGTTTGAGTGAGGTCACCCTAACGCCGTGCCCGATGCGATGATGTGGTGCGCATCACAGGCCGCGGAATAAGCGAAAAATGTTTTGATCAGCCGGCCACGCCGGGCGCCGTCGGCGGGTTCGTGTTGCCGCCCGCCGGCGGGGTGTTGGGGTTGCCAGCAGCTGGTGGCGTGGTGGGGTTGCCAGCCGCGGGCGGCGTGGTGGGGTTGCCAGCCGCGGGCGGCGTGGTGGGATCGCCGGCTGCGGGCGGAGTCGCGGGGTCTCCAGCAGCCGGAGGCGTGTCGGGGTTGGTCGCAGGAGATGTGGGCGTTGGGGGCGTGCCCTGGGTATTGCGGTTGTCACGCGGGCCAAGGTCGGGGAAGTTGAAGTCAAGCGGGTCAGCGGGCTGGCCGAAGCCATTGTTGAGTCCGGGCTGGCTGAGCGCCGCACAGGAGCTGCCCGACAGGAAGCCGCGCGGCAGGCGGACGCCACCAGCAAGGAAGGGGAAGGCCTGGCCCACCGGAACGCCGAGCCCGGTGCTGCGGGTGATGCCGCGCGGCTTGGTCACCGCGCCGCCGGGCCGTGCGATGATGAATTCGCAACGGCGCTTCAGCGTCTGGCAGCCGCGGGCATTGCAGAACTGTGCTGAACCATTGAGCAGCGTCACCGCGGTGACACCGTTGCGGCCGACATAGACGTCAAAGGCGGTGCCGCGCACGCCCAGCGTGCCCGAGGGCGTGGTGATCTTGTACGCGGAATGGTCAGACTTTCCGCTGATCCAGCGCAGTGCGCCCTTGGTGGCGCCCAGGGTGAGCTTCTTCGCGGTGCTGCCGCCGGCATAGACATATTTGTCGATGACGACGCTGGAATTGGGACCGACCGCCAGCTTGGTGCCATCCTCGAACAGGAAGGCGCCGACGCCGACAGCATTGGTACGAATGCGCTCATCGCGGTGGATGTCGCCGCCCTTGGCGATGGGACCGGCTTGCCCGGTGACCTGCACTGTGATGCTGACGGCTTCGCCGACCTTTTCGGCGGCCAGCGCCGGCGTACCCAACGCCGCCGCAACCAGCAGGCCGAGAAGCAGTTTCCGAGGAGTCGCCATGCCGTCACACCCCTTCGCATTCAGATAAGTACATCTACGCACAGGCGCAGCCGTCGTTCAAGAAAGATCGTTTTCAACGCGGTCGTCGAGAAAGAACACTTCGTCCGCATGGCTCTTGCCGCGCAGGCGCACCTCGCCTGCCCGCCTGGTGCGGAACTGCGGGAGAAGCCGCGCCGTGGCGCCCGAAACCAGGATGTCGGTGGCCAAGTCCTTGCAGGTGGCCTCGATGCGGGCGGCCGTGTTCACTGTATCGCCCACGGCGGAATAGTTGAGGCGGCTCTGGGTGCCCACATTGCCGACGCAGGCAATCCCGGTGTGGATGCCGATGCCGATCCGCACCTGCTGGCCTTCGGGCAATGCGAAGGCTCCTGCCTCGTTCAGCTTTCGCAAGGCCTCGCGCATGCGCAACGCAGCCTCTGCGGCCTTGGCGGCATGGTCGCCCACGTCAAGCGGCGCGTTCCAGAAGGCCATGAGGCTGTCACCGATGTATTTATCCAGTGTGCCGTCCAGTTCCACCACCGGCACGCTGAGCGCGCCATGCACGGTGTTGAGGAAGCGGATCGTGTCCTGCGGGGAGAGCGCTTCGCTGAGGCTGGTGAAGCCGCGCACGTCCATGAACAGCACGGTGATCTCGCGGTTGACGCCACCCAGCTTCAGCGCCTCCGGGCTCTGCTCGATGCGGGCCAGAAGTGCCGGCGAGACATAGCGCCCGAAGGCCTGCCGGATGTAGCGCCGCTCGCGTTCGATGACGATGTACCAGAAGGCGGTGGTGGCGAAGACGGTGAGCAGCGCGCCGCCGATGGGCGAGACCGGATCGATGAGCAGGCCTTGCACCGTGAAGAGATACCAGCACAGCCCGGCGATCACCGCCATCATGACTCCCGCCGCGACGAGGCCTGCGAGGGGGCCGATGAATGTCGCCACAGTCACCAGCAACAACGACAAAGCCGCGATGGCGAGCACTTCCGCACCGTCGACCCAGGCGGGGCGGTTGAGGAACTGGCCGGTCATGATCTGGCTGATGATCTGGGCATGGATGGTGACACCCGGCACCGCCTCGCCCAGCGGCGTCACGCGGATATCCTGCAGGCCGGCAGCGGACACGCCGACGAGGACAATTGAACCTTGGACCCTGGACAGGTCAGCCTTGCCATCAAGAACATCAGCGGCGGAAAGGGTGGGGGTCGAGGCCTGTGGCGCTGCGTAAAAGCGCAGTTGGCCCTTCTCGTCGGTGGGCACGGTGAAGTCGGCGACGCGGAGCGACTGCATCTGGCCTGCAAAGAGAGGATCGCCCTGAATCACATAGGTCGAGGCAACAGCCCCCAGCCGCAGGGCCTCGAGCAGGAAGGCAGGATAGAGGTTGCCACCGTCCGACAGGAGCAGCGGCACCTCGCGCACCGTGGTGCCGGCCTGCTGGCCACTCAAGGTAATGTGGCCGAGACCGGATGCAGCGACGGTAAGCTCTGGCAACGGCAGGATGGCGGCGCCCAGTCGGGTGACGCCGCTCGCCACCTCCTCGCCAGAGACTGCGAAGCCTGCCATGACCTGCGGAAGTGCGCCCTGGCCCGGCGTGTCAGTGAAGGCCAGCGCCACGGGCTTGCCCGCAATCGCCGTGGCGAAATCCGCATCGCCGTCATGCAGGGTGGCGAGAAGAGCCGGATCGCTGATGCCGAGGGCGTGGCTGATAGCGGCGGGCGACAGGCGGTCCGGTTCGGCGAAGAGAATGTCGAATCCAACGGAAGCAGCGCCCGCGGCAAACAGCCGGTTCGTCAGTTCAGCCAATCTGGCGCGCGGCCACGGCCACTGGCCTTCGGCCTTGAGCGAGGCTTCGTCGATGGCGACGACGGTGACAGGCGTTTCGACAGCGGCGCGCGGCTTCAGCCGCTGGTAGATGTCGAGGGAGGCGGCGCGGAGTTCCTGCAGCGGGGTCGGGTCGAGCCAGCGCAGCAGGGTGAGCAGTGCGGCAATGGTGATGCCGAGGAGGAAGCCGCCGCGCCGTGCCCTTTTCATCGGCGGCGCAGCCCCCGTCAGTACATCGACTTGATGTCGGCCAGTTCGCGGGCGAGCCCCGCTTCGTCTCGCTGCTCGATGAAGCGGGCGATATCAGGAAGACGCGGGCCAATGAGCGCACCGGTGACGGTGAAGAACTCATTCTCGTTGATGGCCTCGGTGGGCTTGCCATCCTCGGCGAAGAGCAGCGCAACGCAGGCAATCGAGAACACCGCCACGTTGGGCTCGACCCGTGCGAAGAAGCGGTTCTTGTCCGACACCGCGCCGATGCGGGCGACGGGGCCCTGCTCGACCAGCGCGATCAAGATGCGCGCCATGGTGAGGCTTTCCGGCACGCTGTCATCACTGCGCGGGGCGAGACTCCTGCGGGCGGCATCCACCCGGTGCTCGAGAATGAGCCAGGGGGGCGAGGAATAGCGCCCGGCGATGTGGATCGCAGCGCGGTAGAAATAGGCATTGAAGGTGGGGTTGTGGGTGAGGCTGTCGTTGCGGATGTCGCCCGCCACCGCATGCATGAGGCCGGGCGTGAAGGGCGACGGCAGCTTGCGCCATGAGGGCAGGAACAGCGAGATCGAGAGATCGGCCCCGCAGCTCATCAGCCCGTCCACCATGCGGGCACCGCGCGCCACCACGCGGGAGAGGAAGGGCACGCGGCCGGGCTCCCCCTTGCCGAAACGGTCGGCATTGGCGAGGTCACGGATATAGTACTGGGCCGCCCGCAGGCCATCGCGCACACCGGCGGCAGCGCAGGTAGCGTGGGCGGCGAAAGGTACGTTCTCGGCTCGCGAAGCGGTGGTCATGGTCCCATTTGAGCCCCGGGGAGGCCCCGCCGTCAAGTTTTGCTATTTCTTCAGCGCGGCGTTGCGGATGTCGGTGAGGCTTCTGGCCGGGGTGATGGCCTCCGGGTCGATCAGGCAATGGATGATCGAGGCCTTGCCGCTGGCCCGGGCGCGCGCCAGCGCGGGGCCGAATTCGGCAGTATTCCGCACCGTTTCGCCATGGCCGCCATAGGACCGGGCCAGTGCGGCAAAGTCCGGGTTCTTCAGCGCCGTGGCCGAGATGCGGCCGGGATACTCGCGCTCCTGGTGCATGCGGATGGTGCCGTACATGCCATTGTCGACAACCACCACGATGACCGGCAGGTCATATTGCATCATGGTCGCGAATTCCTGGCCGTTCATCATGAAGCAGCCGTCGCCCGCGAAGGCCATGACCTCACGCTCAGGCTGCAGCGCCTTGGCGGCGACTGCAGCGGGCACGCCATAGCCCATGGTTCCGGATGTGGGGGCAAGCTGCGAGGCAAAGGCCCGGAAGGGCCAGAAGCGGTGCACCCAAGTGGCATAGTTGCCCGCACCGTTGCAGTAGACCGTGTCGGCCGGCATCACCTGCTTCAGGTGCGCCATGACTTGCGCCATCTGAAGCTCGCCCGCTGTCTTCACCTTCGCGGTGTCGCTCCACGCGAGATATTCGGCATGCGCCGCCTTGGGGCTGCCGGCCCATTTCACGGCATCGGGCTTCGGCAGCTCTGCCGCCGCTGCCGCGAAGGCATGCGGCATGGCGAGAATGCCGAGGCCAGCGCGATAGACCTTGTTCAGTTCCTCCGCACCCGGATGAACATGGACGAGCTTCGAGCCGTCGCCCGGAATGTCGAACAGCGTGTAGCTCTGCGACGGCATTTCGGAAAGCCTGCCACCGACCAGCAGCACGAGGTCGGCGTTCTTGACGCGCTCCAGCAGCTTCGGGTTGGGGCCGATGCCGAGATCGCCCGCGAAATTCGGATGGTCCGCCGGGAACAGCATCTGGCGGCGAAAGGTGACGGCGACGGGAAGATCAAAGGTCTCGGCGAAGCGCTGAAGATCCTTCACGCCCTGCTCGCTCCAGCCGGAGCCGCCCGCCAGCACGATGGGGCGCTCGGCTTCGAGCAGGCGGCGCTGGAGGGCCTCCATGTCTGCTGCACCGGGCTTCATCACCACGGGTGCGCAGGCCAGCGAGTCTGCGACCTCCACCTCGTCGGTAAGCATGTCCTCCGGCAGGGCAATCACCACCGGACCGGGGCGCCCTTGCGTTGCGACATGGAAGGCGCGGCTGACGATTTCGGGAATGCGCTCGGCGCGGTCGATTTCGACCACCCACTTGGCCATGGTGCCGAAGACGGCCTTGTAGTCGAGTTCCTGGAAGGCCTCGCGCTCCTTCATGTCGCGCGCCACCTGGCCCACGAACATGATGAGCGGGGTCGAATCCTGCGAGGCGACATGAATGCCGCAGGAGGCATTGGTGGCGCCGGGGCCACGCGTGACCATGACGATGCCGGGTTGGCCCGTGATCTTGCCCGCGGCTTCCGCCATGTAGGCGGCACCACCCTCCTGGCGGCAGACGATGGTCTTGATGTCCACGTCATGCAGCGCGTCGAGCACCGCGAGGTAGCTTTCACCGGGCACGCAGAAGACATGGCTGGTGCCGTGGATCTTCAGCTGGTCGACGAGGATCTGTCCGCCGGTGCGAAGGCTCATCGATTGGTCCTCAACAGTCTGGCACGCGTTTCGGACACGGCATTGGCATGGCCGTCGAAGCCCTCGTAGCGCGCGATCACCTCGGCATGCTTGGCCTGTTCAGGGTAAGCCTTGCCGGTGACATAGGCCACCGAGGTGCGCTTCATGAAGTCATGGACAGTCAAGGGCGAGCCGGTCTTGGCCCAGCCGCTCGTCGGCAGCACGTGGTTTACGCCGATGGTGAAGTTGCCGAGCGTCGGCGGGGTGTGTCGGCCGAGCAGGATTTCGCCTGCGTTCTCCAACCGGCCCAGATACTGGAACGGCTCGTCCGAATGCACGCCCAGGTGCTCCGGCGCATAGTCGTTGCAGAAGGCGATGGCTTCCTCCTCATCGCGCGCAAGTACGATGCCGCCCATGGGGCCGCCGAGCACGGTGGAGGAGTAGGCTACGCGCTGTTCGCCCATCTGCTTCCAGAACTCGGGGATCGCCTGCAAGGCATCCTCGGCGACCTTGCGGCTCCACGTGACGAGAAAGGCTGAGGAGTCCGGCCCGTGCTCGGACTCGATGATGAGGTCGAGCGCCGCGAGGCGACCATCCGCCGTGTCATCCGCCAGCACGATCAGTTCGCTGGGGCCGGCAGGCGTGCCGACGTCGAGCAGGTGCGAGCAGAGGCGCTTGGCAGCACCCACCCAGGGGCTGCCGGGACCGACGACCTTTGCGCATTTCGGAATGGTCTGCGTGCCATAGGCGACGGCCGCAATGCCTTGCGCGCCACCGGCCTTGAACACCTTCGAGACACCGGCCATGCGGGCCGCGACGAGGGTTGCATCATCGAGGCTTCCATCGGGGCCTGGCGGCGTAATGATGCAGATTTCCTTCACACCCGCCACCTTGGCCGGGATCGACTGCATGAGCACCGAGGACGGAAACGACCCCTTGCCGCGCGGAATGTAGCAGGCCACCGAGTGGATCGCGTTGGTGCGGTCGCCTGCGAAGACACCGGGGCGGATTTCGTGGAACCACATTTCCTCCGGCTTCTGGTCCTCATGGAAGCGTCGGATGTTGACGGCCATATACTCCAGCGCGTCCTTCACCTTGGGGTCCAGCGTCTTCTCGGCGCGGGCGAAATCGGCCTCCGTCGCGGCCAGCGTATTGGCCTCGACTGGGGCCTTGTCGAACTGGCGGGCAAAGCGGGCCACCGCCTCGTCGCCCTCGTTCTTCACGGCGAAGACGATGGGCCTGGCCTTTTCCTCGAAGTCGGCGAGGTCGGCCTCGCTGCGCTTCAGCAGCTGGTCACGCGCGGTGCGCGTCATCTTCGAAAGATCGTGGAAGGAGATGGTCATGCCGGGTCCCTCAATAGGATACTTTCTTGTAGTAGCGGCGCGTGGTCAGCGGATGGTTGCGTTTCACCTCGAGGTGGGCCGAGAGGCGCTCCAGGATGGTGGCAAGGATGACGGGAGAGATCAACGCGCGCGTTTCCGGCGAGATGCCGGGCATTGCGAAGATGGCCGTATCGAGCACCGTGACCTTGTCCGTGTACTGACGGGCGAAAGCCTCCACCCGGTCGGTGAGCGGGCGGTAGGCATCCTCACCCTTGAAGATCACGACGCTCACGCCCTTCTCGACCAGCTCCAGCGTGCCGTGGAAGAAGTCAGCGGCGTGGATCGGCCTTGTCCTGATCCACTGCATCTCTTCCAGAATGCACATGCCGTAGTACCAGGCCTCGGCCCAGCTGCCACCCGCAGCCGTGATGATGTGATAGGGCTCGTTGCGGAAGGCCTCGGCCAGATGCACGGCCTCAGGCTCGAAGGCCTGCTTGGCGGCGAGCAGTTGCTGCGGCAGCATGGTGAGCTCGGCGACCGTCTTCCGGTAATCCGCGAACTCGCCGCGATGCGCCATGATGGAGAGCGCGATGAGCAGCGACTGCAGGTAGAAGGACTCGGATGACGTGTCGTCCTCGGCGAAGTTTACGAACACATGGTCGGCCTTCTGGCCGAGCGGCGTCTCCTTGTGGCCAACCAGCGCGATGATGGTGGCGCCCTTCGCCTTGCAGTAGTCGAGGGTGGCGACGGATTCCTTCGTTGTGCCCGACAGCGAGGGGATGACGATAATCGAGTCCTTGCCCAGCGCATGGTGCCCGGTGATCACCAGTTCGGCGGCGATTTCCATGAAGGCGGGAAAGCCCGAGCGGCGCTGCAGCAGCAGGGCCGCAGGCTGCATGAGGATGGCGGCACCGCCGGTGCCGAGGAAGAAGATGTTCTTCGCGCCCTTCAACAGCGCTTGGCCGATGGCGGCGTGGATGGGTGCTGCCACCGCAAGAGCGCCGGACTCGATGCGGAGGAAGCGGTTGCCATCGAAGTTCAGCATGTCAGGTCACCACCGGATAGAGTTCGAGGACGCCGCGCCAGATCATGTCGAGGGCGACGTAGAAGATGATGGCAAGGCCGACATAGGCGATCCACCTGTACTTCTGAAGCAGCCGCGCGATGAAGGAGGCGGCAAGGCCCATCAATGCGATCGACAGGGCGAGGCCGATGACCAGCACGCCCGGGTGCTCGCGCGCGGCACCGGCGACAGCCAGAACATTGTCGAGCGACATCGAGACGTCCGCCACGATGATCTGCCAGGCCGCCTGCGCGAAGGTTTTGCCACTTGCGGGTGCGCCCACCGAGCCGTCGGCGTCGAGATCCTCGCCGGTCACAGCTTCGATGCCCTCTTGCTCGGCGTGGCTTTCACGCAGTTCGCGCCACATCTTCCAGCACACCCACAGCAGCAGGAAGCCACCAATGAGGATGAGGCCGAGAACGCCGAGTAGCTGGGTAGCGATGCTGGCGAACAGGATGCGCAGCACGGTGGCGGCAATGATGCCGACGAGGATCGCCTTGTTGCGCTGTTCGCGCGGCAGCCCTGAGGCGGCGAGCCCGATAACGACGGCGTTGTCGCCTGCCAGCACGAGGTCGATCATGATGACCTGCCCCAGCGCCCAAAGGGCTTCTCCCGTCAGCAACGACTGCACGAATTCAAGCATGTGAAACTCCTCGCGGCTTTCAGCACCAATGGGGCGGAAAGCGCAAGGGTTTCCTGCGGGATGGGGCTATGTGATCAGGTAATCCGCTTGATCGAGGCGGCGATTTCTTCCGGCTCGAAAACGCGCTTCCAGTCGTCGCGCATCAGCATGGGCTTGCCGAACTGGATGGCCTTGTTGCAGGCATCCGAGAACACGCCCGGCTGTTCCTTGAAGATGACCGCGCCCAGAATGTTCATGTGGCCGAGCAGGAAGTCCCGCGCGGCTTCCGCCGGAACGCCACGGGCCACCACCTCGTCCATGGCCTCGCGCATCACGTCCAGCAGCGAGGCGACGACGGTTTCGGAGAGGCCCGGCTCCAGCAGAGCCATCTGCTCCACCGTCACCCGGTGCGAGCGCATGACGGGGGCCCAGATGGTGCGGGCGACCTCTTCGCCCAGCGCATAATGCTCCTCCGGGCCCTGCATCAGGGCGGAGACGATGTGCTGCCTGGCGGCGATGCCGCCGAAACGGTCGAGCTTGGCCTCCATCGCCGTCTCGTCGTTGAAGATCGGCGGATGGCAGGGATGGGTGACGAAATAGGTGAGGTCCGGCCGGTCCGGCAGATGGCCCGCGAAAGGGGCCGCGGCATCCAGCACCACCACCATGGTGCCGGGCTTCAGCAGGTGGTTGATGGACTGCGCTACCTTGCCGATATGGGTGTCCGGCACGGCGAGGATCGCCACCTCGGCATCGGCCAGCGCGGTTTCCGCCGAGACGCACTGCACGCCGAAATCCTGCGCGAGGCGCGCCCGGCCCTGCTCGCTCACCTCGACATGCCGCAAGGTAAACCGCGACTCCTTGAGATTGCGCGAGAGGCGATGGCCCATTTTGCCACCAGCCCCGAAGAGAGCGATTGACGTCATGCAAAAACCTCGGATAGCCTTCGGCTCTGCTTACATGCTACTGGTATGATAAGTCAAACAGTGCGACCTGGAGCCAACCGGGCGTTCATGGGAGGAGTGCCCGATGGGGCTGAAGGAACTCGCGCATGCGCCGGGGCCGAAGATCGGCAATTTCATTGTCGAATTCGCCACGCCGGGCATCGGCCACATCCTCAAGGCGGCGGGCCTGGACTTCGCCTTCTTCGACATGGAGCATTCGGGCTTCTCCTTCGAGACGCTGAAGAGTGCTGTTCGCTATTTCGAGGCAGCACAGGTGCCCTTGATCGTGCGCGTGCCCGCCCAGGAGAACGACATGCTGGCGCGGGCCTGCGACATGGGGGCGGAAGGCCTCATCGCGCCAATGATCTCGAGCGCCGCGCAGGCGCAGGCAATGGTCGACTCGGTGAAATATTTCCCGGCCGGCAAGCGCGGCGTGGGCCTGCAGATGGCGCATGACAATTACCGCGCAGCCCCGGTGGCCGACGCGCTGAACGCCGCCAATGACCGCACCTCCGTGATCTGCCTTATCGAGACGGCAGAGGGAGCCGAGAACGTCGACGAGATCGCAGCCGTCAAGGGTGTGGACGGCTTGTGGGTCGGGCACTTCGACCTCTCCGTGTCACTCGGCATTCCGGGCGAGTTCAACCACCCGAAGTTCACCGCCGCCATCGACCGCACCATCAGGGCCGCAAAGAAGCACGGCAAGTTCCTTGGTCGCCTGGTGCCGAGCGCAGACGCCGGTATCGCATTCTACAAGGACGGTTTCGACTTCATCTGCTACTCGGGCGACATCTGGGTGCTGCGCGACGGGCTTGCTGCCGCCGCCAAGGAAATCCGCGAAGGGGCGAAGTGATGGGCCCGTTCCGCGTCGCCCTCTCCGAAGACTTCAGGAAGGCGGACGGATCGCCCACCTTCCCCGACTTTGACCTCACGCCGCTCGCTGAAGCGAAGAACGTCGAGATGGTGTACCTCGACAATGCGTCACCCATTCGCGGTGACCAGCTCGAGGAATTCGACGCACTCATCCTGCTCGCACACCGCTTCGATGCGACGAGCGTGCCGACGTCCGGCCGCCTCGCCGTCGTGGCCCGCTTCGGGGTTGGCTATGACACGGTGGACGTTGCCGCCTGCACGGCGAATGACATTGCGCTCGCCATCACGCCCGATGGCGTGAGGCGCCCGGTGGCTGTGTCCATCATCACCTTTATCCTCGCCCTCACCGGCAAGCTGATGGTGAAGGACAAGCTCGCCCGGCAGGGCGCCCCCGGCTTCGCCGCACGCGGCGCACACATGGGCGTTGGCCTCGTCGGCAAGACGCTAGGCTCGCTGGGCGTTGGCAACATCGGTGCTGAAATGTTCCGGCTGGCGAAGCCCTTCGACATGAACTTCATTGCGCATGATCCCTTCGCGGACAAAAAGATTGCCGCCGAGCTCGGCATCGAGCTCGTGTCGCTGGAGGAGCTGTTCCGGAGCTCCGACATTCTTTGCGTCAACTGCCCGCTGACACCCGAGACGCACCACATCGTCAATGCCGAGCGCCTTGCACTGATGAAGCCCACGGCTTACTTCATCAACACCGCACGCGGGCCCATCGTCGACCAGAAGGCGCTGACGAAGGTACTGCAGGAAAACAGGATCGCCGGTGCGGGCCTCGACGTGTTCGAGCAGGAGCCGACCGACCCCGACGACCCGCTGCTCAAGCTCGACAACATCATCGCAGCACCCCACGCCCTGTGCTGGACCGACCAGTGCTTTGCAGGGAATGGTGCCGCCGACATCAAGGCCGTGCTCGACGTGATGAAGGGCCAGCAGCCGCGCGGCGTGGTCAACCGGGACGTTCTGGAACAGCAAGGATTCAAGGCCAAGCTCGCTGCCTTTGGCAGGCGCTTCGGCTGAACAGGAATTCCCCGGAAAGCGGGGAAACGAATGGCTGCTCACCGCCGCCGTTCAACAATAGGAGGAAGACAAATGGTTACAAGACGTGACGTAGGCAAGATCGGCGTCGCAGCCGGACTTGCTGGCTCGACGAGCCTTGCTGCTCGCCAGGCCGCAGCGGCAGACGCGGCGCAGACCGCCGTCGACGCCGCCAAGCAATACAGCGGCCAGACGATCTCCATCGTCTGGGAAGCGGGCCTGCAGGCCCTCGACCCGCTGAACTTCTCCGGCCCGAAGTGGAAGGAACTGACCGGCATTGACGTGAAGGTCGTGGAAGTTTCCACCGCCGAAATGTTCACCAAGATCATGCAGGACTACAAGTCGGGTGCCGGCGCCTATGACGCGCTCAACGTCATCCCGTCGTGGATGCCCGACCTTGTGAATGCCGGTGCACTCGAAGACCTCGACCCGTTCGTGGACAAGTACGGTTACCGCGAGGAACTGCAGAAGATCGCCGCTACCTACCGTGACAACCAGATGATGGTGAACGGCAAGATCTATGGCTTCCCGGACGACGGCGACGTCTTCGTGATGTATTTCCGCAAGGATATCTTCACGGACCCGGCAGTGCAGGCCGCCTTCAAGGAAAAGACCGGCAAGGACCTGGCCGTGCCCACCACCTGGGCCGAATTCGACGCCACAGGCCCGGTGCTGACCGAACTCCTGAAGGACAAGGGCACCTATGGCGCCGGCTTCTTCCGCCAGCCGCCCTACACCATGTTCATGTTCCAGGAGCGCTTCCGCAACGAAGGCGGCAAGTTCTTCGACGCCGACTCGATGAAGGCGACGATCAACTCGGACGTCGGCGTGAAGGTTTTGACCGACATGCGCGCAGAGAACGCGTGGATGCCGCCAGGCGTGGAGCAGTGGGGCTTCGTCGAGAACCTCGCCGCCTTCCTGCAGGGACAGACCGCGATGACCATCTCGTGGCCGCCCTATGGCCGCTGGGCCGCCGGATACGGCACCGACCAGGAAGTGCTGAGCTGGGTCCCGAAGTCCACGATCGCCGGCAAGGTGGGTTACGCCATGCCGCCGGGCGGACACCCGGAACTGGCCGCTGGCTTCTGCCTCTCCGTCGCATCGACGTCGAAGAACAAGGATGCGGCCTATCTGTTCATCCAGTGGCTGAACAGCGAGTCGACTTCGCTGCAACGCGTGCAGCTTCCCTACGCGCTGCGTGACCCGTTCCGCGACTCGCACTTCACCTCGGCCGAGTATCTTGCCAAGTGGCCGGATGCGAAGGACTATCTCGCGGCCCTGCAGGCGGGTGCAACGAACGGCCTTCTCGACCTCTCGGTGCTCCAGACCGACAAGTACGAGGAGACCTTGCGCCAGATGATCTCCAAGCTGTGGGCCGGCGACGACCCCAAGGCGATTGCCGACGCGGCCGCCGCCGAGTGGGACGCCATCACCGACAAGATCGGCGTCGACAAGCAGAAGGCGGTCTATGGTGCCTGGGCGTCAAAGTCCGGCGCCTATCCGAAGATGTAAGCAAGCGCTCAAGTCCCTCCCCCTTATGGGGAGGGACATCTCTTCCTCCATGCCCCCTTGAGTCACATGCCCACCATTGCCGCCCATCGCCAGCCGGACCGGAACTTCAGGTACTGGATCATCGCGCCTGCGATCTTCCTGCTGCTGGCGGTTGGCCTGTTTCCGCTGATCTATTCGCTCATCGTGTCGTTCATGCGCATCGACATGATGGATACCGACACCTCCTTCGCCGGTCTCTACAATTACAAGCAGCTGTTCAAGGATCTCCGCCTCTGGCAGTCGCTGCTGCACACCCTTGTCATCACCGCCATCGCGCTGCCGCTGGAGCTGCTGTTCGGCCTCGCCATGGCGTATCTCTTTCTCGAAAAGATGCCGTGGCGGCAGATCTTCGTGTCGCTCCTCGTGCTGCCCACCATCATCTCGCCCATCGTGGCGGGCGCCACATGGCGGCTGCTGCTCGACAACCAGTATGGGCCGATCAACCAGATCCTCGGTTGGTTCGCCGGCCACCGGGTGAACCTGCTGTGGACGATCAACCCCTTCCTCGTCTACCCGGCCATCATCTTCTGCGAGATCTGGCAGTGGACGCCCTTCATGTTCCTGATCCTTCTGGCGGCGCTGTCCAACGTCGACAAGTCGCAGACGGAAGCCGCCGAGATCGACGGCGCATCCTTCATCCGCACCTTCCGCTACATCGTGTTGCCGGCGATCTGGCCGGTGATGGCGATTGCCATATTAATCAGGGGCCTCGACCTGTTCCGCATCTTCGACATCATCTGGGCGCTCACCATGGGCGGACCCGGCACCATGACGGAGACGATCTCCATCTACACCTACACCATGGGCTTCAAGCAGTTCGAGACGAGCTACACGGCGGCCATCGCCTTCCTCGTCATCGCCATCCTCACCGTGGTCGTCACATGGGCCATCCGCAGAATGGGACTTGCCAAGTGAAGAGATCAGCGAAATGAGCGCCGCCCTGCCCTTCCACCGCCGCCCCGGCAACCGGCTCGCCTTCCGCTATGCGCTGGCGGTGATCATCACGATCATCTTCGTGTTCCCGGTCTACTGGCTGTTCATCATCTCGTTCAAGACGCCGGACGAGATCTTCGCCTTTCCGCCGGTGTGGTATCCGAAATCGCTCCAGCTGGCGAACTACAAGGTGCTGTTCAAGGACGGTGACGCCGCCACCGTGGGCAACAGCCTCATTCTCGCGTCCGTCTCCACCTTCTTCGCCATGATCCTCGGCACCATCGCCGCCTACAGCCTCGTGCGCTTCAAGACGGGTGGCGAGAACCTCGCGGTGTGGATCATCTCGCAGCGCATGATGCCGCCCGTCGCCATCGTGTTCCCGCTTTTCCTCGTTTATGTGTGGCTGGGCTGGGTTGACACCTATGTGGGTCTCATCGTGCTCTACACCGCCTTCTCGCTGCCCTATGTCATCTGGATGATGCGCGGCTACATCGAGGACATTCCGCTTGAACTCGAAGAGTCTGCCCTCGTCGATGGCTGCACGCGCGGGCAAGTGCTGTGGAAGGTGGTGCTGCCGATGGCGCGCTCCGGCCTCTTCGCCACCGCCGTCTTCACCTTCGTGTTCGCGTGGAACGACTTCCTCTTCGCGCTGGTGCTGACGCGCACGGAGGTGACCACCTACACCGTGCAGGTGACGCATTACTTCGGCGGGCAGTCCAATTTCTGGGCCAAGATCGCCGCCATGTCGGTGCTGGGCACCATTCCCGTCTTCTTCACCGTCGCGGTGATGCAGCGCTACCTGGTGCGCGGCATCTCCATGGGCGCAGTCAAGGGCTAACGATGTCTGACCTCAAGATCACCGGTCTTCACAAGCATTACGGCGCCTTCCATGCCGTGAAGGGCATCGACCTCGAGGTGCCATCGGGCGAGTTCACCGTGCTGGTCGGCCCCTCGGGCTGCGGCAAGTCCACGCTACTGCGGACCATCGCAGGCCTGGAGGAGGCAAGCTCGGGCACCATCGAGATCGGCGGCGAGGACGTGACATGGGCTCGCCCGCGCGACCGCAACATCGCCATGGTGTTCCAGAACTACGCGCTCTACCCCTATCTCAACGTGAAGGACAACGTGGCCTTCGGGCTCCGCTCACGCAAGGTGCCGGAGGCAGAGGTGGAGAAGCGCGTGTCGCGCGCGGCCGAGATGCTGGGCATCGGCCACCTGCTGACGCGCTTCCCGCGCGAGCTTTCGGGCGGCCAGCGCCAGCGCGTGGCCATCGGACGGGCCATCGTGCGCGACGCGATCCTCTATCTCTTCGACGAGCCGCTCTCGAACCTCGATGCGCAGCTGCGCGACGACATGCGCGTCGAGATCAAGCGCCTGCACCAGGAGCTCGGCCGCACCATGGTCTATGTGACGCATGACCAGATCGAGGCCATGACGCTCGCCGACCGGATCGTGCTGCTGCGCGACGGTCTGATCGAGCAGCAGGGTTCGCCCCTGGACCTGTTCGAGCGCCCGAAGACGCGCTTCGTGGCGGGCTTCCTCGGCAGCCCCAAGATGAACTTCATCCCCGCGACGACGACCGAGACGGGTGTTGCGCTCAACGACGGCACACGGCTTGACATGCCAGGCCGCAACGGACTGAAAGCCGGCCAGGCCGTGGTGCTGGGGCTTCGCCCGCAATATATCGCCATGGCGGGGCAGTCGCTGGCCAAGGGTCATGCCCGCGTGCCCGTCACCATCGAACTCGTGCAACCGACGGGCTCGCGCGTTCAGGCCACCATGCCGCTCGGTGGCGCCTCGATCATCGCGGAACTCGCCGCTCATGATGTTTCCCGCCCCGGCGAGCGGACGGAGATTGACATCGACATGACACGTGCGGTCATCATCGATCCCCAGAGCGAACAGGTCATTTGAGGATTCCCATGGCGAAAAGCACCCTTACCCGCGCAGTGAAGCTGACCGGCACGGACGTCGCCGAAGGCAAGCGCCGCACCCTCACAGCCGGGCCGATCACCGCGATGTTCGACAATGGCGCGCTGCGCTACATCCGCTATCGGGGCTCGGAAGTACTGCGCGGCATCGCCTATCTGGTGCGCGACAAGGACTGGGGCACCTATGCACCGGCCATCGAGAACCTCAAGATCAGACAGGGCAAGGATGGCTTCTCCATCAGCTATTCCGCCACCACCAAGGACAGGACCCAGGGCCTGCATTACGTGGCGAAGATCGAGGCGAGTGCCAAGGGCACGCTGAACTTCACCGTCACCGGAACGCCGTCGACCGACTTTCTCACAAACCGCACCGGTTTCACCATCCTGCATCCGCTCAATGGTGTCGTCGGTGAGCCCGTGGAGATCGTCCATACTGACGGCAAGAAGAAGAAGGGCCGCTTCCCCAAGATCATCAGCCCCGGCCAGCCGGTGTTCGAGATCCGCTCGCTGAAGCACCAGGTGGTGCCGGGCGTGACCGCGACCGTGCTGATGGAAGGCAACAAGTTCGAGATGGAGGACCACCGCAACTGGATGGACGCCTCCTACAAGACCTATGTGTGTTCGTTGCTGGACCCCTGGCCCTACACGCTGAAGAAGGGTGAGCCCTTCACCCAGTCGATCACCGTGACGATCGAGGGCAAGCCTGCGGCGAAGAAGGCTGCCAAGGTCGGCTCCGGCATCACCGTGGACGTCGGCGCCGTCAAGGGCATGATCCCGGCCATCGGCATCGGCGTGCCCATGTCAGAGGCCAAGCACGCGCTGGCCAAGATTGACCTCATCGCGGCGATGGAGCCCAACCACCTCGTCTGCCAGATCGATGGCCGCAACAGCGGCCAGCGCGAGGCCGCCGCTGCCTTCCGTGAACTGCGCGAACGCACCGGTGCCCTCTCCTTCCTCGAGATCGTGCTGTCGGCCAAGAAGCCAGCGGCGGAAGAGGTTGCCGCCATCGCGAAGGAAATCCGCGCGGCGGACTACAAGCCCGATGCCATCGTTGTCACGCAGATGCACGACCTCAAGTCGTTCCAGCCCAACACGCCGCGCCCGTGGGGACCCACTTACGAAGAAATGGCAGCCGCGGTGCGCAAGGAATTCCCCGGTGTCACGCTGGGCGGCGGCATGCTGTCGTTCTTCACGGAACTCAACCGCAAGCCCACACCCAAGGGCGTGTTCGACTTCATCACCCACACGGTGTGCCCGATCGTGCACGCGGCCGACGACATCTCGGTGATGGAGACGCTGGAGTCGCTTCCCTCCATCATCGCCTCCACCCGCAACATGATCGGCAAGGATACGCCCTATCTGCTGGGACCTTCCTCCATTCCCTGCCGCGACAACCCGTATGGCGCCGTGGTCTCTGCCAACCCCAACAACTCCCGCGTCTGCCTCGCCGACATGGACCCGCGCCAGCGCGGATTGTTCGCCGCCGCCTGGAATGTCGGGCTGCTCTCTGCCTTCGCCAAGGGCGGGCTCGATGCCGTGTCGCTGGGCGCGGTGACGGGGCCGCAGGGCGCCATCTACCGCAAGGCGGACCATGCCCAGCCGTGGTTCGATGGCGCCAAGGCGGAGGTCTATCCCACCTATCACGTGCTGGCGGGGCTCAGCGCTGCAAGCGGCAACCGCCGCCTCGATGCCGTGTCGAGTGCGCCGTCAACCGTCGCCGCACTGGCGCACAAGTCACCCGATGGCACGGAGCTGTGGCTCGCCAACCTCACGCCTGAGGCGCAGAAGGTGAAGCTCTCGGGCCTCAAGGGTGCCGCTGAAATCCATCGCCTGACGGATGGCAACTTCCAGAAGCTCGCCACCGACCCCGACTTCCTGTCGGGCAAGGGCGAGACGGTGAAGAAGCTTTCCAGCGTCGAACTCGGGCCCTACGGCGTCGTCCGCATCCGGACGGCCTGAGCGCCATGATCCTCGGCTGCATCGCCGACGATTTCACGGGCGCCACCGACCTCGCCAACACGCTCACGCGGCGTGGCATGCACACGGTGCAGACCATTGGCATTCCCAAGGGTGCAGCACCTGAGGCTGATGCCGTGGTGGTAGCGCTGAAGTCGCGTACCATTCCGGCGGCTGATGCGGTGGCGCAGTCGCTTGCTGCCTGCCGCTGGCTGAAGGCCAATGGCGCAAGGCAGATCTTCTTCAAGTACTGCTCGACCTTCGATTCCACTGACGAAGGCAACATCGGCCCGGTGGCCGATGCGCTGCTGAAGGAGTTGGAATCGGACTTCACCATCGCCTGCCCGGCCTTCCCGGAAAACGGCCGGACGATCTATCTGGGCCACCTCTTCGTTGGCGGCGAGCTGCTCTCCGACTCATCGATGAAGAACCACCCGCTCACGCCCATGCGCGATGCGAACCTCGTGCGCGTGCTGGGGCGGCAGTCGCAGCACAAGGTGGGGCTGGTGCCCTACAAGACGGTGAAACAGGGTGCCCCCGCCATCGCAGAAGCCTATGCAGCACTCGCGGCACAAGGCATTGGCCATGCCATCGTCGATGCGCTGGAGGACCGCGACCTCGAACATATCGGCGCCGCCTCCTCCGCACTGCCGCTGATCACCGGTGGTTCCGGCGTCGCCATCGGCCTGCCGCAGAACTACCGCACGGCAAGGCTCATCCCGAAGCGCGAGGGCGCGTCGCCATTGGCAAAGGTCGGCGGCCCCGGCATCGTGCTGTCAGGCTCCTGCTCCGCCGCCACGCTGGGCCAGGTGGAGCGTTTCGCGGCCAAGCATGCCGCACAGGCGATCGACCCGCAGGCGCTCGCGAACGATCAGGAGAAGACAGTCGCCGCCCTGCTCGCCTGGGCCATTGAGAAGCTGAAGAAGGGCCCTGCCCTCATCTATGCCTCCGCCGCGCCTGACAAGGTGGCGGCCGTGCAGGCCAATTTCGGGCGCGAGAAAGCGGGTGAGATGATCGAGCATGCCATTGCGAAACTGGCGAGCGGGCTTGCCGCGCAGGGCGTGCGGCGCTTTGTGATCGCAGGTGGCGAGACGTCCGGTGCCGTGGTTTCGGCCTTGAAGGTTGAGGCGCTCGAGATCGGGCCGCAGATCGCGCCCGGTGTTCCGACCTGCCTCTCGTACGGAAGTCCGCGCTATGCACTGGCCCTGAAGTCCGGCAATTTCGGCGGGCCTGATTTCTTCGCGGAAGCGCTGGAGGCCCTGGCATGAGCGAGGCGAAAGCGCGGGAGCTTATCTGCGAAATGGGCCGCTCGATGTTCGAGCGGCGCCTCACCTTCGGTTCCTCCGGCAACATCTCGATGCGTGTGGACAACGGCTGGCTGATGACGCCTACGGGTTCATCATTGGGCCGCCTCGACCCCGCACGGCTGTCGAAGCTGGATGATCAGGGCAAGCTTGTCGATGGCGACGATCCGACCAAGGAAAGCTTCCTGCACCTTGCCATGTATCGCGAGCGGGCGAAGGCGGGTGCGGTCGTGCATCTGCACTCCACCCATTCCGTCGCCGTCTCCTGCCTCGACTGCATCAACCATGAGGACGTTCTGCCGCCGATCACCGCCTATTATGTGATGCGCGTCGGCAAGCTGCCACTGATCCCCTATTATGCGCCGGGCGACAAGGCGCTGGGCGAGGCCGTGGGCAAGGCTGCCGCCAACCACAATGCGGTGCTGCTGGCCAACCACGGCCCGGTGGTGGCGGGCACCAGCCTCTCCGCCGCCGTCGATGCCATCGAGGAGCTGGAGGAGACCGCGCGGCTCTACCTGCTGCTGCATGGCCGCCCCACCCGCTACCTGACGGACGAGCAGATCGCCGACCTCAAGCGCCGCTTCCCGCCGCAGGGTTGATCAGGCTAGACTGTGCCCATGGACATTCTCAGCTACTTCGACTTTGAACCCGCGGGCCAGCGCCTCGAGGACCTCGAAACCCCCGTTCCGGTGATCGACATCGACGTGGTGGAGCGGAACCTGCGCAAATGGCAGGAGCGCTGCGATGCCGCTGGCTTCGCCAACCGCCCGCACATCAAGACCCACAAGCTGGTGCCACTGGCCCGGGCGCAGATCGACCTTGGCGCCAGGGGGATCACCGTCCAGAAGCTGGGCGAGGCCGAGGTGATGGCCGATGCCGGCATCACCGACATGCTGCTCACCTTCAATGTCGTCGGCCAGCACAAGCTCGAACGCCTCGCAGAACTCGCCAAACGCACCGCCATCAAGGTGGTGGCGGACAATGAGTCGGTGCTTGAGGGCTTGTCGCATGCAGCGGCGCTTGCAGGCCGCAGTATCGACGTTCTGGTCGAATGCGACACCGGTGCCGCGCGCAATGGCGTGCAGAGCCCTCAAGGTGCCATCGCCCTGGCGCAGGCCATCGACCGCACGCCGGGCCTCGCGTTCGGCGGGCTGATGACGCTGCCGAAGAACGGCGCACGGCCGCAGATGGCGAGCTTCCTCGACACGGCGCGCGAAGGACTTGCGAAATCGGGCCTCGACATTCCTGCCGTCTCTGTCGGCGGCACCCCTGACATGTGGAAGGACGACGGTCTCTCACTTGCCAGCGAATACCGCGCAGGCACCTACATCTACATGGACCGCATGCAGATCGCCGCGGGCTCCGCCACGCCGGACGACTGCGCGCTGACCGTGCTGTCCACCGTCGTCAGCGTGCCGACGGCTGACCGCGCGATGATCGACGCGGGCTCGAAGTCGCTGACCAGCGACCTCGTCGGCCTCGAAGGCTTCGGCGAAGTGCGGGCACTGTCCGGTTCAAGCGTCTACAACATGTCGGAAGAGCATGGCTTCCTCGACATCTCGAAGGTGAATGACAAGCCGAAGGTCGGTGATTTTGTCCGCATCACGCCGAACCATGTGTGCCCGGTGACGAACCTGTTCGACCGCGTGGTCTTCGTGCGCGGCACGCAAGTTCTGGGCGCGGTCAAGGTGGATGCACGGGGCACGGTGCAGTAGTCACCCCAGCACGAAACGCCCCTTCGCCTCCCCCACCGCGCGCGTGATCGCCGCATAGACCTCGGCCACCCGCCGCGTGTCATGCGTGTCCGGGTGCGACATCAGCCAGTAGGTGCGGGTGAAGCGCAGCTCGGGCAGCAGCCGCCGCAGCTCCGGATATTGCAGCGCTGCATAATCGTGCAGGATGCCGACGCCGTGGCCCGCACGCACCGCCTCCATCTGCGCCACCACGCTGCCGCACTCGTAGTGCCGCCGCATCCGCTTGCCGAGTTCCGCCGCATAATCCAGCGCGCGGGAATAGACGAAATCCTCGACATGGGTGACGAAGAGATGGCCGTCGAGATCGTCGACAGTGCGAATGGGCCCATGCCGGTCGAGGTAGTCCGCCGCAGCATAGACGCTGAGCGAATAGTCGGTGAGCTTGCGCACGATGAGGCGGCCCTGCTTCGGGCGGTCCAGCGTCACCACGATATCCGCCTCGCGGCGCGACAGCGAGAAGGTGCGCGGCAGCGGCACGAGCTGGATGGTGAGTTCGGGGTGAAGCTCCGCCAGCGCGCCCAACGTGCGGGACAGGAAGTAATTGCCCAGCCCGTCGGGGGCGCCGACGCGCACCGTGCCGGTCAATGCCTCGGTTGCCCCCGAGAGGCGGTTGCCGGCCTGCAGGAGTTCCGACTCCACCTTCTCGGCCGAGCGCATGAGCACTTCGCCGGCCTGGGTCAGCACGCAGCCATTGGTCTGCCGCTCGACGAGCGGGGTTCCCAGTTCCTCCTCCAGCGCCGTCAGCTGCCGGCCGACGGTGGCGTGGTTCAGCCCCAAGCCCTTGGCGGCGCCCGAGATTTGCCCGGCGCGGGCGACGGCGAGGAAGATGCGGATGCGGTCCCAGTCCATGGATTTACTTTAATTTATGCACATCGAAAGCGCAATCCTGCTCATTGCTGTGCAGAATTCAAAGGCGCATAGGAGGCCACCAATTCAGGAGGATTCCCCATGGCAAAGACCATTCCTTTCTTCATCGGCGGCCACGAAGTGGCAGGCAAGGGCCGCACCGCACCCGTCTTCAACCCGGCGACGGGCGAGCAGACGGCCTCCGTGTCGCTCGCGTCCACGGCCGAGGTGAACGAGGCCATCGCGGTGGCCAAGAAGGCCTTCCCGGCCTGGGCCGCGACCCCGCCGCTGCGCCGCGCCCGCATCCTCAACAAGTTTCTGGGCATCCTCGACACGCGCACCGACGAACTCGCTGCCGTCATCACCTCCGAGCACGGCAAGGTGTTGTCGGACGCAAAGGGCGAGATCCAGCGCGGTGCCGAAGTCGTCGAATTTGCCACCGCCGCCCCGCAGCTTTTGAAGGGCGAAGTGACCGAGAACGTCGGCACGCGCGTTGACAGCCATTCGCTGCGCCAGCCGCTGGGTGTCGTTGCAGGCATCACGCCGTTCAACTTCCCCGCCATGGTGCCGATGTGGATGTTCCCCGTGGCCCTTGCCGCCGGCAACTGCTTCATCCTGAAGCCCTCGGAGCGTGATCCGTCCGCCGCGCTGCTGCTGGCGAAGTGGCTAAAGGAGGCCGGGCTTCCCGATGGTGTCTTCAACGTCGTCCACGGCGACAAGGAGGCGGTCGACGCCATCCTGCATTCGCCCGACATCCAGGCGGTGAGCTTCGTCGGCTCCACGCCGATTGCCCGCTACATCTATGAAACCGCCGCCCGCACCGGCAAGCGCTGCCAGGCGCTGGGTGGCGCGAAGAACCACATGATCATCATGCCCGACGCCGACATGGACCAGGCGGTCGATGCGCTGATGGGTGCGGCCTATGGCTCCGCCGGCGAGCGCTGCATGGCGATCTCCGTGGCTGTCCCCATCGGCAAGAAGACGGCGGATGCGCTCATCGCCAAGCTCGAGCCCAAGGTGCGCGCCCTCAAGGTTGCGCCCGGCACCGATCCGGACGCCGAGATGGGCCCGCTCGTCACCAAGCAGCACCAGGAAAAGGTGAAGGGCTATATCGACGCCGGTGTGGCCGAAGGTGCGAAGCTCGTCGTCGATGGCCGCGGCATCAAGCTGCAGGGCTATGAGAACGGCTACTTCGTCGGTGGCACGCTGTTCGACAACGTAACGCCCGACATGAAGATCTACAAGGAAGAGATCTTCGGCCCCGTGCTCTCGGTCGTCCGTGCCGACACCTACGAGCAGGCTGCGACCATGATCAACGAGCATGAATATGGCAACGGCACCGCCATCTTCACGCGTGACGGCGACGCGGCGCGCGAATTCGCGCACCAGATCCAGGTGGGCATGGTCGGCATCAACGTGCCGATCCCGGTGCCGATGGCCTTCCACTCCTTCGGCGGCTGGAAGTCATCGCTGTTTGGCGACCATCACATGCATGGTCCGGAAGGCATCCGCTTCTACACCCGCCTCAAGACCATCACCTCGCGCTGGCCCACCGGCATCCGCGCGGGTGCTGACTTCGTCATGCCGACGATGAAGTGACGCGCCGCGGGCGCGTCATCGCCGGGCCTGACCCGGCGATCTCCCAAGTTCCGCACAGACTCCATCATGCCCGGGCTTGTCCCGCGTATGATGGGTTGAGAGGTTGCTGAAAGGCATTGCCTGTGGCCCATCGCCGTTGCCTCGGCTAGTCTGCCCCCAAACAGCGGGAGACGTGCATGAGCATCGGCATCGGCATCATCGGGGCGGGCATCATGGGGGCAGACCATGCCCGCATCTTCGCCAGTTCCGTGGCGGGCGCGCATCTGGTGGCAATTTCGGATGCCGATTCCGCCCGCGCCAAGGCCGTGGCGGAAGAGACGGGTGCCAAGCGCGCGCTTACTGACCCCTTTGCGCTCATCAACGATCCAGAGGTGGGTGCCGTCCTCATCGCGTCCCCCGATGCGACGCACGCCGATTTCGCCATCGCCTGCATCAAGGCCGGAAAGCCGGTGCTGTGCGAGAAGCCGCTCGCACCCACCGCCGCCGAAGGCCTGCGCGTCATCGAGGCAGAGATTGCAGGCGGGAAACGCCTTGTGCAGCTCGGCTACATGCGGCGCTTCGACCCCGGCTATGTGGAGATGAAGGGCCTGCTCGATTCAGGGCGCTATGGCGAGGCGCTGGCCTTCCACTGCGTGCACCGCAATGCATCGGCGCCGCCGCATTTCGATGCTGCTGCCGCCATCGTCAGTTCCGCCGGGCATGAGGTGGACGTGTCGCGCTTCGTGCTCTCCGCCGAGCTCACTTCGGTGAAGGTGTTCCGCGCCAAGCGCTCCAAGCTCGCGACCTTCGATGACCCGATGCTGCTGGTGTTCGAGACCGACAAGGGCCAGCTCGTCGACGTCGAACTCTTCATCAACGCGCAGTATGGCTATGACGTGAAGGGTGAGCTCGTGTGCGAGACCGGTACGATCAGTTTCGGCCCGACGCTCAACACGCAAGTGCGCGCCAATGGCGTATCGGCAACACAGCTTGCCCCCGACTGGCGCCCGCGCTTCGCGGCAGCCTACCGCATCCAGAACCAGGCCTGGATCAACGCCATCATGACGGGCAAGCCGGTAGGGTCCAGCGCGTGGGACGGATATGTTGCGACCACCGTCACCGATGCCGGCGTGAAATCGCTGGCGACGGGAGAGACGGTGGCGATTGCCTGTGAGACGCGGCCGGGGCTCTATTCCTGAGATCGGCACGCCCTACGGCAAATTATCCCGCAGGAAGATATCAATCCTGATCCGCTCCTGGCTTTCGATCAGCGGCATGTTGTCCGCCTTGGCGATCAGCACGCGGATGGCGCTGCGCACCTCGTGGCCGGGGTCCTGGTTGATCACCGCATCGATGGTGCCGCGGATCAGTGCCTTGCGGTTGGCATCGCTCAGATCATGGCCGAGCAGCACCACGTCCTTGGCGCGGCCCGCTGCCTCGAGTGCGGAGACGATGCCGCGCGTGCCGCCGCCGACATTGTAGATGCCGACGAGATCAGCATGCTCGGCAACGAGCTGCGCCGTCATCTCCTCGAGCTTGCGCCAGTCGTCGCGCGACTCGCGCACCGGCAGCACCTGCAGGTTCGGGTATTCATGCGTCAGCACCTGCTCGAATCCGAACTGCCGCTCGATGTGGTCACGCAGCGCCAGCGACCCGGCGATGAGCCCCACCTTGCCGGTAAGGCCGCGCAGAAAGCGGCCCATCAGGCTCGCCGCGGTGCGCCCGGCGGAGGAATTGTCGATGCCGGCATAATGCATGCGCTTGGAGCCCGGCACGTCGGAGACCAACGTGACGACCGTGACACCGCGGGCAGCCAGCGCGTTGATCGCCTCGCGCACCGCCGGGTGGTCGAGCGCCGCCACGGCAACGCCGTCATGCACGTCGCCGATCGAATCGAGGGTGGAGGCCAGAAGCTCGCCGTCGAACACGTCAACGCGCTTCACGGTGATCGACACGCGCTCGCCCGCCATGCGGTCCGCCATGGTGCGGACCTCCTCGTTGATGCGCTCCCAGAAGTCGCCCGCGCGGTCCGGCAGCACGAAGCAGAAGCGGTATTCGCGTGACCGCGCAAGCCGCGCCGCGATGCGGTCCGGCTGGTAATTGAGGTCGCGGATGGCGGTTTCGACCTTGTTGACGGTGACCCCGCGCACCCCGGGGCGGCGGTTCAGCACCCGGTCAACGGTCGCAACGCTCACACCCGCCACGCGGGCCACATCCTGGATTGTCACCTTGGCCATGAGGGGATTGATAGAGGGATGCCGAGGTTTCTGCAACACGCCCCTCAGAATCTGGATGCGAATGCCTCTTGAACGGGCTAACCAAGCGCCATGGCAAAGACCGCGAAACTCGCAGCCGATATTGGCGGCACCTTCACCGACATCGTGCTGGAGGATGGCGCCAAACGCTGGTCCGGCAAGGTGCTGACCACCACCCACGCCCCCGAACTGGGCGTGATCGAAGGCCTCAGGCTGGTTCTGGTGGCCTCGGGCCTCAAGCCGCAGGACATCGGCGTCTTCATCCACGGTACCACGCTCGCCACCAATGCGCTGATCGAGCGCAAGGGTGCCCGCACCGCCTTCATCACAACGGAAGGCTTCCGCGACATCATCGAGCAGGGCTACGAGAAGCGCTTCGACCATTATGACCTGATGATCGACCGCCCGGCCCCGCTGGCGCCCCGCACGCTGCGCTTCGAAATTGCCGAGCGCCTCGCTGCCGATGGCCGCGTGCTGCTGCCGCTGGACGAGGGCGCGGTGAAGGGCCTCGCGCAGCGCATCATCGCGGAAGACGTGAAGTCAGTCGCCATCGGCTTCCTCCACGCCTATGCGCATGACCATCACGAGAAGCGCGTCGCCACGCTGCTGGCGAGACTGCTGCCCAAGGACGTGACCATCTGCATCTCCTCCGAGGTCGCTCCGGAAATCCGCGAATACGAGCGCTTCTCCACCACGGTGGCCAATGCCTATGTGCGACCGCTGATGGCGAGCTATCTCTATCGCCTGCGCGACCAGTTGAAGGACATGAAACTCTCCGCACCGCTGTTCCTGATGATGTCCGGCGGCGGCCTCACCACGCTGGAAACGGCGGCGCGCTTTCCGATCCGCCTTGTCGAGTCAGGCCCCGCCGGCGGCGCCATCCTCGCGGCGCAGATCGCGGCGGAATGCGCGCTCCCCCACGTCCTCTCCTTCGACATGGGCGGCACCACGGCGAAGATCTGCCTCTTGACCAATGGCGAGCCGGAGCGGGCGCGCAAGTTCGAGATCGCGCGCGCCTATCGCGACATGAAGGGCTCCGGCATTCCGGTGCGCATTCCGGTCATCGAGATGGTGGAGATCGGCGCGGGCGGCGGCTCCATCGCGCGCGTCGACAAGTTGTCGCGCATCACCGTGGGGCCGGACAGTGCGGGCTCCACACCCGGCCCCGTCTGCTATGGCCGCGGCGGCACGGAACCCGCCGTGACGGATGCCAATCTTGCACTCGGCAAGATCGACCCCGCCTATTTTGCGGGCGGCAAGATTCCGCTCGATGAGGCGGCGGCCAAGCAGGCGCTGCAGAAGCACATCGGCAACAGGCTGGGCCTCAAGGACTTCTGGCCCGCCGCGGGCGTCACCGAGATCGTGGAAGAGAACATGGCCAACGCGGCACGCGTTCACGCCATCGAGCGCGGGCATGACATCGCCTCCTGCACCATGATCGCCTTTGGCGGCGGTGCGCCATTGCATGCCTGTCGTCTCGCCGAGAAGGTTGGCGTCAGCACCATCATCGTACCGAAGGGCGCGGGTGTGGGCTCTGCCATCGGCTTCCTGCGGGCACCCGTCGCCTATGAGATCACCAAGAGTGCGGTCGTCTCGCTCGAGGATTTCAACGCCGAACGCGTGAACAAGCTGCTCACCACCATGACCGCAGACGCCCGCGCCGTCGTCGCGCCGGCACTCGGCAAGACCAAGCCGACGCTCCACGTCATCGCCGACTGCCGCTATGTGGGGCAAGGCCACGAAATCCGCGTGAGCGTGCCGGTGAAGAAGCTCACCGGGGCCGACGGCGCGAAGCTGAAGGCCGAGTTCGAGCGGCTGTACGAGCAGGTCTATGGCCTGCGCATCCCCAACCAGGAGGCGGAAGCCATCACCTGGTCGGTCACCGTGTCGTCGAAGGCCGCAAAGCCGAAACGCGCCGCGAAGGCCGCAAAGAAGGCAGCCCCCAAGCCACGCGCCAAGCGCACCATCTATGATCCGGCGCTGGGCAAGCAGGTGCAGGCGCCCGTTTACTGGCGCTTCGACATGAAGCCGGGCTCCGCCATCAAGGGCCCCGCCATCATCGCCGAAGACGAGACGTCGACCATCGTCGGCGCCAATTTCAACGCCACCATCAACTCGCTTGGTTACATCGTTCTGGAGCGCAGCCGATGAGCAAGGACACAAGCAAAGACGCCTTGGCTGCCATTCGCACGCAGGTCATGTGGAACCGCCTGATCGCGGTGGTGGAGGAGCAGGCACAGTCCCTCCTGCGCACCGCCTTCGGCACCATCACCCGCGAGGCGGGCGATCTGTCCGCCGGTGTGTATGACCCTCAGGGCAACATGATCGCCCAGGCGATGACGGGCACGCCCGGCCACGTCAACACCATGGCCACGGCGGTTGCACATTTCTTCAAGCACTTCCCGCAGTCCACGATGAAGCCGGGCGACGTGTTCATCACCAATGACCCGTGGCTCGGCACCGGGCACCTGTTCGACTACGTGATGATGACGCCGGTGTTTTTGGGCAAAAAGCTCGTCGCTTTCTTCGCCTCCACCTGCCACGTCATCGACGTGGGTGGTGTGGGCATGTCGGCCAAGGCAAACTCTTCATTTGAAGAGGGAACCTTGATCCCGCATTCGCGCATCCGCAAGGAAGGCAAGCTCAACGAAGAACTGCTCGCCATCATCCTCGCCAATTCGCGCTCGCCCGTCGAAGTGCGCGGCGACATCCTCTCCCTCATCAGTGCCAATGACACGGGGGGGCGCCGCCTCGTCGACATGATGAAGGAATTCAGCCTCACCTCGCTCGACGCGCTGGCGAAGCACATCCTCACCCAGTCCGAAAAGGGTGCGCGCGCGGCGATCAAGGCCCTGCCGGAAGGCGAATGGTCCTACGAGATGCCACTCGACGGCTACGAGCGTGAACTCAGCCTCAAGTCCAAGCTCATTGTGAAGAACGGCAAGATCACGGTCGATTTCTCCGGAACCTCGCCCGCCTCGCTGTTCGGCATCAATTCTCCCCGCACCTACACCCATGCCTATGCAGTGTTCGGCTTGAAGGCCGTCATCGCGCCGCATGTGCCCAACAATATCGGCTCGCTTTCCTGCTTCGATCTCATCACCGAGCCCGGCAGCGTCGTCGACCCCATCCGCCCCTCGCCCGTCACCGCGCGCCACGTGATCGGCCAGATGCTGGCCGACAGCGTCTTCGGCTGCCTCGCGCAGGCGCTGCCCGGCACGGTGCAGGCCGAGAGTGCGGGCCCCATCTGGATTCTCTCGCTCTATTCCGCGCATGGCCGCGTGCCACCGGAGCTCACGGCCAAGGCCAAGCGCTTCGCCGTGATCAACATGGGCCTCGGCGGCATCGGCGGCAGGCCTGGCAAGGATGGCCTCAACACCACCGCCTTCCCGTCAGGCGTCGGCACCATTCCCATCGAGGTGACGGAGACGCAGTGCCCGCTCTACTTCAAGCGCAAGCACTATCTCGCTGACTCGGGCGGGGCAGGCCAATGGCGCGGCGGCGTCTCGCAGACGATCGAGATCGCCAACACCGAGGACGCGCCCTTCGCCATCTCGGCGGCCACCTTCGACCGCATCATCCACCCCGCGAAAGGCCGCGAAGGGGGTTCTCCCGGCTGCGTGGGATCGGCCGGGCGTGGTTCTGGTTCGAAGCTGCCCGACAAGGGCATGCACATCATCGACGCAGGAGACTCGCTGGTCCTCGAACTCCCCGGCGGCGGTGGCTTCGGCAAGCCCCACACGCGCGACCGCGCGGCATTGGAGGCGGACATCACCGCCGGGCTGGTGACGGTGGAGGCGGCGCGCAAGGATTATGGCTGGGAGGGGTGAGGACCATGAAGTCCCCCTCCCCCTTGTGGGTGTACGGAGGGGAATGATGTTGCGTTGTCACCGCCTCAGCACCGCCCGCACCGGGCTCGCATCCAGGTTCTCGAACTTCAGCGGCAGCGCGATCAATTCGTAGTCGCCCGGCTCCACATGCGAGAGTGCGAGGTTTTCCAGGATGCGCATGTCGGCCTTCCGGCAGGCATGATGCGCCGCCAGCGTCTTGGAGGTTTCCGGATCGACAGACGGCGTGTCGATGCCGAAAAGCACGACACCCTTGGACGCCAGCAGTTCCACCGTTTCCGCGGCAATCGCGCGGAAGCCCGTGGGCCACACCTTCGGGTCAAGCACGTCCATCAGCCGCAGCAGGATGCGCGGCGGTGCACCCTCCAGTGCAGCGGCAATGTCAGCCGGTTCGCACAGCGGCCCAGCACCCCGCGCATCAATGACGCGGCAAGGGCCGATATAGGGCTCCAGCGGCAGCGCGGCGGCGGTGGCGCCATTCGCATCGTAATGCAGCGGTGCATCGGCGTGGGTGCCGCAGTGGACCGAGAAGCTCACGCGCGAGACGTTCACCGGGCAGTCAGGCCCAAGCTTGAACGTCCAGCCCTCCTCATACTCAGCATCGCCAGGGAAGCCCGCCATGCCGGGCGACAGGCCCTGCGTGATGTCGATGATCACGTGACCGCCTTCTTCGCCAGGAACTGCGGCTGGTTCCATTCTTGTCTGTCGAGGATGCGGGCGAGGATGTCGACCGCGTCCCACACCTCCGCGAAGCTCGTGTAGAGCGGTGTGAAGCCGAAGCGCATCATGTCAGGCGCGCGGAAGTCGCCCACCACATTGGCGGCGATCAGCGCCTGCATCACGGCATAGCCCTGGGGATGGTGGATCGACACATGCGATCCGCGTTCATTCATGTCGCGCGGGCCCGCCACCTTCACGCCATGCGACGAGAGGCGGCTCTCCACGAGGTCGATGTAGGTCTTGCACAGGGCGAGTGACTTGGTGCGCAGCACGTTCATGTCCACGTCGTCCCACACGTCCAAAGCCGCATCAAGGGCGGCGAGCGACAGAATGGGCTGCGTGCCGCACTGGTTGCGGATGATGCCGGGTGCGGGCTTGTATTCGAGGTCGAAGGCGAAGGGTGCCGCATGCCCCCACCAGCCCGACAGCGGCGGCTGCACCTTGTCCTGCAGCTCCGGCTTCACATAGAGGAAGGCGGGGGCACCCGGGCCGCCGTTCAGGTACTTGTAGGTGCAGCCCAGTGCGAAATCGGCATTGCACGCCTGCAATTGCACCGGCGTCGCGCCAGCCGAATGCGCGAGGTCCCAGATGGTGAGGGCACCCTTGGCATGGGCCTTCGCCGTCACCGCTTTCATGTCGTGCAGCCGCGCGGTGCGATAGTCAATCTCGGTGATCATGGTGAAGGCGACACTCTCGTCGATGGCGTCCATCACCTGCTCAGGCGCAACCACCTTCAGCACATAGCCGTCATCCATCAGGTCCCGAAACCCTTGCGCCACATAGAGGTCGGAGGGGAAGTTGCCGTTGTCCGACAGGATCACCCGGCGCGACGGGTTGAGCTTGGCGGCGGCGCCGAGCAGCTTGAACAGGTTGACCGAGATGGTGTCGCCCGCAATCACGCTGCCCGGGGCCGCGCCGATGAGCCGCGCCAGGCGGTCGCCGATCTTCTGCGGCAGGTGGAACCAGCCATGCTCGTTCCATGACTTGATGAGCGTCTCGCCCCATTGCTTCGTCGCTACCTCGGCCACGCGGGCGGGCACGTTCACCGGCAGCACGCCCAGCGAATTGCCGTCGAGATAGATCATGCCCTCGGGGATCGAGAAGGCGGCGCGCTTGTGCCTGAGCGGGTCTTGCGCGTCGAGGGCTTCGCAGTCGCTGCGGTTCATCTGGGTCAGGCTCCGTATCGCGTGAGATAGTCTGCATGGACCCTATCGAAGCGGCCCAGATATTCCTTCGCATAGGCGACATAGTCCACACCGGGCGCGGCGAGGAAGAGTTCCGAGATCATGCCCCACACCGCCTCGCGCAGCGCACTCGCCGCCTTCATGGCATGAAAGGCGCGCCACAGCGCTTCCTGGGGTTCGCGCTCGAAATAGCGCTCGAGGATTAGCTTCTCGCCCGCCGCATCGAAGGAGTTGTTGGCGGCAATGGAGGAGAGGTCGAACATCGCCGTTCCGAAGGCACCGTACTCCCAGTCTATGAGCCAAAGCCTGTTGCCATCATCCATGAAGTTGGTGGGCAATATGTCATGGTGGCCGAAGACGATGGGCAGCGGCAGCTGGGCTGCTTCCAGCTGGTCCACGATCTTCATCAGGCGCGGCACGTCGGGCGCATGGCGGTGGCCGTGGCGGATGAGCGTCGCACCATAGTCGCGCAGGATCTGGAACACCCAGAAGATCGCCCCCTGCCCCGCGATGCGCCTGCCCATCTCCGCATGGCAGCGCTTCAGGATGTCGACACAAGGTTCCGCATTGGCGCGCACGTCGGCCTCGGCATAGGTGCGGGCCTCGATATAGCGCAGCACCATCAGCCCGTCCGCGGCATGGACGAGTTCCGGCGACAGCCCGGCCTCGAAGGCGGCGCGCGAGGCAACCGCTTCACGTTCGCGTGAAACCTGGTGGAAGGGATAGTCGCCGCCCAGCCGGGCGACAAAGCTTCCAGTCGAATCAGTGACCTTGAAACTGGCATTGCTCACGCCGCCCTTCAGCGGGGTCACCGTCAGGGTGCCTTTCCACAGGGGAAGCGCCCTGACCCGCGCCTCTGCAACGCCCCCGTCGCCCATGTTTTCCGCCGCCTGCATCGCCTGTTCTCGACATTTCCCCGTGCTGGCGCGACATTCCCCCGCCGCGCGCCTCCAAGTCAACGCCGCGCCGCACCATGGCCGGGTCTCCCGTGCGCCGCATTCATGGCGCTGACACGCCACGGTGGTTGACCTTTGGGGTCCGGTTGGCCCAAAATGCCCAGCGAAATTCCAAACAGGTGACGTGACATGCAATATGAAGCACCAGAAACGACCAAGGCGGCAGTTGGCCTGCTCGCCAAGGCCAAGGGGAGCGCCTATGTGCTCGCGGGCGGTTCCGACCTGCTCGTGCGCATGAAGGGCGGGTTCGTGGAACCCGACCTCGTGGTCGACATCAAGCGCATCAAGGCGATGCGCGAAATCAAGAAGACAGCGAGCGGATTCACCATCGGCGCCGCCGTCTCCTGCGCCGAGATGAACGAGAACAAGGCCCTCATCAAGGCCTGGCCGGGCGTCGTCGAGGCCGCAGGCCTCATCGGCTCCAAGCAGGTGCAGAGCCGCTGCACGGTTGCCGGCAACCTGTGCAACTCGTCCCCCGCCGCCGACAGCGTTCCGGCCCTCGTCGCCGCTGGCGCCAAGGCCGTGATCCAGGGCCCCAAGGGCAAGCGCAAGGTTGCCGTCGAAGACGTTCCGGTCGGCCCCGGCAAGAATTCGCTCAAGAAGGGCGAACTGATCGAAGCCATCGAGCTTCCGGCCCGCAAGGGCAAGTCGGGCGATGCCTATCTGCGCTTCATCCCGCGCACCGAGATGGACATCGCGGTCGTGTCTGCCGGCGTCAGCCTGACGCTCGGCGAGAAGGGCGTGATCAAGGATGCCCGCGTATCACTGGGCGCGGTTGCGCCCACCGTGCTGCTGGTGAAGGCTGCCGCCAAGGCGATCATCGGCACCAAGCTCGACGCCGCCGCCCTCGAGAAGCTGGGCGAGGCTGCTTCCGCCGCCTGCAAGCCCATCGATGACAAGCGCGGCACCATCGAGTTCCGCACCAAGGTTGCCGCCGTGCTGGCCAAGCGCGCCGCACAGATTGCGTACACGCGCGCAGGAGGTAAGTGATATGGGCGTTCTCGTCACCACCACCATCAACGGCGACACCGTCGAATTCGCCTGCGACCCGCATGAATCTTTGCTCGACGTGCTCAGGAACCGCCTCGGCCTTTCGGGCGCCAAGGAAGGCTGCGGCACGGGTGACTGCGGCTCGTGCTCGGTGCAGGTCGACGGCCGCGTCGTCTGCTCCTGCCTCATGCTCGGCGTCGAGGCCGAAGGCCGCGAGATCGAGACGGTCGAGGGCCTGTCCACCGGCACCGAGCTCCACCCGCTGCAGACCAAGTTCCTCGAGCATGCCGCACTTCAGTGTGGCGTGTGCACCCCGGGCTTCCTGATGGCCGCCAAGGCGCTGCTGGAAAAGAACCCCGATCCCACCGAGGAAGAAATCCGCTTCGGTCTGGCTGGCAATCTTTGCCGCTGCACCGGCTATGACAAGATCGTGCGCGCCGTCCAGGACGCCGCCAAGGTAATGAGGGGATAACGACAATGGCAGCTTCGGAAAACGCGACAGCCGTCCCGTCTGCGGACGGCAACATGGCCCATCCCTTCGAGGATGCGCCGAACCATGTGACGCCCACCGTCGTCCATGACCCGATCCTGACGAAGACCGACTTCAAGAGCGTCGGCACGCGCCCGCTCCGTCCGGACGGTCTCGACAAGGTCACGGGCCGCGCGCGTTATGGCGCGGACTTCAACCTGCCGGGCCAGCTCGTCGGCCTCGTGCTGCGTTCGCCCCATGCCCATGCAAAGATCAAGAAGATCGACACGTCCAAGGCTGAAAAGCTGGCAGGCGTGAAGGCCGTCATCACGGCGGCTGATCTTCCCGATCACACTGCTGGCGACCAGTCGATGTATGACATCCTGGAAAACTGCATGGCACGTGGCATCGCCAAGTATGACGGCCATGCCGTGGCCGCCGTTGCCGCCGTCGATGCGCCCACGGCGCGCGCCGCGCTGAAGCTGATCAAGGTGGACTACGAGATCCTCCCCCACGTCACCGACGTGGACGAGGCGGTGAAGCCCAACGCCCCGCTGGTGAACCCCAAGATGTTCACCGAAGGCGTGGAGCCGAAGCCCAAGAAGGCCTCCAACATCGCCAAGCGCACCGAGTTCGGCCACGGCGACGTGGACGCGGGCTTCAAGGACGCCGACGTCATCGTCGAGCGCTCCTTCCGCACCGAGCAGACGCACCAGGGCTACATCGAGCCGCATGCCTGCGTGGCCTCCGTGTCGCCCGATGGCACGGGCGAACTCTGGGTCTGCACCCAGGGTCACTTCGTCTATCGCAACCACTGCGCCATGCTGCTCGGCATGGAAGTGTCCAAGCTGCGCGTCACCTCGTCGGAAATCGGCGGCGGCTTCGGCGGCAAGACGCACGTCTGGGCCGAGCCTGTTGCCCTCGCCCTGTCGCGCAAGGCCAACCGTCCGGTGAAGCTCACCATGTCGCGTGACGAAGTGTTCCGCGCCTCCGGCCCGACCTCGGCCACGTCGATCGACGTCCGCATCGGCGCCAAGAAGGACGGCACCATCGTTGCGGCAGATGCCACGCTCCGCTTCTCCGGTGGCCCCTACTACGGCATGTGGGCCGAACTCGGCGCCATGACGGCCTTCGCCTGCTACGACCTCAAGAACGTCCGCACGGTCGGTTATGAAGTGCTGGTGAACCGCCCGAAGACGGCGGCCTACCGCGCACCGTCCGCCCCCATGGCGGCCTTCGCGGTGGAGAGCGTCGTCGACGAACTCGCCCACAAGATCGGCATGAACGAAGTGGACTTCCGCATCAAGAACGCAGCGAAGCAGGGCACCCGCGCCTCCTACGGCCCGGTCTATGGGCCCATCGGCATCGGCGCCACGCTGGAAGCCGCCAAGAAGCACCCGCACATGTCCGCACCCCTGGGCAAGAACCAGGGTCGCGGCATGGCTTGCGGCTTCTGGTTCAACTTCGGCGGCCAGACCTGCACCGACATCAACGTGGGGCCCGATGGCTCGGTGACGCTGACGGTCGGCACGGTGGATGTCGGCGGCTCGCGCGCCTCGATCGCGCTGTGCGTGGCCGAAGAGCTGGGGGTGCCTTACGAGCAGGTGAAGTGCATCGTCGCCGACACCGGCACGCTCGGCCACAATGACATGACCGACGGCAGCCGCGGCACCTTCTCCTCCTCGATGGCCGGCATCTTCGCCGCCCGCAACGCCATCACGGTGCTGCGTGAGCGTGCTGCCAAGATGTGGGAAATCTCGGTGGACGACGTGACGTGGGAAGACGGCCACGCCAAGGCCGTGGGCGAGAAGTACGGCAACCTCACGCCGCTCTCCCTCAAGGAGATCGCGGCGGCGGCCGGCAACACCGGCGGTCCGGTGGCGGGCCACTCCGAGATCGTCGCTGATGGCGCTGGCGTTTCCTTTGCCACGCACATCGCCGACGTCGAGGTCGATCCGGAAACCGGCCGTTCCAAGATCGTGCGCTACACGGTCATCCAGGACGCCGGCAAGGCAGTGCACCCAACCTATGTCGAAGGCCAGTACCAGGGCGGTGCCGCACAGGGCATCGGCTGGGCGCTGAACGAAGAGTACATCTACGGCAAGAACGGTCGCCTGCAGAATCCGGGCTTCCTCGACTACCGTATCCCGGTGTGCTCCGACCTCCCGATGATCGACACGCAGATCCTCGAGATCCCCAACCCCAACCACCCCTATGGCGTGCGCGGCGTTGGCGAAACCTCGATCGTTCCGCCGCTCGCCGCCATCGCCAACGCCATGTCGAACGCCTTCGGCGTCCGCATGACGCATGTTCCCATGTCGCCCCCGCGCGTCCTCAAGGCGCTCGAGGCGGCCAGGAAAGGCTGATTGGCCGAGATACACCTTTGGGGGGCGCTCCGTCCGGCAGCGGGCGGAGCGTCCGTCGTTTCAGTCGATGCAAATACCATCCGCGAGCTGTTCCGCAAGCTCAAGGAAACCTATCCCGGCATGGCCCCCCACCTCGCCCGCGGGGTGGCCGTCTCCATCGACGGCCGCATCTTCCGCGACAGCTGGGGAACAGAACTGCCGGAGGGCGCTGAGATCTACCTGCTGCCGAGAATCCAGGGCGGCTAGTTCACGCCATTGCCCTCATCGGGAAACATCATGGCCGGGCTCGTCCCGGCCATCCTCTTTTTTATGCTCTCCTATTGCCGTCACCCCGGCGAAAGCCAGGGCCCCGCTTCCTTGAATGCGAGTGCTGACGCAAAGCGGGGTCCCGGCTTTCGCCGGGATGACGGCATTTAGGAAGGCTTGCATCGCGTCCACCAGCCAGTTGCACGCCACCTCCCAGGTGTTAGCATCACACCGGACGTGGGGGACGATTCATGGACACAATGCAGCAATTCCAGCTGGGCGAACTCGCGACCGTGCTCATCGGCCTCGTCGCCCTCTTCGCCGGGCGCTGGGTGCGGCAATCCATTCCTCTGCTCAGCCGCCTCGACATGCCAAACGCCGTCGTCGGCGCCATGATCGTCGCGGTGCTGATCCTCATTCTGCAGCTCACCGCCCACATCGACATCGCCTTCGGCCAGCGCACGCGCGATGCGCTGCTGCTGGTGTTCTTCACCTCCATCGGGCTTTCCGCCAAGCTCTCGACACTGAAGAGCGGCGGCAAGCCGCTGGTCATCCTCTGCGCCGTCACCGTGCTGGCCCTGGTCGCGCAGAACCTCTCGGGCGCGCTCTTGGCGGCTGCCTGGGGCACGCACCCCGCCTATGGCATACTTGCGGGCTCGCTGTCTTTCGTCGGCGGCCCGGGAACCGCCATGGCCTGGGCGCGGGAGCTCAATGCGCAGGGCCTCGCCAATGCCCATGTGGTCGCGATCGGCGCTGCGACGCTCGCCACCATCGCAGGTGCTCTCGTCTCCGGCCCCATCACCGGCTGGATCATCCAGCGCCACAAGCTGCGCAGCAGCAGCGGTCCGACCGACCTCACCTTCGCGCCACCTGTCACCGAGAAACCTGCGACACCAGGTACCCGCACCGACTCGCTGCTCGCCACAGTCTTCCTCATCCTGCTCGCCGTCAGCATCGGCGAGAAGCTCAATGAATTCGCGGCCTATGGGGGCCTGCTGCTGCCGGGCTTCCTCTCCGCCATGATCGCCGGCGTCATCATCACCAACCTGGCGGATGCGGTCGGCTACAAGCTCGATTTCGCCCCCATCGAACAAGGCGGTGCCTTGGCGCTGCAGCTCTTCCTGGTCATGGCACTGATGTCGACGCCGCTGATCTCGGTCGCCGCCATCCTCGTGCCGCTGATGCTGAACGTCGTTCTCCAGGTCATCGTCACGGTGTCGATTGCCTATTTCATCCTCTTCCGCCTGCTGGGGCGGGACTATGACGCAGCGGTGGCCTCGGGTGGCTTCCTCGGCTTCGGCCTCGCCTCCATGCCCGTCGCCATGGCCACCATGGACGAAGTGGGCCGCCGCTACGGCCCCTCGCCCAAGGCCTTCCTGCTCATCACCATGGCGGGCTCCTTCTTCGTCGACCTCGCCAATGCCTTCGTGGCCAAGAGCTTCCTGGCCTTGCCGTGGTTCGCCATTTGATCCGTAACGTGATCGATTACTGTTGAAATCCCCTGCCAAAACCCCGATATCCGGATTTCCGGAGCAGACCCGCTCCCCAACAGGATCACCGCCACCTTCTGGCGTGCCGGACCAACCCCGATGAACCTCAAGGGCTTCCACCATCTCACCGCCGTCACTGCCGATGCGCCGGGCAACCACAAGTTCTACACGGACACGCTGGGCCTGCGCCTCGTCAAGAAGACGGTGAACCAGGACGACACCTCCGCCTACCACCTCTTCTACGCCGATGGCGTGGGCTCGCCCGGCACCGACATCACCTTCTTCGACTGGCCCGTCGGCAAGGAGCGCCGCGGCACGCATTCGGTCACCCGCACCGGCTTCCGTGTGGCGAGCGAGGACGCGCTCAAGTACTGGCAGCACCGCCTCACCATGAACGGCGTGAAGCAGGACAAGATCGCCGATGTCGCCGGCCGCCCGACGCTCGCCTTCGAGGACCATGAGGGCCAGCGCCTGTCCTTCACCGTCGATGCCGAAGGCGAGGCACACCCCTGGGACAAGAGCCCGGTTGCGGCCGAACACCAGATCCGCGGCCTCGGCCCCATCACCATGAGTGTCCCCGACATCCGCCACACCGACATGGTGCTGACCAAGCTGATGAACATGACGCCGACGGGCAGCTTCGCCGGCACCCATGTCTACAAGATGAGCGCACCGGGTGCGGTCGGCGAACTGCACGTCACCGTCGATCCGACCCTGCCGCCCGCCCAGCAGGGCGCGGGTGCCGTGCATCACGTCGCCTTCAACATCCCCTATGCGGACTATGAAGCCTGGGCCGACCGCCTGCAGAGCATGAAGGTTCCGAACTCCGGCCCGGTAGACCGCTTCTGGTTCAAGAGCCTCTACTTCCGCGAACCCAACGGCGTGCTCTTCGAACTCGCCACCGATGCGCCGGGCTTCGCCACCGACGAGCCGATGGACAAGCTCGGCACCACACTGTCGCTGCCGCCCTTCCTGGAAGGCAGGCGCGAGCAGATCGAGGCCGGGCTGAAGAAGCTGTAGCAGCAGCAGCAGAAGCAGCATCACGAAGACCTCCATAACCCTGACGTCTTCTCCCGCTCCTTCAGCGGGAGAAGAAGGGACGCGTTGCGGCACGCAACGGGGAGATAAGGGGACGCGCGTCGCAGCCGCCGGAGACCGCATCCCCTCACCTCCCCCAACTTCGTTGGGGCCCCGTCCTCTCCCGCAAGGCGGGAGAGGACGACAACACAAAAAGGCCAGCTTCCGCCGGCCTTCATCACCACTCACAGTTTCCGAGTATGCGCCCTTCTAGCACATCGAGCGCGCGCTGTCAAGGAGTATTTTCCGATATTAGGAAGAGCTCATGCGAGGGGCCTCACCCCTTGACCGCGCCCCACTCCGCCGCATCCTCGTCATAGGCGTGCAACTCCCCCAGCGAGATATCGAACCACACGCCGTGCAGCGAGATCTCCCGCTTGTTCTCCTTCATGCGAATCCACGGAAAGGTGCGCAGGTTCGCCAGCGAATGCTCGATCGAGGCGCGCTCGATGTGGCGTTCATGGACGGCCTCGTCGCAGCCCTCTTCGCGCGGCACGATGCGGGTCACGTCCTTGATGGCGCGCATCCATGAGCCGATGAAATCGGTGTGAGTGAGCGGGAGTGAATCCTGCACCGCAGCGCGAATGCCGCCGCAGCGACCGTGCCCCATCACCACGATGTTCTGCACGCCCAGCGACATGACGCCGAATTCCAGCGCCGCCGAAGTGGCATGGTGCCCGCCGTCCGGCGTATAGGGCGGCACGAGGTTCGCCACGTTGCGCACCACGAACATCTCGCCCGGCCCCGCATCAAAGATCGTCTCCGGTGCCGCGCGCGAGTCGCAGCAGGCGATGATCATCACCTTCGGCTTCTGCGTGCCCTCGCCCAACTTCTGGTAGCGCTGCGCCTCGGAGGCATAGCGCCCGGAGCGGAAGCTCGCATAGCCTTCCAGCAGCTTGGCCGGCAGCACCATGCGATCACTCAACGACGCGGACGGCGCCCTTGGCGGCCGAGGTGGTCAGCGCGGCATAGGCCTTGAGCGCGGTGGTGATCTTGCGCTTGCGGTTCTCGGTGGGCTTCCACGCCTTGTCGCCACGGGCCAGCATGGCCGCGCGGCGCTTGGCCAGCACGTCATCCGGCACGGCAAGGTGGATCGAGCGGTTCGGGATGTCGATCTCGATCGTGTCGCCCTCTTCCACAAGCGCGATCAGCCCGCCCTCGGCGGCTTCCGGCGACATGTGGCCGATGGAGAGGCCCGAGGTGCCCCCCGAGAAGCGGCCGTCGGTGATCAGCGCACAGGTCTTGCCGAGGCCCTTCGACTTGATGTAGCTCGTGGGGTAGAGCATTTCCTGCATGCCGGGGCCGCCGCGCGGGCCTTCGTAGCGGATCACCACCACGTCGCCTGCTTCCACGCCGCGATTCAGAATTCCGTGTACGGCCGAATCCTGGCTCTCGAACACCTTGGCCTTGCCGGTGAACTTGAGGATCGATTCATCCACGCCCGCCGTCTTCACGATGCAGCCCTCTTCCGCGAGGTTGCCATAGAGCACGGCGAGGCCGCCATCCTTCGAGAAGGCGTGCTTCACGTCGCGGATCACGCCCTTGGCGCGGTCGAGGTCGAGTTCGTCCCAGCGGCTCGACTGGCTGAAGGCCACCTGGGTGGGAACGCCACCCGGTGCCGCGCGGAAGAATTCGCGCACGGACTCGGAGTTGGTGCGGGAAATGTCCCAGCGGTCCAGCGCCTCGCCCAGCGTGCGGGTGTGGACGGTGGGGAGATCACGGTTGATCAGTCCGCCCTTGTCGAGTTCGCCGAGGATCGACATGATGCCGCCGGCGCGGTGCACGTCTTCCATGTGCACGTCGGACTTCGCAGGCGCCACTTTCGAAAGGCAGGGAACGCGGCGCGACAGCCGGTCGATGTCCTTCATGGTGAAGTCCATCTCGGCCTCATGCGCAGCAGCCAGGATGTGCAGCACCGTGTTGGTGGAGCCGCCCATGGCGATGTCCAGCGTCATGGCGTTCTCGAAGGCGCCGAAGCTGGCGATCTTGCGCGGCAGCACGTTCTCCTCATCCTGCTCATAGTAGCGACGCGCCAGATCAACGATCAGGTGGCCCGCTTCGATGAACAGTCGCTTGCGGTCGGAATGGGTGGCCAGCGTCGAGCCGTTGCCGGGCAGCGACAGGCCCAGCGCCTCGGTGAGGCAGTTCATCGAGTTCGCGGTGAACATGCCCGAGCAGGAACCGCAGGTCGGGCAGGCGGCCTTCTCGATGGCGCTGACGTCCGAGTCCGAAATGCTGTCGTCCGCCGCGGCGACCATGGCATCAACGAGGTCCAGTGCCTTGGTGACGCCGGAGAGCACCACCTTGCCCGCTTCCATCGGCCCACCCGAGACGAACACGCAGGGGATGTTGAGGCGCAGTGCCGCCATCAACATGCCGGGGGTGATCTTGTCGCAGTTCGAGATGCAGACCATCGCATCGGCGCAATGGGCATTGACCATGTATTCGACCGAGTCCGCGATGATCTCGCGCGAGGGCAGCGAATAGAGCATGCCGTCATGGCCCATGGCGATGCCGTCATCGACCGCGATGGTGTTGAACTCCTTGGCCACGCCGCCGGCCTTCTCGACCTCGCGGGCGACCATCTGGCCCAGATCCTTCAGGTGCACGTGGCCCGGCACAAATTGCGTGAAGGAGTTGCAGATGGCGATGATCGGCTTGCCGAAATCCTCGTCCTTCATGCCGGTGGCGCGCCACAGGCCGCGAGCGCCGGCCATGTTGCGGCCATGAGTGGTGGTGCGGGAACGGTAGGCGGGCATGGAAAACACCTCGAAAACAGCAAGAGCACTCCCGATTGCCCCATGGGCGAGGCGGAATCAAGCCCGGCCTCCACAGGCCGTCTTTGGGCCAATTGCATGGCTCGACCGACGGGGGCTAAGTCCCAGCCTGGAATTGCAAGAAGGACCGCACCACCATGAGCTTCAAGACCATTGAACAGGCCCCCGCCCGCCTCAACCGCAGCGAACTGGCCGTGCCGGGAAGCCAGCCCAAGCTGTTCGAAAAGGCGGCCAAGTCCGCGGCCGACGTGATCTTCCTCGACCTCGAGGACGCCGTGGCGCCTGACGATAAGGAACAGGCCCGCAAGAATATCATCCAGGCCATCGGTGACATCGACTGGGGCAAGAAGCAGCTCTCGGTGCGCATCAACGGGCTGGACACGCATTACATGTACCGCGACGTCGTTGACGTGCTGGAGAACTGTTCAGAGCGGCTGGACCTGATCATGATCCCCAAGGTCGGCACCGCGGCTGACGTTTACGCCGTGGACATGCTGGTCACCCAGGTCGAGGCCGCGAAGAACCGGAAAACGCGCGTGGGCTTCGAGCTCATCATCGAAACCGCACTCGGCATGCAGAACATCAACGAGATTGCCGCCGCCTCGCGCAGGAACGAGTCCCTGCACTTCGGTGTGGCCGACTATGCCGCCTCGACCAAGGCCCGCACCACCTCGATCGGCGGCCCGCACCCCGACTACGTGGTGCTGACCGACACGCTGGCCGATGGTTCACGCGCCACGCACTGGGGCGACATGTGGCACTATGCGGTGTCTCGCATGGTGGTGGCGGCGCGTGCCAATGGCCTGCGCCCCATCGACGGCCCCTTCGGCGACTTTTCCGATGCGGAGGGCTTCAAGGCCCAGGCGCGCCGCGCGGCAGTGCTGGGCTGCGAGGGCAAGTGGGCCATCCACCCCTCGCAGATCGCGCTCGCCAACGAGGTGATGAGCCCGTCCGAGGCTGACGTCACCAAGGCCCGCCGCATCATCGCCGCCATGAAGGAGGCAGAGGCACAAGGCAAGGGTGCAGTTTCCCTCGATGGCCGCCTGATCGACTATGCCTCGATCCGCCAGGCCGAGGTTCTGGTGAAGAAGGCGGAGCAGATCGCCGGGGCGTAAAGCCGCGGCATCGCCGGGCTTCAAAATTCATGCGGGGGAGTGCTACATTCCCCGCATGATTTGGTTCGAGACATGGTGAAGGAACACTCCCGCGAGATCGAATGGCCGACCGTGGCCCTGATCGCCGCCGATTATCTCGTGCTGGCGTTCGTCGTGTGGTTCCACGCCAGCCTGCCATGGTGGGTGATCCTGCCCGTCGGCGCCTATTGCGCCGCCCTTCACGCCTCGTTGCAGCACGAGGTGCTGCACGGCCACCCGACCGGCAACAAGGTCCTCAACGAGGCGATGATCTTCCCGACGCCTACCCTGTGGCTGCCCTATCTGCGCTATCGGCAGACCCACCTGCAGCACCACAATGACCAGCACCTGACCGACCCGCGGCTCGACCCCGAGTCCTACTACCTGCTGCCGGAGGACTGGGCCCACGTTCAGGGCATCCGCCGCGTACTCTACGAGTTCAACAACACGCTGGCCGGTCGCATGCTGATCGGCCCCGCCATCTCGATCATCCGCTTCTGGTCATCAGAGTTCCGCGACATGCTGGCCGGAAACCGCAGGACGATCCGCGCCTGGGCCTGGTTCGTGCCGTCCTGCGCCATCACGCTGTGGTATGTCGTGCATGTCTGCGGCATGCCGTTCTGGCAATACTACCTGCTCATCGCCTATCCCGGCATCTCGCTCGCCTTGGTGCGCTCCTTCTGCGAGCACCAGGCGGCGGAGAGCGTGGAGCACCGGACCATCATCGTCGAAGCCTCGCCCTTCTGGTCGCTGCTGTTCCTTTACAACAACCTGCACGTGGCCCACCACACCGTGCCCGCACTCGCCTGGTACAAGATCCCGGCCTTTTACAGCGCCGAGCGCGAGCGGCTGATCGCAAAGAACGACGGTTACACGATGAAGGGCTATGGCGAGATTTTCGTCCGCTATTTCCTCAAGGCGAAGGAGCCGGTCCCCTACCCCAACATGGACTGGCTGAAGAAGCCGTGATGGTCTAATTCTCCCCCCGGCAGACCAAAAGGGGACGTGCAGTTGACGAACCGGATCGAGATCTCAGGGCTCAGGGTTGCGGGCGAACTCTTCACCTTCGTGGGCGACGAGGCCCTGCCGGGCGCCGGCATCGCCGAGCTCGACTTCTGGCAGCGCTTCGCATCCATCGTGAACGACCTCGCGCCGAAGAACCGCGCCTTGCTGGCGCGGCGCGACGAGCTGCAGGCGAAGCTCGACGACTGGTACCGGACGAACGGCGCACCCACCGACATGGCAGCTTACAAGGCCTTCCTGACCGAGATCGGCTACCTCCTCCCCGAAGGGACGGACTTCAAGGTGACGACGAAGCACGTCGACCCCGAGATCGCGCAGGTGGCAGGCCCGCAGCTGGTCGTGCCCGTGATGAATGCCCGCTACGCGCTCAATGCCGCCAATGCCCGCTGGGGCTCTCTCTATGACGCGCTTTACGGCACTGACGCGATCCCCGAGCAGGACGGGGCGGAGAAGGGGAAGGCCTATAACCCGGTGCGCGGCGCCCGCGTCATCGGCTGGGCGCGGAACTTCCTCGACCAGTCCGTGCCGTTGGCCAAGGGCAAAGCCAAGTGGGCCGACGTCTCGCGCGTCTTCGTCGACGGTGCGGTGCTGATGACCGACCTCGGGAGCCTGAGGGCGCCCACGCATTTCAAGGGCTGGCGCGGGCCGAAGGACAACCCTTCCGCCGTGCTGCTGGCCACACATGGGCTGCACATCGAGATCGCCTTCGACCGCACGAGCCTCATCGGGAAGGACGACAAGGCAGGCATTTCCGACGTCATCCTCGAATCCGCGCTGACCACCATCATGGACTGCGAAGACTCGGTCGCGGCGGTGGATGCGGCCGACAAGGTGACGGTCTATCGCAACTGGCTGGGCCTGATGAAGGGCGACCTCGCCGAGGAGATCGAGAAGGGCGGCCATACCTTCACCCGCCGCCTGAACCCCGACCGCACCTACGAGTCGCCCAACGGCGGAACGGTGACGCTGCCCGGGCGCTCGCTGATGCTGGTGCGGAATGTCGGCCACCTGATGACCACGCCCGCCATCCTCGACGAGCAGGGCCGCGAGATTCCCGAAGGCATCATGGACGCCATGATGACGGCGCTCATCGCCATTCATGATCTCAACGGCAAGCGCATGAACTCGCGCGCCGGGTCGATCTATGTCGTGAAGCCCAAGATGCATGGGCCGGACGAGGTGGCCTTCGCGGTGGAGCTCTTCACGCGCGTCGAGGCAGCGCTCGGCCTCAAGCCCAACACCATGAAGATCGGCATCATGGACGAGGAGCGGCGCACCACCATCAACCTCAAGGAATGTATCCGCGTCGCGAAGGACCGGATCGTGTTCATCAACACCGGCTTCCTCGACCGCACGGGCGACGAGATCCACAGCGCCATGGAGGCGGGCCCGATGATCCGCAAGGGCGACATGAAGCAGGCGCCGTGGATCAAGGCCTATGAAGACTGGAACGTCGACACCGGCCTGCTCTGCGGCCTGCCGGGACACGCCCAGATCGGCAAGGGCATGTGGGCGATCCCCGACCATATGGCCATCATGCTGTCGATGAAACTCGCCCATCCGCAGGCCGGCGCCAACACGGCCTGGGTGCCGTCACCCACAGCGGCGACGCTGCATGCCACGCATTATCACCGGGTGAACGTCAAGGCGGTGCAGGAAAAGCTGAAGAGCCGCGCGCGCGCCAGCCTCGACGACATTCTGTCCATTCCCGTCGCCACGCGGCCCAACTGGACGCCGGAGGAAATCCAGAAGGAACTCGACAACAACGCGCAGGGCATTCTGGGTTACGTGGTGCGCTGGATCGATCAGGGCATCGGCTGTTCCAAGGTTCCGGATATCGACGATGTCGGCCTGATGGAAGACCGCGCCACGCTGCGCATCTCGTCCCAGCACATCGCCAACTGGCTGCGCCACGGCGTAGTCGCCGAGAAGCAAGTGATGGCGACGATGAAACGCATGGCGGCGGTGGTGGACGGGCAGAATGCAGGCGACCCGGCATATCGTCCGATGGCGGAGGATTTTGCGAGGTCCATCGCGTTTCGGGCGGCCTGCGACCTGGTGTTCAAGGGTGCTGAGCAGCCCAATGGATATACGGAACCGCTGTTGCACAAGTACCGGCAGGATGTGAAGGCACGGGGGTAAAGATGAGGGGAAGTGGGGACGACCATTCGGCGGAGTCCGCTTCCCCTCACCTACCCCGACTGCGTCGGGGGCCCCTCCTCTCCCGCTTCGCAGGAGAGGACGAGGAGGGAAGACATCCAATTCACTCCCCGTAAGGCACCCAGATGTTCTTCACCTGCACCGCACGGCGCAGATACTCGGACCCCTGCCCCTGCACGCGTGACAGCCAGTCGCGCGGCTTGGGTGACGCCCAGGTGGCCTTCAGATTTCCCGCACTCGCAGCCTCGACCGCCTTCACGCCGGGGCCAAAATACCAGAGTGCCGCCACCTCATCATGCTCGGCCAGCGTCCTTGACAGTTCGTCACGCTCGCCCGTCACGATGTTCACCACGCCACCCGGCAGGTCGGAGGTATCAAACACCTGGTAGAGGTCCGTCGCCGCCAGCGGTGCGCGTGATGACGGCACCGCCACCACACGATTGCCCATGGCGATCACCGGCATGACCAGCGAGACGAAGCCCAAGAGCGGCATCTCGTCAGGGCAGACCACGCCCATCACGCCCCACGGCTCGTTCATGGCCAGCGTCACGTGGCGCGACTTCGTGGCGTGCACACGGCCATCATATTTGTCGGCCTGTGCGGCATACCAGAAGATGCGGGCGAGCGCGACTTCGACCTCGACCTTGGCCTCGCGCGCCGACAGCCCCCTCTGGCGAAGGCGCGCGGTGAATTCATCGGCGCGAGAAGACAGGTTCTCGGCAATATAATAGAGCACCTGTGCGCGATTGTGTGCCGTGGCGGAGGACCAGCCGGAGGCCTTGGCTGCAGCCTCCACCGCGTTGCGGATGTCCTTGCGACTGCCGAGGCCCGCCTGGCCGATGGCCTTGCCCTTCGCTCCGTATACGGAATAGCTATAGCCGGCATCCGGTCGGGCCTGCCTGCCGCCGATGTAGAGCTTGGCAGTGCGGTCGATGGATGAGGCATCGACACTTTCAGGTGGCAGTGCGCTGAGCGGCGCGGATTTCGTTGGTGCAACGGGCTTCAGCGCCGCTTCCCATGCCGGCACCAGATACTCATACATGCCTTCACGGCCGCCTTCGCGGCCGAAGCCCGATTCCTTGTAGCCGCCGAACCCGGCGGCGGCGTCGAAGAGGTTCGTCGAGTTGATCCAGACGACCCCGGCCTTCACCCGCGCGGCGGTGTCGAGCGCCAGATTGATGTTCTCCGACCACACGGTGGCGGCGAGGCCATAACGCGTGTGGTTGGCGATCTGCACGGCCTCTTCCGGTGTGCGGAAGGTCATCATGGCGGCGACGGGGCCAAAGATCTCGACATCCATCACGGTGGAAGATGTCTCGACGTCAGTGAACAGCGACGGCGCGAACCAGTTGCCTGATGCAGGCAGTTCGCAAGATGTCTGCAGCAGGGTGCCGCCCTCTGCCTTGCCCTTCTCCACGATGTCGGTGATGCGCTGGAGCTGGACAGGGTCGACGATGGCGCCCATGTCGATGGACTTGTCGAGGGGATCGCCCACGCGCAGCGTTTGCATGCGGCGGCGCAGCTTGGCGAGGAAGCGGGGCGACACGCCCTCCTGCACGAGGATGCGCGAGCCCGCACAACACACCTGGCCCTGGTTGAACCAGATGGCATCGACAACACCTTCCACCGCCGCATCAAGGTCAGCGTCCTCATGCACGATGAAGGGCGACTTGCCGCCCAGTTCCAGTGAGAGCTTCTTGCCCGAACCGGCGGTCGCCTTGCGGATGAGGCGGCCCACATCGGTGGAACCGGTGAAGGCGATCTTGTCGACGCCCCTGTGAACGACAATGGCCGCGCCCGTGGCGCCGTCACCCGTGACGATGTTGACCACGCCCGGCGGCAGGCCTGCCTCGCGGCAGATTTCGGCGAAGGCCAGTGCAGTGAGCGGCGTGAACTCGGCGGGCTTCAGGACTACCGTGTTGCCGGCGGCGAGTGCCGGCGCGATCTTCCAGGCCAGCATCAGCAGTGGGAAGTTCCACGGGATAATCTGGCCGCAGACGCCGACAGGCTGATAGCCCGGGAACTCATCACCGATCAGCTCCGCCCAACCCGCATGGTGGTAGAAGTGGCGAGCGACCAGCGGAATGTCGATGTCGCGCGACTCGCGGATGGGCTTGCCATTGTCCATCGTCTCCAGCACCGAGAGGAAACGCTCGCGCTTCTGGATGATGCGGGCAATGGCATAGAGATGCTTGGCGCGCTCATGGCCGGAGAGTCTCGACCATGCGCCAAAGGCCTTGCGCGCCGCCTTCACGGCGGCATCGACATCCGCCGCCGTGCCCTGGCTGACGCGGGCGAGCACCTGGCCATTGGCCGGGTTGGCAACATCGAAGGTCTTCCCCGACCTAGTGAAGGTGCCATTGATGAAATGGCCGAAGCCCTTGGCATGGGCCGTGAGCCACTCCACCGCATGGGCGTTGCTCTCAGGTGCCGTGCCATAATCCATGGTGTCGAGAATGTCGGTGACGCTGGGCATGATGATCTCAGGCGAGGGGCTGGTGGGAAGAGGCCGCATAGCGGCCGGTGACATGGTGCTCGAGCTGGCGTTCGATGTCGCCCAACATGGAGGACGCGCCGATGCGGAACAGGTCCGGCTCCAGCCAGCGGCGACCGAGTTCTTCCTTCATCAGGATCAGCCAGTTCATCGCGTCCTTCGCGGTCTTGAGGCCGCCCGCCGGCTTGAAGCCGATCTCGAAGCCGGTGAGCTCGCCGTAATCCCTCAGTGCACGGACCATGGTGAGGCTGACGGGCAGCGTGGCGTTGACGTCTTCCTTGCCGGTGGAGGTCTTGATGAAGTCTGCCCCCGCCTGCATGGCCACCATCGAGGCCTTGTAGACATTGCGCAGCGTTTTCAGGTCGCCCGTGGCGAGAATGGCCTTCATGTGCGCATCGCCACAGGCCTCGCGCATCGCGGCGATCTCGTCATAAAGCGCCACCCAGTCCTGCAGCAACACTTGCGCACGATGGATGACAATGTCGATCTCCTGCGCTCCCTGGTCCACCGCATAGCGGATTTCGGCCAGGCGCTGCGGCAGCGGCATGAGGCCCGCGGGGAAGCCTGTCGCCACCGAGGCGACGGGAATGCCGGATCCCTCCAGCGCTTTCACCGCAGGCGGCACCATCGACGGATAGACGCAGACAGCGCCCACCGTGGGCATCGCGGAAAGCCCCAGCGCCGTGACGATATCATCACGCAGCGGGCGCTTCGCCTTGGCACAGAGGCGCTGCACGCGGCCCGGCGTGTCGTCACCGGCCAGCGTGGTGAGGTCGATGCATTGCAGCGCCTTGATGAGCCACGCGGCCTGATAGTTCTTCTTCACCGACCGGCGCGCCGGCAGGCTCGCCGCGCGGCGCTCGGCGGCGGAGAGGTTCACCTGCACGTCCTCGAACCAGTCGAGGGTGAGCGGCACACCCGGATTGCGCGCAACGGGTGCAAAGCGCGTGGCCGCACCCACGGGGCGAAGTTCATTCATGACGCATACTCCTTGCAGGCCGGGGCCCGAAGCTCTTGGGTAGAGTCTTAGAACATCTTGCGGTGTGCTCCAAATCCCCCTCATTCAGACCGTCATCCCGGCGAAAGCCAGGACCTCGCGTTCCCCGTGGTTGATGTCCAAAGCTGGGCCCCGGCTTTCGCCGGGGTGGCGATTTATTGTGGGATGGTCAGCCCCTTGAAAGCCTTCGTCTGCTCAACCAATGCGATTTCGGTGGGCAGCCGCTCCATCGAGGAGGCGCCGTAGAAGCCGTGGCAGTTCTTGGTGTTGTTCAGGATGAACTGCGCATCGTCCGGCATGGAGACGGGGCCGCCATGGACGATGATGATGGCGTCCTTGTTCACCTTCAAAGCGGCCTCGGCCCATTCATCGACGAGGGCCGGGCAGTCGGCGAGCTTCAGCGACGTCTGCGATCCGATACTGCCACCGGTGGTGAGGCCCAGATGGCAGACGATGATGTCCGCCCCGGCCTTGGCCATCGCTTCTGCCTCGGAAGCGTTGAACACGTAAGGCGTGGTCAGCATGTCCTTGGAACGGGCGAGCTTGATGAGATCCACCTCGAGACCATAGGACATGCCGGTCTCCTCGAGGTTGGTGCGGAACACGCCGTCGATGAGGCCCACGGTGGGGAAGTTCTGGATGCCGGAGAAGCCCATGGCCTTGAGCTGGTCGAGGAAGGGATCGAACAGGCAGAACGGGTCGGTGCCGTTCACACCCGCCAGTACTGGCGTGCATTTCGTCACCGGCAGCACCTCGCGCGCCATTTCGACCACGATCTCATTGGCATTGCCATAGGCGAGGATGCCCGACAGCGAGCCTCGGCCCGCCATGCGATAGCGGCCGGAATTATAGATGACGATGAGGTCGATGCCGCCCTCTTCCTCGCATTTGGCGGAAAGCCCGGTGCCAGCCCCGCCGCCCATGATGGGAATGCGGCGGCGCTTCATGTCCTGGAACTTGTCCATCAAGGCTTTGCGTTCGAAGCGTGGCACGTCCGTCCTCCCAGATTTTCCGAAACTATGCCGCGAGGCCGTCGCGCAGCGCAACGAAGTAATCGTCACCCCCGACCTGCCCGCCCTTCATGGCGATCTCGATGCCATCGAGCCGGGCATCGGCGCTGGCGGCCGTGCACAGCGGCGAACCGGGCGTTGCCACCAGCGGAAAGCGCGTGGTGAGGGCAAAGACGTCAAGCTCGCCCAGCGCGTGGCTCGAGGTATCGCCGCCCGCGAGAATGGCGCGCTTCAGTCCGAAACCCTCGATGCAGGCGCGCGCGATGCGGCCCAGCGCCTGCCCCACGCGGTGGCGGCCACCGGGAATGGCATCGAGTGGCCCGCCGCGATCCGTCTCGGGGTCGAGTGCGGTGTAGACGAGCACGCTTCGACCCTCGCCCATCAGGCGCTTGGCTTGTGCGGAAAGATGCGCGACCGCGGCATCTGGCATGCGTGCCAGATCGAGGGGGTCGGCGTGGAGGCCGGTGAAGCCGTTGGCCAGCGCGTGCCGGATCTGCCGGGCCGTGGTGGGCGAGCAGCTGCCCGAAACGGCAATGATGCGCTCGACTTTCGGCAGTGCGGGGAAACTGGCGGCGCCGGGAATTTCGCCCGCTGCCGCCAGCGCCTTCACCAGCGCATAGTTGACGCCCGAGGAGCCCGCGATGAAGGGGCCGACGCGATCGGCGATGCGCAGCAGCTGGCGACCTGCTTCCAGTTGCGCGGCCATGTCGAAGACATCGAACAGCACGATGCCCCTGGCCGCGGCGATGACCCCATCGACGGCGCTATCATTCAGCGCAGTGGCCGGAACGAGATCGATGGGAAGCTGCGTCTGCCTTGCCAAGTGCAGGCGAAGGTCCGCCTCATCCATCGGCGTCACCGGGTGGCGGCTCATCACCGGGTGGCGGTCGATGCGGTAGGTCTGGCCCTGATAGCCCGCGAAGAGATGGCCGAAAGCAGTGTAGCGCTTCAGCTGGGGTGCTCCGACGACCAGCGGCGTCACGCGCTGCGCGAAGATGCCCCGCGCGATCTCGATGGCGCGGCCGATGTTGCCCACATGCGGGGCGGAATCGAAGGTGGAGCAGACCTTGTAGTGGCAGAAGCGTGCGCCGACGTGCTTCAGCCACATGAAGCGCTGGGGCAGGTGCTCGTCCATCCACTCCGGCGTCTGGCTGCGACTGGTGCCAGCAATGCCCACCGCATCGAAGCCTGCGAAGCGCGCCTGCTCCTGCAGTGTGGGGATGCGCGTGAACAGCACCGTCTTCACGCCATGCAACGCCATCGACTCCATCACGTCGGTCGAGCCGGTGAAGTCATCGCCGTAGTAGCTCAGCAGCATCAGCCGGCCTTCCCGTCACCGAAGAAGGCGAGTGACTGCGCGAGTTCCGCGTGGTCCTTCGCGTAAGCCTCGAGCGGGATGCCCGCCACGGCGGCTTCCCACGCCTGGCGTACTGCGCGCACGCCCGCAGCGGGCCCCGAAGGGTGGCTGACGATGCCGCCGCCACAGAGATAGAGCAGGTCCTGGGTCCTGCCCGTGCGCTCATAGGTTTCCGGCGCCTGTCCGCCCCACTGGCCGGAACCGGCCACGGGCAGCGGGCAATCGCCTTCCGAGAACAGCGGCTGCCTGAGCGCCTTGAAGGAGGCCACGAAGCTCTCGTCCGGCTCCCAGTACTTCACCTTGATGCCGTTGATCTGGAACTGATCGACGCCGAGCAGCCGCCAGAATTGCTGGTACACGGAAAAATCCATTCCGATGCAGGGGTGCCTGGTCAGCAGGTCCCAGCCGTTGCGGTGGGCATGCAGCACGAGGCCGGAGCGCTTCCTCAGGAAACTCATCCCGCCGAAGCCGATGGAATTGATGTTGACCACCGCACAGTTGCCACCGGCCTTCAGCACCACGTCGTGGTTGCGCATCATGACATCCGGGTCGGCGTGGCTGATGCCGAAGGCATACATCACCTTCTTGCCGGTCTTCTGCTCATGGTCGAGGACGAGCGGCATGATGGCCTTCACGCGCTCTTCGAGCGGCGAGTAGGCCGGGCTCGCCAGCTTCTCGTCATCCTTGATGAAGTCGACACCGGCCGCGATCAGCTCCTTCACCAGCGCCGCCGTCTCTGGCGGGCGGAGGCCCAGTGCGGGCTTCACGATGGTGCCGATGATCGGGCGGCCCTCGACGCCGGTGAGCTTCCGGCTGCCGGGGATGCCGAACTGCGGACCGGGGTGTGCACCCCGGAACTCCTCCGGCAACTGCATGGCGATCACACGGATGCCGGTGAAGCCGCGGATCGACCAGACGCCGCCCATGGTAATGGTCATCAGGGCGGCAAGGTCCGTGCCGATGGCATCAAAGGGAAAATCGATGTCGGCCTCGGCGCGGTTGAAGGGGCCAGGACTGTCCGAGGGGAATGATGGCTTGGGCGAAGATGGCAGCGGCCGTACGGCCGCGACACGGGCCGCCACGCGGGCCTTCAGTTCCTCGGTCTCGCCCGGCACTGCGACGAAGGTGCCGGTCGACTGGTCGGAGGCGATCTTGGCCGCCAGTTTCTCCGGACTTCCTTCCGTTTCAACGAGATAGGTGAGGCGGATCATGTGGGTCGGCACATTGCGCATTGGCAGCTAACTGGTATGATGACCTAAACTCAACGTAACCTAGCAGCCAAGACGGTGACGATGCAAACCGAGCGTATCACCCGCCGCAAATTGTCCGACGAGGTGCTGGAACGCCTGCTCCGGCTGATCTCGGAAGGCAACCTCAAGGCAGGCGATGCCATGCCCTCCGAGCGCGAGCTGATGGAGCGTTTCGGCGTCGGCCGCCCGGCAATCCGCGAGGCGATGCAATCACTCTCCAACATGGGCCTCGTCTCGATCAGCCACGGCGAGCGGGCACGCGTGCAGGAACTCACCGCGCAGTCGATTATCCGCCAGGTGGACCTCTCCGCCCACATCATGCTGCAGCGCTCTTCCTCGTCGCTCGAGCATCTGAAGGAAGCCCGCCTGCTGTTCGAGCGCGGCATGGTGTGCGAGGCGGCGGCCAAGGCAACGCCGGAGGATGTGGCGCGGCTGCGCGCCATCATCGCGGAGCAGCGTGCCCGCCTCGGCAAGGCGGAGGCCTTCATGGAAGCTGACATGCGGCTTCACACCCAGATCGCCGCCATCTCCGGCAACCCGATCTTCGTTTCCATCAGCGAGGCGATGCTCGGCTGGCTCAAGGCCTATCACACCGAGTTGCTGCTGTGGTCCGGCAAGGAGACCTATACGCTGGCCGAGCACATGGTGATCGTCGATGCCATCGCGAAGGGTGACGCCGATGCCGCGGAGGCCGCGATGGTGCAGCACCTGCAGCGGTCGAGCGGGCTGTATGGGTTGAAGGGCTAGCATTGGTCTTATGCCTTCGCCGGGATGACGGCCGTTAGTTCAGCCGCAATATCTCCCGCGCCTCGGCCGCACTCGCCGCGTGCCGCCCATATTCGCCGCACATCTTCGCCAAGCGCATCACCAGTTCGGCATTCGATGCCGCGAGCCTGGTCTCATCCCAGCGGATGTTGTCTTCAAGCCCGGTGCGGCAGTGGCCGCCGCGCTCGAGGCACCAGCGGTTGACCTCCAGCTGGTGCCTGCCGATGCCCGCCGCAACCCATGTCGCTTCCGGTGCAAGGCGCGTCACCTCATCCACCATGAAGTCGAAGGCCTGGCGCACCACCGGCATGGCGTTCTTCACGCCCATCACGAACTGCACGTGCAGCGGTTTCCTCAGCAGGCCCTCATCGGCCAGGCGCAGCGCCTGGTAGAGCATCGAGAGGTCGAACACCTCGATCTCCGGCTTGACGTTGTACTCCAGCATCTTGACCGCGAGTTCACGCACGAGGTCCGGGTGGTTCTCGTAGATGATGGTGGGGAAGTTGCAGGAGCCGGTCGACAACGAAGCCATGTCGCAGCCCAGATGCAGCATGCCGCCACGCTCGGAACCCTTGCCGGAGCGCCCGCCGGTGGAAAACTGCACGATGAGACCAGGGCAATGCCTGCGCAGACCCTCCAGCAATGCCGCGAAGCGATCAGGGTCGGAGGTCGGCGTCTGGTCGTCCTTCCTCACATGCACATGCGCGATGCTGGCGCCCGCCTCGAAGGCGGCTTGCGTCGATTCCACCTGCTCGGCGATGGTGATGGGAACGGCCGGGTTATGCTCCTTGCGCGGAACGGATCCGGTGATGGCGACGGTGATGATGCACGGCTTGGTCATGGCCTGAGCCTACGTTAATCCCAGCTGCGCATCCAAGAGGGATTGATGAGCCGCATGTTGCGGCTGCCCAGGGCCGAGATGGCGCTCATCTCCGCTTCAGTCAGCGTGAACTCGGCGGCGCGCAGGTTGGAAGCCGCATTCTCGCGCTTGCGGGTCATGGGGATCGCCGCGACACCCTGCTGGGTGATCCAGCGCAGCACGATTTCGGAGGCCGGGCGCTGGTGGCGCGCCGCGATTTCCTGCACCACCGTCTCCTCCATGCACTTGCCGCGTGCCAAAGGGCTGTAGGCGGTGAGCACGAGCCCAAGCTCGCGCGCCGTGGCGAGCCATGCCGACTGGTCAAGCAACGGGTGGAATTCGATCTGGTTGCAGATCAGCTTTCCGCCGGCCAGCGCTTGTGCCCGGCGCATCAGGCGCGGACTGAAATTGCTGACGCCCAGCTGCTTTGCCATCCCCTGCTCGCCGGCGCGCAGCAGGCGCTCGACCGGGCCGTCGATGTCGCCGTCGGACGGCGGCCAGTGAATGAGCAGCAGGTCGGGCACCGCGCCCAGGTCATCGACCGAGCGTTTGACCGAGTCCGCGAAACGCGCCGCACCGAGGTTGGAAGGGTCGACCTTGGTGACGAGAAAGACGTCATCACGCTTGACACCCGAGGCGGTGATGGCGCGGCCCACCTGCTTCTCGTTGCCATACATCTGCGCGGTGTCGATGTGGCGGATGCCCACCTCCAGCGCGGTGGCCACGCAGCGCTCCGCCTCGGCACCGCTCAGCGGATAGGTGCCGAAGCCGATGGCGGGGATGCCGTTGAAGCGGTCCATGGCTGTTCTCTCCCTTTACCCACTCTCTGGTAGAGCGCAGCGGCGAGGCCCGCAAGGGCGGAGCATCGCTTCGGCCCGGAACAGCGGTGGATTGCGCTGGCCGCAGCGGGCGCTAGTGTTTGCGCCGACCGCTGTTGAGTCGCCCCGGGGGACGCCCATGCCGAAATTCGCCGCCAACCTCTCCATGATGTTCAATGAATGGGACTTCCTCGACCGCTTCAAGGCGGCGGCGGACAATGGCTTCACCGCCGTCGAGTTCCTCTTCCCCTATGCCCATGCGCCGGACGAAATTGCCCGCCGCCTGCAAGACTCAGGGCTCACCCAGGCGCTGTTCAACCTGCCTCCGGGCGACTGGGACAAGGGCGAGCGCGGCATGGCCTCGGTCGCGGGCCGCGAGACGGAGTTCCGCGCCTCGGTCGAAACCGCGCTCCCCTATGCCAAGGCCACGGGCGTCAAGCGCCTGCACGTGATGAGTGGCCATGGCGACCGGCATGACCCGCGCGCGGTCGAAGCCTACAAGACGGCGCTGCGCCATGCCTGCGCGGTAACCGCACCCCTTGGCATCGACATCCTGATCGAGCCGATCAACGGGCGCGACATGCCGGGCTACTTCCTCAACGACTTTCCCTTCGCGGCGGCCTTGATCAGCGAGTTGGCGCTGCCCAACCTGAAGCTCCAGTTCGACATCTACCACCGCCAGATCCTGCATGGCGACGTGATGAAGGGGCTGGACGCGCTGCTGCCCATCACCGGCCATGTGCAGGTGGCCTCCATCCCGAAGCGCAACGAACCCGGCACCGGCGAACTCGACGATGTGCGCATCTTCCGCCATCTCGACCAACTGGGTTACGACGGTTACGTCGGCTGCGAATATCGCCCGGCGGGCCACACCGTCGAAGGCCTCGGCTGGTTCCGGAATGCCTGAAGGCCATACCATCCACCGCGCCGCGCGTGACCAGCGGCCGATGCTCGTGGGCAAGGCGCTGGACGTCTCCTCGCCGCAGGGCCGCTTCATGGAGGGGGCAGCCCGGCTCGACGGGCGCATCTGCACCGCCATCGATGCCTATGGCAAGCACCTGCTCTACCGCTTCGACGATCTGAGCCTGCACATTCATTTGGGTCTCTTCGGCCGCTTTCGCTGCTCCAAGCGGCCGGCGGCGGAGCCCAAGGGCGAGGTGCGCATTCGCATGATCAGCGACAGCCATGTGGTGGACATCAACGGCCCCAACAGCTGCGAGGTGCTTGACCCTCCGGAAGCCCTGGCTCTCACCAGTCGCATCGGGCCAGACGTGCTGCGATCCGATGCCGACCCTGATAGCGCCTGGGCGCGCATCTCGAAGAGCCGGACATCGGTCGGGCAACTCATCATGGACCAGTCGGTGATGGCGGGGATCGGCAACATCTACCGCAGCGAGATCCTGTGGCGGCAGCGCATCCACCCGCATGTTCCGGGCCAGCGCCTGGCGCGCGCCGATTTCGACAGGATCTGGGAAGATTCGGTCACGTTGCTTGAACGTGGAGTGAAGGCCAATGCCATCATCACGGTCGAGGGCGCAAAGAAATCGAAGAGCCGCTATGGCGAGCGCGTGAACATCTTTGCCAAGGACAATTGCCCCGCCTGCGGCGGCGCCATCAGTGCCTTCGAAATTGCCGGCCGTCGTGCCTTTGCTTGCGAGGCCTGCCAGCCGAAGCCCTAGCCGACCCGCGTGCTCACGGCGGCCGTGGCGACAAGCTCGTCGAGCAGCGCCATGGTGGCAGCGCCTGAGCTGGCGAAGGGGTTGAGAACCGCGCGCTCGTGATATTTCAGCAGCAGGCCGGGGTTGACCTTCGACAGGTCGACGTGGCCCATGGTCCAGTTGCAGAACTTGCGCTCGCGGATTTCCTCGAAGGCGAGGATGCGCACATTGCTGTGGCGACCATCGCGGACGATGGCGTTGTAAAGCTCGCACACCTCGTCACGCCCGCCTTCCAGCACCTGGATGAACACGTCGCCACTGTAGCAAAGGATTCCAGTGATGCCGCTCGCCGGGTTGTGGCTGCGCGACTTCTCAAGGATGTCCTCCACCATGGCGGGGGTGAGGCTCGTGGCGGCCCGGCTGGCATAGACACAGCGAACGATCATCTGGCGTTTCAGTCCTTGAGGTTGACGAGGGCGAGGAATTCGCGACGGAGCGAGGCGTTCTTGAGGAAGGCGCCGCGCATCACGCTGTTGATCATCTTGGTGGCGTTGTCCTTCACGCCGCGCCAGTGCATGCAGAAGTGATCGGCCTCCATGACCACGGCGAGGCCATCGGGCGCCACCTTGCTCATCAGCAGGTCAGCCACCTGGGCGATCGCCTCTTCCTGAATCTGCGGGCGCGACATGATCCACTCGGCAAGGCGGGTGTATTTCGACAGGCCGATGAGGTTCGAATGCTCGTTGGGCAAGAGCCCGATCCACAACCGGCCCATGATCGGGCAGAGGTGGTGGCTGCAGGCGCTGCGCACGGTGATCGGGCCGACGATCATCAGCTCGTTCAGGTATTCGGCATTGGGGAATTCGGTGACCGGCGGCTGGCCCACATAGCGGCCACGGAACACTTCGTTCAGATACATCTTGGCCACGCGGCGCGCCGTGCCCTGCGTGTTGTGGTCATGGTCGACGTCGATGACCAGGCTCTCGAGCACGCCCTGCATCTTGCCTGCAACCTCGTCGAGCAGCGCCTCGAGCTCGCCGGGTTCAATGAAGGCGGAAATGTTGTCATTGGCGAAATAGCGCTTGCCAGACTTCACGACCCGGGCGCGGATGCGCGCCGACACGGGTTCAGCGTGTCCGTCCTGCGTCGACTTCGGTGGCTTGTCCATTGTCATCCGATCTGGGGAACCAATGTGTGGATTGTAGCAGTTCGGCCGGCCTGAAACAACAAAGGCCATTTGCAATCATTACGCTGCCGGCCCGACGGCGGACCAGCGGCGCTCAGTCGCCCGTCATCTCCACATAGCCCTGGCCGGGGTGCGTGCCCGCGAGGCGCACCGGCCCCTCCCAATAGGACACCTGCGTGTCCATCCACGCCTGCGCGTTCACCGAGCTCGTGGTCACCTCAAGCCCCTTTCCGGGCAGGGCGAGTTTCCACTGCACCGGCACGCGGTGGCCTTTCACGTCCGTCCACGCGAGCGGCGTCATCGTCAGCGCGCCGGGCGGTTGCGGCTCCGGTGTGCCATCCGCCGCGATCCATGTGGCGGAGGTGAAGCCCGCGCTCGCGTCACGCAAACGGAAGCCCATCAGCTTTTCCCCACTCTCGAAGTGGAAGGAGAACCAGTCCCAGCCCGTCTGATCCTTGGCCAGCGGCTGGGAGGACCATTCATGGTCGAACCACGCCTGCCCCGTCACCGCGATGTCCTTGCCGCCGACGGTGATGGTTCCCGTCACCTCATAGAAGGGCTGCGAATAGTAGAAACTGGCCTGCCCCTGCGCCGACTTCACTGAATAGCCGTGGTCACCCTGCAGCACCAGCGGACCTTGTGCCGTGAGAGCGAGACGGTAGGAAAAGCCATCCCCCGCCGCGTTGACGCTGAGCGCCGAGAGCGCATCAACCGAGGGCAACGCACGGCTCGTCATGGTCCAGTCATCGATCGAGGCCACGAAGGGCGACAGCGTGACCCCCGCCTGCCCCACCCCGCCACGCGCCACGCGCTCGGCAGAATAATGCGTCTCCGCCGTGGTGAGTGCTGCGTGCCCCATCCACAGCTGCGGGCTCTGCCAGCCTGCCTTCTCCCCGGACGCGAGCCCGGAGCGGAACAATGTCCACTGCGCGCCATAGTCCTTGCCGTCAGCCCCCTTGAGATTGGCGGTGAGGTACCACCACTCGATGCGATAGTCGGGGTGTGCGCCGTGATCCGGCGGGAAGGACAAGGCCACGCCGCGCTCCGGCACCGCGAAGCCCTGCGCATCACCACCCAGTCCAGCAAAGCCCTGCGCCAGCGCCGGGCTTGCCATCAGCAGCAGTGCGAGCAGCAGCATTCTAACGTTCATTGGCGAACACCTTCACGAGATCGGCGGGCTGGCGGCGCGTCAGCCACAGGGCGGGCAGAAGTGCTGCGAGAATGGCGCTCGCCACGGCGAGCAGGAACAGCCGCAGCCAATCCATCGGGAACACATGCATCGGCAGCCGCCAGCCGAAGGCCTCGACATTGATCACCGCGAGCAGCATCCACGCGAGCCCAAGCCCCACCGGCACCGCCGCCAGCATGGTGAAGCTCGCCAGCGCCACGCTGCGCAGGATTTCGAGCAGCGCCAGCCGCTTCAGCGTCAGGCCCATGGCCCATGCGGGTGCAAGCTGTGCCAGCCGCATTCCGGAGAGCGTCAGCAGGCTGGCGAAGATGGCGATGGCCGCCACGCCCAGCGTCAGCACGTTCAAGGCCGCCGTCACTGCGAAGGTGCGCTCGAAGATCTTGAGCGAGAAATCCTTGATGGTGGTTTGGTTGACGACGTTCTCCTCCGGCAAGTCGAATGTGGCACGCAGCTCTTCCGCCAGCTTTGGCGCCTTGTCGTGCGCGATGCGCACCGCATAGCGCAGCCGGCTGGCATCGGGATAGAGCGTCATCAGTTCATCAACGCCGATGATCACCTGTCCCTTGGGATTTCCATAGTCGGAGAAGACGCCGACCAGCGGCAGGCTGTGCCCGCCCTCGAGGGAAATCATGTCGCCGAGTTTCAGCCTCTGCCGCCGCGCCAGCTGCTCGTTGGCGAGCGCACCCTCGCCTCTTGCGATCCTGTCCCATGAATCCAGCGTTGCCTCCAGCATCGGCCAGTGGTCGCGATAGGTGGCGTGGTCGGCGATGCCGAAGACCTGCACCGGCTGGCCGAAGATGCGCACTTCGGTGTTCCAGATCGGCAGCACCGCATCGCTGCGGCTTGCCAGCCAGTCATGCACCTTCTGCGATTCATCATTGGAGCGCGTGGTGACATAGAGTTCCGACGGCAGCCGCTGGTCGAGCCAGCCCACGAAGGTGAGGCGGAAGCTCTGCACCATGGTGCCTACGCCCGCATTGGCGGCCAGCGCCAGCAGCAGCGCCATCAGCGCCAGAGATAGCCCCGGCAACTGCTGGCGCGTATCGGCCCAGAACCATTGCGCGATGGCGCCCTTCGACAACCGCTCACCCAGCTTGAGAAGCAGCGACAGCACCAACGGCAACAGAAGCGCCGCACCGAGCAGCATGGCGCCAAGTGCAGAAAAGCCCGCCACCAGCCCTGACCCAAATTGCACGACCAGCCATGCCGCGACGAGCAGCGCAACACCGCCCGCCGCCTGCAGCCGCAGCGCGCGTTCCGAGGCGAGGCTCCAGGCGCGCGGCCTCGCGGGGGCCAGCAGCGGCATGGTGGCGATGCGCCACAGCCGGGAGGCGGCAGAAACCAAAGTACCCGCCACCGCAATGGCCAGCCCCAGCCCCCACACCGAAGGCCTCATCGACAGCGAGCCCGGCACCTCCGCGCCATAGAGCCCGCGCAGGCTCGCCGCCACATCCGGCAGCAGCAGCGAGGCCACCCCATAGCCCAGCGCCACGCCGATAAGGCCCGCGACCGTGGAGAGCACCAGCAGCTCCACCACCATCAGCAGCACGAGCGTGCGCAGCGGCAGGCCCACGGCGCGCAGCGTGCGGATCACCGGGCGGCGTTGCTCGAAGGCAAGCCCGATCGCAGAATGCACGATGAACAGACCCACCGCGAAGGCGAGCAGGCCGAAGGCCGTGAGGTTCAGGTGAAAGCTGTCAGTGAGGCGCGAGAGGTCACTCTCAACCGCCGGCGCACGCCGCACGAGCCCGGGCGCAACCTCCGCCAGCGGCTTCGCTGCCGCGGGCTGCGTTGGCGCAAGCAGCAGGCGCGACAGCTGCCCCGGCGCATCGAGAACCTGCTGGGCAATGCCGATGTCGGTCAACACCGTCCCCGGTGGCAGGGCATCGCTGATGCGGATGGGCGGTGTGTCCACGCCCTTCAGCCGCGCTGCCGTTTCAGACGACATGATGAACAGGCCGGGCGGCGTGATGAAGCGAGCGAGACCGATGTCGGCCGCACCCACATTCACCTGCACGGCGTCCGCCGGCAGTGTGATCGGATCAACACCAAGAATACGCAGCCGTTCGCCGCCGAAGCGCTTCTCGCCTTCGAGCACCGGTGAGACCAGCCAGCCCGCCTTGCGCAGCGCGATGTAGGTTTGCTGCGGAATACGCGTGCCGTCTGCCGTCGCAAGCTGTTCCAGCCTGTCCTGTCCCACCACGGCGGCAGCGCGCGCATAGCTGGCGCGCGCCTCGCCATTGATTGCCTGCACGGCCGACCAGAGTGCGGTGGCCAGCGCCAGCCCCAGCAGCAGCATGGCGAACTGCAGCTTGTGCCGCCACCAGTGCGACAGGAGGACGGCGAAGCCCTGGGTGAGCATCAGCCGAGCTTTCCCGCGGCAAGGTGCAGGCGGCGGCCCAGCCTTGATGCAAGCCGATTCGAATGCGTGACCATCAGCAGTGCGGCATCGCTCTCGCGCATCAGCGCCAGCATCAGCTCGAGCACCGCATCACCCGTCGCCTCGTCGAGATTTCCGGTGGGTTCGTCGGCGAGAATCAGCTGTGGCCTGCCCGCCAGCGCCCGGCCGATGGCCACACGCTGCTGCTGCCCGCCCGACAGCTGTTCGGGATAGCGGTCAAGCAGCTTCGAAAGTCCCAGCCGCTCCGTGAGCCGCTCGCTCCATGCCGCGTCATAACGGTCGCCCAGTCGCGCCTGAAAGGCGAGGTTGGCGGCAACGTCAAGCGACGGGATCAGGTTAAACTGCTGGAACACCAGGCCCACGCTCACCCGGCGGAACGCCGCCAGCTCTACGTCGCCCAGCCCTGCGATGTCCTTGCCCTCGAAGCGAATGGCGCCGCTGTCCGGCCGGTCGAGGCCGCCCGCCAGATGCAGAAGCGTGCTCTTGCCGCTGCCGGACTCGCCCGTCAGCGCCAGGCTCTCGCCCGCATCGAGCGACAGGCTGACGCCGCGCAGCACCTGCAGCACCCCTTCGCCGGTGGGGTAGGACTTGCTGACGTCATGGAGGTCGAGAAGCATCGCGGGTTCCTCTAGTCACTCGCTGTTCTTACGCATGAGAGCGGTCACCGGACCCGTGGTTCCTTGCCGCAAGCCGTGCCCGGCATGACTTCCTCAGCCTTCCGGCATGGTCTAGTCTGGCGGCATCGACAAGGGGGATTCCGATGCCGGCCGAGCCAGACGAACACGCGCGCATGCCTTACCAGCTGCCTTTCCCGCCGGACGCGCTGGCCGAAATCGTGGTGCCCGATGCCATTCCGCAGGATGAACGATTGTGGGTGCCTCAGGCGGAGAACGTGTGGTTCCGCCCGCTTTGCCTTAACCGCAGCCAGGGCTACTGGATGAACCTGCTGAAGGTGCGGAAGGCCGGCGTTCTCTCCCGCCACCGCCATCCGAACGCAGTGCACGGCTTCGTGCTGAAGGGCCGCTGGAAATATCTCGAGCATGACTGGGAGGCCACCGCCGGAAGCTATGTCTTCGAGCCGCCGGGCGAGACGCATACGCTGGTGGTGCCGGACGACGTCGAGGAGATGATCACCTTCTTCCAGGTCAACGGCATCATGTATTACGTCGACCCGTGGGGGAAGAACCTGGGTTACGAGGACGTCTTCACCAAGATCGACATGTGCCGGGCGCATTTCGAGAAGGTGGGGCTGGGTGCTGACTACGTGACCCGCTTCATCCGATGAGCATCTGGCCCAACGACTGTTTTGCAGGGAAACATGTGCTCGTCACTGGCGGCACCTCCGGCATCGGTGCGGCCATCGCTTCGGCCTTTCTCGATGAGGGTGCCATCGTCACCGCGACCGGTGTATCGCTGGAAGAAGCAGCGACGGCGGCGCAAGCCATGCCCGGCCTGCGCACCACACTGCTGGACGTGCGCAATGCCGCCGTAATCGAAAGCCTCGTCACCTCTCTCCCGTCGCTGCATCACGTCGTGAACTGCGCCGGCGTCATCAGGCGCGGTGCGGAGCATGATCCGGAAGTCTTCGCCGACGTCATCGACATCAACCTCACCGGCACCATGCGCATCTGCACGGCGGCGCGCGCAAAGCTGAAGGAGGCCAGGGGCAGCATCGTCAACACTGCCTCGGTGCTGAGTTTCTTCGGCGGCGGGCTCGTTCCGGGCTATGCGGCGTCAAAGGGCGGCATCGCGCAGCTCACCAAGTCGCTGGCCATTGCCTATGCGCCGGATGGCATTCGCGTCAACGCCGTGGCCCCGGGCTGGATCGAGACGCCGCTCACCACGGCACTGCGCGAGAATGCCGAGCGCAATGCCGCCATCCTCGCCCGCACGCCGCTTGCGCGCTGGGGCAAGCCGGAAGACATCGCAGGTGGTGTTCTCTACCTGTCATCACCGCTGTCGAGCTTCGTCACCGGCACGGTGCTGGCCATCGACGGCGGTTACATGGCGGTGTGAGGTCAGCGCAGCCTGTGCCCGCCTTCGTCGAGCAGCAGCACATCTGACAGGGCAATGGCAATCGACACCTCTTCACCCTCGCGCCACACGCGGTCGTCAATAGTCGCGATGGACTGCAGCGTGATGCCGCCCATGTCGACGAAATAGGCGGCGGAGCCTCCGAGATAGGAAGTCGAGATGATGCGGCCCTTCAGTCCGGCACGTTCCGGCGGCCCCAGCACCACCTTCTGGGCCCGCACGATGGCAGTGACGGCTGCACCATCCTTCAGGCTTGCAGGCGCGGCCGCCACAAGGTCATGGCCCTTGTCGAGACGCACCGTGGCAAGGCCATCGGCTATCCCCATGATGCGGCCCGGCAGCAGGTTGGACTGGCCGAGGAAGCTCGCCACGAAGCGCGACTCCGGGCGACGGTAAACCTCTTCCGGCGTTCCCACCTGCTCGATCAGGCCCTTGTTCATCACCACGATGCGATCGGACATGGCGAGCGCCTCGTCCTGGTCATGGGTCACGAAGATCGTGGTGATGCCCACCTCGCGCTGGATGATCTTCAATTCAGTGCGCATCTCCTCGCGCAGGTTGGCGTCGAGCGCGGAGAGCGGTTCGTCGAGCAGCAGCACGTCCGGCTCGATGACGATGGCGCGGGCGAGTGCGATGCGCTGCTGCTGGCCGCCGGACATTTCCGAGGGAAGCTTCTTCTCCACGCCGGGCAGTCGCACCATCTCAAGCGCCCGCGTAACCTTGGTGGCAATCTGGGACTTCTCGACATTGCGATACTTGAGGCCGAAGGCGATGTTGTCGAAGATCGTCTTGTGCGGAAACAGCGCATAGTTCTGGAAGACGAGCCCGATGTTGCGCTTGTGAATGGGTATGTTGTCGATGCGCCGACCGGCCACGTCGATCTCGCCACCGGTCGGCTGCACGAGACCAGCGATGGAGCGCAGGATCGTCGTCTTGCCGCAGCCCGAGGGGCCGAGCAGTGTCACGAACTCACCCTTGCGGATCGAGAGGCTCACGTCCTTCACCGCTACGAAATTGCCATAGGCAAGCGTCACATGGCGAAGGTCAACGGCGGCGGCTGCGGTCATCTGGTCTCTACTCTCTGGCGAAAAAAGACCTCTCCCGCCCAAAGGCGGGAGAGGAAATGTCGTTTGCGGATCAGCCACCCTTCGAGATGCGGTCCCACTGCTTGGTCCAGGCGTCGAGGTTCGAGGCCCAGTAGTTGGGATCAGCGAAGGTCAGGCTCTTCATGGTGCCCGTCGGGTCGAAGGCGGGCATCTTTGCGATCTTTTCGGTGAGCTTCACCTTCATCGGGTCGAGCGAGGGCGGATAGTTCTGGCCCTCTGCCACTGCGATGGCCGTTGCCGGGTCGAGCATGAAGTTCACCAGTTCCTCGCACTCGGCCATCGGCGAGCCCTTGAGGATCAGCATGTCTTCCATCCAGGCATAGGAGCCTGCCGGATCGAGATAGCCGATGGGGCTGCCTTGCTGCTGCAGTGCCGCAACGCGGCCCGACCAGGCGTCGGTCACCACGATCTCGCCCTTGGCGAGGAGGTCCATGAGCTCGGCACCCGACGACCAGTACTTCTTCACCAGGTCACGGTTCTCGCGCACCTTCGCCCATACGGCATCAATATCCTTGATATCGTTCGGGTTCTGGCCGGTGGCCAGGGCCGCGTACCAGACGCGGGTGGCCATGTCGCCATAACCGCCGATCTTGCCCTTGTACTTCGGGTCGAACAGCAGGGCTGCGCCCTTTTCCTTGGCCTCGGCTTCCGAGATCACCGTGGTGTTGTAGGCGATGCCGGTGGTGCCGTAGTCATAGGGGACGCCCGAAAGCTTCGGCGTGATCTTCAGGAAGGGGTCGATCATCGCCTGCATCACGAACTTCATGTTCGGGATGTTGGCCTCGTTGATCTCGCTGTTGAAGCCGCCGTCCACGTAGCGCTTGTAGTATTCAACGCCCGAGGAATGGATGATCTGGTATTCGCCCGGCGTGGCGGTCTTCACCTTGGTGATGATCTCGCTTTCATCGCCGAAGGTGCCTTGCGTAACCTTGTTGCCGGTCTTGGCCGTGTAGGGCTGGAAGGCATACTTGTCGATTGCCTCCTGCACCACGCCGCCCCAGCCGTCGAAGCGCACTTCGGTGGCGGCGGCAAGTGCCGAGGGCATCCAGCGCATGCTCACACCCGCGGTCGCGGCAGCGGCGGCGGCGAGGCCAAGGAAGGAACGGCGGTCGAGGCCGCCGTTCATGTAGCGCTCGGTCAGGCGTTCCAGGCGTTTCGTTGTTGTCAGTTTCATTCTTGTAGCTCCCTGTTGGTGGTTCAACGCGCGCTTCGTGCCAGATAGCGGGCAAGCCCGCCGCCCAGCAGGGGAAGCCCCACGGTTACGACGATCATCAAGGTGCCCAGGGCGTTGATCTCCGGGCTGATGGAGATTTTCAGCATCGACAGGATCTCGGTCGGCATGGTCTCGACGCCCGACGGGCGCCAGAACATCGAGGCCGTGATGTTGTCGAAGGAAATGGTGAAGACAAGAAGCACGCTGGCCACGATGGCCGGCATGATGAGTGGCAGCGTGATCTCGCGGAAGGTCTGGAAGCGGTTGGCGCCAAGCGACATGGCCGCATCTTCATAGACGCGCTTGACGCCGATCAGCCGTGCCTGCACGACGAGCACCACATAGGGCAGCGCGAGCATGATGTGGCCCAGCACGAGAAGCCACAGCGTGCGCGGCTGGTGGGCGAAGCGGATAAGCAGCAAGAGGCCCACGCCCAGCACCGTCTCTGGCACCAGTGCAGGTGCTATGAGGATGGTGTTCACCCATTCCTTGCCAGGAAACTCATAGCGCACCAGCGCCACCGCGGCGAGAATGCCCAGCACCGTACAGACGACGGAGGTGACGACCGCCACCCACAGGGACGTCTGGAAAGCGCGCAGCACCGACTCGTTCTCCAGCAGCTTCGCATACCAGTGCAGCGAGAAGCCGGTCATCGGGAAGCCGCCGAACTGCGAGGCGTTGAACGACAGCACGATGACAACGAGGATGGGCGCGAACATGAAGATGTAGACCAGCACGGTGAAAACCTGCACCGCGCGCCAGCCGAAGCCCCTGGTTGAGGTGTCGAGGCTCATCCGCCCAGCCCCTTGAACACGCGCGACAGGCCCATATAGCGGCTGTAGACCGCCGCCACCGCGCCGAGGAAGATCAGCAGCACGAGCGACAGGGTGGAACCCATCGGCCAGTTGAGCTCGCCCATGATGGTGTCGAAGATGATGTTGCCGAACAGCGCATCGCGCGTGGAGCCGAGGATCTGCGGCGTCACATAGCTGCCTGCCGCCAGCACAAAGCACAGGAGAAGACCCGCCATCAGTCCGGGCAGCGACAGCGGCAACACCACCTCATAGAAGGCCTGCCAGGCGGTGCAGCCCAGCGTGCGCGCCGCCGAGATCAGGTTGCGGTCAATGCCCTCGATCGCCACATAGACGTTGAGGATCATGTAGGGCAGCAGGAAGTGGATCATGCCCATGATCACCGCGCCCTCGGTATAGAGCATGGGCAGGGGCTCGCTGATGAGCCCGAGCTTCAAGAGCGAGACGTTGATCGCCCCCTGCTCGCCCAGGATGTGAATCCACGAGAAGGTGCGGATGGTGAAGCTGATCCAGAACGGCACGATCAGCAGCAGCAGCAGCACCCACTTGTGCTTGTAGGTGGTCATGGCAATGCAATAGGCCGCCGGATAGCCCATGACGGCGCAGAGGATGGCGGTGATCGCCGACACGCGGATCGTCTTCCACAGGAACATGTGGTAGAATGGATCGGTCAGAAACTCGTGCCAGTTGGCGGTGGTGAAGGTTTCCTTTTCCACGCCCGCCGTGACGAACTCATAGAACGAGAAGATCGTCATGATGCCGATGGGCAGGATCATCAGCAGGAACAGCGTGATCAGCGACGGCGCCAGCAGCAGCCAAGGCCGCCGCCTGTCCGCCGCAGAAAGCGCCGATGCACTCATGTGCGAGCCCTGCCGAAGGGCGCGGCAACGTCGTTGTTGCGGATCAGGTGTTTCTTCACGTCAACTCGTCACTGTTTTGCAACATGCTCCGCGCTTTGGCATGAGGTGTCAACCCCGTCCGGCCCGCGGGCTGCAGGTGTTGACAAGCGTCCGGCGCGGTTCTCTTCTCTGGCGATGCCAGTCACCGATTTCCTCAGGTTGCTGCCGCCCGCGCAACAGCCCTTTGCCCGCCCCTTCATCAAGATGCAGGGCCTGCGCAACCACTTCGTCTTCCTTGACTGCCGCGCGGCACCCCTGCCGTCCAAAGCGGAGGTCATCCGCATCTGTGACGTGCATGAGGGCGTGGGTGCCGAGCAGGTCATCACCATCGAGCCGCCGCGCACGCCCGCTGCCGCCGCATTCATGGGCATCCACAACACCGACGGCACCGAGGCCCAGGCCTGCGGCAACGCCACCCGCTGCCTCGCCTGGCTGCTGTTTGATGAGACGGGCCTGAGCGAAGTGCTGATCGACAGCCTCGGCGGCCCCCTGCACTGCCGGAAACACGGGGATTGGGACGTCAGCGTCATGCTCGGCCCCATCTCGGTCGATAACCCGCATCTGCCGCTGGTGAGCGGCCCGCTGAAGGATGGCGTGGCGCTGTCTATCGGCAATCCGCATGCGGTGTTCTTCGTGGATCAGGACGTCGACATTCCCGCCGCTGCACCGGGCATCGCGCAGGATCCTTTGTTCCCGCAAAGCGTCAATGTCGGTGTGGCGCAGGTGGTCGATGAGCGGACTCTCAAGCTCGCCGTGTGGGAACGCCCCGGCATGCTCACCGAAGCCTGCGGCACTGGTGCCTGTGTGGCAGCCTATGCAGGGCGGCTGCGCGGGCTCCTGAAGGGCGATGCGTTCACCGTGCACCTTCCCGGCGGCACGCTGCTGATCCGCCTGCTGAAGGATGGCCGCGCGGTAATGACGGGGCCAGTGGCGTTCTGCTGCACGGGCTACGTCTAGGTTTCGAGCAGCAACTCGGCCATCGTCTCGTTGGTGATGAGGCCGTTGATCAGCTTGCCGCGCATGGCGCCCTTCACGGCGCGCAGCCTTGCGGTGGCCATGGCGACGCCAATCACCTTTTTCTCGGCGGGCTGATCCAGCGGCACGCTCAGCACGCGGTCATTCGTCAGGCCCTCGATCAGGCTGCCCTGCGCATCGAAGGCCCAACCGGTGATCTCGCCAACGGCACCGGCGCGCATCAGCGCGCGGATCTCGTCATGGCGCACGAAGCCGTCGCGCAGCAGCGCCGCCGTCTCGTCCACCGTGCCGATGCCGATGAAGGTGACGTCCGCCTGGCGCGCAAGCTCGATCACGTTGCGCAGCGTCTTCTGCGACAGCAGCAACGTCTTCTCATGCACGGTGGGGGCGATCACCGGCAGCGGCATGGGATAATGCGGCGCTTTCACGCGGTCGCCGATGCGGCTCACCACGTCGAACAGCGAGGCCGATCCATCAGGCGCGATGTTGCCGACGAGCGAGACCATCTTGTGCTGCGGGCAGTCCATGGGGCTCACCTGCTCCACCATGGCGCGCAGCATGCGGCCCGTGCCCATGGCGCAGATCACCGGATGCTGCGAGACCAGATAGCGTTCGAGCTCGGCAGCTGCGGCCTCGGCCACGCCGAGGGAATCCGATGTCGATGCAGGATCCGCCGGCACGACCTCGCACATGTTGAGGCCATAGACCTCCTTGAGCCGCCCGGAGAGCTCGATGCAGCGGCCGATCGGATGGTCGAGCCTGACCTTGATCAGCTTCTCGCTGACGGCGAGGGACACCAGCCGTTGCGCTGTCTGGCGGGAAACGCCCAGCTTCTTCGCGATCTCGTCCTGGGTGTTGCCGGCGATGTAATAGAGCCAGCCGGCGCGCGCCGCATCGTCAAGCCTGTCGCTGTCCGCGTCGATCTTCCGGGTCATGCCATCACCTTTCCCGAACACAACTAAGGTGAGAGGGCCGAAGAGGAAAGCCCCAATTCGCGGAAGGCAGCTCCCAGCTCGCGCATGCCCGGCACCGCACGCTGCGGCATGAGTTCCGACGGCAGCCTGTAGCCCGCCCGCACATGGCAACCCCCGGCGAAATGCCAGACCTCCATGCCCGCCGCCATCCCGGCCCGCACGCCCAGCTCACTGTCCTCGATCACCAGGCACTGCGCTGGTGCAAAGCCCATCCGTGTTGCGGCATGCAGGAACAGGTCGGGAGCAGGCTTTCCTTTCTTCACCTCGGAGGCGGTGAAGCAGCGCCCTTCGAAGAATTGCGCAAGGCCCGACGCGCGCAGCGACAGTGCCAGCCGCCGCGGGGTCGAACTGGTGGCGAGGCAGAAGGGCACGCGCAGCTGGGCCAGCACCTCCGCCACGCCGTCCATCGCCTTCAACTCGTCCTCCAGCACCGCAAACAGGCGGTCGCGATAGCGGCTTTCGAAATCCTCCGGCAGCGGTCGCCCGAAACGTTCCTGCACGCGCAAGGCAGCGGCGGAGAAGCTGCGCCCCAGGAAGTCGCTGCGAAAGGCCTCTTGCGACAGCGGGAAGCCCTCACCCGCCATCATGGCCATGAGCACACCGGCACTCAGCATCTCGCTGTCCACCAGCACGCCGTCGCAATCGAAGATAACAAGTTGCGGTGCGGGCGCTGGGCCGTCCACGGAACGCGCCCTCAGCCGCCAGCCACGGCACGACCGCGCGTCACCCCGATCACCGCCTTGACCGGCAGGTGGTCGGACGCGATGCGTGACAGTTCCGTCTCCACCGCCTGCATTTCATAGACCGTCACATGCTTGTTGGTGAGCACGCGGTCCAAGGGCCACAGCGGAAAGCGCGAGGGGAAGCTGGCGATGGTCATGTCGACGTCGCTCAGGTGCGGGTCGAAGGGCTTGAGGGCCGAGCGCCCGCCGGTGCGCCACTCGTTGGTGTCGCCCAAAAGGATCAGCGCGCGGTCATCCACCGGGTGGGCGACATTGAGTATCGCCTCTGCCTGCAGGGCGCGCGACGACTTCAACAAGCCCAGATGCGCGCCGATGATTCGCAGCGGCAAGCCTGAGAATTCGAAGTCAACCAGCACCGCACCACGCGGCTCGAAGCCGGGCAGCGCCATCTTGTGCACATTGGCCACCTTGCCGCTGGCTTCGCGATAGAGGATGACGTTGCCGTGCCAGCCATGGCTCAGCTTGCGCGAACCTACGTCCAGCACCGAGCGGTAGCCGCCCTTCTCATAAAGTGCCTTGAGGTCCAAAAGGCCCTTGCGGCTTCCGAAGCGCTGGTCGGCCTCCTGCAGCGCCACGATGTCGGCCCCCAGTTCCAGCACCACGCTGAGAATGCGGCCAGGGTCGAACACACCATCCGTGCCCACGCATTTGTGAACATTGTAGGAGGCAACCGAAATGGTCAGCGCGGGGTCATGGCCGTCATGGGTGGGGCGCTTCTGACCGACAGGCCCCGGCTCCCGGCCGGCCCCGCGGGTGAGGTTCCGGCGCAGTGCGGGAACGATATGTTTCATCGTGCATTCATCCTCGCCGTCCGGGCCCTTCTCCACCCCGGATGACTCGTGCTGTCCGGCATGACAAGGTGCCCAGTCGGGCGTGCAGGTTCAAGACTGTTCTTGGCGCTAACATGACGGACTGAACATTGCACCTTTCTTTCCAGATCTGGGCCCTGATGGCCGTCGCCGCCGCGATCGTGGTCATCCTCGGCCTTGCCGGCATCAATGCCTTCGGCCGCGTGGCGCAGCGCCGCCTTGGCGCCCCCACCCTGTCGCTCTCCGTCCAGCCGGACCAGACGCCCCTTGACCGCGCCATCGCGCCGCTGCTGGCGGAGCACCCGGAGGAAAGCGGGCTGATGCTGATGACGTCGAGCCTCGCCGCCTTCCGGGCCCGGCTTGAAACCGCCCGCCTCGCCGGCCGCAGCCTCGACCTGCAATATTACTTCTGGAAGAGCGACCTCACCGGCCAACTGCTGATGCGCGAGGTGGTGGCGGCGGCGGAACGGGGCGTGCGGGTGCGCCTGCTGCTGGACGACATCAATTCCTTCGGCTTCGACCCTTCACTGCTGGCACTCGACCGCCACCCCAACATCGAGGTGCGACTGTTCAACCCCAGCCGCAGCCGCACCAACACGTTCCGTCGCGGCGTCGAACTCATCTTCAAGTATTTCACGGCCACGCGCCGCATGCACAACAAATGCTGGCTGGCCGATGGCCGCGTGCTCATTGCCGGGGGCCGAAACATCGGCGATGAATATTTCGATGCCTCGGCCGAGGCCAACTTCCATGACATCGACGTGCTGGCCGTGGGCGATTGCCTCGCGGCGGCGCAGGCCAATTTCGACCGCTACTGGAACAGCCAGCCTGCACTGCCCATCCGCACCCTGCACAAGCTCCGCCGCCTGCGCCGCCCGCGCTTCACCAGGCTGGCGGCCCGCCTCGACAAGCATGCGGCGTCGGAGCGCGCGGTGGCCATGCTCGAGCATGTCAATGCTCACGCCAAGGCGCCGGACTTCGCCAGCGCCAGCCTGCTGGACTGGTCGAGGGATGTCGAGGTCCTGGCCGACCCGCCCGAGAAGGCGGCGGGTCTCGCGCGCGAGACATGGATGGGCGAGCGCATCAACGGTCTCATCGCAGCGGCCAAGCTGAGCCTGCTCGTCAGCTCTCCCTATTTCATCCCCGGCACGGCGGGTGCCCGCACGCTGGCCTGCCTCGCAGCAGGGGGCGCCAGCATTCGCATCCTCACCAATTCACTGGCGGCTACCGACGTCATTGCCGTTCACGGCGCCTATGCCCGGTATCGCCGCGCGCTGCTCTCCGCCGGTGTCGAACTCCACGAAATGAAACCGGAGCCGCGGCGTCGGCGTGCCTCGCTCTTTGGCTCGCGCACCGCGAGCCTGCATACCAAGGCCTTCCTTATCGATGATGCCCATGGCTTCGTCGGCTCCTTCAACCTCGACCCGCGCTCAGCCTCGATCAACACCGAGATGGGGCTGCTCATCTCGTGCCCCGGCATCGCGCAGCAATTGAAATCCGCCCTCGAGGCACAAATGAAGCCCGACGTCAGCTATACGCTGTCACTCCGCAACAGCCGCCTCGTCTGGACTGAACGCAAGAACGGCCATGACCTCGCGCATGCCTCCGAACCCGAGGCCCCGCTGCGACGCTATCTCCCGGCGTGGTTCATCTCCTGGCTGCCGATCGAATCCCAGCTCTAGGAAATCGCAGCCGCACCCAGAAGCCACAGGCCGAAGCCCGTATAGGCCACCATGCACAGCGCCAGCGGCAGCTCCAGCTTCATCACGCGTTGCGGAGAAAGCCCTTCCTCCACCGCCATTGAATGCGCCACGGCCACGCCGATGACGTGGCCGATCACCAGCGCGGAGGTCTGCGCCGCATAAATTGCCAGCGCACCCGATGCCGTGTTCTGGAACGACGTCATCACATGCGCGTGGCCAATGCCGAGCAGATCGGCATCGGTCTCGAAGGGATCGTTCAGCGCCAGCAGCAGGTATTGCGACTTCACCAGCGTGTCGCTCAGGTAATGCGCGAAGTGATAGGCAATGGAGATGGGGATCAGCGAATAGACCAGCCGCCCGCACAATCGCGCGAACGAGCCCGGCCTTGCCGCCCAGGTCCAGCCGACCCGCACCGCTGCGAAGAAGCCCGCCGCCAGCACGCCGCTCACCAGCAGGATGCCGAGCGTGTTCGCCCCCATCACCTCCGAGCGGCCGGGGAAGTCCAGCGGGTTGATGCCGATTGTCGACAGCCACAGGAAGGTATTGGCGAATCCGTCGAAGGTGATGGTGCCCAGCGTCAGCAGCACGAAGATGACACCACTCAGCGGCAGCACCGGCAGCGAAAGCAGCCCCGCCCCCGGCCAGCGCAATCCACCGCGCCCCAGCGGAGCCGCAGCGCCGAGCTGTGCGAGGAACACCGCGAAAGGATCAGCCTTTCCCAGCCAGTCCTTCACCCCGAAGGCCAGCACGCCAGCGAAGCTGACCCCGAGATAGACCAGTACGGCGACCGCCAGGGCCGCCGGGTCTTCCGGTGCCGGATAGACCAGCTGGAACCACGCGAAGCCGAAGAAGATGACGATGGCCGGCCAATAGGAGGCCCAGGCCGGGTAGCGCAGTGGCGCTGCAGCCTCCGCGCGGCCGAAGCGTCCCGTCAGCAACGCAGCAGGTCCGCGCAGCGGGTTGATCGACTCCCACAGGTTTCCGAACAACGGGTGCAGCATCACGATCTCCACCCACCACAGCGTCCAGATGGCCAGCGGCAGCAGGTTTTCGACAGGGTCTCGCGGGCCGATGAAGCCCATCACGATCAGAACAGCGAGAACGAGCGCCGAGATCAGGCTCATGACCTGCGCCACCACGGGCGCCAGCGGCGGCACAGGTGACGGCACCTTCATCGCAAGGCGCGGCAGCAGCGATACGGCGGCAAACGAGACAAGCACAGCCAGCGCACCGCCCGCGATCACCCAACCGGTTGGCAGCAGCATCACGAAGCCGCGGCCTGCGGCATGGGCGAAGGCGGGCACTGTCAGCGACAGAAGCGCGGCGAAGGCGATTGCCAGCCGCCTCATGCTCAGATCCCCACGTAACGGTCGATCAGGGCGCGGTCCTTGGCGAGGTCGGCCGCACTCTCGAGCCCGGTGACACGGCCATTCTCGACGAAGGCCACGCGGTCAGCCACCGGCAGCACCGCATCGACGCGCTGCTCGACCAGCAGCGTCGTCACGCCATGTTCCTTCAGGTCCAGCACCGACTGGCGGATGCGCGCGATCATCGCCGGCATCAGCCCTTCGGTGGGCTCGTCCAGCAGCAGCAGTTTTGGGCTGATGCACAGCGCGCGCGCCATGGCCAGCATCTGCTGCTCGCCGCCGCTCATGGTTCCGGCGCGCTGGGTGAGGCGGTCCTTCAGAAGCGGAAAGAGCGAGAGAACGTGCTCCAGAACCTCCGGTCCGGAATCGCGCGTCATCAGACCAACCTTGAGGTTCTCCATCACGGTGAGGTCCGAGAACAGCCGCCGCCCCTGGGGCACATAGCCGACGCCATGGCGCGGCACTTCATGGGCGGGCAGTTTCGACAGCTCCGTGCCGTCAAGCGTGATCGTCCCCTCACGCGGCGGAACGAGGCCCATGATGGCCTTCAGTGCGGTGGTCTTGCCCGCGCCATTGCGCCCCAGCAGGCACAGGATCTCACCCTTCTCGGCCTTGAGCGAGAAGGAGCGCAGCACCTGCGCAGCTCCATAGAAGCAATCGACCCCGCGCATCTCGAACATCAGCCCGTCCCCAGATAGGCGGCCTGCACGGCGGCGTTGGCACGGATATCCTCGGCCGTTCCCTCGGCAAGGATCATGCCCCGGTCCAGCACGGTGATGCGGTGGGCAAGCTCCATCACCAGCGGCATGTTGTGCTCGATCAGCAGCACGGTGGCATCCTTCGCGACGTCACGCACCAGCGTGATGAAGTTGTCGATCTCGGCATCGGACAAGCCCTGCGTCGGCTCGTCGAGGATCAGGAGTTTCGGCTTCAACGCCAGCCCCATGGCCACCTCGAGCAGTCGCTGGTGGCCATAGGCCAATGTCCCTGCGATCTGCGGGGCGCGGTCGGCGAGGCCAACGCGCTCCAGCGGTTCGAGACTCGCCTTGCCGCCGGGCTGGTGTGCTGCGAGCGCCACGTTCTCGGCCACCGAGAGGTTGGCGTAGATCGAGGTGATCTGGAACGTGTAGGCGATGCCCATCTGCACACGCCGAAAAGCGGGAAGATCCGTCACGTCGGCACCCTCGAACAGGATCGTTCCCGCGCTCGGTGCGACGCGACCCGAGATCAGGCTCACGAAGGTGGTCTTTCCCGCGCCATTGGGCCCGATCACCGCGCGCACTTCGCCCTTCTCGATGCGAAAATCCACGTCGGAGACGGCCTTCAGACCGCCGAAGCTCTTCGACAGTCCACGCGTTTCAAGCAGCACCGTCATGGCAGCCACCGCCACCAGCGCTGCCGGATGGTGCCCAGTATCCCCTTGGGGAAAAACAGCACCAGAAGGATCAGCACCACGCCGACGAACAGCAGGCTCGCGGATGTGAAGCTGGACGCGAAGTCGACCAGCAGGAACATCATTGCCGTGCCCAGCACCGGCCCCAGCACCGTGGCAGCGCCTCCCAGCAGCGTCCACAACAGCGGGTTGATGGAATACTGGATCGAGGCCAGCGTTGAGCCAGCATAAGCAAAGAGCAGCGCATAGGCAGCGCCCGCGAAGGCTGCGAAGCTGCCCGACAGCACGAAGGCGATGAGCTTGTAGCGCTTCACGTCATAGCCGAGCATGGCCGTGCGGTTCTCGTTCTCGCGGATTGCCACCAGCACATGTCCGATCTTGGAGCGCACAACGATCAGGCACAGCACGATCGCCACCGCGAGGAAGGCCAGCGCGATATTGTAGCGCAACACCGGGTCGGCGAGGTTCATGGGCGTGCCCAACAGCGAGAACACGCGCTGGTCATCCTTGATGACGATGCCCTCGTCGCCGCGAGTGATGTCGCCGAAGTAGAGTATGGTGAGGAAGGCCGCTTGCGAAAACATCAGCGTCACGATCATGAAGGCCACGCCGGTGGCCCTGAGTGCGATGAGACCGATGATGAAGGACACGACGATGCCGCAAACCAGCGCAAACAGGAGGGCCTCGGGTGCCGCAAGCCCCAGCCTGGTGACGCCCAGCGCCGCCGCGTAGAGCCCGGTCGCGAAGAACATCGCATGTCCAAGGCTCAACAACCCCGCATAGCCAAACAGGATGTTGTAGCCCGTTGCATAGATCGCCAGCACCATGATGCGGGTGATGGTCAGCACGGCATAGTCGCTCACGACGAACTGCGCGACGAACAGCGCGAGGATCATCGCGCCGTGCAGCAGAACGATGCGCGCCGTCATCTTGGCTCAACCCCGAACAGGCCTTGCGGCCGGAACACCAGCACCAGCGCCACGGCCAGCGTTGCAATGATCGAGGCCAGGGTGGGCGAGAAGAACATCGAGATCACGCCATCCGCCAGCCCGATGATGACAGCGGCGATGACGCTGCCCTTGATCGAACCCAGGCCCCCGATGATGACCACGATGAAGCTCATCAGAAGGGGATCGAGCCCCATCAGGTAATGTGCTTGCTGGATCGGCACGATCAGCACCGCTGCGACGGCGACGAGTGCCGCGCCCGCCACGAACACGGCGGAATAAACCTGGTTGACGGGAATGCCGAAGGCCGTCGCCGTCTCGCGGTCGAACTGGGTGACGCGCATGACGAGGCCCCACTTCGTCTTCGCCAGCACCCACCACACGGCGAGCAAAATGAAGATGGAGGCCACCACCACGAACAGCTTGTAGCCCGAGAAGCCGAACCACGGCAGCGCGATGCGGTAAGTGAAGGGTGCGGACACCGCCTTGGCATCGGCGCCGAACACGCTGAGTGCCAATTGCTGGATCACGAACATGAGGCCAATGGTGGCGACGATCGTCGCTTCCGGATCATACTTGATCCGCCGCAGCAGCAACCGCTCGGTGACGAAGGCCAGTGCCCCCACCAGCAAGGGGGCCACGATCAGCGCCGCGACGAAGCCCATGGCAGGCCCGCCCGGCACCATCTTTGCCACCCACCACGCCAGCATGGCGCCCAACATGAAGAACTCGCCATGCGCCACGTTGACGACGCGCATGACGCCGAAGACCAGCGACAGCCCGAGTGCGGACAACGCCAGCACGGCAGCGGCCACCGTGCCTTCAAGAAGAGCGAGCAGGAGGTGCGGGAAGAAGGCCAAGAGTGACGCCGTGCACGAGGGAAAAGGATGGCCGGGACGAAGCCCGGCCATGATGAGCGTGTGGAGAGGGCCTAGAGCGCCATCTTGGTGTAGTCGGCCTCGGGCTCGTACATGCCTTCCTCGATCGTTGTGCGATAGACCAGTTCGCCCACACCGCCCTTCACCTGGGTGATGTTCTGGTGGCCGAAGACCTGGTGGATCTTGCCGTTGAAGATCTTGTCGCCCTGCGGGTGCTCGTTGCCCTCGGGGATCGTGGTGATGGCTTCCGTGGCCTCGATCAGCTTGGCGCGATCATCCGGCCCCTTGTAGCCCGCCGCCTCCATCGCCTGCTTGATGATGTAGAGCGTCTCCCAGCAGCCAAACATGTGCGAGTAGGTCGAGACGTCGTTGGCGTCGGAGACGCTGGCGCCATACTGGTCCACGCCCACCTTGCCGCGATAGAAGGTGTCGAACTCCGTGGGCTTGGCGCCGGCATAGCGCGGATAGGCCTCCCAGAAATAGGAACCCTCGAGGAACTCGAGGCCTGGGCTCTTGAGGCTCACGGATTCCAGGCTGTCGATGAAGCCGAACAGCGGCGGGTGGCTACCGCCGTAGAATTCGCCGAGTTCCTTCACGAAGGTCAGCACGGCGGGGCCCACCATCACGTGGTAGATCACTTCGGTGTCAGCCGGAATCTGCGCGAAGTAGCGCGAGAAGGTGGTTTCCGTCGGCGGAATGGGGATCAGCGCATTGACGTCGCCGCCCTGCGCCTTGATCGCGGCGGAGAAATAGTCGCGGTGGTCATAGCCGAAGGCGAAGTCCGGGAAGATCATGGTGACCTTCTTGCCGAGGTTCTTGGCAATCCACGGCGCCATGGAGATCACCTGGCTGCGCACGTCCGTGATGCCCGGCTGGAAGGTGTAGCGGTTGAGCTTGCCGGAGGCCACGTGATGGCCCTCGGAGACCACGTAATAGGGCAGCTTCAATTCGCCCGCGCGCGGGGCCGAGCCCATGACGACATGGCTGAACAGCGTGCCGAAGGCCACGTCGCACTTGTGCTGGGTGGCGAATTTCTCGACCACCTCGGCGCCGCGGCCGGGATCGGTCGCGTCGTCCTCGGCGATGATCTCGACCGGGCGGCCGGTGATGCCGCCGGCTTCGTTGATCAGCTTCACCGCAGCGTCCGTCGTCTGCCCGTACCACTTGCCATAGGCGGCACCGATGCCGGTCTTGTGAACCTGGAAGCCAATGCGGATCGGCTCGGAGGACTGCGCCTGCGCATAGCGCACGAAGCCCGGTCCGGCGAACATGGATGCTGCCCCCGCACCCGCCAGTTTCAGGGCGGAGCGGCGCGTGATGCGCTTCTTTTCAGGCACGATCAGCTTCGTGGTCGACATGATTTCCTCCATTTATGTTTGCCCCGGATGCCGGGGCCCGGTCTGACGCCGGGGAGGATCATATCAAAAGAAATGACTGCGGATAGGGGAGTTAGACTCCACCCCCACGCCTCTGGGGGATCCGGCTCCGGAACAACCGCAGCCGCACCCGCAATTGATTGTGACCCTACAGTGTGAAACGCTGAGGTTGCGTATAAGTCCGCGGCAAGTTGAGGAGCCGCTCAACGCCAAACAGGAGGCAAGGACACATGGATCTTTCAGCAATCGGCCGTCAGTACGGTCTGGACCCGGCGCAGACCGAGGCGGCGGTTGCCGCCCTCGCGCCCGTCATCGCGGCGGGTTTCAAGCGCAGCGCCAGCTCAGGCGACGGGCTGGGCTCGATCTTCGAGACCCTTCAGCAGGACGAGCAGCGCGGCCAGATCGCCTCGCCCACGGATGCTGGCAACGTGGTTCTGGGCCAGATCTTCGGCTCGAAGGACGTCAGCCGCGGCGTCGCCCAGCAGCTTTCCGCCAATTCCGGCATCAGCTCGGCCATTCTCAAGCAGCTGCTGCCGGTGATCGCGGCCTATATCTTCAGCCAGATGATGAGCGGCCGCGGTGCATCGGCCTCGACGGGTTCGGGCGGCGGCGGGCTGGGCGACATTCTCGGCCAGGTCCTCGGCGGCGGTTCAGCACCGCGTGGGGCTCCTGCCCCGCAGGGCGGCCAGGGTGGCGGCCTTGGTGACATTCTGGGCCAGGTCCTCGGCGGCGGTTCCCTGCCGCACGCGACCCCTGCCCCGCAAGGCGGGCAAGGCGGCGGGCTGGGCGACATCCTGGGCCAGGTGCTTGGCGGCGCATCTGCCCCGGCTTCGCGGCAGGGTGGGCAGGGCGGCGGTCTGGCCGATGTGCTGGGCGGCATGCTGTCGGGCGGCCAGTCCCAGGGCGGCGGCGGCCTCGGCGACATTCTGGGCCAGGTCCTCGGCGGCGCCGGCGGCGCCCAGAAGACCAGCTCTGCCGATGATCTGCTGGCCAGCGTGCAGGCGGCCCTGCGCGGGCGCTAAGCTACAGCAACGTTGCGCCGCATCCGTTTAGCCGATGCGGCGCAGCAGCTCCACCAGCTGGCGGCGTTGGGCCGCATCCAGCGGCTTCAATGTTTCCGCGGTGATTGCCGTCGCCGCGGAAATGCCGCGCGCCACGGCAGCGCAGCCATCGGGCGTGATCGACACGCGCATGCGCCGGGCATCGTCAGGGTCCGGTGCGGTCGCCACCAGCCCACGCTTCAGCAGCCGGTCGACCACGCCCTTGATGGTGGCGGCATCCATCGCCGTCTCGCGGCCAAGCAGGTTCTGGGACAGTGACTCGAATTCGGCGAGCTTCACCAGTGCTGCCCATTGCGTCGCCGTCAGCTCGTCCGTCATGTGTTCGGCGAAGATCGCGGCGTGGCGCTGGCCCGCGCGGCGCAGGTAAAAGCCCACCTGGTCTTCGAGGCGGTAACCGCCGAGGGCAGTCGCCTTCGCTTCTGCCCCGGCCATGGCCTATTTCTCCACGAAGGCTTTTTCGATGACGTAGCTGCCCGGCTCATTGCTCGAGCCTTCGCTGAAGGACATGCCCTTCAGCAGGCCGACGATATCGGCGAGGAAGGCAGGGCTTCCGCAGATCATCACGCGGTCATGCGCGGCATCGACCGGCGACAAGCCAAGGTCCGAGGCCATCTTGCCATTGCCCATCAGCAGCGTGATGCGGCCACGGTTGCGGAACTCCTCGCGCGTCACGGTGGGGTAGTAGAGCAGCTTGGCGCGGATGTCCTCTCCAAGAAGCTGATCATTCGGCAGCTGGTTCTCGATCTCCTCGGCGTAGGCGAGTTCGGCGGCGGTGCGGCAGCCGTGGACGAGGATCACCTTCTCGAAGCACTCGTAGACGGCGGGGTCCTTGACCAGGCTCATGAAGGGGGCAAGCCCCGTGCCGGTGCCGAGCAGATAGAGGTTGCGACCGGGCGTCAGGTTGTCGAGCAGCAGCGTGCCGGTGGGCTTCTTGCCAACAAGGATCTTGTCGCCCACCTGGATGTGCTGGAGCTTGGAGGTCAGCGGCCCGTCCGCCACCTTGATCGACAGGAACTCCAGCTCGTCGGCATAGTTGGGGCTCACCAGCGAATAGGCGCGCAACAGCGGCTTGCCGTTCACCTCGAGCCCGATCATCGTGAACTGGCCGTTCTCATAGCGGAACGCCGGCGAGCGCGTGGTCTTGAAGCTGAACAGCCGGTCCGTCCAATGGTGGACGCTCAGCACTTCTTCCTCGAACAACGCACTCATGGGCCGCTCCTGCCGGGCTGGAAATTCGTTTGTATACATACAAAAAATATGGGATCATCCGGCACCTGTCAACAGCCATTTCGCAGCTGCGAAGGAAGCCATGGACAACCCGACCGACAAGATCCGCTGCGATGCGTGCCCGGTGCTCTGCTACATCCGTGAAGGCATGCTGGGCGCCTGCGACCGATATGCCAACCGGGGCGGCGTGCTGACCCGCACCGACCCCCACGTGCTGCTGGAGCGCACCCTCGAAGGCGGCGGCAGCCTCGTGCCCTTTCTCCCCTCGTCGCGTGACTGGGACGGTCGCGTGGTGCGCGAGCCCTCGACATTCGTCACCGCCATCGGCGCGGGCACCACTTACCCTGACTACAAGCCCGCGCCGTTCATCGTGTCTTCCGAGGTTGACGGGGTGGACATGGTCACCGTCGTGACCGAGGGCATCTTCAGCTACTGCGGCCTCAAGGTGAAGATCGACACAGACCGTCATCTGGGGCCTGAGACCGCCGCCGTGCGCGTCGACGGCGAACAGATCGGTCATGTCACCACTGCTGAATATGGCTCGCAGATGCTGTCGCTCGGCGGCGTGCGTCACCTCACCGGCGGTTCCAAGAAGGAAGGCCGCGTCACTTGCGAGGCCATGCTAGCACTGGCCAACTGCAAGCCCGTCGAGGTCAGCGTCGATAGCGGCGCCACGCTCATCATCGAGGCCGGCAAGGCGCCGATCATCAATGGCGTGAAGGAAGAGCGCATGCGGGTGGGCTGCGGCTCCGCCACCATCGGCATGTTCGCAAAGCAATGGATGGGTCTCGTCGACGAGGTGGTGGTGGTCGATGACCACATCACCGGCGTCCTCTCGGAGCACCAGGCCGGCAAGTTCCTCGGCGTGCCGGACACCGGCATCAAGATGAAGGGCCATCGTTCCACGCCGGGCCGCTATTTCAAGGTGGCGCAGCCCGGCACCGGCTGGGGCGGCACGGACCTCGCCGACCCGCTCGCCATCCTCAAGCCCTTCGACCCGAAGGAGGCCTGGGCTGGCCTGCGCCTGCTGATGGTCTCCACCACCGGCGAGCATTACGCCTATTTCGAACTCGATGAGGCGCTCGCACCCGTCGAGAAGGAATTGCCGCCTGCGCTGAAGCTCTCCGTCGACCGCATTCAGGAGAATTGCGACCCCGCCCTTTCCTCCGTGCTGTTCATGGCAGGTGCCGGCGGCTCGCTGCGCGCGGGCGTCACCGAAAACCCGGTGCGCCTCACGCAGTCGGTGAAGCAGGCGCTCACCCGCGTCACGGCGGGTGGTGCCCCCTGCTATGTCTGGCCCGGCGGCGGCATCACCTACATGGTGGACGTAACGGCACTGCCCGAGAATGCCTTCGGATCCGTACCCACCCCCGCCCTCGTCGCGCCCATCGAGTTCACCATGACGAAGGCCGACTACGCAGCACTCGGCGGCCACATGGACGAGGTACGCACGCTCGAAGACATCACCCGCAACGCCACCAAGAAGCGCATCGCGGTATAAGGAAAAGACCTTTGGACTGGACCAACGTCTCCCCCATCCGCGACCGCCTCGCCGAAAGCCCCATGTGGCATCCTGAGGAGGAAGCGCTTTACTGGACCGACTGGTATGGCCCCACCATCCACCGCAAGCGCTGGGGGCAGGACAAGGTCGAGAGCTGGACGATCCCGAACGAGACAGTGCTCGGTTCCTTCGTCTTCGCCAGCGGAGGCCGCTTGCTGCTTGCCGTCGACTCCGGCCTCGTGCTCTTCGATCCAAGAACCGGCAGCACGACGTCCTTCGCCAACCCGGACGGCGGGCGTGAGGGCATGGTTTACAATGACGGAAAGCTGGATCGCTTCGGCCGCCTCTGGGTCGGCACCTATGAACTCACCGAGCAGGACCCGCGCGGCATCATCTACTGCGTGACGCCGGATGGCAAAGCAACCATCGGCGATTCAGGCTTCCCCTCCTGCAACGGCCCCGCCTTCTCGCCCGATGGCCGCACGATGTATTTCAGCGACTCCGTCGGCCGTCGCATCCTCGCCTATGATGTCTCGCCGCAGTCTCGAAAGCTCGCCAACCGCCGCGTCTTCGCCAGCTTCGGGCCCGGCGATGGCCTGCCCGATGGCCTCACCGTTGACGCAGAAGGCGGGCTGTGGTGCGCGCTCTATGGCGGGTCCTGCGTCCTGCGTTTCCTGCCCGACGGCACGCTGCACAGCCGCCATGAACTGCCCTGCCCAATCGTCGCCGCCCCGGGCTTCGGCGGACCGGAGATGAACATCCTCTTCGTCGTCATGGGCTTGGCGCCACAGCGTGCACAAAGCCTCAGACCAGATGTGCGATGGCGGCGCCCTGTGCGCGCTGCAGCCACATCAGGCCGGATGCGATCCAGGCATTCCCTCCCCTTGTGAATCAGACTGCAAACAGCACGTGCCCGCCGGTGCGTGGAGGTGTTCCGTGTTCAGGATTGCCGCGGCCAACACGGCTGCATGGTTAACAGCGCGGTCAGCAACTACAGAAAACTGCGCATAAACTCGTAACAAAACTCACATAAGTAATACTATCATCACTATAGTAGTAATGCCAGTACTGGTAACTATACTAGCAATTTTTCCTTTAAAATCAGCGTTTTCATAGATTTATTGCCGTGGACAATAGCGCGTTGCGCAAATATGACTCATTTCAGTTATCTACTAAGCAACGCCGCGCGGCGCAGATTATTCCGGACGATCCCAAAAATTCCGGGGTGTCGACGCGGCAAACAGCCTCCGCAGGGGCTTCGTGAAGCAAGTGGGAAGGAAAAGACAATACCAATGGCTCAGATTTCATTCACCCTGAACGGCGTCAAGAAAACCGTCACGGTCGACAGCATCGAAACACCGCTCCTCTGGGTGCTGCGTGACGACCTTGGCCTCACCGGCACGAAATACGGCTGCGGCGTCGAGATCTGCGGGGCCTGCACGGTGGTGGTCAACGGCCAGCCCGAGAAGTCCTGCGACAAGAAGATCGGCGAAGTCGCCGGCGCCACGATCATGACGATCGAGGGCCTGAAGAACGATCCGCTCGGCGCCAGGCTCCAGAAGGCCTGGCTGCAGTACCAGGTGCCGCAGTGTGGCTACTGCCAGTCGGGCATGATGATGGCTGCCTATGGGCGCCTCAAGGCCGGCGAATCGGTGTCCTCCACCGCCACGGGTCTGAACAACATCTGCCAGTGCGGCACCTTCCAGCGCGTGAAGGAAGCGATCCTCGCGCTGCCCACCATCGCCTGAGCACTGCTTCCAGTCACGCACTCGCCCCCAAGCCGATAACAGCAGGACATCACATCATGCGCGCCAACACAGCCAAGAAAGATACACTGGTCATGGATCGTCGCAGCTTCCTCGCGGGAGCGGCGGCAGCCTTCCTGATGCCGGTCACCCTCACCGTCGCATCGCGACCCGCCGCAGCGGCAGCGACAGGTGTCGGCGCCTATATCCGCATCGGTGACGACAACAGCGTCACGCTCATCACCGGCCAGACCGAGATGGGCCAGGGCATCGCCAGCGGCCTCGCGCAGATCATGGCCGAAGAGCTGATGCTGGACTGGGCGCAGGTGCGCTTCGAACATGCGCCCGTCAATCCCCAGCTCTACGGCCTTCCTGGCTGGGGCGTGCAGCTCACTGGCGGCAGCACCTCGACCATGATGTGGTACACGCCGCTGCGCACCGCCTCGGCCAAGGCGGCCTACCGCCTGCGCGCCGCCGCCGCGCTGACCTTCGGCGGCACGATCGACCAGTGGTCGATGGTCGTTGGCGGCAAGGTGAAGCACGCAACCTATGGCGAACAGACCTTCGCTTCGGTGCTGGGCCAGATTGCCAACACCTCGGACCCCGCCACGGTGTCCTTTGCCGGCACCAAGCGCATCGTCGGCCAGCCGGTGCGCCGCATCGACCTTGCGAGCAAGGTCGATGGCTCGGCGATCTTCGGCGCTGACGTGATGCTACCGGGCATGGTGTTCGCCAGCGTCGTCCACTGCCCTACCATCACCGGCACGGTAAAGACCTGCCCCACCAGAGCCTCCGGCGCAATCGCGGTGGTCAACCTCGGCGATGCCGTGGGCGTCGTCGCCAAGAACACCTGGTCGGCCATGCGCATTGCCAGTTCGCTGCAGTCCAAGGTCGTATGGAACAAGCCGACGAACCTGACGCTTCTCGATTCCACCGCACTTGCCACCGCGGCACAGGCCCTGCAGGACACGGCATCGCCTCCCAACCTGAAGCCTTATGACACGGCCGGGACGCCCGACGATAAGCTGGGCCAGATCGACGTGACCTACAAGACGCCGTTCCTGGCGCATGCCTGCATGGAGGTGCTGAACGCCACTGTGTCGATCACCAAGGCCGACGGCGTCGTCACCTTCGTCGAGCTGTGGGTGCCCACCCAGGGCCAGAGCTTCATTCCCTCCACGGTGCGCAGCGTTGCGGGCCTCGAGAAGCTTACCGACGCCCAGATCAAGGTGAACTCCATGCTCTGCGGCGGCGGCTTCGGCCGCAAGATCGAGCAGGATTACGTGCTGCAGGCGATCAAGCTGGCGATGGCCGTGAACAAGCCGGTGAAGCTCACATGGTCGCGCCCGCAGGACTTCAAGAACGACAAGTACCGTCCCTATGCCTCGATGCATGTGAAGATGGGCGGCGACGTCAACGGCATCAACGCCATGGTCTACCGTAACGTCTCGGCGTCGATCAATTTCCAGCATGGCTCCAACCCGGAAGACACGGGTGCCGTCGCCGGCGCGGTGAAGCTCCCCTACTCGATCCCCCACCGGCGCGTCGAGTTCACGCCGCTGCCGACTGCCGTGCCGCTTGGCTACTGGCGTTCGGTGGGTGAATCCTACAATACCTTCGCCATGGAAAGCGCCATCGACGAGATGGCACTGGCGCTGAAGCAGGACCCGATCGACTATCGCCTGCGCATGCTCTCGGGTGATGTGCGCGCCACCGCAGTTCTGCAGAAGCTCAAGTCCTCGCCCAACTACACCGGCATGAAGGCCGGCCAGCGCGGCGTGGCCTTCCTCAAGGGCTTCAACAGCTATGTAGCGGTTGCACTCGAGATCACGCTGGACTCGTCGGCGCGCATCAAGGTCACCAAGGCGCATTACGTCATCGACTGCGGCGTGGTGATCAACCCCAACGCCGTCGAGGCACAGATGCAGGGCGGCCTCGTGCACGGCATCTACTCCGCACTCTACAGCCGCGTCACCTTCGCCAACGGTGTGCCGAGCGTCACCAACTTCTCGAACTATCGCGTACTGACCCCGAGCGACATGCCGAAGGTGACGGTCGACATCCTGGAGGGCACGCCAGACACCGCCATGCCCGGCGGCGTCGGCGAGGCGGGCGTTCCCTGCGTCGCACCAGCCATCGCCAATGCCTATGCCCGCCTGAAGAGCACCCGCGTCCGGGAACTGCCCTTCCACCCGGGCATGACGATGTCGGACTAATAAAGATGGGGAAGCCGCTTGCGGCTTCCCCTCTCACTCTTCCGGGAACTTCAGCAAAGCAGACGTCTAATAGATCACCTTGCCGGGCTTGAACTTGCTCGTGACATCGCCGGAAAGCGCGATGTTGTTCGGGTCGAGCACCATGACGGGACTCCCCTCCTTCAGGTCAAACTTTTCGAGCCCCGTCCAGATGACGTTTGGCGCCGTGGTGAACTCGAAGAAATAGGTGCGGTTGGTCAGGTCCATGGCCGTGCGGTATTCGGTGTTGTAGAGGCTGCCCGGTGCCCGATTGGGCGCGCCGAAGGGCACGGAGACGTTGCGCGCAATGGCAAGGGTGGCGGCGATGGCTTAACGCGTATCCTTCGGCTCCGGTAACCACTGGCGGTAATAGTCCGCCCGGATGAAGCGGTCCTTGGCGTCGGTGTTGCCGGGAATGGGGGTCTGCCTTGTGGCATTGTCGAAATTGTAGCTGGCGCGGTTGGCCAGTTGCTGGTCGTAGGACGGATCATTCGTCATGATGCGGTAGTCGCGGTTGTGATAGACCGTCTTCTTGCCGCCCGGGATATATTCGATGATGGCGCTGTCGCCCGTCGCATCCTCGATCGCAAGGTGGACGGTCGCCTTGATGCCGTCATGGTCGACCATCAGTGGCTGCACGCCATCGAGCAGCGTCAGCGCCTCTTCGACGCTCGCCGCATTGTCCAGCACGAACTGCCCCCACAGCGCGGCCTGCAGCCCGCCCTTGGTCGCGTCACGCGCGCCGAAATCAGCGGGAATGAAATACAGAAGGTGCATGCCCACACCCTTTTCATTGAACCCGTCGGCCGTGCCCGCGCCATAGACGGAGGTGATGATGCTGCCGTATTTCGACGTCCAGCGCGCCGGGTTCACCGCGTCGATCTGCTGGCCGGCAAACATGCCGCCATCACGCGCCATGCCGCGCGGCAGCACGGTGATCAGTGGCTCGGTCGAGACCGGAAAATCCATGGTCCGCCCCACGAACACCGCAAGCTTGTTGGTGTTCCAGAGGATCCGGGTGCAGGCATCCGCCATTGGCGCCAAGGCGAGCGAGCCGAACAGGCAAGCGATTGCAATTGTCTTGGCCGCAGTGCGGCATTTGATCGTCATGTCTGTTCCTTCCTTTCGTGGCGGAGTCGGTGAACCAGAACACCCCTGCGGGTGATTTGCAACAAGTCCCCTGTCACCGGACTCCACAAGATAGGGTGGCAGGTCGACGGCACCGCCAGAACACAGCGGGCCGACAAGCCACACATCACGCCGGGCAACGATTGTGACGAAAAACACCGCCCTCTTGCCATTCCCGACATTCACAGGCATCCCGGCAACCACCTGAATTCCGGAGTGTCGCCCATGCTCACCACCATTCCCGGCCTGTTGGACGCCGTCCGCGCCCGCTTCGCGCATGTGGACAGCTGCCCCTTTTCGGGCCCCCGCGTGTTCTTCGAGAATGCCGGTGGCGCGCTGACACTGAAGGCGGTGGTGGAAACCTCCGGCCTCTATGCCGCCATCCCTGACAACCAGGGGCGTGACAATCCGGCGTCGAAGGCGCTGATGTCAGCAATCGACAAGGCCAAGGCCAATATGCGGCTGTTCTTCAACGCGCCTTCGGGCCAGGTCTTCGTCGGCGAGAGTGGCACGGAAGTTCTGTTCCGCCTCGTCCGCACCGCGGCAATGGGTGCGGATCCAGGCGGCATCCTGCTGTCCACCACGCTCGAACACCCCGCTTCGCGCAGCGCCATGGCGCGCTGGGCGGAGGTCACGGGCCGCGCCCACGTTCTCGTGCCGCATGATGATGCGACGGGCTGCGTCACGGTCGCGGATTACCTGCCCTTCATCACGCCCGACGTGCGCGTCGCCACCATTGTTCACACTTCGCCGGTTACCGGCATGGCAGTGGACGTCGGCGCCATTGCCGCTGCGATCCGCAAGGTGGCCCCCTCCTGCTTCATCATCGTCGACGGCATCCAGCATGCCAGCCATGGCGCGGTGGACATTTCAGCGCTCGGCCTCGATGGCTATGCGATATCGCCCTACAAGGTGTTCTCGCGCCACGGCTATGGCGTGGGCTGGGCTTCCGACCGCCTGACCTCTTGCACGAAGGAAACCGTCATCGGAGGCCCCGCCACCAGCTGGGAAATGGGCACGCGTGATACCGGCGCCTATGCCACCTTCACCGATGTCGTCGACTATCTCGTCTGGCTCGGCGGCCACTTCACGAAATCCGATGACCCCCGCTCCCGCCTCGAAGCCGCGGCCATGGCCATCCACGATCACGAGCACGCGCTGGCAGACGCAATGGTCAACGGCACCGGAAACCTGCGCGGCCTGAAGGACATTCCCGGCCTCCACATCATCGGCGGGGCGGACAATGCAAGGCGCGAAGGCGTCGTCTCGGTCTGGCTCGACGGCACGCCCAGCGAGGAAGCTGTCACCTACCTCAACGACCGCGGCATCCGCACCCACACCCGCAAGGCCGACCATTACAGCGGCAATGTGCTGTCACCCCTCGGCCTCAAGGACTGCGTCCGCGTCTCCTTCAGCCACTATAATTCAATGGCCGAGGTGGCACAGTTTCTCACCGCCATGAACGAGTTCACCTCCGCCCAATGATGGGCTAGCCTGACCGAACAAACCGGACGGAGCGCCATGATCGATTTCGCCATCACCGACACCCACGTCCACCTGCTGGATACAAGCAAGTTCAAATATGGCTGGGCGTCAGGCGCTCCGAAGCTGGGGCGCGACTGGACCATCCATGACCTTGAGGCAGCATCCAAGCCCTATGTCATCGAGAACATGGTCTTCGTCGAGGTCGACGTCGACTACCCCCAGCACATGGACGAGGCCGAATGGGTGCAGCAGTTGGCCGATAGCGACTCGCGCCTGAAGGGTTGTGTGGCCTCGCTGCCGCTTGAGCAGGGCACGGCACTCGAGGCTGATCTTGAAAAGCTTTCCAGGTTCCCTGTGGTCCGCGGCATCCGGCGTCTCATCCAGAACAAGACCGACCCAGAATTCGTGCTGCGGCCGGACTTCATTGCCGCAATAAAACTGCTACCGAAATTCAACTACAACTTCGATGTCTGCATCTACCATCATCAGTTCGGCAACGTCATCGAGTTCATCCGCAAGTGCCCCGAGGTGTCGTTCATCCTCGACCACATCGGCAAGCCGGGCATCAAGGACAATCTGATGCAGCCATGGAAGCGCCATATCCGCGAACTCTCCGAACTGCCCAACGTGATGTGCAAGCTCTCTGGCGTCACCACCGAAGCCGACCACGACAACTGGACGCGAGAACAGCTACGTCCCTACATCGACCACGTCATCGAGAGCTTTGGATTCAACCGGATCATGTATGGCGGCGACTGGCCGGTGGCGGAGCTTGCGGGAAAATACACCGACTGGATCGGCGTGCTCGACTGGGCAACATCGGGCTGCACCCCGGAGGAGAAGCGCAAGCTGTTCCGTGACAACGGAATTCAGGCTTACCGGCTGTAGGTCAGTTGGCCGGCGGCGGTGACGCGAGCGTCACGTCCTTGCCGGTGCAGATGGGCGGCAAGTCCTTGTCGCCGAACCAGATTTCAAAGGTGTTCGGGCGCACCTTCTTGGCGCCGGACCAGCGGTTGGTGAGGTTCACCACCTCGATGTCGAAGCCGATGCTGCGCAGCCAGTTGGCAATGGCTTCGGCCTTCGGCACGTCATCATCCTTCATGGCGCGGATTTCATTCACCTTTCCGTCCCACTTCGCCATGGCGATGGAGGGCACGGTGATGGCCGCGCCGTCAGTGTCCTTGAGGCCGGTCAGCAGTTTCGAGAAGCAGGCGCGCTGCTGCTCGTTCAGCACGGTGACGAAGACGCGCGACGGCAATCGTTCAACCGCCTCCTTGAACACCGCCTGCACATTGGTGTTGGTCTGTGCTGCCGCCGTCAGCGCGCGTTCCATCGCGCCCAGCAGCTGCGGGTCGGATGAGTTGTTGGCATAGTCGAGCTGGGCGGCGACGAATTCGACGGGCACCTTGTCGTTCTTCAGCAGGTACTCGAACATGGCGACGCCATATTTCTGGCGCTCCGGCCTTTCGTCGCTGACGAGATCGATCATCGTCTTGAGATCGTTCACGTTCTGCTGCCAGCGCGTGTAGTAGAGGCCCATCCCTGCAATGGTCAGCGGGATCATGATGGTGGCCGTCATCTGGATCATGAGGTCGCGCCAGGCGCGGGCGCGCTCGCGGATTTCGGATGCCTTCTGCGATTCAGCCATGCTTGTCCCTGATGTTCACGCCCGCCCTAACACCAAGTCATTGCAGCGAAAACGTGACGGAGCCCCGGTGGCCGGGGCTCCGTCCGAGACTTACACCGTCTGCGGTCGCATGTCCTTGGCGTCGATGCCGGCGACTGCAACCGGCTTCTTCATCGCATCGCGGCGGAACGGCTCGCCCAGTTCCTGGTTGATCATGGCCTCGATGAGCGTGGTCTTGCCATGCTTCATCTGGTCGTCGATCGCCTTGGCAAGCGCATCGCGCAGCTCGTCCATGGTGCGGGCGACAACACCTTGCAGGCCGCAGGCCTTTGCGATGCCGGCGTAGCTCACCTGCGTGTCGAGTTCGGTGCCCACGAAGTTGTCGTCATACCAGAGCGTCGAGTTGCGCTTTTCGGCACCCCACTGGTAGTTGCGGAACACCACCTGGGTGATGGCTGGCCATTCCTTGCGGCCGATGGCGGTGAGCTCCGTCACCGCGATGCCGAAGGCGCCGTCGCCCGAGAAGCCGACCACGGGAACGTCGGGGCAGGCGATCTTGGCGCCGACGACGGAAGGAAGGCCATAGCCGCAGGGGCCGAACAGGCCGGGGGCCAGGTACTTACGGCCCTGCTCGAAGGTCGGGTAGGCGTTGCCAATGGCGCAGTTATTGCCGATGTCGGAGGAGATGATGGCCTCCTTGGGGAGGGCCGCCTCGATGGCGCGCCATGCCATGCGGGGGCTCATCCAGTCGGGCTTGTCCTTGCGGGCGCGTTCGTTCCAGGTGGTGCCCGGATCATCGTCCTCGTGGTCCATGGAGGACAGCTGCTGGGCCCAGCGCGACTTGGTCTGGGAAATCAGGTTCTTGCGGTCCTCGCGGCCCTGGTCGCCGGCGGACGGCGCGAGCTTGGCGAGGATGCCCTCGGCCACCTTCTTCGCATCACCGACGATGCCGACGGCGACCTTCTTGGTGAGGCCGATGCGGTTGGGGTTGATGTCAACCTGGATGACCTTGGCCTCCTTCGGCCAGTAGTCGAGGCCATAACCGGGAAGCGTCGAGAAGGGGTTGAGGCGGGTGCCCAGCGCCAGCACCACGTCCGCTTGCTTGATCAATTCCATGGCCGCCTTGGAGCCGTTGTAGCCGAGGGGGCCGGCGAACAGCGCGTGCGAGCCCGGGAAGGCGTCATTGTGCTGATAGCCGACGCAAACCGGGGCGGAGAGCCGCTCGGCCAGCGCCTTGGAGGCCGGGATGGCGCCGCCGAGGACCACGCCCGCGCCGTTGAGGATGACCGGGAACCTGGCCTCGGACAAGAGCTTAGCCGCAGCCGCAATCGCATCATCGCCACCTGACGGGCGCTCGAAGCCGACGACGGCGGGCAGTTCGATGTCGATGACCTGGGTCCAGAAGTCGCGCGGCATGTTGATCTGGGCCGGGGCCGAGAGGCGCTTGGCGTTCATGATGACACGGTTGAGCACTTCCGCCACGCGGGAGGCGTCGCGCACCTCTTCCTGGTAGGCGACCATGTCCTTGAACAGGGCCATTTGTTCCACTTCCTGAAAGCCGCCCTGGCCGATGGTCTTGTTGGCGGCCTGCGGGGTGATCAGCAGCAGCGGGGTGTGGTTCCAGTAGGCGGTCTTGACGGCGGTGACGAAGTTGGTGATGCCCGGGCCGTTCTGGGCGATCATCATGCACATCTTGCCGGACGCACGGGTGAAGCCGTCGGCCATCATGCCGCCCGAGCCCTCATGCGCGCAGTCCCAGAAGGTGATGCCGGCCTTGGGGAAGTTGTCGGAAATCGGCATGAAGGCCGATCCGATGATGCCAAAGGCATGCTCGATGCCGTGCATCTGGAGAACCTTGACGAAAGCCTCTTCGGTGGTCATGCGCATGGGTATCTGTCCTCGCGTAAATCGGTTTGCCGTGGGGCGGTAGGCTGCCTTCTAGCCCCCCCGCCTGCTGTGGTCCTAGAACCAGAGGCCGGAGACACCGGGGTCCACAGCCGCGGCGCCGGGGAGAGCGGAGCGGATTTCGGATGATGCAACCGCGTTGCTGCATGTTGCCAACGGATGCGGTTTGGGTTGCAAAAGCGATGCTGTTGTTGGCATGGGTCGGGCAAAGATTTGGCAACCGCGGAAGGTTGCGAAATTTTATTGCGCAACGGGAATATGTTCAAGTGGCGGCAGGTGCGGTGATTGTGTGACGGCGCTGCAACTGGATACCCTCTGTGCCGCCATGCCATGGAGCGTGGCGGGCCGTAGCGGGTAAGATTTTGGACCTATTGCCCTGCCAAGCCCCCTGCCGTAGAGGTGGGGTTGAGTTGACACTCCGGCCGGGCCAAAGACCCGGGGCGGAATTGCAGAGGAGTTTTCGATGAAGTTCGATCTTCGCGCCGGTGCTTTCGCCCTGGCCATCCTGACCGCCGCCAGCGGCGCTGCCTGGGCGGATGCCTACAAGGACGGCATGACCGCCTTCCAGGGTGAAGATTACGGCAAGGCCCTGAGCCTGCTCCTGCCCTATGCAAAGGATGGCAATGCCGAGGCCGCCTATCTCATCGGCGAGATGTACGGCCCCCGCAGCTGGGGCCAGAAGGGCGAGAACCGCAACGGCGTGGAACTCGACAACAAGCAGGCCATTTTCTGGTGGGGCGAAGCCGCCAAGAAGGGCAATGTCGATGCGCAGCTGAAGCTCGGCTGGTGGCTGATGAAGGGCCAGGACGTGGTCAAGCAGGATCAGGCCGCCGGCATGAACTGGCTGCTGATGGCGGCAAACCAGGGCGAACCGCAGGCCCAGTACGAAGTGGGCCTCGCCTACTGGAAGGGCCGTGGCGTGAAGCCCGATCCGATCGCCGCCTACATGTGGCTGGACATGTGCGCCAACGAGCCGGGCTTCGACAATGCCGCCAACTACCGCGACCAGATCGCCAAGGGCATGTCGGAAGACCAGGTGAAGCAGGCCAAGCTGATGGTCCAGGCCTTCGCGCCGAAGATTTCGAAGTAGGACCCGCAGCCATGATCATGCATCAGTTCACGGCCAAGCACTGGGTCATCACCTGCATCATCATCCTGATCGCAGTGGGGGCCTTCGCCGCCACCTGGGCCTGAGGCTCAGGCCAGCGCCGCTGTCTGATAGAGCGTCACCTTCAGCCCGCCATGCAGGACGGGGGGGTCGGGCGCGAGGAACGGCAGTTCCGTGGCCCGCGCCAGTGACGTGTCGGTGGTGACCATCCCCACCCGCCAGCCGGAAAACCGCGCCTTCAGCACCTGCCCCAATGCGCCATAAAGCGCGAAGAGCGGCTTCTTGTCGCCGATGCGCGTGCCATAGGGCGGGTTGACGATCACCAGCCCCGGCTTGCCTTCAGGTGGCACGAGTTCACTGACCGACTGCTGGGTGAATGAGGTGCAGGCGGAAACGCCGGCGCGCTCGGCATTCTGTTTCGCCATGCGGATGGCGCCTGCATCGCGGTCGCTGCCGAAGAAGGAGACGGCAGGCTTGCGCAGCGGCGCGGCGGCCTTCATCGCGTCCCACACTGCCGGATCGAAGGTGGCAAGCTTCTCGAAGGCGAAATGGCGCGTACGGCCCGGTTTGAGGCCTGCTGCGATCTCCGCTGCCTCGATGATGAAAGTTCCTGAGCCGCACATCGGGTCGACGACGGGCTCATCACCGGTAAAACCGCATTGGCGGAGAAAGAGTGATGCCAGCGTCTCGCGCAGCGGCGCCTTGCCGATCCCCTGCTTGTAGCCGCGCTTGTGCAGCGACTCGCCCGAGCTGTCGATGCTGAGCGTGCAGAGATCATCCTCGATGCGGGCCTTGACCACCACCTCGGCATCATCGGCGAGGACAGCGCCGAACTCTTCCTGAATGGCGCGGGAAATGCGCTGGGCCGCGGCACCGGAGTGATAGATGCGCGAGTGGGTGCAGCTGGCCTCGACGTGGACGGGCACGTCCTTCCTCAGCACGCTGCTCCACGGGAATTCACGCGCCAGCTTGTCCAGCTGGGCGAGATGCATGACGCGGAAGGACCCGATGCGCGCCAGCACATGGCCGCAGCCCCTGAGCTCCAGATTGGCGCGCCACACGTCACGCCATGTGCCCTTGACCATGACGCCGCCCGCCACCTGCTTCACCGCCTTGAAGCGGCGGGAGCGCACCTCGTCGTAAAGCGCGGTTTCAAGGCCGGGAGGGGCCATGAGGAAGATATCGAAATCAGGAACGGTCGCCATGCCGACCGCTTATCGCGAAAGACACCACGGGGCGACAAGTTTCCGCGCGGGCCTTGAAGGGCCTTGCCGCCTGACGGCTTCAGGCGCGGGGCGGCAGGCCCAGCGCGCGGCGCATGTGGGCGAGGATCAGGTCGCGCCCGCGCGCGCCCGTTTCCGCAGAGGCATTGCGGGCGGATTCGGTGTACCAGCGCTCATCCGAGATCCGTTCCATGTCCACCGCGTCGGGGCACATGGCGAGCATCAGCGAGGTCTCGCCCTCGCCCGCGTGGTCGAAGGGATATTCACCCATTGTCTCGCGCGTCATCAGCGGGTGGATCTTGATCCAGTTGAAGGGGTCCTCGCCGCCCGCCTGCCTGGCGTAGTAGTCCGCCATGTCGCGGTTGCCCCACCAGCCTTCGCCGCGCGTCTTCTCCAGCATCGCAAAGATCGCCTGGCGGGCGCCGAACTTGAAGGCAAGATCCGTCGGCATGCCAGTGGCGAAGTTTTCCGTCTGGTGATGGATGAAGGCGTGGATGTTGCGGAAGCCCACCCGCAGCAACCCATTGAAGAGTTCGCGCGCGAAGGGGTGGAGTACGGTCGAATCGACCTGCACCGAGCCCGTGCCCTCCGGCGGTTCGACCGCATAGCTCGCCGCGCCATAATAGAAGGGCGGGAGGATGACGATGTCCGCCTCCTTCTCGAGGATGTCGAGGGCACAGGTGACGGCCAGCGTATCCATGCCCACGGCCATGTGCTCGCCGTGGTATTCCAGCACGCCCAGGGGCAGAATAACGGGCGTATTGGCCGCGATCGCTGCGCGGATCTGGTGGGGGAGCATCATTTCATAACGCATGGGCGGCTGTCCCTAGTAAGCACTCGACGAGCTTCGAAAGCTGCCTAGCGCATGTTCCGATCAGGTGAAATCACCTGATCGATCAGAACATGCGCCAGGTTAAAGCTGGAGCATGATCTTGTCGCAAAAGTGGGTTCCACTTTTGCGGATCATGCTCTAGTCTCCGCCCTTGATCAGCGGGGCGCAAGACCCCGCACTCTCGAGGGGGATGTGACTTGGCTTCGGTCGAAATCGTTGACTTGCGCAAAAGCTATGGCGACCAGGCGGTCATCCACGGCGTGTCGATCGCCATTTCCAATGGCGAATTCGTGGCCCTCGTCGGCCCCTCGGGCTGCGGCAAGTCAACCCTGCTGCGCATGATCGCGGGGCTGGAGGAAATCACCGGCGGCGACGTCAAGATCGGCGACAAGGTGGTGAACGGCCTGCCGCCGAAGGACCGCGACATCGCCATGGTGTTCCAGAACTATGCGCTCTACCCGCACAAGACGGTGGCCGAGAACATGGGCTTCGCGCTGAAGCTGCGGAAGACGCCCAAGGCGGAGATCGACCAGCGGGTGAAGCGCGCCGCCGAGATCCTCGACCTCATGCCCTATCTCGGCCGCTATCCGCGCCAGCTGTCGGGCGGGCAGCGCCAGCGCGTGGCCATGGGCCGCGCCATCGTGCGGGCACCCCAGGTGTTCCTGTTCGACGAGCCCTTGTCCAACCTCGATGCCAAGCTGCGGGTGCAGATGCGCGCTGAAATCAAGGAGCTGCACCAGCGTCTGAAGACGACGACCGTCTACGTCACCCACGACCAGGTGGAGGCCATGACCATGGCCGACCGCATCGTGGTGCTGCATGACGGCATCGTGGAGCAGATCGGCACGCCGCTGGAGCTTTATGACCGGCCCAACAACCTGTTCGTCGCGGGTTTCATCGGCTCGCCTGCCATGAACATGTTCAAAGGCACCATCCGGGCGGGCGCCCACCCGCACTTCGAGACAGCCGACGGCACGCGCCTGCCGCTGGCCACAGCACCTGCGGGCTCAGACGGGCTTGCGGCCATCTACGGCATTCGCCCCGAGCACCTGACGCTGGGCGGCGAGCTGAAGCCGCAGGTGACGGTGATCGAGCCCACCGGCTCCGAAACGCAGGTGATCGCCAAGCTGGCGGGCGAGAAGATCATCGGCGTGTTCCGCGAGCGCGTGAACGTGAAGCCGGGCGAGACCATTGCCATGTCGCCCGATCTTTCGCTCGTCCATCTGTTTGATGCGAAATCGGGCAACCGCATCAGCTGATACGCCCCGGCCACTGGAGTCGCAGACCTCTCAGCCCATCATCGCCGGGCGCGTCCCGGCGATCCTTTTTGTGACCTCCGCACAGGATGCCCGGGACAAGCCCGGGCATGATGAACGGGGGAAACGGGTCGTGGCTTGTGCAGCGCACATATTGCGATGCACGACAAGTTCGTGATGGCATTGGTGTTTTGCCGCTGC
>NZ_JBAXGR010000004.1:0-134581 GCF_037139295.1 Aestuariivirga sp.
AGCCCGCCGCTCCTCCGCCGTCTGCGGGTCACGCGCCAGCCGCGCACGCCATGCTGGCATCCAGTCCCTCAGCGCCTCCGGCTCCTCGCTATTGCTCAGTGCACGGAAGGTAATCGTGAAGTCGGCCCGTGCCAGCTGCATCGCGTCCAGCAGCCCCTGTATCAGCTCAAGGTCGCCGTCCTCCTCGCTCACCAGGCCGATCTTCCTTCGGAAGCCCGCCAGCCAGTATTTCGTATAGATCGCCGGAAAAGCCTCGACGCGCTCGGTGGCAATCCGGATCGCCTCCTCGCGGTTCTCGTTCAGGAAGGCCAGCAGCGTCTCGGCCAGCCGCGCCAGGTTCCACTGCGCGATGGGCGCCTGGTTCTGATAGGCATAGCGGCCATAGGTGTCGATGGAGCTGAACACGGTCGCCGGGTCATAGGCGTCCATGAAGGCGCAGGGGCCATAGTCGATGGTCTCGCCCGAAACGCTCGAGTTGTCGGTGTTCATCACGCCATGGATGAAGCCCACCTGCGCCCAGCGCGACACGAGCGAGGCCTGGGCGTCCATCACCGCGTCGAGCAGGGCAAGTGCGGGGTTCTCCGCGCCCTTGAGGTCCGGATAGTGGCGCGCGATCACATGGTCGATGAGCAGCCTGAGCGATTCGAAATCCTTGCGCGCGGCGAAGAACTGGAAGGTGCCCACTCTGATGTGGCTTGCCGCCACGCGGGTCAGCACCGCGCCCGGCAGCACCGCGTCACGGTAGACGCGCTCGCCGGTGGTGGCCGCCATCAGGGCGCGGGTCGTCGGAATGCCCAGCGCATTCATGGCCTCGCTGACCAGATATTCGCGCAGCACCGGCCCCAGTGCCGCCCGCCCGTCGCCGCCGCGCGAGAAGGGGGTGCGGCCGGGGCCCTTGAGCTGGATGTCGCGGCGACGGCCTTTCACGTCGATGACCTCGCCCAGCAGGATGGCCCGGCCATCGCCCAGCTGCGGAACGAAATTGCCGAACTGGTGCCCGGCATAGGCCTGGGCAAGCGGGCTGGCGCCCGCGGGGATCGCGTTCCCCACGGCCACCTCGGCCGTCAGAACCCGGGGGTCGATCCCCAGCTCCCGGGCCAGGGGTTCGTTCACCTTGATCAGCCGGGGGGCAGAGACGGGGGTCGGGTCTACCCCCACATGCATGGTGCCGGGCAGCCGGGCATAGGAGTTGTCGAAGGGAATGGGGCGGTGAGCTTCGGTCATGCCCGGCACTATAGGGTGGTAAGTGCGGAAGTTCCCCCCGGAAGCGACATAAAGAATTCTTTATGTCCTCATGGACAGGGGCGAGGACCACTGCTATAGACGCGCCCAATTCAGCCAATGAGGACCCGACCATGACCCGCGCCCACGACTATCACGTTGCCGACATCAAGCTTGCCGACTGGGGTCGCAAGGAAATCGACATGGCCGAGGTCGAAATGCCGGGCCTGATGGCCACCCGCGCCGAATACAAGGCGCTGCAGCCGCTGCGTGGTGCGCGCATTTCGGGCTCGCTGCACATGACCATCCAGACCGCCGTGCTGATCGAGACGCTGGTGGCACTGGGCGCTGACGTGCGCTGGGCCTCCTGCAACATCTATTCGACGCAGGATCACGCCGCCGCCGCCATCGCCGCCGCCGGCATCCCCGTCTTCGCCTTCAAGGGCGAGACGCTGAAGGATTACTGGGACTACACCGCCAAGATCTTCGATTGGCCCGATGGCCAGCCCTCCAACATGATCCTCGATGACGGTGGCGACGCCACGCTTTACATCCTCTTGGGCTCCAAGGCCGAGAAGGATGCGAGCCTCATCGCGCACCCCAAGAGCGAGGAGGAGGAATATCTCTTCGCCGCCATCAAGAAGCGCATCAAGGAACAGCCGGGCTGGTTCGACAAGGTGAAGGCTTCGATCAAGGGCGTCTCGGAAGAGACGACCACCGGCGTCCACCGTCTCTATGAGCTGCAGAAGAAGGGCGAGCTGCCCTTCCCCGCGATCAACGTCAATGACTCGGTGACCAAGTCGAAGTTCGACAACAAGTACGGCTGCCGTGAGTCGCTGGTGGACGCGATCCGTCGCGGCACCGACGTGATGATGGCCGGAAAGGTGGCCGTGGTCGCAGGCTATGGCGACGTGGGCAAGGGCTCGGCGGCTTCGCTGAAGGGTTCCGGTGCCCGCGTCATCGTGACCGAAGTCGACCCGATCTGCGCGCTGCAGGCCGCGATGGACGGCTTTGCCGTGCAGACCATGGAAGACGTTGTCGCGACGGCTGACATCTTCGTCACCGCCACGGGCAACAAGGACGTGATCACGGTCGATCACATGAAGCAGATGAAGGACATGGCCATCGTCTGCAACATCGGCCACTTCGACAACGAGATCCAGGTGGCGGAGCTTAGGAACTTCAAGACCACCAACATCAAGCCGCAGGTGGACATGGTCCACATGCCGTCGGGTGCGCGCGTCATCCTGCTGTCTCAGGGGCGCCTGGTGAACCTCGGCAACGCCACGGGCCACCCGAGCTTCGTGATGTCGGCTTCCTTCACCAACCAGACGCTGGCCCAGATCGAGCTCTTCACCTCGGCCGGCACCGGCAAGTACCAGAACGAGGTCTATGTTCTGCCGAAGCACCTCGACGAGAAGGTCGCCCGCCTCCACCTCGAAAAGCTGGGCGTGAAGCTGACGAAGCTCCGGGACGACCAGGCGGCTTATATCGGCGTGACACCCCAGGGTCCGTTCAAGCCGGAATATTACCGCTACTGAGGATTCCGGCCCGCCCCGCTTTTGGTTATACCGAAGCGGGGCGGATGACCGTGCTGATTCGGCACGCCATCCCGGCACTTGGACCGGAGAAGACATGGACGCCGGTTTCGGCAGCAGCTTGGCGGGCGATGGGGTCGCCCTCATTGCGGTTTTGGCCGTCACGGGCGCATTCATCCTCACCCGTCGCATGCTGCGTCGCTGGGGCGGCAAGACCGCCGGCCAGCGCATCGCCGACCTTGAAGCCCGTTTGAACGAGGCCGAAACCGCCATTGCGGCGGAAGCCCATGTGCTGGTGATCTGGCGCGGCAAGTCCGCACTCCCCGATCGCGTGCTGGGCTCCATGCATGGCGCGGCCACCCTGCCGGAGAGCCCTGAAGCCCTCATCGCCTTCCCCTCCTGGCTTGATCGTGATTCGGCCCTGGCCCTTGCCGACTGCCTGCGCGACCTCCGCCAGCACGGCACCCCCTTCAACATCGCCATCAAGAGCCTCGGCGGCGAATTGCTGGAGGCTGACGGCCGCACCGCCGGCGGCCTTGCCACGCTGCGCTTCCGCCCGCTGGCCGGCGAACGCCGCGACATCGCCGCCCTGGCGCATGAGGCGCACCGGCTGGGCAAGCAGGTGGAGCGCCTCAGCGCCGTGCTCGATGCCGCACCCTTGCCCGTCTGGCTGCGCGGCACCGAAGGCAAGCTCCTGTGGGTGAACCAATGCTACGCCGCGGCAGTCGATGCCCAGGATCCGGACGTCGTCGTGGGGCAGGGCACCGAACTCGCCGGCCGCGCCGCCATGGACCGTACGGCGGCCAGCGTCACGACGGGCTGCCTTGGCCGCATCCATGCCGTGGTCTCAGGCTCGATGCGGGCACTCGACGTGTTCGAGGTTCCCGTTTCCGGCGGCACGGCGGGCTTCGCCATCGACATGACCGTGCTGGAGAATGCCGAGAAGGAACTGGACCGACACATCAAGGCCCACACCTCGACGCTGAACAAGCTCGACACCGCGATTGCCATCTTCGGGTCCGACCAGCGCCTGCGCTTCCACAATGCCGCCTATGCGGAGCTCTGGCCGATCGATTCCGACTGGCTCGACAGCCACCCGCCCGATGCCGAGATTCTCGACCGCCTCAGGAATCAGCGCTGCATCCCCGAGCAGGCGAATTACCGTGAGTGGCGGGCCAAGCAGCTCACCGCCTATACCACCATCGAACCGCGCGAGGACTGGTGGCACCTGCCCGACGGGCGCACGCTGCACGTCGTCTGCGAGCAGCACCCCTTCGGCGGCGTCACCTATCTCTATGAGAACGTGACCGACGAACTCGCACTCGAAAGCCGCTACAACGAGCTGATCGGCGTGCAGCGCGAGACGCTGGACAATCTCGAGGAGGGCATCGCACTGCTTGGCTCCGATGGCCGCCTCAAGCTCTACAATCCGGCCTTCGCGCAGTTCTGGCAGCTTGACCCGGAGGTGCTCGAAGCCCAGCCCCACATCGAGGAGCTGGCGCAGCACGGCAGCCAGCTCGCCACCGATTCGAGTTCATGGGACGAGGTGCGCTACAGCGTCACGAGGCTCGATGCCGAGCGCAAGCCCGTCACTGGCAAGATCGATGTGTCCGACCATGTCCTGCAATTCGTGGCCGTGCCCCTGCCTGACGGCAACACGCTGCTCACCTTCGCCGACATTTCCGACTCGGCGCGCATGGAGCGCGCACTGCGTGATCGCGCCGATGCGCTGGAAGCAGCAGACCGCCTCAAGAACATGTTCCTCTCGAACGTGTCCTACGAGATCCGCACGCCGCTCACCTCCATCCTCGGCTTTGCCGAAGGCCTGCAGATTGGCCTCGCCGGACCCCTGACGGCGAAGCAGCAGGAATATGTGCGTGACATCCGTCGCTCGTCGACGGACCTCAAGACCATCATCGACGCCATCATCGACCTGACCGCCATCGACGCCGGTGCCCTCGAGCTCAAGCTCGAGCACGTCGAAGTCACTTCGTTGCTCGAATCCGTGGCCGAGAAGCTGGCCAACCAGATCGACGAACGTGACCTCACGCTCAACATCGAAGTGGGTGCCGACGTCAATGCCTTCGTCGCCGATGCCAAGCGCGTGGAGCAGATACTTTCCAACCTTCTCTCCAACGCCATCGGTTTCTCGGATCGCGGCGCCACCATCCGCATGGGTGCCAAGAAGACCCGCGGCCAATTGCAGCTCTGGGTCTCCGACCAGGGCCGCGGCATCGAGCCCGAATTCCAGAAGCAGGCCTTCGACCGCTTCCAGTCGCGCCCCGTGCCTGGCGGTCATCGCGGCCCCGGCCTCGGCCTTGCCATCGTCAAGAGCTTCGTCGAACTGCATGAGGGACAGGTGTCGCTCCTCTCAAAGATCAACCAGGGCACCACCGTCCTCTGCACCTTCCCGCTCGACGGCCCGGGCGCGGCGCAGCGCCCGGACATGCGCAAGACGGCCTGAGCAGGATGCAACTCACCCGCCGTTTCGACTCCGCAGCAGCGCTGGAATCCTTCGCCGCCGAACTCTCGCTCTTTGCACGCCGCGGCATGGTGCTGCTGCTGAAGGGTGATCTTGGCACCGGCAAATCCACCTTTGCGCGCGCCTTCATCCGCGCGCTGGCGCAGGGTGTTGAGTTCGACGTGCCGAGCCCCACCTTCACGCTGGTGCAGACCTATGACGAAACACGCGTGCCGGTGGCCCATGCCGATCTCTATCGCATCGGTTCCGCACAGGAACTGGACGAGCTCGGCTTCGATGATCTGGTGAAGACCCATGTGCTGGCCGTCGAGTGGCCAGAGAAGATCCTCAATGAAGTGCACGCCGACCGGTTGCTGATCGAACTCTCCGGCTCTGGCAACCACCGCGACGCCGTGATCACCGCGCGCGGTGCATGGGAGCAGGCATTGTCGCGCAACACCGTGATCAACCTGTTCCTCGCCACCACGCGCTGGGCCAATGCCGAACGCCGCTTCCTCGAAGGCGATGCCTCCTTCCGCCGCTACGAGACGCTGCACCTCGGGAGAGAGGTGGCGATCCTCATGGACATGCCGGCGCGCCCTGACGGGCCGCCAGTGAAATATGGCAAGCCCTACAGCGCCATAGCGCACCTGGCGGAGGACATCCGCGCGGTGATCGCCATCAACGGCGTGCTCTGCGAGCGCGGCTACAGCGCGCCCAGAACCGGGGCTCACGATCTGGCACAGGGCTTCGCGGTGCTGGAGGACCTGGGTCGCCAGGTCTATGGCGGCATGATCCGTGAAGGCCGGGACATGGCGGAACCCATGTCCGCGGCCGTTGCCGTGCTCGCCGACATGGCAAGCCGCGAGTGGCCGCGTGATGTACCGCTCGATGGCCAGACCCATCGCGTGCCGCCCTATGACGTTGAGGCCCAGCTGATCGAAGTCGATCTGCTGCCCTCATGGTTCTGGCCGCACCTGAACGGCGCGCCGATCCCGGCTGTGGTGCTGGCGGAATTCGAAGCGCTGTGGATGGAACTCCTGCCGCTCACGCAAAGGGGCCGCCGCGTCTGGGCGCTGCGCGACTATCACTCACCCAACTTGCTGTGGTTGCCGGAGCGCAAGGGGCTGGAGCGTGTCGGAATCATTGATACACAGGATGCGCTGATGGGCCACCCGGCCTATGACCTCGCCTCCATGCTGCAGGATGCACGCGTCGATATCGACTTCGGTGTCGCCGATGCGCTTTACGAACAATACTGCGCATTGCGGAAGGATGATCCCACGTTCGACCGCGCGGAATTCGACGTGGCCTATGCCATACTCGGTGCGCAGCGCGCCACCAAGATCCTCGGCATCTTTGCGCGGCTGTCGAAGCGCGACGGCAAGCACGGCTACCTCCGCCACATCCCCCGCGTCTCGCGCTATCTCGAACGCAACCTCGCGCACCCGCAGCTGGCGCATCTGAAGCGCTGGTTCGACACGCACCTGCCCGCCGCGCGGCGCGAGATCGCCTGATGCACAAGACTGGCACCCGCGCCATGGTTCTCGCTGCTGGCTATGGCCAGCGCATGCGCCCGCTCACGCTGACGCGGCCCAAGCCCCTGGTGGAGGTCGCTGGCAAATCGCTCATCGACTATGGCTTTGACCGGCTGCGCGCCGCCGGCGTGGAGGAGGCAGTGGTGAACGTCCACTACCTGCCTGACCAGATCGAGGCCTGGGCGAAGCGACAATCAGCACCCCGCATCATGATCGCTGATGAGCGGGCAGAGATCCTCGATACCGGGGGTGGTGTCGCCAAGGCCCTCCCGCTTCTGGGTGACGCGCCCTTCTTCGTCATCAACAGCGACAGCTTCTGGGTGGATGACGGCACCCCCGCGCTTGATCGCCTGCGCGCCGCGTGGGACGATGAGGTGATGGATTGCCTCCTCCTCCTTTCACCGCTCGCGCGCACCGTGGGTTATGACGGCAAGGGCGATTTCGTGCGAGGCGTGGATGGCAGGCTGGCGCGCCGCGCCACGTCGCAAGGAACACCACTCGCCTATATCGGCGGCTATCTCGTCTCCCCGCGCATCTTCAAGGACGCTCCGGAAGGCGCCTTCTCGATGAACCTGTTGTGGGACCGCGCCATTGCCGCAGGCCGCCTGTTCGGCATTGAACACACCGGGCGCTGGCTGCATGTGGGGACGCCGGAGGCCATCGGGCTTGCCGAAGCGGCGCTTGGTGCATGAGCCATGGCACGACACATCCCGCGCCTCTTCACCATCGCGCCTGACAAGCCCTTCCTCGAGGTTCTGGCCGACGCCGTCCTGAAAGGCTTTCCGCATGCGGATGGCAAGGCACCGGGCAAGCTCGACCTTGCGCGCTGGACCATCCTGCTGCCCACCCGCCGCGCCGTGCGCGAGCTGGAGGACATTTTCTTCCGCAAGACAGGTGGTTCGGGTGTGCTGCTGCCGCGCATCCAGCCGCTGGGCGACATCGACGAGGACCTGCTGCAGCCGGAGCATGGCGCCGAGGAGCTCGGAACCCCGATGAGCGTGCCGGGCCAGCTTCTGCTGCTGATGGACCTCATTGACGACTGGGCGGCAGCCAACCCGATGACGCGTCTGGCGCAGGAGATTGCCGCAGCACCCCACCAGGCGGGCGGCCTCGCGCAATCGCTTGGCGAGCTGCTCGATGCACTGGAGACCGAGGACGTTGAGGTGGCGAAGATCGCTGATCTCTATGGCCTCGAATCCGCTCGCCACCGCGAAGCGATCCTCGAGTTCCTGGCGATCGCGCGGGAGAAATATCCCCAGCGGCTGGCGGCAGAAAAGGCCATGGGCCCGCAGGCCCGCCGCTCGGCGATCCTCAGGCGCGAGGCGAAGCGGCTTGAATTCACCCGCACCGAAAGGCCCTTCATTGCCGCAGGCTCCACGGGCTCCATCCCGGCCACCTGCACGTTGCTCAAGGCCATCGCCGGCCTGCCCAACGGGGCCGTGGTGCTTCCCGGCCTCGACACGTTGATGGACGAGCCAGGCTGGACGGCCGTCGGCCCCACGCACCCGCAGCATGCACTGAAGCAGTTGCTCGCCCGCCTCGATGCCACGCGGCAGATGGTGTCCGAGATGGGCGGCGCGCCGGGCCCGCGCGCCTGGCTGGCGAGCGAGCTGATGCGGCCCGCCGAAACGGCGCATCTCTGGCATGGCGCGCTCAAGGGGCAGGAGGCGCGCGTGGCTGAAGCCATGCAGGGCGTGGAACTCGTCGAGGCGCGCTCGGTTCCGGAGCAGGCGCTGGCTGCCGCGCTGATCCTGCGCGAATGCCTGGAAACGCCCGGCCGCAGCGGCTGCCTCGTCACGCCGGACCGCCAGCTGGCGCGGCGCGTCAAGGTGGAGCTGCAGCGCTGGAACATCACCATCGATGATTCCGGCGGCGAGCCGCTGATTCGCTTCGGTGGCGCCTCGCTCCTCAACCTGCTGCTCGAGGCGCTGTTGCAGAACTTCGCCGCCGAGCCGCTGGCAGCCCTGCTGCGCCATGACCTTGCGACCTTCGGCCTGCCGCCTGATGAGGCGCGCCACCATGCGAGCCTGATCGAGCTTGCCTTGCTGCGCACCGGCACGGGTGCGCCCGAGATCGGCAAGCTCTCCCATGCCCTGCGCACCGCCACCGCGAAGGACAATCGCCGCGCCCTGTCGCTGGCGGTGAAGCACGTCACCGATCCGCAGTGGGAAGCGACCATTACGCAGGCGAGCCGCATCTCGGATGTGCTGTCACCGCTTGCCGCCAATGCGCCGGACACGCTCGCCGAACATCTCGACCGCCTCGTTGCGGCCTGCGAGGCGATCGCCGGGGAAGCCTTCTGGGCGGGCGAGGGCGGTGCGGAACTGTCCGATGCCTTCGCGTTGCTGAAGCAGGAATCGCGCCTCCTCAATCGCTGCGACCTGCAGCGCACGGCTGCCATCCTCCGCCACTGGCTGCATGGGCTTCCGGTGCGCAGCCAAAGGCGCAATCCAACGCCCCTCAGCATCCTTGGCTTGCTGGAAGCGCGCCTCATCCGTGCTGATGTGATGGTGCTTGCCGGCCTCAACGAGGGCACCTGGCCCGGCGCCACGGATTGCGGCCCCTGGCTCAACCGCCCGATGCGCGACGTCCTGGCGATGAAGCAGCCCGAGGCGCAGATCGGCCAGACCGCACATGACTTCGTGCAGGCCTTCGGCAACAGCACGGTGAAGCTGCTGTGGTCACGGCGCATCGGCGATGCACCGGGAACGCCATCGCGCTGGCTGCACCGGTTGCAGATGATTCTCGAAACCGCAAAGCTGAAGGAGCAGTTTGCAACCAGCCCGTGGCCTGCGCTGGCGCGCCGGCTGGCGGAGCCGGCTGCCGTGACACCCATCGCCATGCCGAAGCCGCGGCCCCCCGTGGCGCTGCGGCCCAAGGCATTGAGCGTCACCCGCATCGAGAAGCTGATTCGTGATCCTTACGCCATCTATGCCCGCTTCATCCTGCAGCTCGAGCCGGTGAAGCCCGTCTCCTCCGTGCCCGATCCCGCACGGCGCGGCACGATCTTCCATGCGGCGATCGGCGACTTCCTGAACCGCTTCCCGATGGAGCTGCCCGCCAATGCCGCAGCCGAGATGGAGCTTGAGGGGCGCAAGCACTTCGAGCAGATCGCGGACTATCCTGGCCTGGTCAGCTTCTGGTGGCCGCGCTTCCGGCGCATCGCCACCTGGATTGCCGAGCAGGAGCCGGCATGGCGTGACGGGGTGGGGCTCGTGGTGGCGGAGCGTAACGGTGCGATCGCCTTCCCCGTGGCGGGAGAAGACTTCACCCTCTCCTGCCGCGTGGATCGCATCGACCTGATGGCCGATGGCTCCGCCCGCATCGTCGACTTCAAGACCGGCGGCGTGCCCAGCAAGAAGGAGGTGGAGGTCGGCCTCGCGCCGCAGCTTACGCTGCAGGCAGTGATCCTGGCGCGCGGTGGATTCAGGGATGTGACGACAAGGGAGACGCGGCAGCTCTGGTACGTGAAGCTCAGCGGCGGCAACCCGGCGGGCGACGTGGATGAGTTGAAGAAGCTCGACCCGCCCGTCATGGAATTGGCGGAGAAGCACTTTGCGGAGCTGCAGAAGCTTCTTGGGAAATATGCCACGCTCGGGCAACCCTATTACCCGCGCACCATCATGAAGAAGGAGGATGATCCGAGCGATTATGATCATCTCTCGCGCTTCCAGGAATGGTCGCTGTCGGGGGGCGGCACATGAGCCTCAATCCCGCTGCCAGCATGGCCCAGCTCAAGGCGTCAGATCCGTCCGCCACCGTGTGGGTCAATGCCAATGCCGGCTCCGGCAAGACCCATGTGCTGGTCGACCGCGTGGTGCGGCTGATGCTGGATGGCACCGAGCCCTCGCGCATCATGTGCCTCACCTTCACCAAGGCGGCGGCAGCCGAAATGGCCAACCGCTTGTTCGACCGCCTGAGCAAGTGGATCGCGCTTGATGACACGGCCCTGCGGGCTGAACTGAAGAAGCTTGGCTCGCCCGATGCCGGTGCCGCACTGCTGGAGCGCGCACGCCAGCTGTTCACCCGCGCGCTGGAAACGCCGGGCGGCCTCAAGATCCAGACCATCCATGCCTTCTGTGAACGCGTGCTGCAGCTCTTCCCCGTCGAGGCGGGTGTGGTTCCGCATTTCACCATGCTGGATGACCGCGAGCAGCTGAGCCTGCTTCAGGAGGCGCGCAACGGAGTTCTCTCCGGCGCGCAGGATGAGACCACGGACATCGGCAAGGCTCTCAGCGATGTCGTCAACCGGGTGAACGCGGATGATTTCGACAAGCTGCTCACCCAGCTCCTGTCCAAGCGCTCAACCCTGCGGGCGCTGTTCGACGAGGAGAAGGGGCTGGAGCAGGCCGAAAGCCTGCTGCGCATGCACATGTCGCTGGAACAGGGCATCACGCGCGACAGCCTTGTTGCGGGCTTGTCCTGCGATGTGACGCGCTACCTTGAATTGGCGGATGCTCTCGACGGCGGAACGGATACCGAGAAGAAGACTGCCGCGAAGCTGAGAGCCGGCTGCGCTGCCCGGAACCCCAGCCTTCTCGATTTGCGCGGCGTGCTGCTGACCGGCGAAGACACGCCTCGCGCCAATGTCGCCAATGCACCAACACAGCGGCAGCATCCCTGGATCGAAGACTTCGTGAAGGCCGATCAGGCACGGCTCGTGACGGGTTTGGGCATTCTCGGCGATCTCACCTGCCTCGGTGCCACGCTGTCGTTGCTGCGGCTGGGCTCCGCCATCGTTTATCGCTTCGAGGCGGCAAAGCGCGCGCGCGGCGCCTATGACTTTGAGGACCTCATCATCAGGACGGCGGAACTCCTGCGCGAAAAGCCGGATGCTGCCTGGGTGCTGTTCAAGCTCGATGGCGGCATCGAGCATCTGCTCGTCGATGAGGCGCAGGACACGAGCCCCATGCAGTGGCAGATCGTGCAGGCTCTGACGGGCGAGTTCTTCGCGGGCGAGGGCCGTCATGGCAGCAAGGCGCGCACGCTCTTCGTGGTGGGTGACAGGAAGCAGTCGATCTATTCTTTTCAGGGGGCAGACCCCAATGTCTTCGAGCAGGTGCTGGGCGAGGTGAAGGGCCAGGTCGAGGGCGTGCAGCAGGAGTTCCGCCAGGTGGACTTCAGCGTCTCCTTCCGCTCGCTGGAAAACATCCTGAAGGCCGTCGATGGCGTGTTTCCGGCGGGCTCGGATGCGCGCAGCGGCCTTGATGGCAGCATGCCGCGCGAGTGGCAGCACGTGGCCAACCGCCGCGAGGCGCAGGGCACCGTTGAACTCTGGCCGCTCATCGAGCCCGCCGACAGGCAAGACCCCGACCCATGGCAGGCACCGGTCGACCGCGAGCCGGCGCAGTCGCCGCGCCGCCAGCTGGCGCAGAAGCTTGCCGCCACCATCAAGGGCTGGATCGGCAAGCGCATGCTGCCGGCGCGAGGCCGCGCGGTGCAGCCGGGCGACATTCTGATTCTCGTCCGGCAGCGCAACAGCTTCTTCGATGCGATGATCCGCGCCCTGTGGAACGCGCAGGTGCCGGTTGCGGGTGCTGACCGGCTGAAGCTGGGCGAGAACATCGCCGTCCTCGACCTCGTGGCGCTGGCGCAGTTCGCCATCATGCCGGAGGATGACCATGCGCTGGCCTGCGTGCTGAAGAGCCCGCTGCTGGCCACGGCCCTGAGCGAGGATCAGCTGATCGAGATCGCCGCGACGCGCGGCGCGATGCCGCTGTGGCAGAGCCTCACGCAGCACGACGCCGAAGCTTGCCGCAGTGCTGCCGCCTTTCTCCGTCCGCTCATCATGCAGGCGCCCTCGGCGCGGCCCTTCGAATTCTTCTCCGCCATTCTCGGCAAGGCAAGGCTGCGTATCGTGTCGCGGCTTGGCAGCGAGGCCAATGATGCCATCGATGCCTTCCTCGATCGCGCACTCGACTATGAGGAGGCGCATGGCACCTCGCTTGCGGGCTTCGTCAACTGGTTCCAGGCCGGCGAGATCGAGATCAAGCGCAACATGGAGCAGGGTTCGGGCGAAGTCCGGGTGATGACCGTCCATGGCGCCAAGGGCCTCGAGGCGCCGATTGTCATCCTGCCGGACACCACGAGTACGCCGGAACAGGGTCGTGGCGATTCACTCCTGATGCTGGAGGGTGGCGATGGCTACGCCCGCGTGCCGCTGTGGGTGGTGCCGAACCTCGGACCATCGAAGGCGGTCAAGGACCTCAAGGCGGCACAAAGGGATGTGGCAACGGCGGAGTATCGCCGCCTGCTTTATGTCGCGATGACGCGGGCCGGTGATGAACTCTATGTCTGCGGCTACAGTGGCAAGAACGAGCCACCCAAGAACTGCTGGTACAACACGGTCGCTGGCGCGCTCACCGACAAGATGACGCCGCTCGATGGCGGTGAGGGCTGGCGCCTCGGTCCCGCGCCGGTCATGGCCGAGGCCCAGGCGGAAGCCAGGGCGGTGGAGGTGCTCGCCCTGCCGGACTGGATCTCGCGCGAGGTCGGAACTGTGTCGGTCGAGACCTCGCCGCCCGCCCGCAAGCGCGCCGAGGCACGGGTGGCACGCGGCATCCTCATCCACCGCATCCTGCAGAACCTGGCCGACTTGCCCGAGGCAGAGCGCGCCGCCCAAGTCAGCTTGGCGGTGCGAAGGGCCGGGCATGACCCTGCCCTTGGCGAGCAGTTGCAGGCCCTGATCGCCGAGCCCGTGGTGGCGGAGCTCCTCTCTGCCGACGGGCATTCGGAAGCCGCGCTCATCGCCCAGCGGCCGGATGGCAGCCCTGAGCGCCGCCGCATCGACAGGCTGGTGATGACGGCCGATGGCATTCTCGTCGCCGACTACAAGACCGACCGCGAGGTGCCCGCGACAGCGGAGGCCTGTAACCCGGAATATCTCATGCAATTGGCGACTTACCGGGATGCCCTGCGATTGGCTGCACCCGGCAGGCCGATGCGCTTCTGCCTCCTCTTCACCGAGGCGCCGCGGCTGATCATGGTGCCGGACGCGCTCCTCGACCGCATGGCCGCCCTGCGCCAGACCCGGCCTTGACCCTGGGCGGGGTGGCTCCTACCTTCCCCCCATCGCAACGGCGAATCCCCGCCACAGTCCCAAAGAGGTTTCCATGTCCACCCACAAGGTCTCTGACGCGTCCTTCGAAAAGGACGTCCTGCAGTCCGACACGCCCGTCGTCGTCGATTTCTGGGCGGAGTGGTGCGGCCCCTGCAAGATGATCGCCCCGGCGCTGGAGGAAATCGCCCGGAGCCTCGGCCCCAAGGCCAAGATCGTGAAGATCAATATCGACGAGAACCCCTCGGTCCCCTCCCAGTATGGCGTGCGCGGCATCCCGACGCTGATGGTGTTCAAGGGCGGCCAGGTTGCAGCCACCAAGGTGGGTGCAGCGCCGAAGAACCAGCTGCAGAGCTGGATCGAAGAGTCGATCTAACCGCTCCGGTTGATTGGAACACGCGATGGCCGCCTTCGGGCGGCCATTTTCTTTTTGCGGCAATTTTTCTGCCTTGATGCTGCCATCGGCCCACCTTCATACGGTTGTCATGAAGTTGTCGGGTGGGTAGGATGCCCGGCGGGAGGACGAAGAATTGACGATCGCCGAAACGGGCAGCACCGCACCGTCCGAACTCAGCATATCAATACCCGCTTGGATGCAGGCAGCAGGACGGATCATACTGCAGCTTCTTGCCGTCTATCTTCTTCTGCTTGCCATCCATGCCTATCTCGGCTGGTGGTCTCCTGAATTCCTCGACGGCCGCAGCCTGTGGCATTTCTGGTTCTCGCGCATGATCGTTCCGATGGTCATGCTGGGCTTCTTCGTGTCCTTCGCGCGCCTGTTGCCCGCCGGCGCAATGCTGGGCGCGGGCCTTCTGTTTGTCGGCACGCTGTCGCAAATCAAGAAGGACTCGACCGGCGAGCCGTTCCAGATCAGCGACCTGTTCCTCGCGGGTCAGTCCGTGCACTTGCTGCACTATGTTTACTGGTATCACTGGCTGCTCGGTGGGCTGATCATCCCCGCCGCCATCTGGTATGCCATGAACCTCCGCTTCCGCTGGTGGAGCCTGCCAATGGCGCTGGTCTTCGTCGCGCTGCTCTCCACCTATCGCATCCAGTGGGTGGCGAACTGGATCCATGACAACAGCTGGTGGATCGGCGTCGAGAACCTCACCTTCAGCCAGGCCGAGAGCGAGCGCATGAACGGGCTCGGCACGCATCTCTATTTCTCCATGGCGGGGCTGCGCCTCAAAACCTACACGCAGCCCGAGGTGCAGCAGGCGATGGCGGAGCTTAATGCGCCCAAGCCGCCAATGGCCACTGCGGCCACCGGCACGAAGCCTGATGTCTACATCGTCCTCGGCGAGGCCTGGTGGCATGACCCCGACGATCCGGACTCACCACTCAACCAGCTGAAGGATGCGGGCTTCACGGAATCGATTGCGGTGTCGCCGGTCTATGGCGGCACCACGCCCAATGCGGAGTTCGAGGTCCTGACCGGCATTCCGATCAAGACCTTCCAGGATGGCATCATCCCCTACCAGCACTACATTCAATACATCACCGACAGTTCGCGCAGTCTGCCGCGCATCCTGACCGAAAGGGGCTATGCCGCAACGGCGTATCACAACTTCACCCGCCGCTTCTGGCTCCGGGACCAGATCTATCCGAAGCTCGGCTTCGATGACTTCGTCTCCATGGACCAGATGACGCTGACCATCCAGCCCAATGACTGGCCGACGGACGAGGGCCTCTACAAGGCGGTGCTGGACCGGGTGGGCAATGGCGGCCCGCAATTCCATTTCATCGTCACGGTGCAGACGCACGGCCCTTACGAGGCCGATGACAGTGACCTCAAGGGCCACGAGGGCGTGCATGATTATCGCACGCGCCTCGACGGCGCAGCGCGCGCGCTTGCGGCGTTCAAGAAGGAGCTTGATTCCCGGGGACGTCCCTATGCACTGGTGCTGTTTGGCGATCACCTTCCGGGCCTGCGCATGCACCAGCTCCACGATGGAATGAAATCCGAACAGGACCCGCGCCTGCACCAGATCCCGGTGCTGATCGCCAGCAATACGGACAAGCCTCAGGACCTTGCCGATGCAATCCACGGCCGTCCGCTCTACTGCCTGTCACCGATGGTTCTCGACTGGATCGGCCAACCGGTGGACGAGGCTTACATCAATTATCTCGATGCCAGCTGCCGCAACGCGGAAGATCCCAAGATTCGCCCGGCTGAAGCGGTGATCCAGAACCAGCTGTTCACCAAGGATCCGATCTAGGTCATTCCTCGTCGAACTTGCTGTCGACGAGCTGGGTCAGCGCGTCCAGTGCCTCGCCGGCCTGGTTGCCCCTCGCCTCGACCATGATCGAGGTGCCCATCGCCGCACCCAGCATCATCAAGCCCATGATGGAGGTGGCCGGCACCGACATGCCGTCGCGCGTCACCGTGATCTCGGCATCGAAGGCCTCGGCGCATTTCACGAACTTGGCAGAGGCGCGGGCATGCAGGCCGCGCTGGTTGGCGATCGCGAGTTCGCGTGCTGCCACCGTCGCCGACATGCTCAGTCTCCGAGGATCTGGCTGGCAACGTTGATGTACTTGCGGCCGGCGTCCTGCGCGGCGGTTGCCGCCTTGTCGAGGGCATAGTCCCGGCGGATGCGTGCGAGCTTCACGAGCATCGGCAGGTTCAGCCCGGCCACCACCTCCACCTTGCCGATCTCGAGCAGCGAGATGGCAAGGTTCGATGGCGTGCCGCCAAACATGTCGGTGAGGATAATGACACCGGAACCGGTGTTGACGCGGGCAACGGCCGCGGCGATATCGGCGCGGCGGCTTTCCATGCGGTCATCAGGGCCGATGGCGACGGTCTCGATCGCGGCTTGGGGGCCCACCACATGTTCCAACGCAGAACGGAACTCTTCCGCAAGGCGGCCATGGGTGACCAGGACGAGTCCGATCATGGTGGTGGTAAAACTCCGCGCATTTCCCGTTCAGGGTGGCGCACAATGCCTCTAACGACCGGGCGATGCAACATGGATTCAGGGACTGATGAACTGGTCCAGCGCGGCCCGCAAACGGGCAGGTGCTGAGGCATTCCAGGGGTCGAGCAGGATCAGCGGAAGGGCTTCGCCGAGAATGTCCATGCGGGCACTTGTCAGCTCCGGCATGCGCTCGATTTCAGCTGACGGCGTGAGCCTGACAGCAAGCCGCAATCGGGCTTCGGCGACAACGGAAAGTTCAGCAATGCCCAGGCCCCTGATCTCCAGCTTGCCCTTCAGGGAATCTGGCGCGGAGGCCAAAAGCGCTCCAGCCGATCTGCGGATGACGACCTGGTCATCCGCCACCAGCTGCGCCGTGCGTTCCCTGCCGGAAAGGCCAGCGCCTGCCTGGTCGATCAGCCGCAGCGCCAGGTCGGACTTTCCGCTGCCGGGCTTGCCCACCAGCAGCACGCCCTCAGCCCCGATGGCGACACAGGTGCCGTGGATGAGCGCTTCCTCATGCATTGGGTGCAGCCGGAATGCGCACGGTGAAGCGCGCGCCAAGCACCGGCTTCTCGCCCGTCTCGTCCGCCTTGCCATGGCGGTTCTCGACCCAGATGCGGCCCTTGTGGGCATCGACGATCTGCTGCGAAATGGAAAGGCCAAGACCGGAGTTCGAGCCGAAGCTGCCTTCGGGCCGGTCGGTATAGAAGCGCTCGAAGACACGCTGCAGATTGTCTGCCGGAATGCCGGGGCCGAAATCATCGACGCGGAATTCGACGTCAGGGCCGATGCGGCGGACGCGCACCTGCAGTTTCGTGCCGGGCCTCGTGAAGGAGCGCGCATTGTCGATCAGGTTGCGCACCACCTGGCCCAGTCGCGAGTCGTGACCCATCACGGTATATGCCTTGGCGCGGTCCATGCCGGGCGGCGGCTTGGCAATCTCGAACTCGACTTCGGCCTGGCCTTCCTTGCGGGTGTCATTGGCGTAGTTGGTGATCGACTCCAGAAGCTGTGACAGGTCGAAGGCCTGCGCCTCGCCGCGTGCGAGTTCGGCATCAAGCCGCGATGCATCCGAGATGTCGGTGATGAGCCGGTCGAGCCGCTTCACGTCATGTTTCACGATCTCGACGAGGCGCTCGCGCTGTTCCGGCGTCTTGGCATAGGCGAGCGTCTCGACCGCGCTGCGCAGCGAGGTGAGCGGGTTCTTCAGCTCATGGCTCACATCCGCCGCGAAAGCCTCGATGGCGGCAATGCGGTTGTAGAGCGCGTTGGTCATGTCGCGGACGGCACCTGAAAGATCGCCGATCTCGTCACCGCGTGACGAGAAGTCCGGAATTTCCACCCGCTTGTTGATGCCGCGTCGCACGCGTTCGGCGGCGGCCGCCAGCTTGCGCAGCGGCAGCGCAATGGTGGAAGCAAGCAGGATCGACAGCAGGATGGTGACGAGCGCTACGAAGCCGAAGGTCATCAGCACCACCTGGCGCTCGGCGCGCAGCACGCTGTCGATCTCGCCGCCGGTGGTGGAGAGCACGAGCGAGCCCAGCACGGCGCGGAAGCGCTGGATCGGCACCGCCACCACAACGATGATCTGGCCCCGGTCATTGAGGCGCACGAGGCTGACCTTGGCGCCCTTCAGGGCGGCGGCCACCTCGGGGAAGTCCTTGCCATTGTCGATGCCGTATTCGATCTGCTTCGGATAATCGTAGCTGAAAGTCCATGTGACGAAGCGGTTCCACAGCGACGAGGCACTGAAGCTGTCCGGCTCGCCATTGGGCGGCGGCAGGTCGGATTGCACGATGTCGCCACGCGAATAGAGGAAGCGGCTGTCGACGACGAGATTGCCGTCCTTGTCGATGATCCGTGCCCGGACGGTGGTGTTGGCGAGCAGGCGCTTCAGCACCGGTCCTGCGGCTTCAGGATCGATGGGAAAATCAAGGCTCGACATCTGTTCGGAGTCGGGCAGGATTTCTTCATTGCTGTCGGCCAGCGAGTCCGGGTCAATGACGATGGAGCCGGTATCGACGGTTGCTGAGCCCGCCACTGCCGCGGCGATGATCTGCGCCTGGGTGGTTAGGCTCTGGACGCGCGCGTCGATGAGGCCCTGGCGGAACTGGTTGAAGTAGAGGATGCCGGCCACCAGCACGATGAGGCCCAGCAGGTTGAGCAGCACGATGCGGCTGGTCAGCCGGTGCGGCCAGATGCGGCGCACAAGGCCTTGTCGCGGCGCAGCCTCGCGTTCCGCGGCATCGGCCTCTTCGGCCTCTGCGCGGTCCGTGGTCTCGGGCGGCATCACCTTGTCAAGCATCGGCGGTCACCGGGCCCGAGGGGGTCCGGTCTATTGCTCCTTGAAGCGGTAGCCCACGCCATAGAGTGTTTCAATGGCATCGAAGTCGGCATCGACCGCGTTGAACTTCTTGCGCAGCCGCTTGATGTGGCTGTCGATGGTGCGGTCATCGACATAGACCTGGTCATCATAGGCGGCATCCATCAGTGCGTCGCGGCTCTTGACGATGCCGGGGCGCTGGGCGAGCGACTGCAGGATCAGGAATTCCGTGACCGTCAGCGTCACGGGCTTGCTGTCCCATGTGCAGGAATGGCGGTCGGGGTCCATGGCCAGCTTGCCGCGCTCGATCACCTTGGCGGCCTCGGCCGGGGTCTGGGCCACGTCACGGTTCAAGGCGCGCCGCATGACGGCCTTCACGCGCTCGACCAGCAGGCGCTGCGAGAACGGCTTCTTGATGAAGTCATCCGCACCCATCTTGAGGCCGAAGAGCTCGTCGATCTCGTCGTCCTTGGACGTCAGGAAGATGACCGGCAGGTCTGATTTCTGGCGGATGCGACGGAGCAGTTCCATGCCATCCATGCGCGGCATCTTGATGTCGAAGATGGCCATGTCGGGCGGGTTGTCCTGCAGGCCCTGCAGGGCTGCCGCTCCGTCATTGTACTTCTGGACGACGTAGCCCTCGTTCTCGAGCGCCATGCCGACGGACGTCAGGATGTTGCGGTCGTCATCAACCAGCGCAATGGTGGGCATCTTCTTGTTCATTCCTTCAACTATGTCCTTCCATTGGCAGTAGGGGCGGAACTGGAACAAAATGTGGCAGGCATGATAGGCATTCCCGGCCACAATTGCGAGGTTTGTTCATGAGTGAGCGCAGAAGTTTCAGTGCAGACGAGGCCCGCAACCTGCTCCGCCGGGCCCGGACGGGCACATTGGGCACTCTCAATGCCGATGATGGCATCCCCTATGCCTCCCTGGTCAACCTCGGCACGGATGTCCGGGGCTGCCCGCTGATCCTCATTTCAACGCTGGCCTGGCACACCCGCAACCTGCTGGCGGACCCGCGCGGCAGCGTCATGGTGGCCGAGCTGCCGGAGCAAGGCGATGCCCTGACCGGCGCACGGGTCACCGTCATGGGGCGGTTTTCCAAGGTGGATCCGAAGGTCGCCGCCCGCCGCTTCCTCGCTCGCCATCCAGCTGCCGAGATGTATGCCGGGTTCGGTGATTTCGGTTTCTGGCGGCTGGAGCCCGAAAAGGCCCATGCGGTGGCCGGTTTTGGCCGGATCGAGACCATCCCCGCAAATGAGATGTTCCCCTCAGCCGATGAGATGATCGCGCTGGAAGAGGGTGCAGTGCAGCACATGAATGACGACCATGAGGACGCCATCCAGCGCTATGCCGGGAAGCTGCTGGGCGCCAGGCCCGGCGGCTGGAAAATAACGGCGATCGACCCCGATGGCGCCGACCTTCGGCGCGGCGATGATGTGCTCCGGCTTCCCTTTGACGTGCCGGTCTATTCAGGCGGCGCCCTGCGGTCGCTGCTTGCACGGCTGGGCGAGCAAACACGAAGTTAGGGCATACTCTCAGAAAATGATGTACGATACCGCAGAAAATTGATGTAAACTCTGCTTTTCAGTCATTTTCTTCTTGCAGGACCCGACGACCGGTCTCTAAGTAGCTCTACTGTTCACAGGAGCACGACATGGACACAGCCGCCGACGCCCTCATCCGCGCCCAGCTCGCCGACTTTGGTCTGGCCTGGCTGGACAAGATCTCGTGGAACGCGCCGGCCGCCGTGCTCTATCAGGACGCGGTTGCCCGCGGCGAAGGCGTCGTTGCGGAAGGTGGCGGTCTCGTTGTCACCACCGGCCAGCACACCGGCCGCAGCCCGAACGACAAGTTCGTGGTGCGCGACGCCTCCACCGAAAACACCATCTGGTGGGATAACAACAAGGCGATGAGCCGCGAGCAGTTCGAAACGCTGCGCAAGGACTTCATGGCCCATGCCCGACTGAAAAGCATTTTCGTGCAGGATCTGGCCGGCGGCGCCGAGATGGCCTACCAGCTGCCCACCCGCGTCATCACCGAATATGCCTGGCATGCGCTGTTCATCCAGCACCTGCTGATCGTGCCGGAGGACCAGAACGGTTTCGCACCGAAACTCACCATCATCGATCTGCCGTCCTTCAGGGCCGACCCGGCCCGCCACGGCACGCGCAGCGAAACGGTGATTGCACTCGACCTCGCCAATGGCCTCGTGCTCATCGGCGGCACGCAATATGCGGGCGAGATGAAGAAGTCGGTGTTCACCGTGCTCAACTACTTGCTGCCCGAGAAGGGCGTGATGCCAATGCACTGCTCGGCCAATGTCGGCCACAAGGGCGACAGTGCGGTGTTCTTTGGCCTCTCAGGCACCGGCAAGACAACGCTCTCGGCCGATCCCTCGCGCACGCTAGTGGGCGACGACGAGCACGGCTGGTCGGAGAACGGCCTCTTCAATTTCGAAGGCGGCTGCTACGCCAAGGTCATCAAGCTGTCGAAGGAAGCCGAACCCCAGATCCATGCCACCACCGAAATGTGGGGCACGGTACTGGAGAACGTGAAGGTCGATCCCGTCACGCGCAAGCTCGACCTGCATGACGGCTCGCTCACCGAGAATACCCGTTCCGCCTATCCGCTCTCCGCCATTGCGAACGCGTCGAAGACCGGCACCGCGCCGATCCCGAAGACCATCGTCATGCTGACGGCCGATGCTTTCGGCGTGCTGCCGCCGATTGCAAAGCTGACGCCAGCCCAGGCCATGTATCACTTCCTCTCAGGTTACACCGCCAAGGTGGCGGGCACCGAGCGTGGTGTCACCGAGCCGCAGGCTACCTTCTCCACCTGTTTCGGAGCGCCCTTCATTCCGCGCGATCCGGGCGTCTATGGCGAGCTGCTGCGCGACCTGATCGCCAGGAACGACGTCTCCTGCTGGCTGGTCAACACCGGCTGGACGGGTGGTGCCTATGGCGAGGGCCACCGCATGCCGATCAAGGCGACGCGCGCACTCCTGAACGCCGCACTCGAAGGCCGCCTCGACGACGTGCCGATGCGCACCGATGCCAACTTTGGCTTCGCGGTGCCGCAGGCCGTCGACGGTGTGGACACCAAGATACTCAACCCGCGCGAAACATGGGCCGACACGCGCTCCTATGATGCGATGGCGCGCAAGCTCGTCGGCATGTTCGTCAAGAACTTCGCCAGGTTCGAAGCCAAGGTTGGTGCTGACGTGAAGGCCGCCAGCCCCAGCCTGCAGATCGCCGCGGAGTAAGTCCCGGGCGCTTGCGAATTTCACGGCACGGGCCCAAACAGGGTTCGTGCCGTCTTCCTTTGATCACTACAACTTGCTGACCCTCGCCCTCACCGTGCTTGTCGCCGGCGTGGCTGGGCTGGCGCGTGGCTTCTCGGGCTTCGGCGCAGCGCTCATCTTCATGCCGGCGGGCAGCGCACTGGTGGGACCCGCCGTTGCGGCCCCCGTGCTGCTGGTGGCCGATGGCGTTCTCTCGCTGGGCTTCCTGCCGCGTGCCTGGGTCCTGGCGCGGAGACGTGACGTGGCGCTGATGGCGTCGGGTGCGGTGATCGGCGTGCCGCTCGGGGCCTATGTGCTGCGCCATTCCGATCCCCTGCTGCTGCGCTGGGTGATCGCCGGCCTCGCGTCCTCCATGCTGCTGCTGCTGGTATCGGGATGGCGCTATCACGGCACGCCGCGCGCATCCGTCACCGCTGTTGTGGGCGCGGTGGCGGGATTGTTCGGCGGGCTCGCGCAGATGACCGGCCCGCCCGTTGTTGCCTACTGGCTCTCCGGCAAGGAGACGCATGGCACGATGCGCGCCTCGATCATTCTGTTTTTCGGGGCGACCACGGTCTTCACCTTCATCAGCTATCTCGTCTCCGGCATCATCACCGTGCAGACGCTCTGGCTTGCCGCCCTGGTGGCACCTGCCTATGCGCTGGGCCTGTTCAGCGGCGCGCGCGCCTTCCATCTGGCCAGCCCCGACATCTTCCGCCGCCTGTGCTTCGTGCTGATCGCCGCCTCGGTGGTCACGAGCCTGCCAGTCTGGCGCTAAGCTCTGGCTTCGTGAGCGATGCAGATGCAACCTGTTTCCTCGTTCGACAGCGAATCCTCGAACAGCATGCAAAGGTGCGGGCCTGCTGCATCGCCGTCGCGGCCCTTCTCGCGAAAGAAGCGGCAGCTCGCGCAGATGCCGAAGCTCTCGAGCTCGCCGCGCTTCACCTCGCGCGCCAGCAACTCCTCGACTCCGCGCTGCATGCGTCGCCTGGTCTTGCCGCCGAGTTCCTCGACCGCCGCTTCGAACTGCACCCACGGGTCGTTGTCCAGCGTCTCGCGGCCCTTGTCGGTCAGCGAGAGGCGCACCGACTTCCGCGCATCGCGCGCCGCCTTGGCGATGAGCCCCTTGCGCTCCAGCGCCATCACCGTCTGCGAAATGGTGCCCTTCGTGGCGCCGAGATAGCGCGTCAGCGCGCCGGGCGTATTGGAAAAACGGTTGGCACGGGCGACATAACGCAGTGCCTCGCGCTGGGCAGGGTTCAGCCCATCCTCATGTTCGCGCGCCCGCATCACGCGGGCCAGCCGCTCCAGCGGCCAGGCGATCATGCGACCGTCGCCTGTCTCTTCATCATCACTGCTCATGGGGCGTCATGGTTCCACAAACAGGCGTCACGTGCGAGTGGAATTTGGGGCCTCACGCGCCCATGAAGCGCTGCACCGCAGCGCGTTGCGCGGCCGTGATGTGAAGGCCATGCTTGGTGCGGCGGTCAAGCACGTCTTCCGCCGTCCGCGCCCATTCCGCGCGGCGCAGGTAGTCGCTCTCCACCTGATAGAGCAACCCGCCGAAATGCTGGCCGAGACCTGCAATGTCGCGGGCACCGTTGAGCACATCCATCGTGCGGGTGCCGTAAAGGCGCGCATAGTGATGGGCGAGGCCTTCCGGCAGCCACGGCTTGGCCGTCTGAAGCTGCGCGAGAAAACGGTCGAAGTCGGCATCCGGCATGTCGCCGCCGGGCAGCGGGGCCGTGGCCGTCCACGCGGGCTGCATGGCGGGGAAGAAGGGCCTCAGCTTCTCCAGTGCGTGCTCGGCAAGCTTCCTGTAGGTGGTGATCTTGCCGCCGAACACCGACAGCATCGGCGGCTCCCCCGTCACGTCGAACACATAGTCGCGCGTGACGGCCGATGGGTTCTCGGCATTGTCATCGTATAGCGGCCGCACGCCGGAGAAGGCGTGGATCACCAGGTCCTTCGTGATTGGAGCCTTCAGATAGCGGTTGATGGCGGCGAGCAGGTAATCGACTTCGCGCTGGTCGATGACCACGTCCTCAGCCTTGCCCTCATAGGGAATGTCGGTGGTGCCGATCAGCGCCATGTCGCCTTCGTAGGGGTTGACGAAGATCACCCGCTTGTCGTCGTTCTGGAAGAGATAGGCCTGCGGGCCCTCCCAGAATTTGCGGACGATGATGTGGCTGCCCTTGACGAGGCGCACGCGGCGCGGCGAGTTGGAGCCGGCAACGCCGTTGATGACATTCTCCACCCACGGCCCCGCCGCATTGGCGATGGCCTTCGCCTTCACTTTCGACTGCACTCCATCGGCAGCGGTGAACTCCACCTCCCAGCCGCCGTTCACGCGGCGCGCGGCGGTGGCGGCGGTGCGTGTCATGATCGTTGCGCCGTGCTCCTTCGCATCGAGTGCGTTCAGGGACACGAGACGTGCATCATCCACCCAGCAATCGGAATATTCGAAGGCGCGTGTGAACTCGGGACGGATCGGCTTTCCTTCCGGATCGTGCGCCAAGTCGATGTTGCGGCAGCCCGGCAGCTTCTTGCGGCCACCAAGATGATCGTAGAGGAAGAGACCGAGGCGCACGAGCCAGGCCGGGCGCTGTTCGGGCGAATGCGGCAGCACGAAGCGCATGGGCCAGACGATGTGTGGTGCTGCATTGAGCAGCACCTCGCGTTCGATCAGCGCCTCGCGCACCAGGCGGAACTCGTAGTATTCGAGATAGCGCAAACCGCCGTGGATAAGCTTGCCGGAGCGCGATGACGTGCCTTGCGCCAGGTCGTCCTTCTCGCACAGGATGACGGAGAGGCCTCGGCCTGCCGCATCGCGGGCGATGCCGGCACCGTTGATGCCACCCCCGATGACGACCAGATCGACCGGCTTCAGCTCCTGCATGGCACGAGATCCGTCAGCACCTGTTGAGCGCGGGCTCTCCCGCAAGGTAGCGGCGCACTTCCTCCGCCGCGAGGCCCGCGGCATAGCTCACCGTCTTCACCGAGGCGCCCGCGATGTGCGGCGTCAGCGTGACGTTGGGCAGCTTGAGGAAGCGGTTGTCCGGCGGCACGGGCTCCACGTCGAAGGTCTCGAGCATGGCGCCCTTCAGCTTGTTCGTTACCAGCGCCTCATAAAGGTCGTCGTAATTCACCAGCGGCCCGCGTGCGGTGTTGATGAGATAGGCGCCGTCCTTCATCCGGGCGAGCGTGTCCTTGTTGATCATCTTCGTCGTTTCCGCCGTCACGCGCGGGTGCAGCGACATGACGTCCGCCTCCTCGAGGATGCGGTCCAGCGAGCACTGTATCACGCCGTCGTTGAGGTCATCCGCACTGAGCTGTACGTAAGGGTCGCTCACCAGGATGCGGCATCCGAAGGCCTTCAAGAGCTTCACCACGCGGCGGCCCACCTCGCCATAGCCAATCAGGCCCACCGTCATCTCGGAGAGTTCCTGGCCCGTGAGGTCGGCGCGGTAAAGATCGCCCCGCCACTCGCCGCGGCGCAGCGCGTCATGGCCCTGGGTGATCTTGCGCGTTTCGGCGAGAATGGCGCCGATGGTGAACTCGGCGACGGCCGAGGCATTGCGGCCCGGCGTGTTCACAACCTTGATGCCGCGCTCACGCGCTGCCTTCATGTCGATGTTGACGGGCCCGCCGCGCGACACGGCGACGAACTTGAGCTTGGGCAGCCGGTCCATGATGGAGGCCGAAAGCGGAGCGAGTTGCGTGACCAGAATCTCGGCGTCGCCCGTCAGCTCCACCACCTGGTCGGCCGAACCCATGTATTCCTTGAGGCCGTCCATGCCCTGAACCGCATAGCCATGTTCCATCGGCTCGTCCGGCCAGGGCATGTCATGGGTGCGGATGTCGAGGTCGAACAGGCGGCAGCGTTCGCGCAGCGCCGCCTCGAACATGGAGGAAAGCATGAAGCGGTCACCGATGACGGAGATCTTAGGACGCACGATTGGCCACCATCTCGCGCCAGATCGGGCGCATTTTTTCGCGGGTTTGCTTGTAGATGCCAAACGCGCCGTCATAGCGGCCGGTCAGCGACGGATCAGGCGCCGTGGACGACCCGAGAAGCGGGGTCACCCATTCCGCCACGCAGGCATCCATGTCGGGGTAGAGCTTCTGCTGCACGGCGGCCATCATGGCGGCACCTGCCGCACCGGCCTCCTCGCGCTGCACGGTGCGCACGGGTGCCTTCAGCACGCTGGCCAGAATGACCCGCAGCGCGTGTGAGCGCGCCGCCCCGCCAGTGACGCGCACTTCGCGCGGGATTTCGCCCATCGCCGAATAGCAATCGCGCGAGGCAAAGCACAGACCCTCGAACACGGCCCGCATCATGTCGGCAAAGCCCATGCCGAGTTCCAGCCCGGTGAACATGGCGCGCGCCGCAGGTTCCATCACGGGCCCTCGTTCGCCCGCCTGCGAGATATAGGGGTGGAAGATCGCGCGCGCCGGCTCGGCCTGCAGGATGCGCGCATCGAGGCCCTTCAGCAGGTCGGCCCTGGTGCTCTCCACGCCTTGGGAAGCCAATACGTCGAGGCCCAAGTCCAGCAGCCAGTCGATGTTGAGGGTCGATGCCATGTTGGACTGGATCTGCGCATACATGCCCGGCACCGGGAAGCACATGGTGTAGCCCGACAGCTCGCTGTTGAGCTTCACATGCGCAGCGCTCGGCGCGATCTTCATGTGCATGCCGGTGGATCCGACGATGGTGCAGCCGGTCTCGCCCTTGGGATCATAGAGTCCGCCGCCAAGTCCGGTGCACAGCACGTCGACATAGCCGAGCGTGATCGGCGTGCCCGGCTTGAGGCCGGTGAGCGCTGCCGCTTCCGGCGTGAGGCCTCCTGCAACTTGCGTGCCTTCGACGATCTCCGGCAGAAGCGACTTCGTATCGGGTATGCCGAGCACGTCGAGGACCTCGGGCGCGTAGGTGCGCGTGGCATATTGGCCGAAGGTGAAGTTGGCCTCCGATGGATCGGTGCGGCGTTCGCCCGTCAGCTTGAAATAGAGCCAGTCCTTGCAGTGGAAGCCGGTTGTGGCGCGGGCCAGCAGGTCGGGGCGGTTCCTCGTCATCCACACAAGCTGCATGCTCATCTGGCAGGCGTTCACGCCCGTGCCGGTGCGCTTGTAGTGTGCGGGGTAGTCGGCACTCGCCACGAAACCCTCGGTGATGGCGGCGGCGCGTGCGTCAAGCCACAGCCAGGCGGGTGCCACGGGCTCGCCCGCCTTGTCGATCAGCCACATGCCGTCACCCTGGCCTGTCACTGAAATGGCGATCAGGCGATCCTGCAGGTTCGGCACCTTTTCGGAGAGCTGCTTCAGCGTCGCGGCGGTGTCGGCCCAGGTACGGGCCATGTCCTGCTCGGCGCCGCCATCGGGGAAGGTCTGGTAGCGGTTGGGAATGGCGGCAGAGGCGATCTGCTCGCCCTTCGTGGTGAAGGCAATGGACTTGATGACCGAGGTGCCGGCATCGATGCCGATGAGCACGCCATCCTTCATGCGAGCGTGCCCCCATGTGCAATGGCATTGCCACTGGCCGGATCGAAGAGGTGCAGGTCACGCGCCGCCACGTTCAGAGATACGTCGCTGCCCGTGGCCCGTGATACGCGCTCCTGCGAGACGGAAACGACCGTGCGGCCCGCAACGTCGACAGCCACATGCGTCTGGTCGCCCAGCCACTGGCAGGCCATGACCTTGCCCTTCACCGGCCCGTCACCCAGCTGCAGCGCATGGGGGCGGATGCCGAGTGCAATGCGCGGCGTCTTCGCGAGAACTCCGCGCAGTGCGTCCGAGATGTCGGAGGCAGGGTAGGAGAGTGTCGTTCCGCCCTCGACCGTGAAGCTCACACGGTCGGCATTGGCACTCACATCGGCGGTGAACACGTTCATCGGCGGCTCGCCGATGAACGTGCCGGTGAACAGGTTGGCAGGCCGCGCCTTGAGTTCGGCTGGTGTTGCGTATTGCTGCAGAACGCCGCCTTCCATCACCGCGATGCGGTCGGCCAGTGCATTGGCCTCCGTCTGGTCATGAGTGACGAGAATGGTCGTGCAGTTGTGCTCGCGCAGGTAATGCTTGATGCGGCCGCGCAGGATGGCGCGCAGCTGCGGCTCGAGCTGGCCCATCGGCTCGTCGAGCAGGTAAAGCCCCGCATCGCGCACTAGCGCGCGGCCAAGGCTGGCGCGCTGTTGCTGGCCGCCGGACACGGAGGAGGGATATTTGTTCAGGATGTCGGCGATCTCCAGCATCTCCGCCATGTGCGTGACGCGCCTTTCCTGCTCCGCCTGCGGCAGCTTGGACGACTTGAGCGCAAAGGACATGTTCTCGCCGATGGTCAGCGGCGGGTAGAGCGAATAGGCCTCGAAGGCCATGGCCACGCCGCGCGCTGCCGGCGGCAGCGTGTGGATGGGTTTGCCACCCAGCGTGATCGCGCCATTGGAAACCTCCTCGAAGCCGGCGATCATGCGCAGCGTCGAGGTCTTGCCGCAGCCCGAAGAGCCAAGCAGCGCCACAATCTCACCGGGCTTCACCACAAGGTCCAGCGCCTTCACGGCATGCACGTCGCCCTTGCGGGAATGATAGATCTTGTCGACGCGGGTGATGTCGAGCTCAGCCATGGAGGCGCTCTCCGCTCTGGCGGTCAAAGATGTGGGTGCCGACCGCCGCGAAGCTGGCGCGCACCTTCGAGCCCGCGTCCGGAATGCTGGCGGCGCTCGACGGCAGTGAGGCCAGGAATTCCCAGCCATTGAGGGTCTGCAGCAGCAGCACCGTGCGTTCGTTGAGCGGCGTCACGGCGATCACCTCCGCCTCAACGCCCGCGGAACCGATCTCCACCGCCTCCGGACGCACGCCGAAGATCACCTCACGGCCACCGAATCCGCGATACCCATCCGCCACCGGAACCCGCGTACCGCCCAGCACCACATGGGTGCCGCCCTCGGTCTCGATCACCGTGTCGAACGTGTTGATCGAAGGATCGCCGAACAGCCGTGCCACGCCAAGCGTGGCGGGTCGCACGTAGATGTCCTCAGGCGTGGCCGTCTGCACGAAGGTGCCATTGGCGAGAACCGCGATGCGGTCCGCCAGCGCCATGGCCTCCTTGTAGTCCTGGGTCACGTAGAGAACCGTGGCGCCGGACTGGCGCAGCAGGCGCGGCAATTCAAGGCGCATCTCGAAACGCAGCTTGGCGTCGACGTTGCGCAGCGGGTCGTCCAGCAGCAGGATCTGCGGCTCGGCGGCCAGAGCGCGGGCGAGCGCGGTGCGCTGCTTCTGGCCGTTGGAAAGCTCGCGTGGGCTGTGGTTCAGCACATGGTCGATCTTGAGCAGCTTCGCCACCTTGGCGACACCTGCCTTCACCTTGCTCTCGTCCGCTCCTGCCGCGCGCAAGGGCGTGGCGATGTTCTCGGAGGCATTCATGTGCGGGAACAGCGCGAAGTTCTGGAATGCCATGCCCACGCCGCGGTGTTCGGGCGCGATGTCGGACACGTCATGCCCGCCAATCTCGATGGCACCCGCCGTCGGTTCCTCGACACCCGCGATCAGGCGCAGCAGGATGGTCTTGCCGGTGCCGGAGCCACCGAAGATCACCACGATCTCGCCGACGTCAGCCTCGAGGTTCAGCCCGTCGAAGACCTTGAAGGCGCCGTAGGACTTGGTCAGCGACTTGATTGCGAGCTGGCTCATCCCTTCACCGCACCCATGGACAGGCCCTCGACGAGGTAGCGCTGCGCATAAAGCGCAAGTGCCAGCGTGGGCGTGATCGAAATGATGATGGCCGCCGCGATCTGGCCATACTGGATGCCCGATGCCGTCACGAAGGCGAGTGCACCCACCGTCACCGGCTGCTTGTCGGCCGATGCCAGGATGAGCGCGAAGACGAAGTTGTTCCACGCGAAGATGAAGGCGAGCAGGCCCGCCGCGGCGATGCCGGGCTTGGCCAGCGGAATCGAGATCTTCAGGAAGGTCTTCCACCAGCTGTTGCCAGCGATGCGATAGGCGTATTCGATGTCCGGGCTGATGTCCTCGAAATAGCCTCGCACGATCCACAGGATGAGCGGCAGGCAGATCAGCTGATAGACCCAGATGAGCCCGATATAGGTGTTGGTCAGGCCCAGCGTCTTGAAATAAAGGCTCAAAGGCAGCAGCACCAGAAGTGCGGGCGCGAAGCGGAAGGACAGCAGCGTGAAGGCAATGTCCTCGCCCAGCCGGAACTTGAAGCGCGCGAAGGCATAGGCCGCAGGCACGCCCAGCACCAGCGAGAGGGCGACGGAACAGACTGACAGCAGCACCGAGTTGAACATGTTCTGCATGAAGTTCAGCTGCAGGCTGCCGGCCGCCGTGCGCAGCTGGCCGGTGATGAGTGCGGTGTAATTGTCGATGATCGGCGTGAAGGCGATCGAGGGTGGAATGCGCAGGATCGTCTCGTTCGTCTGGAGCGACATCAGGAAGATCCAGGCGATGGGGAACAGGAAGAAGACGAGCACCAGCGTGATCGCCACGCTGCGCAGGATTTTCTCGAGGCTTGATGAATGGTCCATGGTCAATGCGCTCCGTGGGCGCGTTCGCGCAGTTTCAGCCACTGCTTGATGAAGACGTTCGACAGGGCATAGGTGATGGCCCAGAGGATGACCATGAGGGCGGCGGAACGTCCCACATTGGTGGCCTGGAAGAAGTCGAGATAGGCCTGCACCTGGAACACCAGCAGCTTGTCGCCGGGCCCGCCTTGCGTCATCGCATAGATGATGTCGAACTGCTGGATCGAATCGAGCAGGCGGAACAGCGTCGCCGTGATGATGTAGGGCATCAGCATGGGCAGCGTGATGCGGAAGAACACGAAGCTGCGCGGCACGCCGTCGAGTGCCGCCGCCTCGAAGGGGGCTTTCGGCAACGAGCGCAGGCCTGCCAGCAGCAGGATCATGATGAAGGGCGTGTAGACCCACATGTCGACCAGCACGACGGTGAACAGGGCCGTATCGGGGTCAGACGCCCACTTGAAATCATGGATGCCGATGAGGGTGAGGAGATAGCTCAGCACACCGAAGTCCGGGTGCGTCATCAGCTTCCACATCAGCGCGGCGAGCGCGGGCGCCGTCATCAGCGGCAGGAGGAGCAGGATGGACGCGATGTTGTTGAAGCGCGAAGGGCGCTGCAGCAGCAGCGCAATGCACAGGCCCAGCAGCAGCTCGAGAACCACCGTCAGGAAGGCGTAGGTGAGCGAGATGTAGACGGTGTTCCAGAACTTCGGGTCGGTGAAGAAGTTGATGTAGTTCTGGAACCAGATGAAGCCCTTCATGGCGGGCAGGTTCATCCGGTAGCGCAGCATCGAGTAATAGACGGCGGTGAAGAAGGGAATGAGGATCCCGATGCACATGAGGAGTGCCGGAAGGGACAGGATATAAGGCAGGGCCCGGCGCATGAAGCGGCTCTGCTTCACGGGGGTGCGCATCTCTGTGGCGGCGGCTGTCATTCGGAGGCCCGGAATTCGACGGTGGGACGGTGGAGGAAAAGGCGCGCGGGTTGCCGCAGGGAGTCGGTGCCCCGCGCGCCAGTTCTGCTTACTTAGCCAAGGCCGGCTTCTGCCAGCTTCTTGTCCATTTCGGCGGCCATCGCGTCGAGGCCTTCATCGACGTTGATTTCCTTGGCCACCATCTTCTGCAGGTTCTCGGCCCACAGCGTCGTGAGGTCGAAGAACAGCGGCTGGGCGGTGAAGTAGATCTTCGCGCCCGGTGCGGAAACTTCGTACTGATTGAGGTAGCCCGGGTAGGACTTGTCGATGCGGGCGCGGAACTCGTCGTCCTTCCACACCGAGGCGCGGACGGGGTTGACGAAGTCCATCTTGCGGGCGCCGAACAGGTCATGCTCGGTGGAGGTCGCCCACTGCAGGAAGTACCAGGTGGCGTCCTTCTGGGTGCCGGCATTGTTCATGGCCAGCGACCAGATCCACACGTTGGGGGTGGGGGCAGCCGCTGCCGGGTTGGCCGCGAACGGCGCATAGCCCAGGTTGCCGGCTTCCTTGTTGTCGCCGCCGTTCATGAAGTAGCCGAGGATGTCGGCGTCGAAGATCATGGCGGAAGCGCCCGCACCGAGGTCGGTGCCGACCTGGTACCAGGTGTAGGTGGACCAGTTCTTCGGCCCTGAGTCCTGGATCATCTTGACCCAGTCCTTGTGGTAGGACTTGGAGCCAGCCGAGTTCATCGCGGCCTTCAGCTTGCCGTCGGCGACATTGAAGTCCTTTTCGCCGAAGTTGGCATAGCCCGAGAGGAAGCCCGGGTGGATGGTCGCCCAGCTGCGCGAACCGCGGACGCCGATGCCATACGGGCCACCGAGGTCCTTCGTGAGCTTCGCCGAGACTTCGATCATCTCGCCGATGTTCTTCGGGGGCTGCACGCCGACCTTGTCGAACATCTTCTTGTTGTAGGAGATGTTGTTGAGCTCGAAGCCCCACGGGATGCACCACTGCTTGGCATCCGCCGAACCCAGTTCGCCGCCCGGTACGCCGTTCCACGAGGTGGAGGCGCGAAGCCCCGGCAGCACGTCTTCCCAATTGTAGTTGGGGTTCGTCTTGGCCGGGTCCTTGATGTACTCGTTGAGGTCGGTGATCCAGCCGGCCGGACCATAGGTCCAGGTCATGTAGGCGCCGGTCATGAAGGCATCATACTCGGTCGAACCCGAGGAGAGTGCTGCCGTCACCTTGTCGAAGTAGACGTCCTCGGGGAAGATGTCCCACGAGATGTCCATGCCGGTCATGTCCTTGAAGGCCTGGATATTGGCGATCATGGCATCGGCATAAGGATGCTTGTTGAGCAGGAGCTTGAGCTTCGTGCCCTTGTACTTCATCCAGTCGAAGTCGGCAGCCATGGCGCGGGTCTGCGCCTGGGTCAGGAACACGCCGGCGGCCGAGGCCGAAAGGCCCAGCTTGGCGGCACCATTGATCACTTCGCGGCGGCTGATCTTCTTCGCCACGAAGGCGTCGAAGAGGCCTTTTTCTTTCTCGAACATTCCCATTCCTCCGTTGGTTTGTGGGGTCTTCTTGTTTAGCCCGGTGCGGGTTTTCCGTTCTTCTTGCCGGGCTCACGTCCCGGTTTCAGCGAGACGAGGCGCCTTGCGGTCGCCTCGTCGGTGATCAGGCCAAAAAGCAGTCCGTGCGCAAGAATGGCGCGGATGGCCCGAGTTTTCGATGTGCCGCCGGCAACGGCGACGATCCTGTGGCTCTTGAGGTCCGAAAAGCGCGGCGCCATGGCGCGCGCGGACACAGAATTCGGCAAATGCTCGCCATGTTCGTTGAAGAAATGACCGAGTATCTCGGCGCAGGCGCCGGTCTTCATCACCTCTTCAACGTCTTCCTCGTCCACCATGCCGGCGGTGGCGATGAAGCTCTTGCGGTCCACTTCGCCGATGCCGGCGATATAGAGTTCGGCCTCCCGCGCCATGGCGATGACGTCGGAGACGCCATATTGTGCCTCGAGCACCTGCCGGTCCTTTTCCGAGTTGGCGAAGAACGGCACCGGCATCACATAGGTTTCCGCTGCGGTGCGCTCGGCCAGGCGGTGGATCACGTCGAAGGGGCTGGCCGCAAAACGCCGCGTCAGGCCACCGAGCAGCGAGACGAATTTGGTGTCATTGGCTGCAACGCTCGGCATGAGGTCCACCGCAGTTGCCAGGGTGCGGCCATGGCCCATGCCGATCATGCGATACTTGGCCGATTCGATGAGGTTGCGCAGGTAGCGCGCCCCCGCCATGCCAAGCGTGCGCAGCGGCAGCGAGCCTTCATCGATGTTGGGCACCACCTCGCAGAAGGCGAGGCCATAGTCGGTCTTGAGCTTCTCCTCCAGCGCGATGCAGCCGGAGATCGGGCCTTCGACGAAAACGCGGATCAACCCGTCGGCCCGGGCCTTGGCGATGAGGCGGTGCGCCTTGGTGCTCTGCACGCCCAGAAGCTCGGCCACTTCGCCTTGCGTCTTGCCTCCAGCGAAGTGCAGCCACGCGGCGCGGGCCGCAAGGGCGGCCTCCTCGTCCACCTGAGGGGCTGGCTGGTGAAGCGTCAACGTCTTCCCATTTGCTTGTGAAAATTTTTTCTTGAGGTGCAATATTTTTCAGATAAGCTCTGGCGTCAACAGAATTCGATATTGCGCTGCAATATCAGCGGGCTCCGAAACATGGGATGTGCACGCGGAGCGCAGCCCGATTGCGGCCACACCCAAATCCATGTCCTATTGGGCAGCCCTTGCGAAGTTAGGATGCAACTGATGAAGACGCCGTGGATCGGCACCAGCTGGAAGATGAACAAGACGCGGAGCGAAGCCCGCGCCTTTGCCGAGGCGCTGAAGGCGTCACCCTTCGCGCAGACGGGCAGGGCGCAGCCCTTCGTCATTCCGCCCTTTCCCTACATCACTGAGGTCGCCGGCATCCTCTCCGGCACCCGCGTCAAGGTCGGGGCCCAGAACATGCACTGGGCGGACGGCGGTGCCTGGACGGGCGAAGTCTCAGCCCTGATGGTGAAGGACTGTGGTGCCACGCTGGTCGAACTCGGCCACAGCGAACGTCGCACGCATTTTGGCGAGACCGATGAGACGGTCTCGAAAAAGGTGACGGCAGCCGTGCAGCATGGGCTCATCGCGCTCGTCTGCATCGGCGACACGCGCAGCGAATATGAGGCGGGCGCCACGGCGGACGTGCTGGCGAAGCAGACGCGTTATGCCCTGCGTGACGTCGGCAAGCATGCGCCGGGCAAGGTCATCCTCGCCTATGAGCCGGTGTGGTCAATCGGGGAAGGCGGCATTCCGGCAGATCCCGATTTTGCCAACGCACAGCATGCGAAGCTGAAAGCCCTGACGGCGGAGATTGTGGGCCAGCCGCTGCCCATCCTCTATGGCGGCAGCGTCAATCCGCAGAATTGTTGCGATCTGGCCGCCATGTCGGATATTGACGGGCTCTTCATCGGAAGGTCCGCCTGGGACCCCGCCGGATTCATCGGCATCATCGACGCCGTCACAAAGAGATTGGGAGACAAGCCATGAAGATCGCCGTGGGCGCCGACAGCGCCGGAAAGCCCCTCCTCGATGTCATCGAGGCGCATCTGAAGTCAATGCCTGCGCACGAGATCACCAATCTCAGCCAGTCCGGCTATTATGCCGATCTCTCCGCCAACCTCGCCCACAAGGTGAAGGACGGCGAGTATGAGCGTGGCATCCTCATCTGCGGCACCGGCATCGGCGTCTGCATCTCGGCCAACAAGGTGCCGGGTATCCGCGCGGCCCTCACGCATGACACTTATTCGGCCGAACGTGCGGCAAAGTCCAACAACGCCCAGATCATCACCATGGGTGCCCGCGTCATCGGGCCGGAGCTGGCCAAGGCCATCGTGGATACGTGGCTGGCATCGGCGTTCGATCCCAAGGGTTCGTCGGCCGCCAATGTCGAAGCGATCAACAAGCTGGATGGTTCTTGCTGAACCCGAGCTGCTTCCTCACAACCACTATGGCCGGGCTTGTCCCGGCCATCTTCTTTGGCAGCGGGACAAGAGGATGCGCGGATCAAGTCCGCGCATGATGTAACTTGAGCAATGCCTGCCGCTTTAGAGCGACGTGAACCCGAAGCTCGATGCTGGCAGATCCAGGTAGTGCTTCAACTCCGCATCCAGCTTCATCAGCGAAATCGAGAACCCCGCCATCTCCTGCGAGGTGAGCCAAGAGCCCACAAGGCTGCGGTGCACCGTTATGCCCTCGCGCTCGAGAATCTGCCGCACCCGGCGATTGGCGATCAGCAGTTCGAACATCGTCGTGGAGCCAAGATTGTTGATGAGCAGCGCCACCTCATCACCCCGTGAATAGGGCAGGTCACGCAGGATTGGCGCCATCATCTGGTCGACGATGTCGTCCGCCGTCGTCATCTTCTGGCGCTTCACGCCCTTCTCGCCATGCGCGCCCATGCCGATCTCGATCTCGTCATCACCCAGCTCGAAGGTAGGCTTGCCCGATTCAGGAAGCGACCCGGGCGAAACGGCAACACCCATCGAGCGCGTGTTGGCCTCGGCCTTCGCCGCCACGCGTGCCACCTCGTTGAGGCTGTCCAGTTCCGCCGCGGCACCACCTGCGATCTTGATCACGAACACGTCGCCCGCAATGCCGCGCCGTTCATCGGGGCGATCAGGCGCGCCCACCGCCACGTCGTCGCGCACGCGAATGGTGCGGGTATCGATCCCCCCGGCGGCGAGGAACTCGGCCGCCATGTCGAAGTTCATGTTGTCGCCGGAATAATTGCCATAGACGAAGACCACGCCCTTGCCCCGGTTGATGGCGCGTGCCGTCTCGCAAATGGTCTGGGGTGAAGGCGAGGTGAAGACTTCACCCGCCGCTGCGCCATCCGCGAGGTTTCGGCCCAGGAAGCCGCCGAAAATAGGCTCATGCCCGCTGCCGCCGCCCACCAGCAGCGCCACCTTGCCGGCAGGAATCTCCTTCAGGAAGAAGGCGCCATGGCCCTCCACCTTGCTCACGCGCCCGTCATAGCCAAGCACCAGACCTTCCATCATCTCCTGCGTGGCGTGGCGCGGGTCGTTCAGGATCTTCTTTGGCGTCTTCATGTGTATCCCCCCGTATTTTCTCTCAACGTATTTCCACGAGGCATAACATGTGAGGACTGCCACTTGAAGCCGCCACGCTCGCAGCCCTATCCTTCGACCCATGACGCATGAAGACATCCGCGCCGCTGTCGCCAAGCTGTGTGAGGGCTACCCTGGCCCTTACTGGCGCGCGCTTGACCGCGAACGGGCCTACCCATCGGCGTTTGTGGCAGAGCTGACGCGTTCCGGCTTTCTGGCCGCGCTCATTCCGCAGGCCTATGGCGGCTCCGGCCTGCCGCTCAGTGCGGCGGCGTCCATCCTCGAGGAAATCCAGGCGGCGGGCTGCAATGGCGCAAGCTGCCATGCCCAGATGTATGTGATGGGCACGCTGCTTCGCCACGGCAGCGAGGAGCAGAAGCAGCGCTACCTCCCGCGCATCGCTTTGGGCGAGTTGCGGCTGCAGGCCTTCGGCGTGACGGAGCCTGACAGCGGCACCGATACCGCGTCGATCACCACCACCGCGCGTCGTGAGGGCAACCACTACATCATCCGCGGCCGCAAGATATGGACGAGCCGTGCCGAGCATTCCGATCTGATGATCGTCCTCACACGCACCTCGCCCGTTGCAGACGGCATGAAGCGCACGAGCGGACTGTCGGTCTTCCTGGTCGATCTGCATGAGGCCCGCACACACGGCCTCACCATTGATCCGATCCGCACCATGATGAACCATGCCGCCACCAGCATCGGGTTCGACGATGTACCCGTGCCAGCCGAGAGCCTCATCGGCAAGGAGGGCGAGGGATTCCGCTACATTCTCTCGGGCATGAATGCCGAGCGCATCCTGATTGCCGCTGAATGCGTGGGTGATGCGCGCTGGTTCATCGACAAGTCTTGTGGCTACGCGAAAGAGCGCGTGGTGTTCGGCCGCCCGATCGGCCAGAACCAGGGCATCCAGTTTCCCATTGCCCGCGCCTATGCCAACATGCGCGCAGCGGGCCTGATGGTGAATGAGGCGCTTCGCCGCTTCGAGGCGGATGAACCCTGCGGACCCGAGGCCAACATGGCGAAGATGCTTGCGGCGGACGCCAGCTTCGAGGCCGCCAATGCAGCGATCCAGACGCATGGTGGTTTTGGCTTCGCCGAGGACTTTGATATCGAGCGCAAGTTCCGCGAAACGCGGCTCTACCAGGTGGCGCCGATCTCCACCAATCTCATCCTGTCCTACCTTGCCGAGCATGTGCTCGGCCTTCCGAGGTCCTACTGATGCCCGATTTCAGCGATTGGATTGGCCGCAGCGTGACGCGCATCGACACCGTCACGCAGCGGCTGTTCGACAAATACAGCGCCACCATGGCACCATTTCTGTTCGAACCGGGTGATCGCATCGCGCCGCCGGGGCTTCACTTCGGCGTCGCACCCCCCACACCGGAAACGGATGAGACCGGCCCTGACGGTGCTGAACTCAAGGGGGTGTTCCTTCCACCCATTCCCCAGTCACGCCGCATGTGGGCGGGAGGATCCATCGAGACCCTGCGGCCGCTGCGCCACGGGGCGCTGGTGATCCGCACCTCCACCATCACCGATGTTCGCTTCAAGCAAGGCAGCGGCGGCGAGATGTGCCTCGTCTCGGTCGAGCACGACATTGCCGATGGCAACGGAACCGCAATCCGCGAACGGCAGGATTTGGTGTTCCGCGATCCGCCGTCCGAGGGCGTGCCGCCCGTAGGGCCAGACCAGAAGATCACGGCAGACTGGCAGGTGGATGCTTCGCCACTGCTGTTGTTCCGGTTCTCGGCCTTCACCTTCAACGGTCACCGCATCCATTACGATCTCAGCCACACCCGGGAAGAGGGCTATCCCGGACTGCTGGTGCACGGGCCGCTGCAGGCCGCCATGATGCTCAACCTGGCAGCCGACAAGCTCGGCTATGTGCCGCAGCGTTTTGATTATCGATGCCTTGCGCCTCTCTATTGCGGCGCCCGCTTCGGCGTCGCCTGGGATGCGGGTGTCCTGCGCGTCATCCGCAGCGATGGCGTCACAGCGGCGGAAGGCCAAGTTCGCGCTCGAGGAACAGGCTGAGCAGCACCGTCTTGGCATCGACGATGCGACCGTCCTGCACCATGCGGCGCATCTCGTCGAAGGGCATTTCCAGCACCTCGATGTCCTCGCCCTCATGGGCCTCGCCGCCGCCCGCGCCGATGCGTGCGGCGTGGTCGTAGTCTGCAATGAACAGGGAAAGCCTTTCCGTGACGGCGCCCGGCGACATGTAGACGGTCGTCATGAAGCGCAGGTTGGCCAGGCGGAAACCGAGCTCTTCTTCCGCCTCGCGCATGACGCATTGCGCCGGATCATCATCGTCCAGAAGCCCGGCACAGGCTTCGATGATGAAGCCGTCGTGGTCGTGAAGGTAGGCCGGAAGCCGGAATTGCCGCACCAGCAACACCGTGCCGCGCTGCGCGTCATAGGGCAGCACCGTGGCGCCATGCCCGTGGTCATGGACCTCGCGTTCGAGAACATCCTCGCGCCCGTCGCTGCGGGTGTAGCGGATCGTATAGCGGTCGAGCCGCGCCCAGCGGCGTGAAAGTGGCTCCACCTTCTCGATCACCACGCGGCGCTTCATGTCTCCCGCTCCTGCTTCACGGCTGTCAGGATGCCCTGCGCCAGTGGGCCCTCCGCCAGTGCCTCCACGGGCACGTGAACGCGCCGCCGCCAGTTCGGCCATTCGCGGTCGGTGCCGGGCACGTTGAGGGGGTCTGTCTCGCCCGCCAGGTCATCTGCCTGCACCAGCATGATCTGCGATGGCGTGCGCGCCACGAAGCCATGCGTTGCGGCGCTCGCCAGCAAGCTGTCATCGCCCGCATAGCCGGTGCGGTTGCCGAGAAGGCGATCCTCCTCGCCGCGCAATGCCGTCTGCTCGCTGGCCTGCACGCCCGAGATCTGGCCAATCGCCATCGCAATCTCGATGTCACGCCCCGCGCGCCAGCCCATGAAGGTCGGAAGGTCATGCGAGGCGAGGCACGCCAGCGCGTGCCTGGGGTAGTCATCGCCGGGCTTGAAGCCTATTCCCTCGCGCTCGAACCACAGCACGCGGTAGGAGAGGATGTGTGTCGCCGAGAGCTTGTCACGCAGTCCCTCCGGCACCGTGCCGAGGTCCTCTCCCACCACGAGGCACTGGTGGCGATGGCTTTCGATGGCCGTCACCGCGATCAGTGCGTCGAGCGGAAAGCGGACATAGGCGCCATGTCGGCCCTCGGCTCCTTGCGGAACCCAGAACTGCCGGGCAAATCCCAGCACATGGTCGATGCGCAGTGCCGCGGCGTGGCGCATGTTGGCGGCGATCACGCGGCGCATCGGCTCCATGCCCTGCGCGTCGAGGGCAATGGGCGAGAATGGCGGCAGGTTCCACACCTGCCCCGCCGCCGAGAACGGGTCGGGTGGCGCCCCGATCGACACGCCCGCGGCGAAGGCCGTGGGGTTGGCCTCGAGTTCGCCGCCGTCGAAGGCGCAACCCAGCGCGAGGTCGCCATAGAGGTTCCTGTGACCGGCGGCTTCCGCCAGCTGCCCGTCCGCGATCCATTGCAGGAAGGCACGATAGGCGATCCGGTCGGGCGAGGGCGCTTCGCCCATCCGCTCCGCCTCGAAGCGACCATGAGCGGCCAGCGGCGCACCGCCTGCGCGCATGAAGCTGTCGAGCGCCGGTGCTCGTCCCAGTTCGGCAAAGGCAGCTTCCAGCAATCGCGCCTTGGCCTGCCACACGGCGGGGTAGTCAACCAGCGGCAACCTATCGAGCTCTGCGAAAGCGGCGCGGGATCTTACCGCAAGTTCCGCCGTCCGCGGCAGCGGTTGCATTTTCAGCAACCTGTCGATGCTGATGTAGAGGGGATCAATATAGTGCCGGTCGGATGGTTGATAGGGGCTGGCCCGGCTGCGGTCAGACGGGAACAGGTGATGCAGCGGGTTCAGGCCCGCATAGTGCCCGCCGATGCCAGCGCTCAGGCCTGCAAGGCGGCGGAGCGTTTCGAGATCGCCAATCCCCTCGCTTCCCTCGTGGCGCAGCGCATAGAGATGCGAGGCCAGGCCAAACACCCGGTGCCCATCGGCGATCTCCTGTGGCAGGTGGCATGCGCCGGGGCTGGCGATTACGCTGCGTGGCTCATCGTCCCCGTCCCGCAGCCGGTAGCAGCCCGGCTCCAGGCGGGCGCGCGCGGGCGTGCCGGGTGCCACGTCGATCGTCTGTGTGCCACCTTGCTCATCTGCGATAACGATCCTGCGCCGGTGCGCAGCGGGCGGCAGAAGCATCGCCTCTTCGCCAGCCCGGACCACCAGCGGCTTCGGGCGTGACAGGGTGGCGTAGGCCTGTTCGATGTCGTGCGCGGTCGCGAAGCCAAGGCCGAGGGCGGTAAGCAGCGCACGCTGCGTGTCGAGGCTCACGCGATGATGCGTGCCGTCGACCTCCCACCACTCCGCCTCGATGCCGGCGGCGATGGCGAGCGCTTCGACGTCGTCATCCGCCACACCGGTCGTCGCGATGCGTTCCTCGGCGAAGACCGAGACGGACTGTGCGGGCAGTTCCTCGCCCTCGGCAGAGCAGAAGAGCCTTGACCAGCGGTGGCCGCCGCGTCTGGGCAGTGCCAGGCCACGCGCCGCGCCGCGGTTGAAGACCAGCGCCACACGCCTGGCACCTGCGACAAGCAGAAGGCCCAGCACCGAAGCCGCCGCGTCTTGCCAGCCCATCGGGCTGCCATCGGCGCCGAACCACTGTGCTGTGTGGTCCGTCAGGAACGCATCGCCCATGATCGGGCCCAGCGCGCGGCGCAGCTGCGCGAGCGCGGCGGTGAAGCCGATGAGCCGCTGGTCGGCCTTCGCCCAATCGAGCCACGTCGTCGCATTGTCCTGGGCATAGGCATTGTTGTTGCCGGATTGCGTGCGTCCGAACTCGTCGCCCGCCGTCAGCATTGGCGTGCCGCGGGAAAGGAACAGCGTGGCGAGCAGTGCCCTTGCATCACCGCCCGGCCATGTCGGCTCGTGCGCGTTGCCGTCGCGATTGTCCTCGCCATTGGCGGCGTTGTTCTTCGCGCCATAGGTCACCGCATCACGCAGCGTGAATCCATCATGCGCAGCGATGAAGTTGATGCCGGCGGATGGCGGGCGGTGCTGCCCGCCGAAGACGTCTGACGATCCCGCAATGCGCGTGGCGAAGGCGCCTGTCATGTGCGGCTCGCCACGCCAGAAGCGGCGCACCTCGTCGCGGTAGCGGTCGTTCCACTCCTGCCAGCGCGCCGGAAAATTCCCGAGCTGGTAGCCGCCCGGCCCCACGTCCCAGGGTTCCGCAATCATGATGAGGCGGGAGAGCAGGGGGTCCTGCTCGATGGCGCTGAGCAGCGGCGCATGCGGCGTGAAGCCCGTTGGCATCCTGCCCATCACGGTTGCAAGGTCGAAGCGGAAGCCGTCGATGCCGGTGCGCATCGCCCAGCTGCGCAAGGCATCCATCGCAAGCTGCAGCACCGCGGGCTCATCCAGCGCTAGCGTGTTGCCGCAGCCGGTATCGTTGATGAGTGTTGCCCCGTCACGGCGATAATACAGCGCCTCGTCGAGCCCGCGGAGCGACAGCGTGGTGCCATGAACGTCGCTCTCGCCCGTATGGTTCAGCACCACGTCGAGCACCACGCGGATCCCTGCTGCATGCAGCGCATCCACCGTGGCACGGATTTCCTCCAGCCCCCCCGGTGCCAGCCGCGGGTCAGGCGCCATGAAACTCACCGGATTATAGCCCCAGGCATTGGAAAGACCGACGGTCGGCAGGTGCCGCTCGTCGATCCACGCGGCAAGCGGCATCAGCTCAACCGTGTCGACGCCAAGTCGCTTGAAATGCTCGATGATCACCGGCTCGGCCAGTGCGGCCACCGTGCCGCGCTTCTCGGGTGGCACACCCGTGTGCAGCATGGTGAAGCCCTTGACCGGCACTTCATAGATGAACTGCGGCCGGTGCGGCGGCAGCGCCTGCGCGTCCACTGCAACATGTCCGGCAATGGCCTTCGGCACGCACAGCGAGGTCTCGGTGCCGCGCTGCATCAGTTCCGGCAGATGATGGAATGGCCCTGTGAGCTGCGTCGCATAAGGATCCAGCAGCAGTTTCTCAGGGTCGAAGCGCTGGCCATGCTCGGGCGACCACGGCCCCTCGGCGCGCAACCCGTAATGCATGCCCGCCACAAGACCGGGAACGAAGCCGTAATGCACATCGCCCAGCCGATGGTCCAGCGGAATGCGTGCCGTCTCCACTTCGCCGTCGAACAGCGAGACCAAAATGCGCGTGGCATGGCGCGACACCACGGCCACATTGGCGCCGTCGGCGGAAGGCGTGACGCCGAGTGGAAAGGGCAGGGCCCGTGCGGCGTCCACGCTCAGGTGATCACCGTGGGCGCGGCACGGCCGGTGCGCGCCTCGATCCCGGCCAGCGCGCGCGACAGCGCGATGAGATCGGCCAGTGCAACTTGTGTCTCGATGGCATGGCGGCTCGCATCGGGCTCGTAACGCTCGATATAGACGCGCAACGTGGCACCCGCCGTGCCAGTGCCGGACAGGCGATAGATGATGCGTGAGCCATCCGCGAAGATCAGCCGAATGCCCTGGTGCGTGGTGCGCGAACCATCCACCGGGTCATCATAGGAGAAGTCATCCGCCATGCTGATCCCGTGCTGGCCGACGAGGCTGGGCAGCTGCTCGCGCAATGCCTTCATCAGCCCGTTGGCGGCCTCCGCATCGACCTCTTCATAGTCATGCCGCGAATAATAGTTGCGGCCATATTCGCGCCAATGCGCCGTCACAATCTCGGCCACACCCTGGTGGCGCTTCGCCAACACGTTGAGCCACATCAGCACGGCCCACAGCCCGTCCTTCTCGCGCACGTGGTTCGAACCAGTGCCGAAGCTCTCCTCGCCGCACAGCGTGGCCTTGCCGGCATCGAGCAGGTTGCCGAAGAACTTCCAGCCGGTCGGCGTCTCATAGGCGCCGATCCCCAGCCTCTCCGCCACGCGGTCGGCCGCACAGCTTGTCGGCATCGAGCGGGCGATCCCGGCGAGGCCCTGCGCATAGCCGGGCGTCAGCGTTGCATTGGCAGCGAGAATGGCAAGCGAGTCCGATGGCGTCACATACATGCCGCGCCCGATGATCAGGTTGCGGTCGCCGTCGCCATCGGATGCCGCGCCGAAATCCGGCCCACCCGGTGGCATCACGATGTCGACCAACTCCTTGGCATGCACGAGATTGGGGTCGGGGTGGTGGCCGCCGAAATCAGGCAGCGGCGTGCCGTTCATCACCGTGCCCTGGGGAAAGCCCAGAATGCCTTCGAGAATCCGATGCGCATAGGGTCCGGTGATCGCGCCCATGGCGTCGAACTTCATGGTGAAGCCGGAGGCGATGAGATCGCGGATCGCATCGAAGTCGAACAGCGTCTGCATCAGCGCGGCATAATCCGCCACAGGGTCGACCACCTGCACCACCATGCCTTCCAGCCGTGTCTCGCCAATGCGGCCGAGGTTGATGTCGGGCGATGTGGTGATGCGATAGCTCGAAATCGTCTTGGTGCGCGCGAAGATCGCGTCGGTCAGCTTCTCGGGCGCCGGGCCGCCATTGCCGGCATTGTACTTGATGCCGAAGTCGCCATCGGGCCCGCCCGGATTGTGGCTGGCCGACAGGATGATGCCGCCAAAGGCCTTGTACTTGCGGATGAGGTGCGAAGCGGCCGGCGTCGACAGCAGCCCGTTCTGCCCCACCATCACCCGGCCGAAGCCATTGGCCGCCGCCATGCGGATCGCCGTCTGGATGACCTCCGCGTTGTAGAAGCGGCCGTCACCGCCGATCACCAGCGTCTGGCCCGTGAAGCCGTCGAGCGAGTCGAAGATCGACTGGATGAAGTTCTCCGCATAATGCGGCTCGCGGAACACGGTCACCTTCTTGCGCAGGCCCGAGGTGCCGGGCTTCTGGCCTTCGAAGGGAGCGGTGGCGACGGTGAGGATCATGGGTGTGGAACCTTCACGAGATTGCGGTAGAGCTGGGCATAGGCAGCAGCGCTGCGGGCCCAGGACACATCCTGCTCCATGCCGCGCTTCTGCAGGCCGCGCCACAGTTTCGGGTCTGCAAAACACTCTGCGGTGCGGGCGAGCGTGTGTTCGAGCGTCGCCTCATCAACGGGCGCGAACTGGAGGCCGGTGGCAGCGCCCGCCTGCAGTGCCGCATCATTGGCATCGATCACCGTGTCATTCAGGCCGCCGGTGCGCGCCACAACCGGCACGCAGCCATAGTGCAACCCATAAAGCTGTGTGAGGCCGCAGGGTTCGAAGCGCGAGGGAACCAGAATGGTGTCCGCACCCGCCTGCAGGAGGTGCGAGAGTTCCTCGCTATAGCCGATGATCACCCCGATGCGCCCCGGGTGGCGCATCGATGCCTCGAAGATCGCATTCTCGATGGCCGTCTCGCCCGTTCCCAGCAGTGCGAGTCTCGCACCCGTCGCCACCAGCGCATCGAGGCTCGTAGCGAAAATATCCATGCCCTTCTGCCAGGTCAGCCGGCTCACCACGCCATGCAGCAACCCGTCGCCGGGCGCGAGCTTGAAGCGCGCCTCGAGTGTCCGCTTGTTGGCAACGCGCTTCTTCAATGTCTTGGCGCTGTAGTTTTCGGTGATCAGCGTGTCCTTCGCCGGGTCCCACACATCGGTGTCGATGCCGTTGACGATGCCGCGCAGAACCTGCCGCCTGGCGCGCAGCAAGCCGTCGAGCCCCATGCCATATTCCGGCGTGCAGATTTCCTGCGCATAGCTCGGGCTCACGGTGGTAATGGCATCCGCCGTGGCGAGCCCACCCTTCAGATAGCCCACATTGCCGTAATACTCGACGCCATCGATGGCGAAGGCCTGCTGCGGCAGGCCGAGAAGCCCGAAGACGGTGGCGGGGAACTGGCCTTGGAAGGCGATGTTGTGCACCGTCATCACGCTCTTCGGCCCATCGAGGAAACGCGCATAGACGGGCCCCAGTGCCGCCTGCCAGTCATGGCAGTGCAGCACGTCGGCGCGATAGCGGCGGTTGATGCCGCCCGCCACGTCGGCCGCGGCCTTGCCGAGTGCGGCGAAGCGCCCGGCGTTGTCTGGCCAGTCCAAGCCGTCCTTGCCGAGATAGGGGTTGCCCGGCCGGTCGAAGAGATGCGGCGCGTCGATGGCGATGATGTCGAGGCCATGCGCCGTGCCGCGCAGCAGCTGTGCTGCCCCGCCGAACAGGTCCTTGTAGGCATGGAAGGGTACCGCCTTCTCGAGTGCCGCCATCACCGCAGGGTAGCCGGGGATGATGGACGTCACCTCAACGCCCTCGGCGGCAAGTGCCGCGGGCAGTGCCCCCGTCACGTCGGCAAGCCCGCCGGTCTTCACCAGCGGAAAGAGTTCGGATGCGGCTGAGAGGACCTTCATAATGTGAGGCGATCGATCATCGGCTGGGTGATGAGGCAGATGCCGCTCGCCGTGCGGCGGAAGCGCTTGGCATCAAGCGCTGGGTCCTCTCCCACCACAAGCCCCTCGGGGATCACCACGCTGGTGTCGATCACCACCTTCTTGAGGTGCACGTTGCGCTGAATGTGCACGGAGGGCAGCACCACTGCCTCTTCGAGCGAGGAGAAGGAATTCACCCGCACATTGGGCGACAGCATGGTGCGTTTGATCGAGGCACCCGACACGATGCAACCACCCGACACCAGCGAGGCCACGGCCGCGCCGCGCCGACCCTCCAGGTCATGCACGAACTTGGCAGGAGGGGTCACCTCCGAATAGGTCCAGATCGGCCAGTTGTTGTCATAAAGATCGAGTGCGGGCAGCGTCTCGGTCAGGTCGATGTTGGCTTCCCAGTAGGCATCGACCGTTCCCACGTCACGCCAGTAGGACTCGGTCTCGTATTCGGAGCGGACACAGCTTGCGGTGAAACGATGCGCCACCGCCTTGCCATTGCTGACCAGCCAGGGGATGATGTCCTTGCCGAAATCGCGGCTCGAATTGGGGTCCGCCGCATCGCGCTTCAGCAGGTCTGCGAGCTTCGCCGTCGCGAAGACATAAATGCCCATCGAGGCCAATGCCATCTCGGGGTTGCCCGGAATGCTCGGCGGATCTTTCGGTTTTTCCACGAAGGCGGTGATCCGGTCCGTCTCGTCGACCGCCATCACGCCGAAGCCCGTCGCCTCCATGCGCGGCACTTCGAGGCAGCCGATGGTCACGTCGGCGCCGGAGTCAACGTGCTGCTGCAGCATCAGCTCGTAGTCCATCTTGTAGATGTGGTCGCCCGCCAGGATCACCATGTATTGCGGCCCATAGCTCAGGATGATGTCGAGGTTCTGGAACACGGCATCCGCCGTTCCGGCATACCACTGGTCTTCCGACACGCGCTGCGAAGCGGGCAGGATGTCGAAGCTCTCGTTGCGCTCCGGCCGGAAGAAGTTCCAGCCGCGCTGCATGTGGCGGATCAGGCTGTGCGCCTTGTATTGTGTGGCGACCCCGATGCGCCGGATACCGGAGTTCAAGGCGTTGGACAGCGCGAAGTCGATGATGCGCGACTTGCAGCCGAAGGGCACGGCGGGCTTCGCCCGCCTGTCGGTCAGCTCCATCAACCGGCTGCCGCGGCCACCAGCCAGCACATAGGCCATCGCGTCGCGCGCCAGCGGTCCTGTCCTGCGATTCTGGGCCATGGGCCGTCCTCCCTTTCCAGTTCCACTCCCACTTTCGGGGAGGCATCCACTTCATTCTCCCCTCCCCACAGGGGGGGAGGGAAACAAGGGAGGACGAGCCTATCCCACCCTAAGTCTCCTGCATGAAATACAAGGTTGCGAGCGGTGGCAAGGTCACCATTGCCTGGGCCGGCTTGCCATTCAGCGGGTTCGGCTCCGCCGTCACGGCGCCCAAATTGCCCATGTCGCTGCCGCCATAGCTATGGGCATCGGTGTTGACGATCTCCCGCCAGCGTCCGGCAACGGGGAAGGGCACGGCATAGCCCGTCCGTGGCACCGGCGTGAAATTGCTGATGACCACCACGATGGGGTGCCCCTCGCCCGAATGGCGCGCCCAGGCAAAGACCGAGTTTTCCTTATCGTCCGCAATCAGCCATTCGAAGCCCTCGGGCTCGCAGTCCCGCGCATGAAGTGCAGGCGTCCCGCGGTAGACGTGGTTCAGGTCGCGCACCAGCGACTGCACGCCGCGGTGCGGCGCGTGGTCCAGCAGGTTCCAGTCGAGGCTGCGGGCCTCCGACCATTCGTCCCAGGGTGCGAATTCCTGCCCCATGAACAACAGCTTCTTGCCGGGGTAGCCCCACATGAAGGCATAGTAGGCGCGCAGGCTTGCGAATTTTTGCCACGCATCGCCCGCCATCTTGTTCAGCAGCGAGCCCTTGCCGTGCACCACCTCGTCATGCGACAGCGGCAGCACGAAATTTTCCGAGAAAGCATAGAGCAGCCCGAAGGTCAGTTCATTGTGGTGGTGCTTGCGGTGCACGGGCTCACGCTTCAGGTAACTGAGCGTGTCATGCATGAAGCCCATGTTCCACTTGAAACCGAAGCCGAGGCCGCCCGCCGTCGTGGGCTTTGAGACGCCGGGAAACGCGGTTGATTCCTCGGCGATGGTCACGATGCCGGGGTTCTGGCCATAGGCCTCGTGGTTCACCCGCTTCAGGAAGGCGATGGCCTCGAGGTTCTCGCGGCCGCCATGCTCATTGGGAATCCACTCGCCCTCTTTGCGTGAGTAGTCGAGGTAGAGCATCGAGGCCACCGCATCGACGCGCAACCCGTCGATGTGATAGCGCTCCAGCCAGTAGAGCGCATTGTTGATGAGGAAGGACGTCACCTCGCGGCGTCCGAAATTATAGATCGCGGTGTTCCAGTCGGGGTGGAATCCCTGCCGCGGGTCTGCGTGCTCGTAGAGTGCGGTGCCGTCGAAATTGGCAAGGCCATGCTCGTCGGTGGGGAAATGTGCCGGCACCCAGTCGAGGATCACGCCGATGCCTGATCGGTGTGCACGGTCCACGAAGCGCGCAAAGCCTGCCGGGTCGCCAAAGCGCGAGGTCGGCGCATAGAGGCCGGTGGGCTGGTAACCCCATGAGGGATCGAAGGGATGCTCGCTGATAGGGAGCAGCTCCATGTGCGTGAAGCCCATGTCGGCCACGTAAGGGATCAGCGTGTCGGCGAGTTCGTCATAGGTCAGGAAGCGGTTGTCGTCCCAGCGCCGCCAGGAGCCGAGGTGCACCTCGTAGATCGACATCGGCGCGCGGCGCTGGTCGGTCTTGTTCCGGCGGTCGAGATAGGCCTTGTCTTCCCAAGCGAAGTTGTCGGTGCGCACCACGCGTGACGCGGTCTTGGGTCGCATCTCGGCGGAAAAGCCGAAGGGGTCGCTCTTCAGCGGCAGGAGCTTGCCCGCGGGGTCGAGCAGTTCATACTTGTAGCATTGCCCCTCAAGCGCGCCGGGAATGAAGATCTCCCACACGCCGGTGTCGCGGCGCTTGCGCATCACGTGGGCGCGGCCATCCCAGCCGTTGAAGTCGCCGACGACGGACACGCGTGAGGCATTGGGCGCCCACACCGCGAAATGCACGCCGTCATGTCCCTCATGCCGCATCGGATGCGCGCCGAGCCTGTCATGAAGGCGCAGGTGATTGCCCTCGCCGATGTAATAGTCGTCAAGCGGCCCCAGCACGGGCCCGAGAAGATAGGGGTCGACCACCGTCCAGCCGCCACCCGCATTGCGCGCGAGGTAGCCCAGCGCCTGACGGCTGGGGAGTGGCAGCGAACCCTCAAAGAAGCCCGCCTGATGGCGGCGCGGCAGCCACACAAGGCGCTTGCCGTTCTTGTCCAGGACTTCCAGTTCCTCGGCACCCGGCACGAAGGCGCGGACCACCCAGTCATTACCAGCCTGATGCAAGCCCAGCACCGCGAAAGGGTCACCGTGTCGAGCCGCTACGATAGCCTCGACCTCGGGCGCGGGCAGTGTCCAGTCCGGGTCGGCCATTGGGCGTCTGCTCCTAGTCGGTGGGCACGTTCCAGATGTCGCGGGCATATTCCCGGATCGTCCTGTCGGACGAGAACCAGCCCATGTTCACCGTATTGAGGATCGTCTTCTCCGTCCAGTCCTGGCTCCGCCGCCACAGCTTGGCGACGTCACGCTGCGCTGCGGCATAGGCATTGAAGTCGGAGCCTACCATGAACCAGTCGCCATGGGTGATGCTGTCGACGATTGGCCGGTAACGGTTTGCATCACCCGGCGAGAACACGCCGGAGCCAAGTTGGTCGAGCACATCCCGTAGCTCGTGGGCAGCATCCAGAACAGCAACAACATCAACACCAATGCGTCGTCTTTCTTCAACTTCCGCAGCCGTCAGACCGAAGATGAAGATGTTGTCGGCACCCACATGCTCCAGCATCTCGATGTTGGCGCCATCGAGCGTGCCAATGGTCAAGGCACCATTCAGCGCGAACTTCATGTTGCCGGTGCCGGATGCTTCCATTCCGGCAGTTGAAATCTGCTCGGAGAGATCGGCAGCCGGAACAATGACTTCGGCGAGGCTCACATTGTAGTTCGGGATGAACACCACCTTCAGCAGGTCGCGGATGTCGGGGTCGTTGTTCACCACATTGGCGACATCGTTGATCAGCTTGATGATCAGCTTGGCCTGCGCATAGCTCGCCGCCGCCTTGCCCGCGAAGATCTTGACGCGCGGCACCCAGGGCTTCTCGGGGTGCGCGCGCATCGCGTTGTAAAGGGCGATTGTTTCCAATATGTTGAGCAGCTGGCGCTTGTATTCGTGAATACGTTTCACATGGACGTCGAACATCGCCGCCGGATCGACCTTCAGCCCCATGCGCGCCGAGATCAGGTTCGCCAGTTCTTCCTTGTTGTGGCGCTTGATGGCGGCAAAGCGCTGCTGGAAGGCGGCATCTTTTGCAAAGGGTTTCGCCTTCACCAGAAGCGCCGCATTGTCCATCACATTGGCGCCGACGGCATCGTTGAGAAGTGATGTAAGTTGCGGATTTGCCTCGAGAAGCCAGCGCCTCGGCGTGATTCCGTTGGTCTTGTTGTTGATGCGGCCCGGGTAGAGTTCGTTGAGGTCGCGGAACACGCTCTGCTTCATCAGTTCGGTGTGCAAGGCGGAGACGCCGTTGATCGAATGGGCACCCGCGAAAGCCAGTTGCCCCATGCGCACGCGGCGCCCGTTGTGCTCGTCGATCAGCGACACCGAGGCGAGGAATTCGGATGTGCAGTCGGGTCGTTTCTGTGCGTCGGCGATGAGTTTTGCGTTGATGCCGTAGATGATTTGCATGTGCCGCGGTAGCACATGCTCGAACAGGTGCACGGGCCAGCTCTCGAGTGCTTCCGGCAACAGCGTGTGGTTGGTGTAACCGATCGCAGCCTTGGTGATCTCCCAGGACTGGTCCCAGTCGAGGCCATGATGATCAACCAATATGCGCATCAGCTCCGCCACCGCGATGGCGGGGTGAGTGTCGTTGAGATGGATCGCCACCTTGTCGGCCAAGAGCCGGATGTCGTCATACTGCTGCATGTGGCGGCGGATGATGTCCTGCAGTGAGGCGGAGGTGAAGAAATACTCCTGCCTGAGGCGCAGCTCCTGGCCCGCCGGTGTCGAGTCGGCCGGGTAGAGCACGCGGGTGATGATCTCTGCCTTGTTGCTCTCGGAGAGGGCTGCCGCATAGTCGCCGCTGTTGAAGGCATCGAGCCGGATGGGGTCGGGCGCGCGCGCCGTCCAGAGGCGGAGCGTGTTCACCCGCTTGCCGCGCCAGCCGACCATGGGCGTGTCGCAGGCAGACGCGATGAGCTTTTCGGCGGGCTTCCAGCGGCGCTGGTGACGGTTGCCGCTATCGACGCCCGGTGTCACCTGTCCGCCGAAGCCCACCTCATAGGCGGCCTCGCGGCGCGGGAATTCCCAGGCATTGCCATGCTCGAGCCAGTTCTCGGGCAGCTCCACCTGCCAGCCGTCGGTGATCTTCTGGCGGAACAGGCCGTGATTGTAGCGGATGCCATAGCCGTAAGCCGGGATGTCGAGGCTGGCCATGCTCTCCATGAAGCAGGCGGCGAGACGGCCGAGGCCGCCGTTGCCCAGTGCCGCGTCAGGCTCCATGGCCTCGACGAGGTCGACGTCGACATTCAGACCGGCCAGAGCCTCGGTGAAAGCGCCGGTGAGTTCGAGGTTGCTCATCGCGTCACGCAGCAGGCGGCCGATGAGGAACTCCAGCGACAGGTAATAGACACGCTTGGCATTGGCCTGGTAGGCGCGCTTGGTCGATTCCATCCAGCGGTCGATGATGCGGTCGCGCAGCGCCAGGATGGTGGCGTTGAGCCAGTCATGGCGCTTGGCCACGGCAGGGTCCTTGCCGATCGAATAGGTAAGCTTCTCGAGAATCTCGGCGCGGATCGTCTCTGGGTCGGTGCCGCGCGGTGCTGGCTTGATCATGTCTCGCTCGCTGGTCCTGCCGTGGAGTTTCCAAGATAAATCAGGAGGGTTGATTTATCCAAGTCAATTCGTTCCCTAGCCCTGTGTGGCCGACAAGGTTGCCACGCCTGTGACAATCATGGCGAGTCCCGCCCATTGGCCGGGTGAAACTTTTTCCTTGAGGAAGATCATCGCCATGATGACGGAGAGTGCGCCATAGGCCGAGATGCCGATGCCGGCGAATTCCTTGCCGGGGAAATGGCCTGACGTGTTGACGGCGATCACGCCGAGCACGTCGAGCCCGCCCATGACGAAGATGGCGATCCATTGGTTTTGGGTCAACACGCCACGCTTGCCATCGAAGAAGGCAAAGGGCAGCAGCACCAGCAACGCGATGGGACGCGACAGCCACGTGGCATCCACCTCGCCCACGGTCAGGGCCGCCTGCTGGCCCAGCACGATGGACGAAGAATATCCCAGCACCGACATGACGGCGAAGAACATCAGCACCGGCAACTTGCCGGGCTCGACCGCATTGATGCCGCCATCGGGCTCGCCCGAACGCGCAACGATAATGGCGCCCAGAAGTGTCGCTCCGACACAAGCCCACTGCAGAGGTGTCGGTTCCAATCCGTTGAACACGCCCCACAGCACGGCCAGCACAGGGTAGCCGGCCGTGATCGGCCCGACGAGCGAAACCGGACCGAGGCTGAAGGCCTTGAACAGCCCGCCGACTCCGAAGCCATAGGCAAAGCCCAGCAGCAGGCCCGAGAAGATGGCGGGGCCAGTGGCCTGCCAGACGGAGCCATCCCACAGCACATAGGCCGAGAGCAGGATGAAACCGGAAACCATGACCCAGGCTGCCGTGCGGAAGCCGCCGACCGCCCCGGCGATCGACCGGGCGATCACATCATGGATGGACCAACACAGCGCGGCGAACACGCCGAAAAGCACGGCAATCATGGCGTCGGAAATCCCCTGTCAGCTCCGTGGGCATGCATATCAGCACGCCCGCCGGAGGCCGGGAACTGCAATTGCGGCATGGTGCCCGCCGCCGGCGGCGCGGGCTCCGGCGTCAGCTGCGGCTCAGTAGCCGCGGTCCTTCAGGGCGGTGTTGCACTGGCTCCAGTACTGCGGCCAGGTCATGCCAGAGGGGATCTTGTCGGCGGCCTTGGCAGCGCGCCACTTGGCGCCGCACATCCTGATGCGCTTCTGCGCCGCGACCTGGCCGGGTGTTCCCTGTGAGGAGGACGCCTTGCCCGAGCCGCTCACTTCCGTGGCGCTCTTGAACTTGTCGAAGACCGACGCCGGGATGATGCCCTTCGATTCGAACTGGGCGAGCGAGGCATAGGGGCGGCCTTCGACGATGGCCTTGGCGCGCACCGGACCCACGCCCGGCAGCACTTCGAGCTCTTCAGCAGTGGCCGCGTTCAGGTCGATCTTGCCCACCGGTTCCGGCGGGCTCTTCTCTTCCGGGGTCTCGGCCACGGCGGGCTTGGCCCTGGCTTTGGACACAGTGACGTCGTCCTTGAACTTCTCGACGGTGGAGGCCGCAACGACGTTGCGGGATTCGAAATCATTCAGCGACTTGTAGGGCCTGCCTTCGATGATGGCATTGGCCTTGGCGGGGCCGATGCCGGGCAGCGCCAGGAGTTCGTCGACTGTCGCGGTGTTGAGGTCGATCCTGGTCGAGGTCTGCGCCGGGGTCTCGGCAGCAGCCGTCTCGGTGGCGGCAGCCTTGGCTTTTGAAACAGTGAGCTGGCCCTTGAACTTCTCGACGGCAGAAGCCGCCACGATGTTGCGGGACTCGAAGTCCTTCAGTGACTTGTAGGGTCGGCCCTCGATGATGGCCTTGGCCTTGGTGGGCCCGATGCCGGGCAGCGTTTCAAGCTCGTCGGCGGTCGCGGTGTTGAGATCGACCTTGCCCGCGGGCTGCGCTGCGGTGGTGGCGGCTTCGGTGGTCGCAGGCTTGGCCTTGGCGGTCGTCACCTGATCCTTGAACTTCTCGACAGTGGAGGCCGGAACGATGTTGCGGGACTCGAAGTCTTTCAGCGACTTGTAGGGTCGGCCCTCGATGATGGCCTTGGCCTTGGCGGGCCCGATGCCGGACAGGGTCTCGAGCTGGTCGGCGGTGGCCGTGTTGAGGTCGATCAATGCGGCAGTGGTTGCGGCTGAACTGTGCTGGACAAAGGCCAGCTGCGGGCTCGCGGACAGGGGAAGGCCCAGCATCAGGCCAAAGAATAACCACTTCCGAATAGACATGAGATCACCTGTTCGAATTTGTTTTAGCAATCGATTGCTAATATCCTTACGCCTGCACCCGCGACCGTTCAATAAGGTCTGGTTGTCGTGATGCGACGAGGCAAGGCTGGGGCTCGATCATTGCTGGCCTCCTCCGTCGATCAGTTCATCAGATCAGGGAAGGGGGACAGCATATGGTCCACTGCCGCGCGGGCTGACAGAGGCGAAGACGTTGCGGTTGCCCTACGGCCGTTCAGGTGTGACGACAATTCGCATTACTGGCAGGCCGCCAGAAATACGTATAAACACCTATAATTTTGGTGCCATAACTGCATGTGGGTGAACAATCTCAACTTCCGATTTGACCGATAGAAATACTGCCGATACAAAACTGGCAAATAGACTCTCCGGGCCAACAGGCAGGCAACGATCACAATTGCGCGCCTCCAGAGATGCGCGACACACAAGGGGACCAACATGAACATTGTCACGACCATCCTCAACATGATTGCGCCCGCGATCCTCGACAAGATTGCGGCATCACTCGGCATCAGCAGCGGTGCTGCGAAGTCGGCGCTCACCGCCGCCATTCCCGCCGTGCTTGGCGCCATGGGCAGCAAGGCCTCCACCGATGGCGGTGCGCGCGCCCTGTTCGACGCCGTATCGAAGACCGACACCGGCGCGATGGGCGACCTCGCCGCGACGCTGACCGGCAGCTCTGGCGCTGACTTCGTGAAGGGCGGCCTCGGCTCGCTCACCTCGCTTCTCGGCGACAACACGCTGAACGGCCTCACGGGTGCCATCGGCAAGCAGGCCGGCCTTCCGGCTGCCGCAACATCCTCGCTCGTCGGCCTGGCGGGCCAGCTCGCCATGGGCCAGCTCGCCAAGTCGGTGACCGGCGGTGGCCTCAACGCCTCCTCGCTGGCGGGCCTCCTCAGCTCGCAGCAGGGCAACATCGCCTCGGCCCTTCCGGCGGGCCTCGGCAGCGCGCTGTCGAGTGCCGGTGTGCTGGGCGGCGACTTCGCTGGCCAGGCCAGCCGCGCCGTAAACGATGCGGCGCGGAACGCGTCTGCCGCCACGGCGAAAGCGGCCACTGCCGCCAAGAAGACCGGCACCAGCTGGCTCACCTGGCTCATCCCGCTGCTCCTCATCGCCGCAGCCGCCTGGTACTTCCTGGGTGGCATGGGCCATTCGGTGAAGGAAGCGACCGAGAAGGCCGCCGGCAGCGCCACGTCCCTGGTGGTCGACGGTGTCGACGTCAATGCCCAGCTGACCACGGCCTTCGACGGCCTCAAGACCACGCTCGGCGGCATCACCGACGCCGCCAGCGCCCAGACCGCCCTGCCGAAGCTGCAGGAGGCCGTGACCTCGGTCGACGGCCTTACCGCCATGGCCGCCAAGCTGACCCCCGCCCAGCGCACCATGCTGTCGGGCCTCATCACCGCCGCGCTGCCGACCTTGAAGGACCTCATCGCCAAGGTTGTCGCCATCCCGGGCGTGGGCGATGTGGTGAAGCCGACCACCGATGCACTGCTGACGAAGGTCGAGGCGCTGGTCAACCCGGCCTGATGTCACGACCCGTTTTCTGAACCGACCTGGCTCCACCGCATTGCCTGATGCGGTGGAGTTTTCATTGGCCGCAAGTCGGCGGAATGGTCCGGTTTTGGATAGCGAGACGTATATGGCGCAAAAAGCGGCAGATTTGGCTATGCTGCAGGCTCCGAACAATGATGACTGGTGGCCATGTTTCTCTCTGTCTTCGACATCTTCAAGATCGGCATCGGCCCGTCCTCCTCCCACACGGTGGGCCCGATGGTGGCCGCCCAGCGGTTTCTTTCCAAGGCGGCTGACGCCTCGCTGCCGCGCACCGGGCGGCTCACCGTGACGCTGCATGGCTCGCTGGCCTTCACCGGCAAGGGCCATGGCACCGACCGTGCCGTGATCCTCGGGCTCGCCGGTGAGCGCCCCTCCACCATGGACCCTGACCGGGTGGACGAGGTGCTGCGCCAGATGGCCGAGCGCGGCAGCGTGCAGATCGCCGACGACTTCGCCGTGGCCTTCAACCCGGCACGCGACGTGATCTTCGATTTCGGCCCCGCCCTGAAGGGCCATGCCAATAGCATGGTGTTCCGCATCCTCGACGACGACAACAACGTGCTGCTGTCGGAAACCTATTTCTCGATCGGCGGCGGCTTCGTGCAGACCGAGGCCGAACGCGCGGAAAGCCTTGCCGCCAGCAAGACCGAGAAGCCCTCGGTGGAAGTGCCATATCCGTTCCGCACGGCAAACGAGATGCTGGAGATGGGCAAGCGCTCCGGCCTCACCATCGTCGAGATGAAGCGCGCCAATGAAGTGGTGGCGCAGACCAATGAACAGCTCGACGCCAACCTCGACCACATCTGGGCCGCCATGCGCGACTGCATGAACCGGGGCCTGCGCCAGACCGGCACGCTGCCGGGCGGCCTGAAGGTCAAGCGCCGCGCCGCCGAGATCTATTCCAAGCTCAAGGAAGAGAAGGGCAACAACGCCATCCAGCCGCACCAGCTGATGGACTGGCTCTCAGTCTATGCCATGGCGGTGAACGAGGAGAATGCGGCGGGCGGCAAGGTGGTCACCGCACCCACCAATGGTGCGGCGGGCGTCATCCCCGCCACCATCCGCTACTACCTCGACCATTGCCTCGGCGCCGACCAGCAGGGCATTCGCACCTTCCTGCTGGCGGCCGCAGCCATCGGCGGGCTGATCAAGCACAATGCCTCGATCTCGGGCGCCGAAGTGGGCTGCCAGGGCGAGGTAGGTTCGGCCTCGGCCATGGCCTCAGCCGGGCTTTGCGCGGCACTGGGTGGTTCGAACGAGCAGGTGGAGAATGCCGCCGAGATCGCGCTGGAGCATCACCTCGGCATGACCTGTGATCCGGTGGGCGGCCTCGTGCAGGTGCCCTGCATCGAGCGCAATGCCTTTGGCGCGGTGAAGGCAGTGACGGCAGCATCCCTCGCGCTGCGCGGCGACGGCACGCATTTCGTGCCGCTCGACACCTGCGTCGAAACCATGCGCCAGACGGGGCTCGACATGAGCGAGCGCTACAAGGAAACCTCCACCGGCGGCCTTGCAGTGAACGTGGTGGAGTGCTGAACTCCGGGCCATGCCAGTCTTTGCCCCGCCGATCGCCGACCACCTCTTCACCCTCTACGACCTTCTCGGTTTCGAGAGCCATGCCAAGCTGCCCGGCTTCGAGCATTGCACGCGTGACGTGATCGAGGCGGTGCTGGCGCAATCCGCACGCTTCTCGTCGGAAGTGCTCTATCCCCTGCACCGCAGTGCCGACGAGGAGGGCGTGCATTTCGACAAGGGGGTGGTGAGGACGCCCAAGGGCTTCCGCGAAGCCTACGCGCAGCTGGTGGAAGGTGGATGGCCGGCACTCACGGCAGCGCCTGAGCATGGCGGGCAGGGCATGCCGCACATGGTGAACGTCCTGTTCGAGGAAATGGTCAATGGCGCCAACCTCTCCTTCGGCCTGTTCCCCGGCCTGACGCGCGGCGCTTATGTGGCGCTGGCCCAGCATGGCTCCGAAGCGCAGAAGGCACTCTATGCTGCGAAGCTCGCGAGTGGTGAATGGGCGGGCTCGATGTGCTTGACGGAAGCGCATTGCGGCACCGACCTCGGGCTCTTGAAGACGCAGGCGATGGCGAATCCCGATGGCAGTTATGCGCTCACCGGCACCAAGATCTTCATCTCGGCGGGCGAGCATGACCTGACGCCGAACATCATCTACCTCGTGCTGGCGAGATTGCCCGATGCGCCGACGGGTTCGAAGGGCATCAGCCTGTTCCTGGTGCCCAAGGTGCTGGTGAATGCCGATGGTTCGCTGGGTGCGCGCAATGGCGTCGCCTGCGGGTCAGTCGAGCACAAGATGGGCATCCACGGCTGCCCCACCTGTGTCATGAATTTCGACGGTGCCACTGGCTGGCTGATGGGCGAGCCCAACCAGGGCCTCAAGGCCATGTTCGCCATGATGAACACCGAGCGCATCGCGGTGGGCATCCACGGCCTCGCCATCGCCGAGGCCTCCTACCAGAATTCCGTGGCCTATGCGCGCGAGCGGCTGCAGGGGCGCTCGCCTGCGGGCGCGCGCGATGCGGTGAAGCTCGCCGACCCGATCATCGTCCACCCCGACGTGCGCCGCATGCTGATGACGCAGCGCGCCTTGACCGAAGGCTGCCGCATGCTGGCGCTGTGGACCGCGCAGGCGCTGGATATGTCCGAGCGGCACGGCGATCCGGCTGTGAGGAAGCAGGCCGATGACATGGTGGCGCTGATGACGCCGGTGGTGAAGGCCTTCCTCACCGACAGCGGGGTGGAGGTGGCCAACATCGGCGTGCAGGTGCTGGGCGGCCATGGCTTCATCCGCGCCAATGGCCAGGAGCAATATCTGCGCGACGTGCGCATCACGCCGATCTACGAGGGCACCAACGGCATCCAGTCGATGGACCTGCTGGGCCGCAAGGTGCTGCACCTCAACCTGTTCGACAGCTTTGGCCTGCCGGTGCAGCATTTCGTGGAAACCCATGAAGGTGACGAGCGGCTGGCGGAATTCGTGGAGCCACTGGCTGCGAGCTTCGACCTGCTGGAGGATGCAACCCGCGTGATCGGCGAGCGGGCAGGCACGCATCCCGATGAGACGGGAGCGGCGGCGGTGGACTACATGCGCCTCTTCGCGCTCACCGCCGTGGGCTTCCTCTTCGCGCGGGCGGCGGAGGTGGCTCTGCCCAAGAGCAACGATGATTTCCACCGCGCCAAACTGGCCACCGCGCGGTTCTACATGCAGCGGGTCTTGCCGGACTCGGCCGCACTGCATGCCAAGATCCTCGCTGGCGCCGGGCCGGTGATGGAGATGGACGAGGCGATGTTCTGATCTGCGCTCCATCCCACCATGTTTCATCATCGCCGGGCTTGTCCCGGCGATCCTTTTTGGTGGCCGCAAAGAGGATGCCCGGGTCGAGCCCGGGCATGATGACCGAGAGAGATTACTGCAGCTTCTGCAGGAACTTCACCAGCCCGGCCGTCGATGAATCCAGCCCCGCGGTGCTCTTCTTGCCCTCGATGACGGGCTGCAGGCCGGTGGCCAGTTCCTTGCCGAGTTCCACGCCCCACTGGTCGAAGGCGTTGATGTTCCAGATCGCGGCCTCCACGAACACGCGGTGTTCATAGAGCGCGATCAACCGGCCCAGTGTGAACGGGTCGAGCCGCTTGTAGGCGAGCGTCACCGAGGGGCGGTTGCCGGTGAAGACGCGGTGCGGCGCCAGCGCCCTGGCCTCTGCCTTTGTCTTGCCCATGGCGAGAAGCTGCGCCATCGCTTCCTTCTCGGTACGGCCGCGCATCAGCGCCTGGCTCTGGGCGAGGCAGTTGGCCTCGAGCAGCGCGTGGTGCTCACGCATGTCCGCGCTCTCATGCGGGTCCGCCGCGATGAGGAATTCAACGGGGATGATGCCGGTGCCCTGGTGCAGCAGCTGGAAGAAGGCGTGCTGGCCATTGGTGCCAGGCTCGCCCCAGACGATTGCGCCCGTATCGCCCTTCACCGCCTTGCCGGATTTCGTGACGCGCTTGCCGTTCGACTCCATGTCGAGTTGCTGGAGATAGGCGGGGAAGCGCGACAGGCGCTGGTCGTATGGGATGATGGCGCGCGAGGGGTAGCCACAGATGTTCCGGTGCCAGACGCCGAGCAGGCCCATGAGCACGGGCAGGTTCTGCAGCACCGGCGCCTCGCGGAAGTGGCGGTCCATGGCATGGCCGCCCTCGAGGAATTCGATGAAGCGCTCGGGGCCGATGGCGATCATCAGGGGCAGGCCGATGGCCGACCAGATCGAGTAGCGCCCGCCCACCCAGTCCCAGAAGCCGAAGATGCGGTCTTCCGATATGCCGAAGGCCTTGACCTTGGGAATGGCGGTGGAGATGGCTGCGAAATGCTCACCAACGTGGGACTCGCCCAGCTTCTCCGCGATCCATTTCCGCGCCGTCTGGGCGTTGGTCATGGTCTCGATCGTCGTGAAGGTCTTGGACGCGATGAGGAACAGCGTCGTCTCGGGCTTCAGCAGCCTGAGCGTGTCGGCGATGTGGGCGCCGTCGACGTTGGAGACGTAATGCAGCCGCGGACCGTCGTGATAGGGGGCGAGTGCCAGCGTGGTCATGGCGGGCCCCAGGTCGGAGCCGCCAATGCCGATGTTGACGACGTCGGTGATCGCCGACTTCCTCACCTTGCGGGCGAAATTGGCCATGGCGGCGAGCACGGCGTTGATGTCCGGCATCACGTCCTTGCCAGCGACCAGCACCGGCGTGTTGGCGCGGTTGCGGAGCGCGGTGTGCAGCACGGCGCGCTGCTCGGTGGTATTGATGATGGCGCCTGCGAACATGTCGTCGCGCCTGGCTTCCACGTCACATGCCTTGGCCAGTGCTGCCAGCAGCTTCATGGTGCGGCTGTTCACCGCGCATTTGGAATAGTCGAGCAGCATGGCGTCCGCCATGGCGGAAAACTCCGCGAAACGGTTGGGATCGCGCTCGAAAGCGCGCCGCATGTCGGTGGTCGCGCCCTTTTTGTGGTGGGCCTTCAGGTCAGCAAGCACTTTGCGGCTGTCGGCCTTTGCCATGTCTCTAGCTCCTCAGGGTTCCGCCGGTGGCCTTGGTCACGGCCTGCACGATCTTCTGCGACACCGCGTCGATCTCTGCCTCGGCGAGTGTCTTGTCCTTGGGTTGCAACGTCACCTCGATGGCGAGGGACTTTTTGCCGCCTTCGAGCTTGTAGAGGTCGAAGACGGTGACGTCCGAGACGAGCGCCTTGTCTGCGCCCTTGGCGGCCTTCACCAGCTTGTCGGCCTCCACCGCGTCATCGACCACGAAGGCGAAATCGCGCGACAGCGGCATGAGGTCGGAGATGACCAGTGCCGCGCGCGTGGCGCCCTTGGACTTGGAGCCGGGGATGGCGTTGAGGATGAGCTCGAAGGCGACGAGCGGGCCCTTCACGTCCATGGCGGACAGCACGCGCGGATGGATTTCGCCGAAGTAGCCGAGCTTGTTCTGCGGGCCCATCTGGATGGTGCCGGAGCGGCCAGGGTGGAACCAGGCGGGAGCACCTGCGACGACCTGCAGCGCGGCGACGGGTGCGCCCGCAGCTTCCAGCACGGCGAGCGCATCACCCTTGGCATCAAACGCGTCAACTGCACGCGCGCCACCTTGCACGTTGCGCCCCGTGAAGGCACCGCGGCGGATGCCGGCGGCGCGCAGCGTCTCGTCCTGCGGGCGGTCACCGGCATAGGCGTGGCCCACTTCGGACAGCATCATGTCGGCGAAGCCCCTATCCATGTTGCGGCCTGCGGCGGCAATCAGGTTCGCCAGCAGCGAGGGGCGCATGTCGGAGAGTTCCGACGAGATCGGGTTGGCGAGCTTCAGCTCCGGCTGGCCGCCGCCGAAGAGCTTGGCGTGCTCTTCCGGAAGGAAGGCCCAGGTGATGGCCTCGTTAAAGCCGCGCGATGCGAGCGCGCGCCGCGCACCGAGCATGCGCTTCTGCAGCGCATTGAGCACCGGCCTGGCAATGGCGCTGGAGCGCGACATCGGCTGGGCCGGAATATTGTCGAGGCCCCAGATGCGGCAGACTTCCTCGACGAGATCGGCTTCGCCGTTGACGTCCGGCCGCCATGTGGGAACCGCGCAGGTGAGTGCGTCCGCCGTTTCGGTGACGGCATATCCCAACGCCACGAGAATTTCCTTCTGGCGCGCGACGGGAATGTCGACGCCGGCCAGCGAGGCGACGCGGGACTTGCGCAGCGCGAAGCTGCGCGACGTATCCGGAACCGCACCGGCGGTGATCACATGCGAGGCCTCGCCGCCGCAGAGCTCGAGGATCATGCGCGTGGCGATCTCGGCACCGACGGGTGTGAAGGCCGGATCGACGCCGCGCTCGAAGCGATAGCGCGCGTCCGACGTGATGCCGAGCTTGCGGCCCGTGGCAGCGGTGCGCAGCGGATCGAACCAGGCGGACTCGAGGAAGACGTTCACGGTCTCGTCCGTGCAGCTCGACGGAATCCCGCCGATGATGCCCGCGATGGCCTCAGGCCCAGCATCGTCGGCAATCACCGTCATGTCGGACGACAGCGTGTAGGTCTTGTTGTCCAAGGCCTCCAGCGTCTCGCCGTCCCTGGCGAGGCGGGCGCGGACATTGCCCTTCACCTTGTCGGCGTCGAAAACGTGCAGCGGGCGGCCATAGGCGAAGGTGATGTAGTTGGTGACGTCGACGAGCTTCGAGATCGGGCGCAGGCCAATGGCGCGCAGCTGGCGCTGCAGCCATTCGGGCGACGGGCCGTTCTTGACACCCCTGATATAGCGCCCGACGAAGAGCGGGCAGGGCTTCGTATCACCATCGGGGAAGTCGAGCGACACCTTGATGGGCGAGTCGAAGCTGCCCTCGACCTTCTTGGCGTCGAGCGGCTTCAGCGTGCCGAGGCCCTTGGCGGCCAAATCGCGGGCGATGCCATAGATGCCGAGCGCATCGGGGCGGTTGGGCGTGACCTTGACGTAGATCATCGGGTCATCGAGGCCGAGTGCCGTGGCGGCGGGCGTGCCCACCGGCCAGTCGCCTTCGACTTCGATAATGCCGTTGTGCTCGTCCGAAATCAGCAGCTCGCGCTCCGAGCACAGCATGGCCTGGGATTCGACGCCACGGATCGTGGCGGGCGCGAACACCGTGCCCGTTGCGGGAATGGTGACGCCGGGCAATGCGATGATCGCCTTGATGCCGGTGCGCGCATTGGGAGCACCGCAGACAACCTGCTTGGTGCCGTCCTTTGTTTCCACCACGCACTGGCGCAGCTTGTCGGCATTCGGGTGCTTCTCGGCAAGCCGGACATGCGCCACGGTGAAGTCGGCAAGCAACTTGGTCTTGTCCGTGACTTCTTCCACTTCGAGGCCGACGCCGATCAGGCCCTCGCAGATCTCGTCCAGCGTGGCGTTGGTGTCGAGATATTCCTTGAGCCAGGAGAGCGTGAATTTCATGGGTGTACTCCGTCGTCATCCTCTCCCGCGTGCGGGAGAGGACGCTCCGCGGCACGCGGAGCAGGTGAGGGGAAGTGTTGAAGCGCTTCGCGGATGACCGTGACGGCCAGGTCCATGGCATGGAGCACTTCTCTGTTCTGGAGGCGGATCACCTTGTAGCCGAGGTGGCCGAGATGCGCGGTTCGCCGCTTGTCGGAGAGAATGTCGGTATCAGACGAGTGTGTTGCGCCATCAACCTCGACGATCAGCTTGCTGTCGCGGCACAAGAAGTCGGCAATGTAGGGGCCCACCGTCGCCTGACGCACGAACTTGCAGCCGTCGAGCTTGCGGTTGCGGAGTTCTTGCCACAGCCGCTTTTCGGCGAGTGTCTCGCTGCGTCGTAGTTGGCGGGTGAGTGTGGTTTTTGCGCCATCACGCATGCTTTGACTTCCCCTCACCGGCCCGCCTGCGGCGGGCGTCCTCTCCCGCTTTGCGGGAGAGGTTGAAAACGAGCCGTTCAATCTCTCCCGCGTAGCGGGAGAGAACGCTCCGCTTGCGGAGCAAGTGAGGGGAAGTCACGACAGCCCCCCCGCCAGTGTCGGCACCTGAAGCGCCTTGAATCCATAGTGGCGAAGCCAGCGCAGGTCGGCTTCGAAGAAGGCGCGGAGATCGGGGATGCCGTATTTCAGCATGGCGATGCGGTCGAGGCCCACGCCGAAGGCCCAGCCCTGGACTTGTGTAGGGTCCATGCCGCCGCTGCGGATGACATTCGGGTGCACCATGCCGGAGCCGAGGATTTCAAGCCACTTGTCGCCGGTGCCGATCTTCAGCTGGCCGCCTTCGCGCGAATACTGGATGTCGACTTCCATCGACGGTTCGGTGAAGGGGAAGTGCGAGGCGCGGAAGCGCATCTTCACGTCATCCACCTCGAAGAAGGCCTTGCAGAATTCGGTGAGCACCCACTTGAGGTTGGCGAGCGTCGTCGTCTCGTCGATGACGAGGCCCTCGACCTGGTTGAACATCGGCGTGTGCGTCATGTCCGAGTCGCAGCGGAAGGTGCGCCCCGGTGCGATGATGCGGATCGGCGGCTTCGAGGCCAGCATGGTGCGGATCTGCACCGGGCTCGTGTGGGTGCGCAGCAGCATGCGCGAGCCGTCGGGCTTCTCGTTGAAGAAGAAGGTGTCATGCTCCTGCCGGGCGGGATGCTCCGGCGGAATGTTCAGCGCATCGAAATTGTGGAAGTCGTCCTCGATGTGCGGGCCCTCGGCCACCGAGAAGCCGAGGTCGCCGAAAATCTGCACCACTTCTTCCCAGACCTGGGACACCGGATGCACGGTGCCCGAAGCTTGAGGGCGCGCCGGCAGCGTGACGTCGATCTTCTCGGCGGCGAGGCGTGCTTCGAGGGCCGCTTCCTGCAGCATTGCCTTGCGGGCGGAGAGCGCGTCGGCAACCTTGTCCTTCAGCACGTTCAAGGCCGCGCCTGCATCCTTGCGCTCCTCGGGGCTCATGCTCCCCAAGCCCTTCATGCGTTCGGAGATCGAGCCCTTCTTGCCGAGCACGGAGACGCGCACGGCTTCGAGCGTTGCCTCATCGGTTGCGGCGTCGATCTCGGCCAGGATCGACTGTTCGAGGTTCACGAGACTCATGGAAGATGTTCCTCTGGAAACGACATGACCGGGCACAGGGTGCCGCAAAGACACACTGTAGCCCGGTCAAGGCAATCGGAATTCGACGTACGCGATAGAGGCCGATTAGGCCTGCGCAGCCTTTGCCTTCTCGACGAGAGCGGCGAAGGCGGCCTGATCATGCACGGCGAGATCGGCGAGGACCTTGCGGTCGACTTCGATCCCGGCCTTGTCCAGGCCATAGATAAATCGGCCATATGTCAGGCCGAGTTCGCGCGTCGCGGCGTTGATGCGCTGGATCCACAGGGCGCGGAAATTGCGCTTCTTGGTGCGGCGATCTCGATAGGCATACTGCTCGGCCTTCTCGACGGCCTGAACAGCGACGCGGAAGATGTTCTTGCGGCGGGAGAAGTAACCCTTCGCCTGCTTGATGATCTTCTTGTGAGACTTGCGGGCGACTGTGCCGCCTTTTGAACGTGGCATTGGTCTGTTTCCTCGGGTCTACTTGGCCAGATAGGGCATGTGGATCTTGACAAGCCGTTCGTCACCCGGCGCCAGCACCATGGTGCCACGCTGGTTGCGGATCTGCTTGTTGGTCCGCTTGATCATGCCGTGGCGTTTGCCGGCCTGACCGGCCTTGATCTTGCCGGAAGCGGTCACCTTGAACCGCTTCTTGGCCGAGGACTTGGTCTTCATCTTGGGCATTTTGCTTAATCCTTTCAAAGCGATATAAAGCCGCCATGGCATGCCCTTTACAGGCCAGGCGGCTAGAACGGGCGGGTTTAAGCAAAAACGGCCCGAAATAGCAAGGGTAGTGGGGGCGGGCGTCATTTTGAGTTGCTAAAGGGGGCGGGAGACTTGAGAGCAACTGGACTTGCTCGTCTGCCTCAGGCGGCCCGTCTAAGAAAATATGTATCCTCAGCGTCCAGTTGTAGAACTTCGGACACATCTTGAAGCATCGCTGCCTTGTTGCCCATACCAGCGAGACTGCTTACGACCGATGTCAGAATGTACTTGTCTTCAAGCTTTGAAAGATCCGAGAACATCATAAACTTAGATGCAATTGAGTTCTGGTTTGCTGATACAAACTCAAAAATCCCGAATTTACCGCGAGTGAACGTCACTACATTGTGAGCTTCCCAAGACGCATTCTCACCGGCGATTTCGGTATGTCGCGCCACATGAGTTGCGCCAAAAAGCCTCGCGACCTTCTCATACACCGCATCGTTCTTCTTCCGCTCTTTGTCTTCAACTGACTTGTAGATCGCACTAGTTGCGGCAAAGACAGACGCGTTTGAAACACTGAGAATAGCGCTTTCGATGTTATCCAGAGATGCCCACGTCGCAAAAACGCTCAGGCCATCATATCCCACATGATAGCGCGACGCGGCCTTCCTTGCTGCCGCGTCATAATAACCATCGGCGCCGTGCATTTCAGCTTCCATCTGGCCAAGTGCCAGATCTGAAACAAAACATTTTCCCGCATTGATCATGATTTCGACCGACGCGCTGGAACCACTAGGATACAGGATCGGAACAGCAATTCTTGTCCTGTCACCACTACCTGAGAGCGGCATCAGTCTTGAGATGGCCTGTTCTAGGCGCGCTCTATATTGGATGTCAGACACACTAGCCATCTTAGACCAATTGCCTTTGCAGTGGCACAGGCGGGATTTGTGCCCCATTTTGAATATTCAGTATACCACAAACATGTACGACTGCTGAATCGAAATTTGTAGGCGGATTCAATGTGATAGCGGCCATGGGGTCAGCGCCCGGGATCAGTGGGTCGTTAGGCATCTCTGCGTAATGCAAGAAGGAATGTTCATGGGTGACGCCCACGTCGAAAAACATTCCACCTAAGTCTGGGGGACCCCACCCCGTGTTCAGGTGAGTGCCGAAAGGTTCCATCTCTAAGCGGTAGAGTACGATGTGTGAGCGAGTGTTTGGAAAGTCGCATTCGAGCTGAAACACAGCCTTGCTCGGATAGTTGACCCAAGTTTCAATTCGGAACCACAACCCGCGTGGCATGGACGCGACTGTCCTAGAGCGCGCCTTAAGTTTCCAGATGTAGTTTGCCTTAGATTTTTCGGCTCGGTCCATATGCGACGACCATTCAACGCCATCGAGAACGAGCCACTTGGGCTCCGTAAGCATCTGCAGTGCGTCATTCAACGTGAGCGCCATTGCCTCGAATTCAGCACAAAATCTGACGCAACGCTAGTTGGGCCTACCCAGTGGAATTGATTTCAAACGAAAAATGCCCGGGACGAGCCCGGGCATGATGAATGGGGTGAGGGGATATCTGCCCCTTACTTCGGCGCCAGGACCATGACGATCTGGCGGCCTTCGAAGCGGGGTTCGGATTCGACCTTGGCGATTTCGAGGGTGTCTTTCTTGACGCGGTCGAGGAGCTGCTGGCCGAGTTCCTGGTGGGCCATTTCGCGGCCGCGGAAGCGGAGCGTGATCTTGACCTTGTCGCCTTCTTCGAAGAAGCGCTTGATCGCCTTCATCTTCACGTCGTAGTCGTGATCGTCGATCATCGGGCGCATCTTGATCTCCTTGATCTCGATGACCTTCTGCTTCTTGCGGGCCTCGGCGGCCTTCTTCTGTTCCTGGAACTTGAACTTGCCGTAGTCGAGGATCTTGCAGACCGGGGGCTTCGCATCGGGCGAAATCTCGACGAGGTCGAGGCTGGCCTCTTCGGCCATCATGATGGCCTGGCGGATCGGCACCACGCCGACATTCTCGCCGGCGGCATCGATCAGGCGCACTTCGCGTGCGTCAATGCGGTTGTTGATCCTGTGTCCTTCTTCCTTTTGCGGGGGGGCGGCTCCGCGGCTTATCGACGGCCTCCTGGGTGGCATTGGCAAGTGGTCTTCAGCTCCTGTGTGAGGGGGTCTTTCTCAAAGCACCCCCTTGGGTTTGGTTGCGACCGCTATAGACATTGAATGGGGCACCCCAGTCAAGCCTTGAAACACAAGGCTTTCAGGCCCGGTTGCGGGCCCCGCGGCGGCCCGGACGGAGTTCCACCACGGCATCCGGCACCACGACATGGAACACCGTGCCCTCGGGCCCGGTTCCATGGAGCCTGATCTCGCCGCCATGGGAGCGGATCAGCTCCGCCGCGATGGCAAGCCCCAGTCCCACGCCGCCGGGCTTGGCGGCACTCTGGAAGGCCTCGAACAGCTTCGGGCGCACCCGCTCCGGAATGCCGGGGCCATTGTCCTTGACCTCGATCACCACCACCGCACCCTCGCGCCAGGAGGAAATCACAACACGGCCGTCCTGCTCGCCCCCCTGCTGTTCCAGCGCCTGGATGGCATTGCGCAGAAGGTTGGTGAGCACGCGGTTCAGGTGCTCGCGGTCGGCATCGATCTGGAGGCCGGGCGGCACGTGGTTGAACAGCACGACGCGCGAGGATGCCTGCAGCACGGCGGTATCGATCACGTCATCCGCGAGGTCCTTCAGCAGCAGCCGCTCGCGCATCGGCGGCGCTTCCTCGGCGCGGCCGAACTTCAGCGTCTCGGTGAGAAACGAGATGGCGCGGTCGAGGCTGATGATGAGCTTCGGCGCGAAGCGCTTCACCGTCGGGTCCTCCACCATCGCAAGGCGGTCGGAGATCACGTTGGCGGAGGACAGCATGTTCCTGAGATCGTGGCTGACCTTGGAAACGGCAAGACCCAGCGCCGCAAGCCTGCTCTTCTGCTGCAGCATCGCGGCGAGGTCCGACTGCATGTCGTGCAGCTCGCGCTCGGCGAGGCCGATCTCGTCCTTGCGGTTCGACGGCACGATGATCCGCGAGTGGTCCTCCGGATCTTGCGCAAAAGACATCATGTTGCGGGTCAGCCGCTTCATCGGCCGGATCAGCACGATGTTGAGCGCGAGATAGACGAGGCCCGCCACGATGACGGAGAGCACGACGGAGAGCAGGAAGATGTTGAAGCCGAAGCGCAGCATCGCCTCGCGCAGGGGTTTTTCGAACAGCGCCACCTCGATCATGTCGCCCGACATGTTGGGCGGCTTGTCGATGACGCCGATGACGCGGTCGGAGGGCTCGAGCATCACCGCGAAGGCGTCGGCCACGGCGGTGGGCCAGGATACGTTGCGCAGGTCATAGGAGGCATCGATCATGTGATCCTCCTCGCTCCGCAGCATCAGCTTGCGGGTCTCGCCGCGGGTGAGCGAGACCACGAGCACGCCCGCACCCTTCAGGATCTCGGTGCGGAGGTCGTGCGACAGGATGCGGTCCGGGGCGGCTTCGGCAGCAAGTGCCGCGATCTCCGCCTGGGCGATGCGGCCCTTCAGCCACTGGATGCGGAAATTGGCGATAGAGGGCAGGAAGATCAGGATTTCACCCAGCATGACGAACAGGATGGTCATGACCAGCACCTTGCCGGACAGCCCCTGGAAGGGGCCCGGACCCTCGCGCCGGCCTGAATCCGTGCTGCCTGTCATGGCCTGAGCCTGCCCATGAGCCCTATTACGCGCTGGACGAGGGGTTTGGATGAAAAATCGGCAAAATATCCGATGGCCGCCCGGCGGGAGGCCTCGCCGCGGGTGGGATAGGGCAACACGGCGCCCGCCATGGTGGAGATCTTCAGGCCACGTTCCAGCGCCAGCACCCAGGGCTGGATGAGGTCGCCCGCGTTTTCGCCCACAATGCCGGCGCCGAGGATGCGGCCGCGCCGGGTGGTGATGATCTTGACGAGGCCTTGCGGCTGGCCCTCGGCCACCGCCCGGTCATTGCCGCTGAAGGGGCTGCGCAGAACGCGGATGGCCTCGCCATGGGCGGCCCGCGCCTGTGCCTCGGTGAGGCCCAGCTGCGCGAGCTCGGGGTCGGTGTAGGTGACATGCGGGATGAGCGCGGTGGCCTTGGCCGGCAGGCCGAAGAGCGCGTTGCGGATGACGATGCCCGCCTGGTAGCCCGCCTCATGGGTGAAGCGCCCGCCCGCCACGTCGCCGATGGCGTAGACCTTCCGGTTGCTGGTCTTGAGGCCTGCATCGACGGTAATGCCCCTGGGCGTGAAGGCGATGCCTGCAGCCGTGAGGTTCAGCGCCTCAACATTGGGCCTGCGCCCCGTGGCAAGAAGCAGGTGCGATCCGGAAATGATGCGGCCACCCGCCTCGAGGCCGATGCCGCCCTCATGCCGGAACACGCGGCTGACGGCGGTGCCGGACAGGATCTCGACCCCTTCCGCCGCGAACTGGGCTTGCACCACGGCAGTAAGCTCCGGATCATCCTGCGCGAGTGGCGATGCCGCCTCGATGACGGTGACCTTGCTGCCAAGGCGGCGATGGGCCTGCGCCATTTCGAGGCCGATCGGGCCGCCGCCAATGATGACGAGATGCGTTGGCAGTGTGGTGTTGGTGAACAGTGTCTCGTTGGTGAGGTCGGGCACCTCGCCAAGGCCGGGAATGGGCGGCACGGCGGGGCGCGAGCCGGTGGCAATCACGATGCGCCGCGCGGTGAAGCGCTGGCCTGCGGCTTCGAGCGTGCGCGCATCCATGAAGTGCGCCGCAGCGCGGATCACGGTGACGCCGAGCGTCTCGAAGCGCTGCTGGCTGTCATGCGGCGCGATCGCTGCGATGGCGCGCTGCACATGGGCGCACACTGCGGCGTAGTCGACGTCAGGTTCCACGGCGGCGATGCCGAGTGCTGCGCCCGAGCGCAGCGCATGTGCCTGCTTCGCCGCCGCGAGCAGCGCCTTCGATGGCACGCAGCCGGTGTTGAGGCAGTCGCCGCCCATCTCGCCCTTCTCGAACAGCACCACCCTCTGCCCGAACTGTGCAGCCGCCGCCGCAACCGACAGCCCGCCAGAGCCCGCGCCGATCACCGCGATGTCGAAGTGTCCGGCGCTCATGTGGGACGGCCCTTCCACAGCCGCGCCAGCAGCGGCAGCAGGGCCACTGCGCCCAGGGCAGTGAGGCCCCACAGCAGTTCCGGCGAGATCAGCATCGCCGGGCTGAGCGAGAGGTGGCAGTTTGCTTCGCCATTTTGCGCGGCGCAGATCTTGAAGGCCATGGCCTGGTCGTCGATTACCCCGTCAAGGCCGGCGCCGATCAGCGCGAAGGCGATGGAACCTGGAATGATGCCGACCGTGGTGGTCAGCACGAAGGTGCGCAGCGGCACGCGGCACAGGCCTGCCACGGCATTCACCGCCCAGAAGGGAAACACCGGCGTCAACCGCAGGAACAGCATGAGGCTCACCGCATTCTCCGCAAAGCCGCGTGACAGGCGCTGCACCAAGGGCCCGGAGCGCGCCGCCAGCGCCGCGCCGAAGGAGGTCTTGACGATTTCGAAGACGATGACGGCCCCGATGGTCGCCGCGATAGCGCTGAGCGTCGCACTGAGCGGCCAGCCGAACAGGAAGCCGCCGGCAATGGAAAGCGCTGCGGCGACCGGGATCGAGAAGGCCACCACCAGCACGTAGAGAAGCCCATAGCCAGCCAGCGCCAGCAGCAGGTGCCCGTCGACCCAGCCCTTGATGGCATCACGGTGCTCCACAAGGGCGGAAAGCGACAGCTGGCGTTGCACGCCCAGCCCGATCGCAAGGGCCGCAACCACGATCAGCAGCAGCACCGGCAGCCAGCGCCAGGCTCCGTCGCCGGCGGCAGGCGCGGGCGGCGCTTCGGGGGGTGGCTGGTGGCTGGGCTTGCTCATCTTGATGGTTCCATGCTTGGACCATTGCGGGCGGGCGCGAAAGGGGGCTCACGGCCACGTGAGCAGAGTTCAGGCTGCGGTGTTCATGGTCATTCCGGCGCTCGTTGACTTCTCCCGGCTTTTCCCCCATAAGCCCCGTCCAAATTCCTGAAGCCGCTGAGACGTCTGTCAGGGCATGCCCGGGCCCGCCCGCCATGTAATTGGTATCATTGGCTGAAAAGCCCAATTCGGAGTTACGAACGTGAAGCGCACCTACCAGCCGTCCAAGCTCGTCCGCAAGCGCCGCCATGGCTTCCGCGCCCGCATGGCGACAGTCGGCGGCCGCAACGTCCTCGCCCGCCGCCGCGCCAAGGGCCGCAAGCGCCTCTCGGCCTAAGCGCCGGACCCGTCCGACAATGGAGCGCCTGAAGCGTCGGCAGGATTTCGTTGCCGCCGCCCGGGCGCTTTATGCCGCCATGCCCGGCATGGTCGTGCAGATGCGCTCCCGGGGCGATGAGGCTCCGCCGCGCGTCGGCTTCACCGCCACCAAGAAGATCGGCAATGCCGTGGTGAGAAACCGCGTGAAACGCCGGCTCCGCGAACTGGCAAGGCTCCAGCTCGCAGGGCAAGCCCGCCCGGGCCATGACTATGTTCTGATCGGCCGCGCGCCGACCTTCGCGCGCGATTATTCCGATCTCGAGAAAGATCTCGTCTCCGCCTTGAAAAGGCTGCACCGCACCGCCCAAGCTGGGGCGGACAAGGGAACACCATGAACTTCGAGAACAAGAATTTCATCGCGGCCATCCTGCTGTCGATGGCGATCATCTTCGGCTGGCAGTATTTCTATGCCGCGCCCCTGCAGAAGAAGCTGACCGCCGAGACCCAGACGGCGCAGACCCAGCAGGGCACGACCGCGCCGAGCGCCCCCGCCGCGGGCGGTGCTGTTCCCAACATCACGCCGGAGGCGCTTGCCGCCGATCGCGCGGCAGCGATCGCCGCATCGCCACGCCTGGCCTTCAAGACCGACTTCATCGAGGGCTCGATCAATCTCAAGGGTGCGATGATCGACGATCTGCACCTGCTGCGCTATCGCGAGACGATTGACCCGAAGAGCCCGACCATCACCTTCCTCTCGCCGTCGGGAACGCCGGGCGCGCTGTTCGCCGAACAGGGTGTGGTTCCGGCCACCGGCACCACCGCCAAGCTCCCCGACACCAACACGGTGTGGACGGCACCCGCCGGCGCGGTGCTGAGCGAGGACAACCCGGTAACGCTCACCTGGGACAATGGCGCGGGCCTCAAGTTCAGCCGCAAGATCCAGATCAGCGACGAGTATCTTTTCACCGTCGAACAGGTGGTCGAGAACACCACCGCCGCCCCCGTGGCGATGATCCCCTATGCCCGCATCCAGCGCCAGGACACGCCGGTGGTGTCGGGCTACTGGGTGTTCTTCGAAGGCATGCTGGGCTGGCTCGACGGCAGCCTGCACGAGATCCACTACAAGGACGTGAACGGCCAGACCGAGCCTGACCGCCGCGACACCACGGGCGGCTGGGTTGGCTTCACCGACAAGTACTGGGCCGCCGCCGTGATCCCGGACCAGGCCGCACCCGTCACCGCGAGCTTCATCCACACCAAGCTCGACACCCGCGATGTCTACCAGACCGACTATCTCGCCAAGGATGCGATGGTGGTGCAGCCGGGACAGACCGCCTCGACGACGGGCCTCCTCTTCGCGGGCGCCAAGGTGGTCAGCACCATCAATGCGATCGAGCGGCTCCACCAGGTCCAGGGCTTCAGCTACATCATCGACTGGGGCTGGTTCTACTTCCTGACCAAGCCGCTGTTCTATCTTCTCGCCTGGCTGAAGAGCATCGTCGGCAACTTCGGCATCGCCATCCTGCTCGCCACGGTTCTCGTCAAGGCGGCGGTGTTCCCGCTGGCCAACAAGTCCTATGCCTCGATGAGCAAGATGAAGAAGCTGCAGCCCGAGATGGAGCGGCTCAAGAAGGAATATCCCGAAGACAAGATGAAGCAGCAGCAGGAGATGATGGCCCTCTACAAGCGCGAGAAGGTCTCGCCGTTGTCGGGCTGTCTCCCCGTCGTCGTGCAGATCCCGATCTTCTTCTCGCTCTACAAGGTCATCCTCACCTCGATCGAGCTGCGCCACGCGCCGTTCTTCGGCTGGATCCATGACCTTTCCGCGCCCGATCCGACGAGCCTGTTCAACCTCTTCGGCCTCATTCCCTGGACGCCGCCCCACATGCTGATGATCGGCGTGTGGCCGATCATCATGGGCATCACCATGTGGCTGCAGATGCGCCTCAACCCGGCCCCGCCGGACCCGGTGCAGGCGAGCCTGTTCAACTGGATGCCGGTGATGTTCACCTTCATGCTGGGATCCTTCCCGGTGGGCCTCGTCATCTACTGGGCGTGGAGCAACACGCTCTCCGTCCTGCAGCAGTCCTTCATCATGAAGCGCCACGGCGTCGACATCGACTTCTTCGGCAATGTGAAGAAGAGCCTGCCCTTCCTGAAGAAGAAGGCCGCAAGTTGAGCGAGGCCTTCACCGAGGACCAGATCGACGCGGGCCGCCGTTTGTTCGGCGGCCCGTCGCGCTTCCTGCTCGGCGTCGCCAAGCTCGAGCAGCTGCCGCCGTCGGACGGCGTGGAGATTGCGTTTGCCGGCCGTTCCAACGTCGGCAAGTCGTCGCTGATCAATGCGCTGACCAACGTCAACGGCCTGGCGCGTGCGTCGAACACGCCGGGCCGCACCCGCGAGCTCAATTTCTTCAACGTGAACGAGGCCCTCACCCTCGTTGACATGCCGGGCTATGGCTATGCCAAGGCGCCCAAGCATGAGGTGAAGGCCTGGCAGTCGGTGCTGCGCGGCTATCTGCGCGGGCGGCCTGGCCTTACCCGCGCCTTCGTGCTGATCGACAGCCGCCACGGCATTCTCAAGGCCGACGAGGAGATGTTCGACCTTCTCGACGAAGCCGCCGTCACCTACCAGGTGGTGCTGACCAAGACTGACAAGATCAAGCCCCCCGAGCTTGAGAAGGTGCGCGAGGCGGTGACCGCGGTCATCAAGAAGCACCCCGCAGCCTTCCCGCAGATCCACGCCACCTCCAGTGACAAGGGCCTTGGCATCCCCGAACTCCGGGCGGAGATCGCCGGGCTGCTTTAGACCCTTTGAATCCGTAACAATTGTCCTGTAGGACGCTTCTGGACTGACGGGGAATCTCCATGGACGAAATCGCCACGACGGCCCGAATCCTTTCCGAGGCGCTGCCCTTCCTGCAGCGCTATGACGACCAGATCATCGTGGTGAAATACGGCGGTCACGCCATGGTGGACCCGAAGCTGGCGCATCAGTTCGCGCGCGACATGGTGATGCTGAAGGTGTGCGGCCTGAACCCCATCGTGGTCCACGGCGGCGGCCCGCAGATCAACAAGATGCTCGACAAGCTGGAAGTGCAGCCGGAGTTCCGCGAGGGCCTGCGCGTCACCGATGAGGCCACCATGTCGGTGGTCGAGATGGTGCTGTCGGGTTCGATCAACAAGTCGATCGTCGCCTCGATCCAGCAGGCAGGCGGACGTGCGGTGGGCATCTCCGGCAAGGACGGCAATCTGATGATTGCCGAGCGGCTGACCAAGAAGAAGACCGACCCCGCCACCGGCAAGGTGGTGGAGATCGACTTCGGCTTCGTCGGCGAACCGGTGAAGGTCAACATCGAGATCCTCGAGACCATCATGAAGAGCGATGCCATTCCGGTGATCGCGCCGGTGGGCGTGGGCGTCAATGGCGAGACCTTCAACGTCAACGCCGATACGGCGGCGGGCGCCATTGCCACGGCGACGAGGGCCAAGCGCCTGCTGCTGCTGACCGATGTCGCCGGCGTGCTCGACAAGGACAAGAACCTGATCAGCGAACTGGCCGTCGAGGAACTGCCGAATCTTGTCGAGAACGGCACCATCACCGGCGGCATGATCCCCAAGGTGGAAAGTGCCGCAGCGGTGGTCGAATCCGGCGTCGAAGGCGTCATCATCCTCGATGGCCGCGTGCCGCATTCGGTGCTGCTCGAACTTCTGACGCCACATGGTGTTGGCACGCGCATCTCGCGGGCCGGGGCATGAAGGATTTTTCCCACGTTGATGGTTTTTCTCATGTAGATACTTGGGTCTTCGACCTCGACAACACGCTCTATCCGGCCTCCTGCCGGCTCTTTGACCAGATCGACGTGAAGATGGGCAACTTCGTCTCGAAGCTCCTCAACGTCGACTACCCGGAGGCCAAGCGCCGCCAGAAGGAGATGTTCTACAAGTATGGAACAACGCTCCGTGGGCTGATGACTGAGCACGGCATCACGCCGGATGACTTTCTCGACGATGTGCATGACATCGACCATTCGCCGGTGCCGCCCAACAAGGCGCTGGATGAGGCGCTCCATGCGCTGCCTGGCCGCAAGCTGATCTTCACCAACGGCACCGTGGCCCATGCCGAGAAGGTGCTGGCCCGCATCGGCATCACGCATCACTTCGGCGACATCTTCGACATCGTGCATTCGGACTTCATCCCCAAGCCCGAGATGGAGCCCTACCGGAAATTCGTGGCGCAGACCGGCATCAAGCCTGAGACCTCCGCCATGTTCGAGGACATCGCCCGCAACCTCGAGGCGCCGCATGCGCTGGGCATGGTGACGGTGCTGGTGGTGAGCCCCGAGAACAAGGACGCCGAGCACCTGAACAGGCAGACCGGCGGCACGGCGCAGGAGCACATTCATTACGTGACCGACGACCTCGCCAGCTTTTTGGCGGGATTGACGAGGGACCTCAGAACCCGGTCTTGACCGAACCTGCCTTTTTCGCGAAAGCGACCGCGACAACACCGAGGGAACAGCCATGACCGATCTTCAGAGCACCATCGAACAGGCCTGGGAGGCCAGAGACAAGGTCAACCTCGAGACCAAGGGTGCGGTGCGCGATGCCGTGATGGCCGCCCTCGACCTGCTGGATTCGGGCAAGGTCCGCGTCGCCGAGAAGCGTGACGGCGAATGGCACGTCAACCAGTGGCTCAAGAAGGCGGTGCTTTTGTCGTTCCGCCTCAATGACATGGCTATGATCTCGGGCGGCCCCGGCGGGTCCAGCTGGTGGGACAAGGTGCCCTCCAAGTTCGACGGCTGGGCCGAGAAGGACTTTCGTGCGGCAGGCTTCCGCGCGGTGCCCAACTGCATCGTCCGCAAGTCGGCCTATGTGGCGCCGGGCGCCATCCTCATGCCGTCCTTCGTCAACCTCGGCGCCTATGTCGACACCGGCACCATGGTCGATACCTGGGTGACGGTCGGCTCCTGCGCCCAGATCGGCAAGAACGTGCATCTTTCGGGCGGCGTGGGCATCGGTGGCGTGCTGGAGCCGATGCAGGCCGGCCCCACCATCATCGAGGACAACTGCTTCATCGGCGCCCGCTCGGAAGTGGTCGAAGGCGTCATCGTGGGCGAGGGCTCGGTCATCTCCATGGGCGTATTCATCGGCCAGTCCACCAAGATCATCGAGCGCGACACCGGCAAGGTGCACATGGGCAAGGTGCCGCCCTATTCGGTGGTGGTCTCGGGCTCGCTGCCGCAGAAGCCCTATGCCGATGGCTCGCCCGCGCCGTCGCTCTACTGCGCGGTGATCGTCAAGCGGGTGGACGAGAAGACCCGCTCCAAGACCTCGATCAACGAGTTGCTGCGCGACTGACAAGGCGGCTTCCGCGAATCCCGCTTCTGTTTCATAGTGCAACCTCGCTGGTGCCTCATGCGCCAGCGCAAAGGGGGGGGTTGAAGATGGACTGGAAGTATCTGTTCACGAGCCTCGAGGGCCGCATCGGCCGCCAGAGCTACTGGATGGGGGTGATCGCGCTCTATGGCATCACCTTCGTCGCGGTCCTGCTGGATAACCTGATCGGGATGGCCGGCGAGAACGGCTATGGCATCCTGACCATTCTGGTCACGCTCGCGCTGATCTATCCGCAGATCGTCCTTCTCGCCAAGCGCTGGCACGACCGTGACAAGTCCGGCTGGTGGACGCTGATCGGCCTCGTGCCGGTGATCGGCGGTTTGTGGATGCTGATCGAGCTTGGCTTCCTCAAGGGCACCGATGGCCCCAACCGCTTCGGGCCCGACCCGCTGAGGTACTAGGCCACCCAGTCGTGGCGTCACCCCGGCGAGGGCCGGGGTCCCGCTTTGGGCGACAACCGCATGGAAACAAAGCTGGATCCCGGCCTTCGCCGGGATGACGGCCTTTAAACATCGTCGATTGCGCTGGGCGATTCCCTCCCGTGCGGCGATGCTCTACACTCGCTCCCATGAAAAACACCCCGACCGATCCCGTTCCGCTGCTGCAGGACCTGATCCGCTGCAAGTCCGTCACCCCTGCCGAAGGCGGCGCGTTGACCTATCTCGAGAATCTGCTGTCCACCCACGGCTTCGTCTGCAAGCGGCTGATCTTCCGGCAGGAGGGAACCCCCGATGTCGAAAACCTCTTCGCCCGCATCGGCTCCGGTTCTCCCCATCTCTGCTTTGCGGGCCACACTGACGTGGTGCCGGAAGGGATCGTCGAGAGCTGGACGCATGCACCCTTCGCGGCCGACATCGCGGATGGCTTCGTCTATGGCCGCGGCGCCACCGACATGAAGGGCTCGGTCGCGGCCTTCGCGGGAGCCGCCATCGACTTCGTGCGCACGGCAGGCAAGTTCAAGGGCTCGATCTCCTTCCTCATCACCGGCGACGAGGAAGGCCCCGCCATCAACGGCACGGTGAAGGTGCTGCAGTGGATGGCCGAGAACGGCCACATCCCCGACCACTGCCTGGTCGGCGAGCCGAGCTGCGTCGACACGCTGGGTGACACCATCAAGATCGGTCGTCGCGGCTCGCTGAGCTTCACCGTTTCGGTGGAAGGCAAGCAGGGCCACGCCGCCTATCCGCACAAGGCCGACAACCCCATCCCCAAGCTTGCCCGCTTCATCGACCGCATTTCGGCGGCAAAACTCGACGAGGGCAATGACCACTTCGACCCCTCGACGCTGGCGGTGACCACCTTCGATGTCGGCAACCCCGCAGGCAACGTCATCCCGTCGCGCGCCACGGCCAAGTTCAATATCCGCTTCTCGCCTGAGCATGGCTTCGCCTCACTGAAGCAATGGGTGGATGAGCAGATCGCGGTGGTGAAGTCCGAAATGGGTGGTGCGTGGACGGTGTCGGCCACCGAAGGGGCGGATGCCTTCATCACCGAACCCGGCCGCTTCGTCGGCATGGTGCAGGATGCAGTGGTGCATGAGACGGGCGTATTCCCGAAGCTTTCCACCAGCGGCGGCACGTCGGATGCGCGCTTCGTGAAGGATTATTGCCCGGTGCTGGAATTCGGCCCCACCAACGCGACCATCCACCAGACCGATGAGCGCATCGCCATCGATGAACTGCGTGCAACGCAGAACATCTATGGCCGCATCATCGCGGATTATTTCTCGACGGAATTGTAGCCGACGCGCAGAAGATAGAGTCCGTACGGCGGCGCCACCGGCCCGCAGGCGGTGCGGTCAGCTGCGTCCAGCGCGCGCTTCATGTCACGCGGGCTCCACTTGCCTTCACCCACGAGGCGCAGCGAGCCCACCATGCTCCGCACCTGGTTGTGCAGGAAGGAACGCGCATCGGCCCGCACCTCGATCAGCTCGCCGTAGCGCGCCACCTCGAAATGGTCGAGCGTCTTCACTGGCGAATTGGCCTGGCACTGCGCGGCGCGGAAGGTGGTGAAGTCATGCTTGCCGACGAGGTGCTGGGCCGCCTCGTGCATCCCATCAGAGTCGAGGTCGACGGGCAGCCACCACACCTTGCCGCGGTCGAGTGCAGGGGGGCTGCGGCGGTTGAGGATGCGGTAGAGATAATAGCGGCGCGTTGCCGAGAAGCGGGCGTGGAAATCATCCGGCACCTCTTCCACCTCCAGCACGCTCACCGGACGCTCGCGCATATTGCCGTTCAGCGCGTTGCGGAGCTTGAACGGGTCCCAGCTTTTCGCAAGATCGACATGCGCCACCTGCGCCAGCGCATGCACGCCCGCATCGGTGCGGCCCGCGCCATAGACCATGGAAGGCGCACCGTTGATGATGGCGACGGCGCGTTCCAGCAGGTCCTGCACCGAGGTGCCGCCAGCCTGGGATTGCCAGCCGGTGAAGGGTCCGCCGTCATATTCGATGGTGAGGCGATAGCGCGGCATCAGGCGGCCTCCGTTCCTGCGGCGATGGGAAAGCCGCGCAGGAAGTCGGTGGCCACCATCGCACCCTTGCCCTCGCGCTGGAGTTTCAACAGGCGGATGGCGCCGGAGCCGCAGGCGATGGTGAGTGCGTCGTCGATGAAGGTTCCGGCTGTGCCGTGACCTTGCACGACCTCGCACAACAAGGCCTTGATGCGTGTGCCGTTGACCGGGAACCACGCGCCAGGGAAGGGCGACAGGCCGTGGATGTGGTTCCTCACCTCTTCGGCAGTCTTGCTGAAGTCGATGCGCGCCTCGGCCTTGTCGATCTTCTTCGCGTAGGTCACGCCATCTGATGGCTGCGGCGTGCAGGTGATCTTGTCCTGTGCCAGTACCTCGACCATCAGCCGCGCGCCAAGGGCTGCGAGTTCATCATGCAGCGATTGCGCGGTTGTCGTCGGCGTGATGGCGATCCGGCCGACCTTGCACATCGGCCCGGTGTCGAGGCCTTCCTCCATGCGCATGATGGTGACGCCGGATTGCTCGTCACCCGACATGATGGCGCGCTGGATGGGGGCTGCACCCCGCCAGCGCGGCAGCAGCGAGGCATGGACGTTGAAGCAGCCCAGCCGCGGCGCATCGAGCACGGGCTTCGGCAGCAGCAGGCCATAGGCGACGACCACCGCGGCATCGGCCTTGAGTGCGGTGAAGCGGGCCTGCTCGTCCGCGGATTTCAGCGATGTGGGGGTGCGCACCTTGATGCCCAGTGGGGCCGCGAAGGCATGGACGGGCGAGGGCCGCTCCGCCAGCCCACGGCCGGCGGGGCGCGGCGGCTGGGAGTAGACGCAAGCGATCTCGTGCCCGGCCCCGGTCAGAGCCTTCAGCGTCTCGACCGCGAAGTCCGGCGTGCCCATGAAGACGAGGCGCATGCTCAGAGCTTTCCGAGCTTCAGGGCCTTCTGGAATTTCTTGATCACGCGTTCGCGCTTCAGCCGCGAGATGTGGTCGATGAACAGGATGCCGTTGAGGTGGTCGATCTCGTGCTGCAGGCAGGTGGCCATCAGCCCCGAGGCCTGCATTTCCTTGGTCTCGCCCTGGCGGTCGGTGTAGCTGAGCCTGATTTCGGCGGGCCGCGTGACCATCTCGTAATATTCGGGGATCGACAGGCAGCCTTCCTCGTAGTCGCTCTGCTGCTCGCTTGCCCAGGTGACTTCCGGATTGGCGACGAAGAGCGGGGTCTTCGGCTCGCCGTCCTTGGCGAGGTCGATGACGAGGAGGCGCTGCGGCACGCCGATCTGGATGGCGGCAAGCCCGATGCCGGGGGCGCGGTACATGGTCTCCAGCATGTCGTCCCACAGTTTTTTCACGTGGGAATCGATCGCGGCGACGGGCTTCGAGACCTCGCGCAGGGTCTTCTCGTCGGGGAGGGTTATGATGGGCAGCAACGACATGGCTGTCCCATAATCAAGCCGCGACCGCCGGTCAATCAGGCCTCAGGGGCTGATGCAGCGGTGACGCTTGTAACCGTTGCCCACGAAGGTATCGGTGGCAGGGTCATAGGTGCGGTAACGCGCACTGCACCAGGCTTCGTGGTCGGTGGACTGGTCGTTCCAGGCGGCGCGCCGCGGCTTGAAATCACCATAGCGGTAGACCTGAAAGGGCTTCTGGTACCAGTAGCTGCCCGGACGGACCACCATGGAGCGCTGGAAGGGCGCATAATCCATGCGCACCGTGCACTCATAAAGACCATCACTGCAGGTCTTCTCGATGACATAGGGCTTCCAGATCTTGATCCCGTCACGGTCCGTGCCATAGGCATCCGAGGCCATTGCCCCGCTGGACAGCGCCGCAAGGCCGAGAAGGCCCAGAAGGGGGGTGAGGATTTTCCTGAACATGGTGGAAACGCTCCCTGAAAGCCCCCGCCTGGCGGGGAATCTGCCGAGGCGGCAGAATGCAGCCACCAAGGTCTGTTTGCAAGCCGTGGTGCTTGCCTTTTGTTGCCGTTCCCCCCATATAGCCCCCCGGGAGGTTGGCGGCGGACGTGCCGCTCGCCAACCGGGTCAGGTCCGGAAGGAAGCAGCCCCAACGAGACCGGAACGGGTTGCCCGTCCAGCCTCCCACCCTCTATGCTCCCCCGCGGAAGCCCGCCCATGGATGACACGCAGAGCGGCGCGAACGCCACGGGGTATCGCGTTCTTGCCCGGAAATACCGCCCCCGCACATTTCCTGACCTCATTGGCCAGGAAGCGATGGTGCGCACCCTCACCAATGGCTTCGCCTCGGGCCGCATCGCGCAAGGCTTCATGCTCACCGGTGTGCGCGGCGTGGGCAAGACGACCACCGCCCGGCTGATTGCCCGCGCGCTCAACTATGGCGACAAGCCGACGATCGACATGGCCGATATGGGCCCGCACTGCGAGGCCATCCTCGAATCCCGCCACATGGACGTGATCGAGATGGACGCCGCCTCGAACACCGGCGTCGACAACATGCGCGAGATCATCGACAGCGTGCGCTATGCGCCCGTCCAGGCGCGCTACAAGGTCTATATCATCGACGAAGTGCACATGCTCTCGAAGAGCGCCTTCAACGCCTTGCTCAAGACGCTGGAAGAGCCGCCGCCGCATGTGAAGTTCATCTTCGCCACGACCGAGATCAACAAGGTTCCCGTCACCATCCTGTCGCGCTGCCAGCGCTTTGACCTGAAGCGGCTGGATGCCGCACTGCTTGCCGCGCACTACGGCGGCATTGCGGTGAAGGAGGGCGTTGAGGCCGAGGCCGATGCACTCGCCATGATCGCGCGCGCCGCCGAAGGTTCGGTGCGTGACGGCTTGTCGCTTCTCGACCAGGCCATCGCTTACGGTGAGGACAAGGTGAGGGCGGCGGACGTCGCCGCCATGCTGGGCCTCATGGATCGCTCGCGCATCATCGACCTGTTCGAGAAGGTGATGGCGGGCGATGCCAAGGCTGCCATCGAGGAAATCGAAGCCCAGTATCAGGGTGGCGGCGATCCGGCGACGATCCTCAGCGACCTGGCCGATTACGTTCATTGGGTGACGCGCTTGAAGGTCGTCAAGGAAGGCGCACTCGCTGATCCCTCGCGCACCGAAGCCGAGAAGACGCATGGCGCCGAGCAAGCGCAGAAAAGCGGCATTGCGCACTTGACGCGTGCCTGGTCGATGCTGCTGAAGGGCATCCGCGAGACGGAGCTTCATTCCGATCCGCTGATGGCGGCCGAAATGGTGCTGATCCGCCTGTGCCATGCCGCCGATCTGCCCGGCGGCGAAGAACTGGCGAAGATCGTCAAGCAGGCGCAGGGCTCGGAGCGCGTCGTGCCGATGAGTGCCCGCGAGCTGCTGCGCAACAATTCCGATGCGCCGGTCGATGCCCAGTCCAACCTCGCGGTGAAGCCGCAGGCCGCGATCCCCGCATCGCCCACCGAGACGCGCGCCTTCTCGAGCCTGAAGGACCTGATTGCGATCGCCACCGAGAAGCGCGACATCAAGCTGAAGACCGATCTCGAAAGCCTGATCCGCCCCATTCGCGTGGCGCCCGGGCAGTTCGAGATTGCCCTTGAACCCGGCGCGCATGCCGGTCTTCCCGGCGAGATCGCCCGCAAGCTCGAGGCCTTTACCGGCATGCGCTGGATGGTGATGGTGGCCAAGGATGGCGGCGACAAGCCCGTCTCCCACCAGCGCCAGGAGGCCAAGGACAATCTCTATCTCGCCGCGCGCGAACATCCGGACGTGCAGGCGGTGCTGAAGCGTTTCCCCGGTGCGGAGATCATCGACGTCAAGGTGCCCGATGACAGCCTTCCGCCCCCCAACATGAGTGAGAGCGATGAAGAATCTCGGTGACATGATGAAACAGGTCCAGGCCATGCAGTCGCGCATGGCCGAGATGCAGGCCAAGCTGGAGCAGGCGACCGTCACCGGCCAGTCCGGCGGCGGCCTCGTCAAGGTCACGCTCTCCGGCAAGGGCGTGATGACCGCGCTGGCGATCGATTCCTCGCTGATGAATCCCGACGAGAAGGACATCCTCGAGGACCTGATCCTCGCCGCCCACACCGACGCCAAGAACAAGTCGGAAGCGATGATGGCCGAGGAAATGAAGTCGGTGACCGGCGGGTTGCCGCTGCCGCCCGGGTTCAAGCTGCCCTTCTGATGTCCAGGCCCACGACCGGACCCGAAATCGAGAGGCTGATCCAGCTCCTGGCAAAACTGCCGGGGCTCGGCCCCCGCTCGGCCCGGCGCGCCGCCCTGTTCCTGATCAAGAACCGCGAGCGGCTGCTGGCGCCAATGGCCAGCGCCATGGCGGAGGCGCATGAAAAGGTGACGATCTGCACCGAGTGCGGCAACGTCGATACGGTGGACCCCTGCACGCTGTGCACCGACCCGCGGCGTGACCGCACGCTGGTTTGCGTGGTGGAAGAGGTGGGTGATCTGTGGGCGCTGGAGCGCGCTGGCGCGTGGAGCGGCCTCTATCATGTGCTTGGCGGCACGCTGTCAGCGATCGAGGGTGTGCGACCCGAGGACCTGAGCATCGGCGCGCTGATGGAGCGGTCCGGGCGGCTGCAGGTGAAGGAAGTGGTGCTGGCGCTCAACGCGACGGTCGAAGGGCAGACCACGGCCCACTACGTCACCGAGCGGTTGAAGGCGATGGGCATTGCGGCTTCGCGCCTGGCACATGGCGTGCCGGTTGGCGGCGAGCTGGATTACCTCGACGAAGGCACTCTGACTCAGGCGATCAGGGCACGGCGGCCGCTGTAGGGCCGCTTTTTCGTCCGCCTCGTAGCGCAGTTCGTAACGATTGCTTTTGGGCGATGTATTTGGAGACTACCCCCCTAGCCACCCACAGCAAAAACCCGCTCAGCCTCCCTGGAAACCCATCCTTGATGCCGTCGCCCCGGCAAGAGGAGGCAGCCGGGATGACGAGACGAGAGAAGAACTAGTTCCGCTCCACCAGCTTCGGTCGGACGATCTCGACGCCGCCTTCGGGTTCCTGCAGTTCGAGGCTTTCGATTCTTGCGCCACGGCGGATGACCTTGTCGGCGGACACGTTGAGCTTCTCGAGGTCGCCCGCCGCTGCGCCGAAATGCTTTTGCAGGTCGCCGACGCGCTCCTTGAGGCGGCCCACGTCGTCGAGCAGCTTCGTCACCTCCACCTTGATCAATCCCGCCTGCTCGCGCATGCGGGCATCGCGGAAGATCGCTTGCAGCGTCTGCACCAGCAGCATCAGCACGTTGGGCGATGCGATGATGACGCGGGCGCGGTGAGCCTTCTGGATCACGTCCTCGAATTTCTCGTAGAGCTCGGCATAGACCGACTCCGACGGCACGAACATGATCGCCGTCTCATGCGTCTCGCCTGCAATCAGGTATTTTTCCGCGATGTCCTTCACGTGCTTCAACACGTCGCCGCGCAGCCGTGCCTCGGCATTGCGCAGTTCGTTCTCGCCCGTTGCCGCCTTGAGCGCGTTGAAGGCCTCGAGCGGGAATTTGGCATCGATCACCAGCCGGATGTCGGAGTCGGGCAGCGACACGAGGCAGTCAGGCCTGGTGTTGTTGCTTAAAGACCCCTGGAAGGCATAGGCGCTCGATGGCAGCCCATCGCGGATGATCGCCTCCATGCGCGCCTGGCCATAAGCGCCGCGCGCCTGCTTGTTGGAGAGGATGTCCTTGAGGCTCAGCATCTCGCTCGACAGCGCCGCGATGTTCTTCTGCGCGGCGTCGATCACCGCGAGGCGCTCGTGCAATTGCTTCAGCGACTGGCCGGTGCGCTCTGCCTGGTCGGTGAGGCGTTCGTCGAGGGTGGAGACGAGCTGGAACTGCGAGCCCTGTGACTGGTCCACGAGGCTCTTCAGCGCGCCCGAGAGTTCGGCGATGCGGTATTCGAGTTCGGCGGCGCGGCGCTGTGCGGCGATGCCCTCGCCCTGGCGGCTGGCCTGCGCCCGCCACGACAGGATGACGGCGGCAATGAGCAGCAGCAGTGCGAAGAGGCCCGCCACGAGCAGGAGGTGGAGCAGGGTGACGGGGGAGCCGCCGATCTCAAGCAGGGTGCGGTCGAGGTCCATGACCTGAGCCTAGCGTGATTCGGTTCCCGGAATGTAAGTGGCCCGCCCATACCGGCAGGGTATGGACGGGCCGATGGCCCTCATGACTCGGGACGGCGACAGGAGCCACGCGGGCCAAACTGGCAAGCGGGTCGTGACCTTAAACGCAGCACGCTTGAGGACGGTTCCGGGAACACCGGAAAATCGAACCATCGTCCCGCTGAAAACGACAATGTCCTCCAAACCGGGCCAGAGCGGGGAGGGCAGGTGTCATTCTGGTGGTGGAATTGCGCTCCCGCCACGTCACTGGTGGGTTTTGAAACTTAAGCGCGCTTGGTGCCGCGCTTCACGGGCGTCGGGTTGATGCCGCGGGCGGTGGTGTCCTGGCGCTCGGTCAGGAACAGGCCAAGGCCGCGGGTCAGGCCGTCGGCCAGGTCGCGCATGGCGGAGAAAACGATCATGGGTTGCCTCGAAGAGTTGAAACGGGTTGGTTTCTTCTGTTGGAACCCATATGGCGATCAATTGTGAACAGATTGCAGCAATCGTGCTGCAACGCACACAAGCTCAGCCATGCGATTTACGCATGGCGAAAGCGGTCCGTGGCCCGCACCAGGGCATCGGCAATTCCGGACTCCGTGGCGGTGTGGCCGGCGTCCGGCACCATGATGAACTGGGCCGCGGGCCATGCCTTGTGCAGCTCCCAGGCGGTGACGGCCGGTGTGACCACGTCATAGCGGCCCTGGATGATGACGCCGGGGATGCCGGAAAGCTTGTGGGCATCAGCGATCAGCTGGTCGTCCTGGCGGAAGAATCCGTGATTGACGAAGTAGTGGCACTCGATGCGGGCGAAGGCGATGGCAAAATGGTCGGAGCCGAATTCCGCCACGCGTTTCGGGTCCGGCAGAAGCGAGATGGTGGCGCCCTCCCACTGGCTCCAGGCACGGGCGCAGGCGATCTGCTCCGCCTTGTCGGAGCCCGTCAGGCGGCGGTGATAGGCCGAGAGCAGGTCGTGGCGCTCGGCTGGCGGAATGGGGGCGATGAAGCCCTCCCACAGGTCGGGGAACAATTGGTCCGCCCCCTCCTGGTAGAACCAGCGGATCTCGCTCCTTCTCAGCGTGAAGATGCCGCGGACGATGAGTTCCGTCACCCGCTCCGGATGGGTTTCGGCATAGGCCAGCGCCAGCGTCGATCCCCAGGAGCCACCCACCACCTGCCAGCGCTCGATTTTCAGGTGCTGGCGGAGCACCTCCATGTCGGAGACCAGGTCCCATGTGGTGTTCTCTGCCAGCTCCGCATGCGGCGTCGACTGGCCGCAGCCGCGCTGGTCGAACAGGATGATGCGATAGGCCACAGGATCATGTGTCTGGCGCAGGAAGGGCGAGATGCCGCCGCCCGGCCCGCCATGCAGCACCACGGCGGGCTTGCCCTGCGGGTTTCCGCATTCCTCGAAATGGATTTCATGGAGTGGCGAGACACGCAGCCTGCCGCGGTTGAAGGGCGGGAGGTCGGGATAGAATGTGTGGCGGTCCATCATCTGATTCGCGATCCTGCAATATAAGGTCTTTAATTCTGCCAGCATCGGCAAGATAATGGCAGCGAGAGTAGTTCAACGCCGGGATGAAAATCCGGCAGACAGGGGGAACATATGGCAACTGAAGTGGCAACCGAAACGGTGCGCAAGGAATGGAACGAATTCAAGTCCTTTGCCTTCAAGGGCAATGCCTTCGACCTCGCGGTCGGTGTCATCGTCGGCGCAGCCTTCAGCCGCATCGTCGATGGCATCGTCAACCTGCTCATCATGCCGATCATCGGCGCGCTGACCGGTGGGCTCAACTTCGATGAGTACTTTCTGCCGCTGTCCGGCAACGTGACCTCGACCGTGCTGGGCGAGGCGCAGAAGCAGGGCGCGGTTCTGGCCTATGGCGCCTTCATCACGGTCGTCATCAACTTCCTGCTCGTGGCCTTCGTACTGTTCCAGCTCGTCAAGATCTCGAACCGCATGAAGAAGAACGAGCCCGCGCCGCCGCCGGCTGCCCCCACCAAGTCGGAAGAACTGCTCGCCGAAATCCGCGACGCGCTGAAGGCCAAGTCCTCGACGTGAGCGACAAGAGCCCCGCCTGATGCAGGGCAGAATTGCAGTGAAACGACAGCGCGCCGGGGTGGACACTCCGGCGCGTTTGCTTAAGATTCGGGCATGAACCCAGATAAGCTTCTCGCCGCACTCACCCCACAGGCCCGCAACGAACCCGACAGCGGCATCGTCAAGGCGGCCATGTATGGCTTCACCGTGCCCGGCGTCATTCCGCTGTGGGCGGGCGAGGGCAACCAGCCCACGCCCGAGGCCTTCGCGCGCCCCGCGGCGGAAGCGCTGCTCAATGGCGAGACCTTCTACACCTGGCAGCGCGGCCTACCCGAACTGCGTGAGGCGCTGGCGCGCTATCACACGCGCAGCTTTGGCCGCGCCTTCGATCCCGAAAATTTCTTCGTCACCTCGGGCGGCATGCACGCCATCCAGACCATCGTGCAGCTGATCGCCGGCGATGGCGACGAGATCATCGTGCCCACGCCCGCCTGGCCCAACTACGCAGGCGTGCTGCGCATCTCAGGGGCCAAGCCCGTCGAGGTGCCGATGCAGTTCGGCAATGGCAAGTGGACGCTCGATCTCGAGAGGCTGTTCGATGCGGTGACGCCGCGCACCAGGGCCATCGCACTCAACTCGCCGTCGAACCCCGTCGGCTGGACCGCCACCCGCGACGAGCTGATCGCGATTCGCGATTTCTGCCGCAAGCGCGGATTGTGGATTTTGGGCGACGAGGTCTACACGCGCTTCTTCTATGGCGAGAATGGCGAGACCCGCGCGCCCTCCTTCCTCGATGTCTGCGAGGACGAGGAGCAGCTGCTGCTCGCCAACACCTTCTCCAAGAACTGGGCGATGACAGGCTGGCGCGTCGGCTGGCTGCAGGCGCCGAGGGCGCTGGGCCCGGCGATCGAGCGCATCATCCAGGTGTCATCCTCCGGCACGCCCGCCTTCCTGCAGCGCGGCTGCGTGGCGGCGCTGGACGAGGGCGATGACTTTATCGAACGCCAGGTGCTGATGGCGCGGCATCGCCGCGACCTGGCCGTGCTGATGCTGAAGGAACTGCCGGGCCTGACCTTCGAGGTGCCGCCGGGTGCCTTCTATTTGTTCTTCGGCATCGAGGGCATGACGGATTCGGCCGCCACGGTGCGCCGCCTGATCGACGAGGCCAAGGTGGGCTTCGCGCCCGGCAGCACCTTCGGCCTCGGCGGCGAGGGCCATTTGCGCATGTGCTACCTCAAGGACCTCGGCCCGCTTGAAGAGGCGCTTGGTCGCTTTGTCGACTGGATGAAAAGGAACAAGCCGGTCTGATCTGCCTCAAAATCTGGCGGTGGGATGCCGAAGCCGCGGGCAGCCGGTGGAGCTGCAATCACGTTGACTGAGCGGTTTCAATGGCTTGCCTGTCTGGCACGCGACTTGCGAAGCCCTGATCAACGCACACGTCTTACTGGGTCCTCCCATTCTCAGCCAAGAGCACTCGTGTCGTCTGACGGATCGTCAGCTGGGGTGGGCGGCACTGCTGCTCACCCCTCTTTTTTGCCTGATTGCCGAAAGGTTTTGCGCTGCATTGCACAATGGATGGGCAGGCAACCCCGTCGCCCTTTATAATTAAAGAGTCTTTATCTATAAATTACCACTCTATTACAGACTATGAGTTCATTTTTGCAGCATGTCAGCGGACTGGCATTATGTTTGCATCGCACAAATCGGCGCACACGTCTTTCTTGGGTCCTCCCATTCTCAAGCGAAGAGTACTCGGAGCGTCCCGGCTTGAGGCCGGCTCGGGGGTGAGCGGTTGTTGGTTGCTGCCGTTCACCCCTCTTTTTTGCGCGGACTCCTTGTCCCCGCGCGGCGCGTCTCCACATGATGATGCGATGGGTCCGGGCCCCTCTGGCAGCCTTCAGGCTGCGATGTCGGACTCTTCCACCTTGGAGGCGCGTTGCGCCGCAATCTGGGAGATGAACGCGAATGACCAGCCCCTCGATCACAATAGACCTCACACCACAGGGCACCCTGGAGCGCCTCGAATGGCTCGCCTGGTTTTCCGACTCGGCTTTGCGCATTCCCGGCACCTCGCGCAGCGTGGGAGCCGACGGCGTGCTGAGCCTCGTGCCCGGTGTTGGCACGCTCGTCGGCACCGGCATGTCCCTCTATGTGATCGGCGAAGCCGTGCGCCATGGCGTTCCCAAGCGCCTGCTCACCCGCATGGGCCTCAACATCGCAGCCGACACCGCCGTTGGCGCAATCCCCGTGGTCGGCTTCCTGTTCGACATGGCCTTCAAGGCCAACACGCGCAACCTCAACCTGCTGCGGCAGCACCTCGCGGAGACACATCGATGAAGACGCTCGTCTGGGGCCTCACCGGCCTTGTCCTTGCCCTCTGGTCACTGGTCGCCTGGATCACCCATGGCCTCATCGGCGTGGCAGGCGGCATCGTCGCCAGCAATGCCGACATCGTGCCGGCAGACCCGCTGTTCATCGAATGGGCCTCATGGCTCGCCTCTGTCGGAACCGGAGTCGGTGAATGGCTGGTCGTTGCGGTGTGGGCTCTGGTCTCGCTGGTGCTGGTGGCGATGGGCTTCATCGCGACGAAACTGCTTCCCAGGCTCAGCCTGCCGCGTGCCACGGCGTGATGGCGGAGACGCCGTCGATCACGAACTGCACCGCGAGTGCCGCGAGGATGATGCCGAGAAGCCGCGTCAGCACCGCGCGGCCGGTGACGCCCATCAGCTGCGAGATGCGCTCGGCCATCAGGAAGGCCACGCAGCAGGCGGCCATGACCAGCGCCGCCACGCCGTAGAGCGAGACGAGCCACGTCACGCGGCCCTCGGCGCGGCCCGCCAGCAGGATCATGGCCGTGATGGCGCCAGGACCCGCCATCAGCGGAATGGCCAGCGGGAAGGCAGCGATGTTCTTCACGTGGTCGATGGTGATCGCCTGCTCGACCGTGGATTTGAGGCGCTCGCCGCGCCGGTCGAACACCATCTCCGCCGCCGCCGATAGCAGCAGCAGGCCTCCGGCAATGCGGAAGGCCGAGAGAGAAATGCCGAGAAGGTCGAGCAGCTTCGCGCCGCCCAGCCCCGCCGCCAGCAGGATGCAGAAGGCAATGATGGAGCCGCGGATCGCCACCTCGCGCCGGTGTTCCTTGGTCATGCCATGGGTGATGCCGAGGAACAGCGCACTCAGCAGCACCGGGTCGGCGACGATCAGCAGCGTGGCAATGGCGGAGGTGATGAAATCGGCAAGCATGATGCCGTGCTAGCACGCGGGCACCCGCCCCGCCAATGGCCTCAGCTGACGGTGTCGGGCAGCACTTCCTCACGCTTCGCGATGAAGTCGCGCAGGCCCTCGGCGATGCCTTCATCGAGCGTCGGCGGCTCGTAATTCTGCAGCATGAGGCGCGCTTTGTCGCGGCCGCGCGTGGCGTGGTCCTTCGCACCCTCGGCCGACCACTGCTCGAAGGAGTTGAAGTCCATGATGGAGGGGCTGAAGAAGGCCTTCTCGAAATGCTCCAGCGTGTGCTGCGTGCCGAGGAAGTGGCCCTGCGGCCCCACCTCGCGCACCGCCGCCATCGCCTCCTTGAAGTCGGTGAAGGACACGCCCCCGGCATATTTGTACCAGCCCACCAGCTGCTCGGCGTCCGTCACGAACTTGGAGTAATCGCAGCACAGTCCCGCTTCGAGCCAGCCCGCCACATGCCAGATGTAGTTGGCGCCCGAGAGGATCGCCGCATGCATCAGCATGTTCGATTCATAGCCCGCCTGCGCATCATTGAGCTTGGAGCCGACGTGGAAGCCCGAGGTGCGCCATGGCAGATTATACTTCCGCGCCAGCTGGCCCATCAGATACATCATCTGTGCGGCTTCGGGCGTGCCACCCATGGGTGCTCCCGACTTCATGTCCACCGCCACCATGAACTGGCCATAGATGACGGGCGAGCCTGCGCGGATCAGCTGGGTGAAGGCCACACCGGCGAGTGCTTCGGCATTGACCTGCGCCACGGCACCCACGGCAGAGGCGGGCGTCGAGGCGCCGCACAGCGCGAAGGGCGCGCAGATGACGGGCTGGTTGTGCGCGGCATAGACCTTCATCGCATCCAGCATGGTCGCGTCCCACACCAAAGGTGAATTGCAGTTGGTGATCGAGACGACCACCGTGTTGTCCTTCACATAGTCTTCGCCGAACACGATGCCCGACATCTTCATCACGTCTTCCGCGCGCTCCTTCGAGGTGACGATGCCCATGAAGGGCTTGTCGGAATAGGTCAGCGCGGAGTGGATGATGTGCAGGTGGCGCTTTGGCACGGGGATTTCCATCGGCTCGACGCAGATCGAGCTCGAGGAATGGAGTGCGGGAAGCATGTAGGCGAGCTTGTGGAAGTTGTTGAGGTCCTCGAGCGCGCCATAGCGGCGCACATTGTCGAGGTCGCGCACATAGGGCGCCCCATACATGGGCACGAAGACCTGGTTACGGCCACCCACCCTGACGGTGCGCTCCGGGTTGCGGGCATTGAGCGTGAACTCCGAAGGCGCCGTGGCGATGAGGCTCATCAACAGGCCGCGGTCGATCCGGACGCGCGTGCCGGTCACATTGGCGCCGGCTGCCTTCCACATGGCAATCGCCTCGTCGTCGCGGAACTCGCAGCCCACCTCCTCGAGGATATTCATCGATTCGTCGTGGATCAGTTCCACCGCTTCGTCGGGCACGAGGTTGTAGACCGGGATTTCCCGCACCAGCGTGGGGAAGGAGGCCATGGGTGTGGCCCGCAGCGCACGCCTGCCGTCGCGCCCGCCAGCACGGCGCGAAGGGGCGGCCTGGGGCGTGGCGGTGCTGGCGTCAGTCATCATGCGTCTCCTGATCGGAGGCGCCATAGAACGCTTCCGACGCGCGCCCTTCAAGCGAGGCTTTCGCGATGATCGGTTGAGATGAACTCAAGCAACCTGGGCCAGCAGCCAGTCCCGCAGGATTTCCGCCTCGGGCTTGAGCGGCTGGCGCGTGGGCCAGGTGAGATAGAAGGACTGTGGAGCCGCGACTTCAGCCGGGCTCGCCTTGGCCAGAAGTTTTTGTGCCAGCAGTGGCTTCACCAGGCTCATCCAGCCCAGCGCCACGCCCTGGCCCGCCTGTGCCGCCTGCAACGCGATCACATAGGAGTTGAAGCGCCGCACGTTGAGCTTGCGGTGCGGGGCGCCCGCCGCTTTCAGGAAATCTGCCCATGTCGTCCATGTCCAGTCGACGCCCTCGACCGAGAGCAGCGGCAAGGACGACAGGTCCTGCATGCTCTTCACCTTGTGGCGCGCGAGGAAGGAAGGCGCCGCCACCGCGATGATGCGGTCGCCGAACAGTAGCGTGGAGGTCTCGTCGGTGAAGTTGCCGTCGCCATAGCGCACGCGCAGGTCAACACCGGCACGGTTTGGCTCATTGGCGCGGTCGGAGATGATGTGGTCGAGCACGATGTCCTGGTGGCGTGTCCAGAAATCGCCGAGCCGCGGCATTAGCCAGAGCTGCGCAAAGGCCATGGTGGTGCCGATCGACACCGAGCGCGGGCTGCCCGATAGTCCCACCTGCCGAATGGTGGCGGAGACCCGCTCAAAGGCATCCTTCAGGCTCTGGTAGACGGCATGCCCCTCGGGCGTCAGCTCCAGCGCGCGGTGGAGCCTCAGGAACAGTGGCCGCCCGATCTGGTCCTCCAGCGCCTTCACCTGCTTGGAGACAGCCCCAGGCGTCACGCTGAGCTCTGTTGCGGCCCGTGTCAGGCTCAGGTGTCGCGCCGCCGACTCGAAGGCGGCGAGTGCATTGAGCGAGGGCAAATCATAGTGGCGGCGGACCATGGCGCGAGATTAGGCCCTTGCTTGACGTGAGGAAAGCTCATTCGAACGGCCGCCCCTGCCCGCCAAAAGGCACAGTTGCCCGCTTTGCGATCAGTTACGGCACGTTGACCGATTGTAATTTCCGTTACAGAATGACCAGTGGGGAAGAGGGGTTCGCTGGTTCAAGCCGGTGATTCCGCACATCACAAACAAGACAACGCGCCAAGTTGCCCCGATGGCGTGGGGGAGATGCCTTTATGGCCGAACATCATCATTTGACGGAGGACGAGAAGGTCCTCCACTCCATGGGCTATGCCCAGGAGTTGTCGCGACGCATGGGAACGTTCCAGAGCTTCGCCATTTCGTTTTCCATCATCTGCATCATTTCGGGCGGTCTCGCGTCCTTCCCGATCGCCATGTCGACGGTTGGCCCGTGGACGGCGACCATCTGCTGGATCCTCGGCGGCATCTATGCGCTGATCGTGGCCGCCTCGCTCGGCCAGATCGCCTCGGCCTATCCGACGGCGGGCTCCCTCTACCACTGGTCGTCGATCCTCGGCGGCAAGTTCTGGGGCTGGCTCACCGCCTATACCAATCTGCTGGGCCTGCTCTTCGTCATCCCGGCGGTGAACGTCATTCTCTATACCTTCATCCGCGATCTGTTCTTCAGCGGCATGCTGGGCTGGGACGTCTCGACCTGGACGAACACCACGATGTTCACCTGGATCGCCGCCATCACCATCGCCCAGTGCGCGCTGAACCACTTCGGCATCCGGCTCACCACGATCCTGACGGACTTCTCGGGCTATCTGATCCTCGTCATCACCGTCATTCTGGTCGGACTGCTGTTCATGCATGTGCCGAGCTGGGATTTCGGACACGCCTTCGCCTTCGTCAACAAGACGGGTGCGGCGGGCGGCGGCGTTGCGCCTGAAACCGGCATCTTCATCGCCGTGCTGATGGGCTTCCTCTATCCGCTCTTCACCATCACCGGCTTCGACGCCTCCGCGCATACCTCGGAAGAAACCAAGGATGCGCAGAACACCGTGCACAAGGGCATGCTCACCTCGGTGTTCTGGTCCCTCGTATTCGGCTTCGCGCTGGCGCTCGGCATGGTCATGGCACTGCCCGCCGTCTACACGACGCTGGCGGCCGACCCGAACCAGACGATGGTTTCGAAGGAGATCATGGACCAGCTTGCCGCCATCCCCGGAGGGCCGACGCCCGCCGACATGGCGATCCTTGGCTGGAGCTCCTTCGCGGTGCTGTTCAACACGCTGATCATGCCGAGCTTCCTCGGCAAGATCTGCGCCATCGGCATCATCCTCGCCAACTTCTTCTGTGCGCTGTCGGGCCTCACCTCGACCTCGCGCATGATCTATGCCTTCGCGCGTGACCGTGGCCTGCCGCACCAGCTCGCCCACGTCTCCAAGACCTACCGCACGCCCACGGCGGCGATCTGGTTCACCGGCATCGTCACCTTCCTGCTTGTGGTGATCACCACGCCGCTCAACGCCTTCGCGGCGCTGTCGACGGGTTGCGCCATGTATCTCTACATGTCCTACGGCATGCCGGTGGTTGCCGGCTTCTTCGCCGAAGGCAAGACCTGGACGACCTACGGCAAGTTCCGCCTCGGCGGACTGTCGAAGATCTTCGCCATCATCGTCGCGATCGGCACCATCGGCATCATCATCGGTGGCCACGCATTCGTGCCCTCGATCACCGGTGATACCTTCGTGCCCGGCCTGATCTACTACACGGTCGCCTTCTACGGTCTGCTGATCCTTGCCTGGGTTGCCTTCGAAGGCCGCCGCTTCAAGGGCCCGCCGATGGGTGACGAAATCGCCCGCCGCCAGGCGGAGATCGCCAAGATGGAAGCCAAGCTCGAGAGCCGCTGATCTTGGGCAGGCTTGACAACAAGGTGGCCCTGATATCCGGCGGGGCCACCGGCATGGGGGGCGCTGCCTCCCGTCTCTTCGCGGCGGAAGGCGCTCGTGTCGGCATTCTCGACATCAACGCCAAGGCCGGGCTCGAGGCGGTGGCGGACATTGAGCGCGCTGGCGGCAAGGCCTGCTTCGTTCAGGCCGACGTCTCCAGGGCCGACGAGGTGAAGAAGGCGGTGGATGAGGTGAGCGCCAGGCTCGGCCCCATCACCGTGCTGTTCAACCACGCAGGCTCGATCGTCATCAAGCCGTTCCTCGAGACCACCGAAGAGGAATGGGACAGGCTCACCGACATCAACGTCAAGAGCATGTTCCTCGTCACCAGGGCCGTCCTGCCGCAGATGATCGCGGCGGGCGGCGGTTCCATCGTCTGCACCTCGTCGATCTCGGCGGTGGCAGGAACTCCCATGGAAGTGCTCTACGACACGACCAAGGGCGCCTGCCACATGTTCGCCCGCGCCATTGCGGTGGAGTTCCGTGACAGGAACATCCGCTGCAACGCCGTGTGCCCGGGCTTCGTGAGGACGCCGCACGGACTTCGCGAAGTGGCGGAATTGCAGAAGCTTGGGGTCGACACCTCCGAGGCGGCACTCGCCGTACAGCAGGGCCGCATCTGCGAACCGGAAGAGGTGGCCCGCGCCGCACTCTTTCTGGCAAGCGACGATGCGAGCTTCGTCAACGGCACGCACCTCTTCGTGGACAACGGCTTCACCGCCGCCTGATCACGGCACGAGACACGAATATGAGGGCGGCCCATTGGCCGCCCTCTTCTTTTCACGCTAGGATCAGCATCATGCAGCGGAGCTTCGACATTGCGGTGATCGGCGGCGGCGTGGTGGGCCTCGCCATCCTGCGCCGCCTGTGCATGTCGGGCCTGTCCTGTGTTCTGCTGGAACGCGGCGCGGATATCCTGAACGGCGCCTCCAAAGGCAACAGCGCGCTGCTGCATACGGGCTTCGACGCGCCGACGGGCAGCACCGAGCTTGCCTGCATGCAGGCGGGCTATGCCGAGTATCTCGATATTCGTGACAAGCTGAACCTGCCGCTGGTGAAGAGCACGGCACTTGTCGTGGCGTGGAGTCCAGAGGAACAGGCGAAGCTCGACGGCATCGTGGCCAAGGCCCATGCCAATGGCGTTGCCGATGTGCGCCACGTGTCGCGCGAGGAGCTGCTGAGACTCGAACCGCAATTGTCGCCCGCAGCCAAGGCCGCCGTGCTGGTGCCGGGCGAACACATCATCGACGCATGGTCCGCCCCGCTCGCCTATGCGCATCAGGCGCTGGCCCATGGCGCTGTGATCCTGCGCAATGCGGAGGTGACGGGCGGCGACTATTCGAATGGCGCATGGACGCTCCACAGCACGGCAGGCGCCGTCACCGCGCGGGTCGTCATCAACGCAGCGGGAAACTTCGGCGACCTCGTGGAGGTGATCGCGCGGGTCTCGCCCTTCACCATCACGCCGCGCCGGGGCCAGTTCGTGGTGTTCGACAAGGAAGCCTCGAAGCTCGTGAATGCCATCATCCTGCCAGTGCCGACCGAGCGCACCAAGGGTGTCGTCCTGTTCCGCACCGCCTACGGCAACCTCGCCATCGGCCCCACGGCGGAAGACGTGACCGAGCGCGAGGTGGCGGCCACCGACACGGCCACGCTCGAACGCCTCAAGGCGCGCGCGCTGCAGATGGTGCCCGGGCTCGATGGGATCGGCGTCAATGCAACCTATGCCGGGCTCCGGCCCGCCACCGAACACAAGGATTATGTGATCGAGGCGCTGGCTGATCGCGGCTGGATCACCGTGGGCGGCATCCGCTCTACCGGCCTCACCGCCAGCCTCGGCATCGCGCAGCATGTGGCGGGGCTCTACGTCACGCATTTCGGCACGCTGCCAAATGCACCTGACCCGATCTGGACGCCGGTGCCCAACCTCACGGAGGAGCGGCCGCGTCCCTATATGGAAGGTGGTGAGATCGTCTGCCACTGCGAGCGCGTGACGCGCGGCGAAATCCTGGCCGCCCTAGAAGGTGCGCTTCCCGCCGGAGATCTCGGCGGCCTCAAGCGCCGCACGCGCGCCATGATGGGGCGCTGCCAGGGCTTCAACTGTTCCGGCCATGTCGAGGCGCTGTTCCGGGAGAAGACCCATGGAGCGGCGTGACGTCGTCATCATCGGTGGCGGGCCTGCAGGGCTTTCCGCCGCACGGCGGCTTTCCGAACTCGACATCGCCGCCACCGTGCTGGAGCGCGAGCAACAGGCTGGCGGCGTGCCGCGCCATTGCGGGCACCTGGGGTTTGGCTGGGAAAGCCACCGCCGCATCTGGACGGGCCCGGGCTTTGCCGCGCAATTGCGCGACGACTCGAAGGGCCTCGACCTCCGTACCGGCCACACGGTGCTCGGCATCGATGGTGACGTGCTGCGCGTGCAGAACCAGCACGGCATCAGCGAGATGGCGGCGGGCAGGATCATCCTTGCCACCGGCACGCGCGAGACGCCGCGCAGCGCCCGCCTCGTCGGCGGCGCACGTCCGCGCGGCGTGATGACCACGGGCGCGCTGCAGGCCAATGTCTATCTACAGAATTTCAAGCCATTCGATCGACCCGTCATCATCGGCAGTGAATTGGTGTCCTTCTCCGCCATTCTCACCTGCCGCCACATTGGCATCAGGCCAGTCGCGATGATCGAGGCGAAGGACCGAATCTCAGCACCGCGCCCGGGCGATCTCATCGCGAAGCTGGTCTATGGCGTTCCGGTGTGGACCCGCACCAGCCTCATCGCCATCGAAGGCCGCGGGCAGGTCGAGGCGGTGGAGATCGAGCGCAACGGCAAGCGTGAACATATCGCCTGCGACGGCGTGATCTTCACCGGTGAATGGGTGCCCGAGGCCGCGCTGTTGGTGAACCGGCCTCAGGTCACGCTCGCCGGTAATGTCCATGGTGACCTCAAGACGTCAGGCGCCTGCTGGCGCGAGGGCCGCGCCATCGCGGAGCAGGTTGCAAGGGGTTCGGCATGAAGGTCGTCGCGGTCGATCAGGGCACCACCGGCACCAAGTCCTATGTCTACGATGATGCAGGCCGCTTCGAGTCCATCGCCGCTTTCGAGCACGCGCAATTCTATCCGCAGCCGGGCTACGTCGAGCACGATCCGGAGGAACTGCTGCGCCACGTGACTGACGCCATCGCCGCGGCGGGCAAGGTCGATGCCATCGGCATCGACAACCAGGGCGAAACCGTCATTGCATGGGATGCGAGCACCGGGCGACCCATCCACAACGCCATCGTCTGGCAGGATGACCGCACCAAGCATGTGACGGAGCGGCTGAAGGCGGAAGGTGCCGAAGAACTGACGCAGTCGGTCGCGGGCCTGCCGCTCGACCCCTATTTCTCCGCCGCGAAACTCCGCTGGTTCATCGACCATGTGCCGGAGGCCAAGGAGCTGCTGAAGCAGAAGCGCCTCAGGCTCGGTACCTCGGAAGCCTTCTTCCTCGCGCGTCTCACCGGTGAATTCGTCACCGATGTCACCAATGCCTCGCGCACCAGCCTGATGTCGCTCGACAGCTTCCAGTGGGATGCGGGGCTCTGCGATCTCTTCGGCGTGCCCATGGAGTGCCTCCCCGAAATCAGGCCCTCGACCGGTCCCTTCGGTGAACACAAGGGCGTGCCGGTGACGGCGAGCCTCGTCGACCAGCAAGCAGCCCTCTTCGGCCATGGCTGCGCCAATGTCGGTGACGTGAAGATCACCTTCGGCACCGGCGCCTTTGCGCTGGCCATTGCAGGTGCGGAGCGGGTGAACGGCAGCCGCTTCGGCATCGTGCCCACGGTGGCGTGGCAACAGTTGCGTGACAGGCCTCACTTCGCACTCGAAGGCGGCGTCTACAACGCGGCCTCGGCGGTGAATTGGGCGAAGCAGCTTGGCCTGTTCGCGGACTATGCCGAGATCAGCGCCTTCGAGAAAGATCCCGCCATCCTGCGCGACCTCGCCTTCGTGCCGGCCCTCTCCGGACTCGCCTGTCCGCACTGGGACCGCTCGGCATCAGGACTATGGATCGGGCTGGGGTTGGATACGACGCGCGCCGACCTGATGCAGAGCCTGATCGAGGGCGTGGCGCTGCGTGCCGCAGAGGTCATCGCGGCGATGGGCGCGCTGCTGCCGCTGGGTGCTGCCGTCTCAGTCGACGGCGGCATGGCGCGGAACCCCTATCTGCTGCAGGTGCTGGCGGACGTGACGGGGCTGACGATCATCGTTCCGTCCGCCACCGACCTCACGGCGCTGGGAACCGCCCGCATGGCGATGCGGGGGCTGGGGGCGGCAACTCTTCCCGAATTGCCGACGCCCGTCAGCAGTGTGAGGCCGGTGGGGACTTATGGCCACGAGGCACGCAGCCGCTTCGCCACAGCGGTAACGCGCGCCCGGGGCTGGAAGGAAGCTTGACTTGCAGAAGCGAACGCCTTGCGGCGCGCGCTATGCAGCTTCCTGCTGAAGCGCCTCGAGCCGGCCGCAGCCGGCAACCAGGCCTTCCGCGCCATCAAGGGCGCCGGGGATCAGCTCGATCCCCAGGAAACGCGCCCGCTCGACGGGGCCCGGCAGATGCAGATCCGCCACGAGAGCACCATTGAAGCCGAAGCGCGCATAGTAAGGCGCATCACCCACCAGGATGATGGCCGCATGGCCGAGCATCTTCGCCTCCGCCAGGGTATGGCGCATCAGCGCCGCGCCAATGCCATTGCCCTGCTGCTTGCAGTCAACAGCCAAGGGTCCCAGCAGCAGCGCATGGCCGGCCGAGCCCGCCACCACGTCCCACAGGCGGATGGTGCCGAGGAGCTTGCCCTTGTCGTCCACCGCGGTGAAGGCGAGGCCTTCCGACGGAAGACGCCCCTCGCGGATGCGCTCGGAGGTCTTGCGGCGGCGCGTCTTGCCGAAGGCGCGGTCGAGCAGGCGCTCGCGGGCGGCGGCATCGGTGGCGGTCTCGGTGCGGATCATGGTCATGGGATAAGCCTTCCTGTCATCCCGGCGGATACGCGCCGGAAACCAAAGCAATTGGGAGGTCCCCCGGCACGTGCCGGGGGCGACTGGAGTGTGAGTTACGTCAGATGACGTAGGACTTGAGCGGCGCGAAGCCGTTGAAGGCGACGGCCGCATAGGTCGTCGTGTAGGCGCCGGTGGCCTCGATCAGAACCTCGTCACCCACCGAGAGCGTCACGGGAAGGTCGTAAGGCGTCTTCTCGTAGAGCACGTCGGCCGAGTCGCAGGTCGGGCCCGCGATCACGCAAGGAGTCTTCTCGTCACCGTCCTTCGCCGTCACGATCGGGTAGCGGATCGCCTCGTCCATCGTCTCGGCGAGGCCGCCGAACTTGCCGATGTCGAGGTAGACCCAGCGGATGTTGTCGTTGGCGTGCTTCTTCGAGATCAGCACGACCTCCGCCTTGACGACACCCGCATTGCCCACCATGCCGCGGCCCGGCTCGATGATGGTCTCGGGGATCGCGTTGCCGAAGTGCTTGGTCAGCGCCTCGTGGATGGCGTTGGCGTAGCTGCCCGTGCCCGGCACCTCTTTCAGGTACTTGGTCGGGAAACCGCCGCCGAGGTTCACCATCTTCAAGGTGATGCCGCGCGCCTGCATGGCATCGAAGATCGCCTTCGACTCTTCGAGTGCGGAGTCCCAGGCGGCCAGACGCGTCTGCTGCGAGCCGACGTGGAAGGAGATGCCATAGGCCTCGAGGCCAAGGGCATGGGCGTGCATCAGCACGTCCACCGCCATGGCGGGCTCACAGCCGAACTTCCGCGACAGCGGCCACTCGGCGCCGGCACCATCGGTGAGGATGCGGCAGAACACGCTCGCAGCAGGCGCTGCGCGGGCGACCTTCTCCACTTCCTCACCTGAATCGACGGCGAAGAGCTTGACGCCAAGGGCGTGGGCGCGCGCGATGTCGCGCTCCTTCTTGATGGTATTGCCGAACGAGATGCGGTCCGGGGTGGCGCCGGCAGCCAGCGCCATCTCGACCTCGGCCACCGAAGCGGTGTCGAAGCACGAGCCCATGTCGGCCAGCATCTTCAGGACCTCGGGCGCCGGGTTGGCCTTCACCGCGTAGAAGATGCGGGTGTCCGGCATGGCGCGGCGGAAGGCGCGGAAGTTGTCGGCAATGACTTCGAGATCGACCACGAGGCACGGGCCTTCGGGACGTTGGTCACGCAGGAAGTCGAGAATGCGGGCGGTGGCAGCCATGTGGGTATCTCCCCGAATCAAAGTTAAGCGTTGCCTGCGCCAGAATGATCACGGTCGCCCCGCGCTGTGGAGACGCGGAAACGCTCAGATCAGACTGACGTTCGCCTTGGCTTGATCGGGACAGTCCCAATCGCACATGGGGCAAGGAAAGTGGTGCCTCTCAGTAACCCCGGCCTTTTGAGGAGCCGGCAGAGACCAAAAAGCCCGCACCGTCGTTGCTTTGGGGAAATCCTTGGGGCACGTGCGACTTTGGGCGAAAGCGATATGTGCTCGTTCGCTGTCACATGCAAGGATTTTTTGACCCGCAGGCCAATTTTTTTCAGCCGAAGGCCTTCCAGCCGGCGTGAAGGCGCGTCGCGGACGTCAGTACACAGAGCATGGCGTAGAAATAGGCAAGCCCGGTGAAGTGCTCAGGCCACAGGCACATGGCGAGGAAGCAGAGGATCGTCTCCGTGCCTTCCGTCAATCCGCCGAGATAATAGAAGGCCTTCGACGGATAGGTTGCACTCTTCAGCCCGCGCTTCTCGGCCAGCACCGCGAAGGCGAGGAAGCTCGTGCCCGTCACCACGAAGGCGGCGAGCAGTGCTGCGGCGGCGAGCGCATTCTGCTCCGGCGCAGCGAAGCCGAAGGCCAGCGGGATCGCCGCGTAGAAGACGAAGTCGAGCGAGATGTCCAGGAAAGCACCGCGCTCCGAGGTGGTCGAGAGCCGCGCCAGCGCACCGTCGATGCCGTCCAGCGCCCGGTTGGCAAGAAGCGGGATGACGGCGAGCAGGCTGTGGCCGGAGGCGACCAGCACCGCCGCCAGCAGGCCCAGCGCAAAGCCCGCCAGCGTCACCTGGTCGGCGGTGAAGCCGCGTTTTGAAAGCCACTGCGCGGCAGCGTCCACGGCAGGCTTCACGAGGCTTAGCGTCAGGCGGTCAAGCATGGGTCACCGTGGCGTGTTTTAGCAGCAGAAGGCGGCCATTTGCGGGCACGTCGGCCATGTCATGCGTCACCATCAGGCAGGGAATGCGTCGCGCCGCGATGTGCTCGAACACGAAGCTGCGCAGGCTTTGCCGCAGCTCGGCGTCCAGCTTGTTGAAGGGCTCGTCCAGCAGCATGGCATGAGGCTCCGCCACCAGTGCCCGCATCAGCGACACCCGCGCCCGCTGCCCGCCCGAGAGCGTGTGTGGCGGACGGTCGCCGAAGCCCGATAGCTCCGCTTCGGCAAGCGCAGCTTCCACCTTCGCCAGCCGCTCCGGACGCGGCCCGCGCGGCATACCGAACAGCAGGTTCTCCGCCACGGTGAGATGCGGGAAGAGAAGGTCGTCCTGGAACAGCCGCCCGATGCGCCGCGTCTCCGGCGGCAGTCCGTCGAGCGAATTGCCGTCGAGGCTCACATTGCCCGAGGTCGTGAAGGGGCTCGTGAGATCGCCCGCGATGAAGGAGAGGAGCGTCGACTTGCCCGACCCGCTCGCCCCCATCAGCGTCACCGTCTCGCCCGGCGCGACGATGAGCGAGACGGGTGCGATGAGCGGCTGCCCGCCAATCCTGATGGATACAGTCTCCAGTCTCAGCGCCATCTGGGCCTCCCTAGCAGGGCCGCGGCGAGGAAGGCGACGAGCGGCGGCACCGTGAGTGCCAGCGCGAAGGCGGCGGTGAGCGGACGGTTACCGCCCGAAGCCAGCGTCACCGCCTCCATCGGCAGTGTGCTGAAACGCCCCGCGGCAATGAGCTGTGCCGGCACGAATTGCGCGATCGACACCGCGAAGCCGATGGCTGCCGCGATGAGCAGCGGCGCCTTCAGCAACGGCAGCTTCACGCGTGCCCACGCCGAGAGTTGCGAGGCGGCGAGAGCGCGGGCCGCCGCGATGTAGCGCCCGTCAAAGGCGCGGTAGGGCCCGGCGAGCACGATCAGCACATAGGCCGCGACTGGTGTCAGATGGGCGAGGAACAGCCCGAACAGCGTGCCGGTGAGGCCGAGCGGCAGGAGCAGCCGGTATTGCCCTCCGGCACTGGCAAGCTGCGGCAATGCCAGCGCCACAAGCGCAAGCCCGATCACCCAGCGGTCTCGATTGCGGTCTTGCGTTTCGAACCACAGCACCGTACTCGCCACCGCCACTGCGGTTGCGGCCAGCGCCAGCAACAGGCTCAGCCACAGGGGTGCAGGCGATACCGCCATCCAGGCAGAGGCATCCACGGCGGCCGGCAGCAGGGCCGGGTAGGGCCACCGTGGCGCAAGGGAGAGCAGCACGAGGACGAGCAGCGCCAGCGCGAGCATCGCTGTTACGGCCAGCCCGATGACAAGGGCCGTGGCGCGCGGACGCTGCAGCAGCGAGGGACCTGCCGTCAGCATGCGGTGGGTGGCATTGCGTCCGGCACGCTTCAGCAGCGCGACGGCGGCGAGCACGATTGCCAAAGCCCCCGTCAGCAGCAGGGTCATGACGAGGCCCATGCCGTTCGTCATCGGCTCGGCATTGTTGAGCGCATGCCAGATGACCACGGCAAGAGTCGGCGGCTGGGTGGGCCCCAGCACCAGCGCCATGTCGACGACCGTCGCGCCATAGACGAAGACGATGACCAGCGGCCAGCGCAGCTCCTTCATCAGCGGCGGCAGCACGACGCGCAGGAAGGCGGAACCCGGCGCATGGCCGAGGCTCGCCGCCGTGCGGGCTTCGGCCCTGAGCCGTGCCGCCGCATCGCCACGTGACAACACCGCGAAACCGGCGGTGAGCAGGAAGGGTACCTCCTTCAGCGCCAGCGCCAGCGTGAGTGCCACACCCCACGGGTCCTGCACGCTCACCCAGTACGGCGGCGCATCACCACCCACGAACAGCCGCGCGATGAGGCCCGACGGCATGATCAGGAAGCCGAAGCCGATGGCGAAGGCGAGATGCGGAATGGCAAGTCCCGTCGCCGCCACGGCCTGCAGCCTGTTCCACATGGCGCTGCGGGAAAGTCCGCCGATCAGCAACAGGCTGATCGCCAGGGCGATGAGCGTGGAGACGGCACCCGTCGCAAGCGACAGCGCCAGTGCCGGCCACAATTGCGGATGCGCGAGCGCCATGTGCCAGGCTGCGCCGTCGCTTGCCGCAGGCAGAAGCATGGCGAGTGACAACAGCAGCGGCAACGCCCACAGCAGCGCCAGCGGTGCCGCGCCGAGCCTGTTCATGCGCCGTAGCGTTCGAGCCATGCCGCCTCGAGCAGCGGCACCCAGCTGCCATGCGGCTCGGGGATGGTGCGGGCGGGTTTCTTCACTGAGCCCGCCACCTTGGCATGGTTGAAGAGGGCGCGCTGGGAGGGGTTGAGCTTGTCCATGTCCAGCACGGTGGGATCGCCCCACAATTTGAGGTCGGCCTTGCGGGCCTGCGCCTCCGGCGAGAGCAGGAAGTTCGCCGTCACCTGTGCTGCGGCCGTCGATGTCGAGTTGATCGGAATCGCCACGAAATGCGTGTTGCCGATGCTGCCGTCGCGGTTCTGCCAGGCGATGGTGGTGTCGGGCAATGTTCCCGCCATCACCAGGTTCGCGGGTTCATTGGGGTTGAAGGTAAGGCCCATCAGCAACTCGCCATCGGCCAGCATCTGCGTCACCTGCGCCTGCGATTGCGGGAACTGCTTGCCCTCGCGCCACAGGCTGGGGTGCAGCTGGTCGAGGTATTCGAACAGCGGCTTTGATGCTTCGGTGAATATCGCCTTGTCGATCGACACGGGCAGCAGCGTGCGGTCCTCGATGGTTTCGGCCAGCGCCTGCTTGATGAAGGTGTTCCCGTGGAAGTCGGGAGGTGCCGGATAGATGATGCGGCCCGGCTCTTCCTTCGCGAGGTCGAGGAGTTCCATCATCGACATCGGCGGCGTGTCGAGCTTGGCGCCATCGGCGAAGAAGGTCAGCTGTGCCATGCCCCAGGGCGATTCGAGCCCCTCGGTGCCCTCCGCGAAGTCGACGCGCGTCGTCGGCTTGCCGTCGATGTCGACCAAGGCGAAATTGGGCAGATCCTCGGTGAAGGGGCCGAAGAGCAACTGCTCTTCCTTCATCACGTGAAAATTCTCGCCGTTGATCCAGATGAGGTCGGCGCTGCCATCTTTTCCGGCCCTCACTTCGTCCCGCACGCGGCGCACCGCCTCCGCCGTGTCGGTGAGCTTCACATGCGTGAGCGCGATGCCGTAACGCGTGTTCAGCTCGTCTGCCACCCAGGCGATATAGGCATTGACCTGCGGCGAGCCGGCCCAGGCGTTGAAATAGACGGTCTGGCCCCTGGCCTTTGCCTCGATGTCAGCCCAGCTTTCTTCGGCGCGTGCGGTCGAGAGGAAGGGTGTCAGGCCCAGAAGGCCCGCAAAGCTGCGGCGCGTGAGTTTCAGGTGCATCGATCCGTCTCCGTCTCCACCCCTCTTAGGCGGGCAGAGCGCAAATGAAAATCAGCTTGCCGTGAATGGCTCGGCCAAGTGCCTGATCTCACATCCTGCTCGGTCGTCATCCCGGCGAAAGCCGGGATGACGTCAATGCCAGGTGTGGCTCCGTGCCAGCAGTGGTCAACGCGGCGGCGTCCAGGCGGTTGCGGTGGCGGCCGTCTTGTCGAGAATGGCAAAGCCATTGGCGTCCACCGCATAGGTCGTGCCCCAGTCCTCGCCCGGCCAGCGCACGCGGACCTGCGCTGCCGTGGCCTCGCCGATGCCGAAATGCACCCATCCCGACTGGCCGGAGACGTGGCCGCCGCCCGAGGTAACCTCGCGGGTCTGGGTGCCCAGATCGGTCTTCACCTCGACCATGGCGCCGATGGCGTTGACGTTGGAGCCCGGTGCCTCGAGCGTCACCTCTATCCAGTTGCCTGCCCCTGACGTGACATTGCGCCAGATCTGCGACGGCGAATTGCGGTTGACGACGAGCAGGTCGACGAGGCCATCGAGGTTGAAGTCGACGAGTGCCCCGCCCCGCGCGGTCTCGGTTGAGGCGACGCCCGCCTTCTCGGCCATCTCGATGAACTTGCCATCCTTGCCCTGGACGAGAAGATTGTTCGGATCCTTCATGGCGAAGTCCGGCATCGCGGAGACATTGCCCTTGGCGATGAACAGGTCGGCCAGCCCATCATTGTTCACGTCCTGGAAGTCGACGTGCCATGCGGTCGATGGCTTGAGGTCGTTGCCCATGAAGGGCCGGTGCGCAGTCACCCCCTTGGGCCAGGCCACGTCCTTGAAGGTGGGCTTCGGCGCCGCGCCGTCCTTGGGCGGCTCCTTCAGTGTCTGCAGCTTGTTGTCGGCCATCGAGGTGATGGCATATTCCTGGTAGCCGTCGCCATCGAGGTCATAGCCGGCGAGCCCCATGCCCCAGATGCGCAGGTAGGCCCAGCCATCTTCCTTGGCATAGAGCTTCGGCGGCTGGCCCGGCCGCACCTGCCACATCTGCTCTTGCCCGCCCTCGTAATATTCGCGGTCATTGGCGAGACGCAGGTCCGCCGTGCCGGAGTTGTTCCAGTCGGTGAACAGCATGGAGAGCGGGCAATAGCTGGGCGTCAGTTCGATGGGCGTGTCGAAGCCTTTCGCACCGGGCTTCGGCCGCTGCAGCACGTTGGGCGTGCAGGAGCCCCAGGGTTCCAGCTCCTGCTTGCGGTCGATGTAGTTGCCGATGGCGATGGTGGGCCAGTCATTGCCCTTCTCCCATTCGGCTGAATAGGCGGTGGACCAGCCATCGCCGCCCGCGAAGCTCCAGTCCTCGTTGGCGCGGGTGAACTGGCAATCGCCCTTGCCCTTCATCACGATGTTCTCGCCGACGCGGAGAACCACCACGTCCATGATGCCATCGCCATCGACATCGAGCGGATAGGCGCCGGTCATGGCGTCGAACTCGAGGCCACTCGTCTGCTTCTCGAACGTCAGCGCGCCACCGCGCGTGCTCTTGTTCACGTAGAAGGTGGCAGGCTTCTCGCCGCCGGCAATCAGCACGTCCTCGAAACCGTCGCCATTGCAGTCGAAGGCGGCAGCACCGCCGCCCACCATGTATTGCCACTCGCCCGTGTAGACACTGTCGATGCCGGAGGTCTTGGTCTCCTCCACGAACGCCGGAACCACCGGGCCTTCGGCGGCAAGTGCATGGCCTGCGCAGGCGAGGATCGCGGCAGCAGCGAAGCGCAGCCTCATGTCGAACTCCTGGTGCGCAAGCCAATGGCGAACTGGGCAATGCAGCGGCCCTGTTCGAGGCCCTGCTCGATGGCCGGCCGGAAGTGGATGCCGCCATACATGCGCGAGATGCCGGCCTCGTTCGCCGCCGCCGTGAAGCTGGGGAAATTGCGCGCGCCCAGCCCGTCGCGCTCATGGCTGCGGTCGGCGAAAGCAAAGTTCTCGCCATAGATCGAGGTCAGCACCGCAGCGGCGGCCCCTGACTCGGTCGAGTGTCCGCTCGGATATTCCGGGAAGGGCGGCGTGATCAGCAGCGGCTCCCATTTGGCGTCGATCAGCTTCTTGATCACGCTCACGGGCCGCACATAGTCAAACTGGTACTTGGCGTTCCAGCAGCCGATGAAGCCATCCGCCATGGCCACGCCGAGGCGCATCATCACCTCGGCCGAGCGGTCGAGGCCGGCCTTCTCCTGCGCCAGCAGGTCATGCGCGATGGCGATCCAGTGCCCGGGTGGCGTGAAGGACAGCATCGGGTCGTCCGACCAGAAGCGCGCAATCGCCACCTGTTCCGGCGTCAGGTGCGTGGTGACGTCATAGACGTCCCTGGCCTGCTTGTAGAACGCCGAGGATGGGTCCTCGCTGAAGGGGATCGGCGGCGGCAACCCGCAGCTCGCACCCGAAGGCATGGCGAAGGTCCGGTTCTGGCCCCACTTCGGCAGCAGCGGAAACTGCTGCTGGCGGATGGCGCTGGTCGGGTTCCAGTGTCCAGGCTCCTTCGACACCTCGTAAGCCATGGGGAATCCCATGTTCTCGATGACGGCACCACCATCAGTGGCAGACCAGTCGATGATCGCCGCCTTCAGCGCCTCACCATAGGAGAGGCTTGCTTCCACGACGTCGGGGGCCAGGCCCTGCAGCGCATCGCCCTTCAGCTTCTTCTCTGCCGCCGCCATCACGCGCTGGCCGGTGGGGCCGGTATTGCCGAAGAAGCTCTTCACGGCAGACGCCATCACGCAGTGGGTGATCACTGCGTCCGAATAGGTCTTCGCCGGATCGCGCGGCGGCAGCGCCTTCAACCCGTTGAGCTGGCCTGCGAGCGAGACCAGCGAGGTCGAACCCGAGGCCACCGCCTGGTAGGCGGCAACACCGAGATAGGCGAAGGCGCGGCTCGCCACAGGCGGTGAATAGGTGGCCGTATGGCGCACCAGCATCAGCACCACCTTGTACCACTGCCGCAGGATTTCCCCGCCATTGTCCGCGGCGCGAGCCGTTGCGGGCAAGAGTCCCAACAGGGCAGTGGCGGCCCCAAGCTGCAAGGCACGGCGGCGTGTGATGCTCATGAAATGTCCTCCAGTTCGCGCACCCGCTTTGCCAGCGGACCAAGCGCAAAGATCTCCCGGTCGACGTGGCGCAGCGCGCGGTCGATCGTTCCCTTGATGATCATGTCGGTGGCGATCGGCACCACCTCGATCTCGACGTTGCGGCGAAGTTCGTCGACGACGCCTGCTTCCAGCGCGCGGTCGAGGTGCGGGCGGATCAGCGCCATGGCCCTGGTGCCCGGCCCCGCCAGCACGATGCGCGACGGCGTCAGGATGGCGATGAGGCGGGCGAGCCCGAAGCCCAGCGCCTCGCCCGCCTTGGCATAGGCCGAGACGGCGGCCTCCTCGCCGCGGTGTGCGGCAGCTTCCAGCGCCAGCATGTCCTCATGCGGAATGGCGTTCGATGACGGCGCCTGTGTCATGGCCTGGCCCGAGGCCCAGCGCAGCAGGCTGTAGTCGGCCACATAGGCCTCGACACAGCCGCGCCGACCACATCGGCACAAGGGGCCGTCGGGCAGATGGTTCATGTGCCCGAACTCGGCCGCAGCGCCGGTGGGGCCGTGATAGACCCGGCCGTTGATGATCAGCCCCATGCCCACGCCATAGCCCATGAAGATGACGGCCGCCGTGCCGCCATAGCGTTCGCGGTCACTGCCGATCAGTCCTTCGGCGATCATGTTGGCGTCGTTCGCCACGCGGCAGGGAATGCCAAGCCGATCCTCGATGGCGGCAGACACCGAAATGTTCCGTCCACGGAAGGCCGGGCTCCACACCAAGGTGCCGGCCTGCGAGTCCGCCACGCCCTGCACTGCGATGCCGACGCGCGCCACGCGGCTGGAGGGCACGCGCGCCTTGGCGAGCAGCGCGGTGATCTCGTCCGCTACCAGCTTGCCGAAGACAGCGGGATCGGCGTCATAGGTGGTGGTGCGCGAGGTGCGGCGGGCCAGAATGGCGCCACGCCCGTCGGCCAATGCGAGTTCGAGACCGTCGATCGACACCTTCACGGCCACCACATTGGCGCTCTTCGGGTTGAAGTCGATCTGCGTGGTGGGCCGCCCGCGCCGCTGCGGCCCCTCGGCGGGCGCATGCGTCGCACTCGCCTCCTCGAGGATGCCGTCGGTGATCAGTTGCGAGGAGATCGTGGTGATCGAGGCGGGGGAGAGCCCGGTGTGGCGGCCCATGTCGACCCGCGCCATGGCGCCGTGCTGGCGCAGCGCCTCCATCAGCAGGAGGCGGTTCTGCCGGCGCACAAGATCGCTGTCGGCCTTCTCCCGCATGACTCTCCCATTTCGCATGTGCAACATTCTTTTTGCGTTGCACTATTTTGTTTTGCTTATTTTGCATGTTGACTCCGAAGGAGGTTTGTCGCAACATTTTTTTGGACGCCGAAATAAAACAACAGATCGTCCATGGCCCAGGAACCCCGTGTGGTGGCGTGACAGCTGCTTTCAGGGAGGCGTCCCACGGGGACCATACGGCTTGGAGGAGGACCCAAAATGTATCGCAAGTTCCTGACACTGGCGGCCGGCGCTGTTGCGCTCACCGCGGCCAGCCTTTCGACCTCGCCGGCCATGGCCGCCGGCAAGAACATCTGCGTGTCCTGGAAGACCTTCCAGGAAGAGCGCTGGAAGACCGACCAGGCGGCAATCAAGGCCGTGGTCGAGGCTGCCGGCGACAAGTACATCGACGCTGACGCCCAGGGCTCCGCCCAGAAGCAGGCTGCCGACATCGAAAGCCTGATCACCCAGGGCTGCAACGTCATCATGGTCGTCGCCTTCGACTCGGACGCCATCCTGCCGTCCTTCAAGGCCGCGTCTGACGCTGGCATCAAGATGCTCTCCTACGACGTGCTCGTGGAAGATCCGAACGCCCTCTACGTCACCTTCGACAACGTCGGCGTCGGACGTCTGATGGCCACCGAGATCCAGAAGGCCAAGCCCGAGGGCAACTATGCCTTCATCAAAGGCGACAAGGGCGATCCGAACGCCACCTTCCTCTTCCAGGGCATCATGGAAGTTCTGCAGGCCGGCATCGACGGCGGCAAGATCAAGAACGTCTGTGAAACCTTCACCGACGGCTGGAAGCCCGACAATGCCCAGAAGAACATGGAACAGTGCCTGACCTCGACCAACAACAAGGTCGATGCGGTGGTGTCCGAGAACGACGGCATGGCTTCGGGCGTCGTCGCCGCTCTCGATGCACAGGGCCTCGCCGGCTCGGTTCCGGTCTCCGGCCAGGACGGCGACAAGGCCGCTCTGAACCGCGTGGCACTCGGCACCCAGACCGTCTCGGTCTGGAAGGACTCGCGCGTCCTCGGCAAGGCAGCGGCTGAAGCCGCCGTCGCCATCGCCGATGGCAAGGATCCGACCACGCTGGCTGGCATTTCCAAGTTCAACAAGGGCGCCAAGGGCGTCGAGGTGAACTCCATCCTGCTGACGCCGAACCCGATCACCACGGGCAACCTGGCCGACGTGATCACGGCGGGCTGGGTGACCAAGGACGAAGTCTGCGCCGGCGTGAAGGCTGGCTCGGTCGCGGCCTGCAACTAAGCAATGACGGGGCTTTCGCCCTGACATGACACTGGGGCCGCGCCGCCTGGCAACACGGGTGGTGCGGCCTTTCCATAAGTGAAAAGCCGCGGCGACACGCGGCGGCAAACGAAAATGGGGGAAAGCCGATGTCGGCCACAACGGGCGGTTCGCAAAGTCCGGCCATGATGGAAGAGGGCCTGATCGGGCGCTTCCTCAGGGCCACCGAGATCGACACGCGCATGCTCGGCATGCTCGCTGCATTGTTCCTGATCTGGGCGGGCTTCGATCTCTATGGCCTGTTCTTCAAGCCGGGCGACGGCCTGCTCGGCGGCCAGTTCCTCACCCCGCGCAATCTCTGGACGCTGCTCGTCCAGACGTCCTCGATCGCCGTCATGGCCACCGGTATGGTGCTGGTCATCGTCATGCGGCAGATCGATCTTTCCGTGGGCTCGGTGCTCACGACGATCGCTGTCGCCATCGGTGCACTGCAGGTCTACAAGCTGGGGCCGCTGCTGGGTGTCGGCAATCCCTCGATCTGGATCATCGCCGTCGTGGCCGGCCTCGCGCTCGGCGCCATCATCGGCGCGCTCAACGGTGCGCTCACCGCCTATGCGCAAATCCCCTCCTTCATCGTCACGCTGGGCGGCCTTATCGCCTATCGCGGCCTCGCCTTCCTGCTCGCCTCCGGTGTCACCATCGCGCCGATGGACAACACCTACGTGCTGATCGGCGGCTATGGCCCTGCCGGGTCCATCGGCCCCGTGTGGAGCTGGGTGCTGGGCCTTCTCGCCTGCGCGGGCATCGTGCTCGGCATCCTGCGCGGCCGCCAGCAGAGGAAGAAGTTCGGCTTTCCCCTGCGCCCCGTCTGGGCAGAGGTGACGCTGGGCGCCATCGGCAGCGCCATGGTGCTGGGCATCACCGCCGTGGTGAATGCCTACCCCTGGGCGCCCAAGGTCATCGAGAACTACGCCAAGGAACACAACATCACCATTCCGCCCGGCACGCTTGATGCTTCGGGCTCCGCCCTGTGCATGGACGGCGACAAGGTGGTGCGCTGCGTGAGCGGCCTCATCTTCTACAACGGCTTCGCCATTCCGGTGCTGATCGCCATCGTGGTTGGCCTGGTGATGACCTTCCTCGCCACCCGCACCCGCTTCGGCCGCTACGTCTATGCTGCGGGCGGCAATCCGGAAGCCGTCGAGCTCGCCGGCATCAACTCACGCAAGCTCACCGTTCTGGTGTTCACGCTGATGGGCGTGCTGGTCGGCGTCTCGGCCATCATCTCGTCGGCCCGCCTCAACGCCGCCACCATTTCGCTCGGCCAGTCGAACGAGCTCTACGTGATCGCCGCCGTCGTCATCGGCGGCACCTCGCTCGCCGGCGGCATCGGCACCATCTATGGTGCCATGCTCGGTGCGCTGCTGATGCAGTCGCTGCAGTCCGGCATGTCGCTGTTGAATTTCGACTCGGCCTATCAGGACATCGTCGTCGGCGTCGTGCTGGCGCTCGCCGTCTACCTCGACCAAGTTTACCGCCGCCGCGCCAAGTAAGGGGGATCGCATCATGACCCATGCTCACAAGCAGCCCACCAAGGTCGAACGCTCCGGCCCGCCGCTGATCGAGATGAAGGACATCTCGATCGCCTTCGGCGGCATCAAGGCGGTGGACCATGCCTCCGTCGATCTCTACCCCGGTGAAGTGGTGGGCCTCCTCGGCCACAATGGTGCCGGCAAGTCGACGCTGATCAAGATCCTGTCGGGCGCCTACACGCGCGACCATGGTGACATACTGATCAACGGCGAGAAGGTGGAGATCAGCAACCCGCGTGACGCCAAGGCGCTGGGCATCGAGACCATCTACCAGACGCTGGCCTTGGCCGATAACGTCGACTCGGCCGCCAACCTCTATCTCGGCCGCGAGCTGCGCACCTCCTGGGGCACGCTGGACGATGCCGCGATGGAATCCGAATGCCGCAAGGTGATGGGCCGTCTGAACCCCAACTTCCGCCGCTTCAAGGAGCCGGTAAGGGCCTTGTCCGGCGGCCAGCGCCAGTCGGTCGCCATCGCGCGCGCCATCCACTTCAATGCCCGCATCCTGATCATGGACGAGCCGACCGCGGCGCTGGGCCCGCAGGAAACCGCCCAGGTGGGCGAGCTCATCAAGCAGCTCAAAGCTGAAGGCATCGGCATCTTCCTCATCAGCCACGACATCCATGACGTGTTCGATCTCGCCGACCGCGTGACGGTGATGAAGAACGGCCGCGTGGTCGGCACGGCGCGCACCACGGATGTGGACCATGACGAGGTGCTGGGCATGATCATCGCCGGCAAGTGCCCTCCGGGCGCTGTCCCTGGTCCCGGCGCATTGCAGAGCGCCTCGGCGGCGGCGTGAGCCGTTTCGACGTCGTCTCGCTCGGCGAGCCGCTTTATGAACTGAACCGCCAGCCGGATGGCAACTGGCTGACGGGCTTCGGCGGCGACACGCTCAACGTCGCCATTGCCACTGCCCGCCTCGGCAGCAATGCAGCCTATGTCACAAGGCTGGGCGATGACATCTTCGCCCCTGAACTCCGCGCGTTGTTGAACCGCGAGGCGATCGACACCAGCGCCGTGGTCACCGACACGGGCGCTCCCACCGGTGTCTACTTCGTCACGCATGGTGCCTCGGGCCACGTCTTCACCTATCGCCGCGCGGGCTCCGCCGCGAGCCGCATGGTGCCCGCCGACCTTGACGCCGGCTTGATTGCCTCGGCCCGCTTCCTCCATGCCTCCGGCATCAGCCAGGCGATCAGCGAGACGGCGGCGGAAACGGTTGCTGCCGCGATCGTCATCGCCCGCAAGGCAGGAGTTGGCGTGTCCTACGACACCAATTTCCGCCCGCGCCTGTGGACGGCCGAGAAGGCGCGGCCTGTAGTCGAGGCAGCCGCCGCGCAGGCCGACATTCTCAAGACCTCCGCCGAGGATGCGGAAGCCCTGTTCGGTCTGACCGATCCGGCCGAGATCGGCCGCTGGTTCCTCGGCCTCGGCGCCAGTGCGGTGGTCATCACCCTCGGCAGGGATGGCGTTGCACTCGTCACGCGGGATGGGGCGGAGCAGGTGCCCGCCCGCAAGGTCGCGGCAGTGGATGCCACGGGGGCGGGGGATGCCTTCACCGGCGCGCTGCTCGCCCAGCTGGCGCGCGGCCAGCCTCTCAGCGATGCGGTGCGCTTCGCCAATGCCGCCGCCGGGCTTTCCACGCTTGGCTATGGCGCCATCGCACCCCTGCCGCGCCGGGCCGCCGTGGAGGCCCTTCTGGCTGCCGCTGATTGATCTGGATCAAGGCCCCGCGCGGTCCCCGCCCTGAAATTGGCGGGAATTATCCAGGAACCACGCTTTGATGTCCGAGGCCGCCGTGAGTGAAAAGCCGACCCTGCTGGCGCGCAACCCGCTGGACATGATCGCCAGCGCCCATGCCGTTCAGGTCGAGATGTGCGACGCCATGGAACGCATCGCCGATGGCCTGCCGGACGAGGTGGACCGCCGCCTTTGCGCCCAGGTCGCCTCCTCCCTGCAGTTTGACCTGCCGCTCCACCACCATGACGAGGAGGAGGGGCTGTTCCCGCTGCTCCGCGCCCGGGCCAGGCCCGAGGACGCCGTCGACAAGATCCTCGAGCGGCTGGCCTGCGAGCATGACTCGGACAATGATTTCGCCTCCGAGATCGCCGAGGCGCTCGAAACGCTGGGCCAGGGCGGCCGCCCTGCCAACCCGGAAATGCTGGGCTACATGCTCCGGGGCTTCTTCGAGCGCTATCGCCGCCACGTGCACTGGGAAAACCAGCTGGTCATGCCGCTGGCCCGCCTGCGCCTCACCAGGGATGATCTCGCGCAGCTCGCTGCGCGCATGAACGAGAACCGCCGCCAGGCCGGCTGAGGCCCCTCCAGCCCCGCACAATCTTTCCTTCCTAGCGTGCCGCCATTGCTTCAGCGGAGTCGAAGGAATGTGTCTCGTCCCCAGGGTGCCGAATGTCCGATAGTCCCGGCATCACCGTGCTGCGGCTTCGGTCGTCGCTTGATCCCACTGCCATCGATGGCCTGCTGCAGGACCTGCGCAGGGCGCGCAACACCGCGGTGGTGGTGGAGGCGGGCGACGTCACCCGCGTCTCCACCCTGGCGCTGCAGGCGCTGCTCTGCGCCTGGATGACGTGGCGCTCCGACGGGCATGATTTCCATGTCGCCTCCGCCTCGCCCGCCCTCACCGATGCGGCCCAGCTCCTGGGCCTCCCGAAAGACTTTCTCTCCCGCGAAGGACTCACTGCATGACTGTCACTATTCTCACCGTGGATGACTCCCGTACCATGCGCGACATGCTCCGCATGGCTCTCGTCGATGCCGGCTTCCGTGTCGTTCAGGCCGAGGACGGGCTGCATGGCCTTGATGTGCTGCGCGGCGAAAAGCCGCAGGTGGTCATCACTGATATCAACATGCCGCGCATGGACGGCTTCGGCTTCATCGAGGCGGTCCGCCAGGATGCGCAGTACCGCGCCATTCCCATCCTGGTTCTGACCACCGAGAGCGACGACGAGAAGAAGCTGCGCGCCCGCCGCGCCGGCGCCACCGGATGGATCGTCAAGCCCTTCGACCCGGCGAAGCTCATCGCCGCAGTCCGCCGCGTGGCCGCCTGAGGGGAGTGCCGGCATGGACCCGATGGCCGAAATCCGTCTGACCTTCTTCCAGGAATGCGAGGAGCAGCTCACCGCCCTGGAGAACGGCCTTCTGTCGATGCAGGAAGGCGACAGCGATTCCGAAACCGTCAATGCCGTGTTCCGCGCCGTGCATTCGATCAAGGGCGGGGCCGGCGCCTTCAAGCTCAATGCGCTGGTGAACTTCGCCCATATCTTCGAGACGGCGCTCGACAGGGTGCGCTCCGGCGAACTGGTGCCCGATGTCGATGCGATGAAGCTGTTCCTGCGCGCTGCCGATGCGCTGGCCGACCTTGTGTCGGCGAGCCGTGACGGCGGGGTGGAAGTCACCGCTCCCTATGTGGCCATCGAAGAGGAATTCAACGCGCTCATCGGTGGCGGTGGGGCCGCCGCCGAGGAGGACGAATTCGCGAACCTCGCGTTCCAGCCCATCATCACCGCCTTCGACGAGCCACCGCCACCACCGGCACAGAACGTCTTCACCATCCGCTTGCGCCCGCTGCGCGAGCTTTTCGCCAAGGCCAATGAACCGCTGGCGCTGTTCCGCGAACTGGCACGGCTCGGTACGCTCACGTCGATTTGCGATATCAAGAACCTTCCCTTCCTCGACACCTTCGAGCCGGAGGACAGCTATCTCTCCTGGGAACTTCGCCTCGAAACCGACAGCCAGCGCGCGGCGGTGAAGGAGGTCTTCGATTTCGTCGAGGGCGACTGCGACCTTGCCATTGAGCTTGCGCAGTCCGCCACGGCGCCGCCGCCGCCGGAGATGGACATCACCGCAATCCTCCGCAAGGTGCGCGAGGAAGCCCCGGCGATCGCCGCCGCGGCTGCCGCCGCCGCACCCCCGCCGGAAGCCGACGCCGCGCCCAAGGCCGTGAAGGCCGCCGTGCAGCCGACGATCCGCGTCGATCTCGACCGCGTCGACCGCCTCATCAACCTCGTGGGCGAGTTGGTCATCAACCAGGCCATGCTCACCCAGCGCGTGCTGCATTCGAGCCACGTGCGCGACCGCGAGGTGACCTCGAGCCTCGAGGAGCTGGAGCGGCTGACGCGCGAGATCCAGGAAAGCGTCATGGCCATCCGCGCCCAGCCGGTGCGCCCGCTGTTCCAGCGCATGTCGCGCATCGTTCGCGAAGTGGCCGATGCCACGTCCAAGGATGTCCGGCTGCGCACCGAAGGCGAAGCGACCGAAGTCGACAAGACGGTGGTCGAGCTGCTGGCCGACCCGCTTACCCACATGATCCGCAACGCCGTGGACCACGGCCTCGAAGGGCCGGAGCAGCGCGTCGCCGCAGGCAAGGCGCCCGAGGGCACCGTCAAGCTCGCCGCGGCCCACCGGTCCGGCCGCGTCATCATCGAGGTCAGCGACGACGGGCAGGGCATCAACCGCCCCAGGGTGCTGCAGAAGGCCATCGCCAACGGCCTCGTGCCGCCCGATGCGCAGCTGTCCGACAGTGAAATCGACAACCTGCTGTTTCTGCCCGGCTTCTCCACCGCAAGCACGGTGTCCAACATCTCGGGGCGCGGCGTCGGCATGGACGTGGTCAAGCGCTCGATCCAGGCGCTGGGCGGACGCATCTCGATTGCCTCGGCACCCGGCAAGGGTTCCACCTTCACGCTCTCGCTCCCCCTCACGCTCGCGGTGCTCGATGGCATCGTGGTCACCGTGGACGAGCAGGTCTTCGTCATTCCGCTCACGGCCATCGTCGAGACGGTGAAGCACGAGCCCTCGCGCATCCATCACTTGGGGGATCACTCCTTCGTGCTGCGCGTGCGCGACGTGCTGGTGCCGCTGATCGATGTCGGCGCGGAGCTGGGCGTGCGCGGGCCGACGTCTGACCTGCGCTCGGGTGTCGCCATCCTCATCGAGACGGCCAACGGCACGCGCAGCGCCCTTCTCGTCGACAATATCCAGGACCAGCGCCAGGTGGTGATCAAGAGCCTCGAGACCAACTACATGCGCGTCGACGGCATTGCCGCTGCCACCATCCTCGGCGATGGCCGCGTGGCGATGATCCTTGATGTCGATGCGCTGGTGGGCCCCCGCCACCATGACTGGGTCGCTGCCGAAACCCCCCTTGCCAAAGCGAGCTGATGTCCATGATCGAGAAATCCCTGAACCCGCAGAGCCGCGAGGCCGAATTCGTCGCCTTCCGTGCCGGCAGCCTCGAATTCTGCATCAACATCATGTCGGTGCGCGAGATCCGCGGCTGGACGCCGGCCACCGCCATCCCGCGCGCACCCTCCTACATCCGCGGCGTCATCAACCTGCGCGGCGTGGTGCTGCCCATCGTCGATTTGGGCGTCAGGCTCGGCCTGCCGGGCACCGAACCCACCGCGCGCCACGTCATCATCGTGGCCCAGGTGGGCGAGCGCGCGGCGGGCCTGCTGGTCGATTCCGTGTCCGACATCCTCTCGGTCGAGGATACCTCCATCCAGCCCACGCCCGATGTCGCCTCCCAGCTTGCCCGCATGTTCGTGCGTGGCGTCATCGCCATGGATGGCCGCATGATCTCCGTCATCACCATGGACAATGTGCTGCCGGCGGGCATGGATCTGGAAGCCGCATGAACACCCAAGCTGCGGTTCCGCTCGCAGCCGGCGAGTTCGGCTTCGACAGGACCGATTTCGCTTTCATTGCCAATACCCTTTACGAGGATGCGGGGATCAGCCTGCCCGCCTCGAAGGCCAACCTTGTCTACTCGCGCCTCGCCAAGCGCCTGCGCGCGCTGGGGCTGGAAAACTTTCGCGACTATTGTGCCCTGGTTGACTCGGAGGACGGCGCGGACGAGCGCGCCCAGATGATCGCGGCGCTCACCACCAATGTCACGCGCTTCTTCCGCGAGCCCCATCACTTTCAGCACCTGCGCAGCAAGCTGATCGAGCCGATGGCCAAGGAACTCCGCGACGGCCGCCGCCTGCGCATCTGGTCGGCCGGCTGCTCCAGCGGTCAGGAGCCTTATTCCATCGCGCTCTCCATTCTCTCCGTGCTGCCGGATGCTCGCGCCTATGACACCCGCATCCTGGCGACTGACATCAATCCTCTCGTGCTCGAGACTGGTCGCAAGGCCACCTATCCCGCCGAGGAAGCGGCAAGCCTTCCCGCCGAACTCCGCCGCAGCTGGATGGAGAGCACGGGAACCGGCACCTTGCGCTTCGACGAGGCGCCGCGCGGCCTCATCACCTTCCGCCAGCTCAACCTCATTGGGTCCTGGCCGATGAAGGGCCCGTTCGATGCGGTGTTCTGCCGCAACGTCGTGATCTATTTCGACGAGAAGACGCAGATGCGGCTTCTCAACCGCATGCTGCCGCTCATCCGCCCTGGGGGTTACCTCTATCTTGGGCATTCCGAACGCGTCATCGGCCCTGCCGAGACGCTGTTCAAGATCGACGGCACCACCGTTTACCGGAAGATTGGAGGCTCCCCGGCATGAGCAAGATCAAGGTCCTTGTCGTTGACGATTCACCCACCATGCGCCAGCTCGTCGCCAATGTGCTCGAGGCTGACCCGGAGATCGAGGTGGTGGGTACGGCAAATTCGGCGCTGCAGGCGCGCGAACTCATCAAGATGCTCAACCCGGACGTCATGACCCTCGACGTCGAGATGCCCGAAATGGACGGCATCTCGTTCCTTGAGAAGGTGATGCGCCTGAGGCCGATGCCGGTGGTCATGGTGTCCTCGATGACGGCCCGCGGCACCGACACCACCATCGCTGCGCTGGCGCTGGGGGCGGTGGATTGCGTGGTCAAGCCCAGTGTCCAGAATCCCAACAGCTTCGACGAGCTTCCCGCCAAGGTGAAGATCGCCTCCAACGTGAAGCGCCGTGCGCAGGTTGCCCGGGCTGTGGAGCAGACACCACCTGATGCGAGCGCCTACAAGTCCGACGGCAGGATGATCTTCATCGGGTCCTCCACCGGTGGCGTCGAGGCGCTGATCTCGATCCTCACGGCCTTTCCCGCCAATTGCCCGCCGACCCTCGTCACCCAGCACATGCCCCCGGTGTTCACCCGCAACCTTGCGGTCCGACTCGACAAGATGTGCGCACCCGAAGTCATGGAGGCGACGATCGGCGCGGCCTTGAGGCCCGGCACGGTCTACATCGCACCCGGCGGCGAGCTTCACCTCGAGGTGACGGGGCGCTCGACCTTCGCCTGCGCGCTGAAGACGGGCGGCCCGGTGAACGGCCATTGCCCATCCATCGACCGGTTGTTCTCCTCGGCGGCACGTTCGCTGGGTCCCCGCGCCGTTGGCGTGCTGCTCACCGGCATGGGGCGCGACGGCGCCCAGGGTCTGCTCGAAATCCGCCAAGCGGGCGGCCGCACCATGGCCCAGGACGAGGCCTCGTCCATCGTCTACGGCATGCCCAAGGCGGCAGTCGAGCTTGGCGCGGTCGAGGTCCAGCATCCCATCACGCGCATCGGCCACGCCCTCATCGAGGCGACGGCCGTCAGGACATAACGGAGGCTCCAATGCCCTATACGCAGCACCTCAAGGTGATGGTCGTCGACGATACCTCGGTCAGCCGTATGCTGCTCGTCGACGGCCTGAACGAGATTGGCATCAAGAACACCGTGCTCGCGGCCGATGGCGAGCAGGCGCTGCAGCTGATGATGGCGGGCCCCTGCCACATCGTGTTCTCGGACATGAACATGCCCAAGCTCAACGGGCTTCAGCTGCTGAAGGCACTGCGCGAATATGCGCCCACGCGGCAGTGCTGCTTCATCCTCGTCACCGGCAAGGGTGACCGCGCGATGATCGAGGAGGGCAAGAAATACGGCCTCAACAATTTCCTCGCCAAGCCCTTCACCACGGCAACCCTCAAGGCCGCCATCGAGGCGGTGGTGGGAAAGCTCGTCTGATGCAGCACCCCGGCCAGCATGCCCGCATCAACATCGTGCAGGGCGAGTATCACGTGAGCGGCGACAAGGTGCTCTCCATTTCCACGTTGCTCGGCTCCTGCGTGGCCGCCTGCATCAATGATCCGGTCGCGGAAGTGGGCGGCATGAACCACTTCCTGCTCCCGGGCGATGCTGCGGCCTCGACGCTGTTCTCGCGCCACGGCGTCCACCTCATGGAACTGCTGATCAACGGGCTCCTCAAGAAGGGTGCTGCGCGCCACCGGCTGGAAGCCAAGCTGTTCGGCGGTGCGCGCACCATGCTGGGGCTGGGCGACATCGGCGCCACCAACGCGAAATTCGCGCAGGACTTCCTCAGGCGCGAGGGCATTGCCATCACCGGCGGCAGCCTCGGCGGCGAAACCGGGCGGCGCATCCAGTTCTGGCCCGCCTCGGGCCGCGCGATGCAGAAGTTCGTCCGTGCTGTGGAGGAGAAGCCGGTTGCCGTTCCCGCCCTGCCACCCACAGGCGACCTGGAGCTGTTCTGACATGAGCCAACTTCCGCTGTCCGTGCTGCTCAACCAGCTCTCCCTTGAGCTGGGCGCGCTCCAGCTCATGGCCGCCGACATGGAGGCCACGGTGGACGACATGATCGAGCGCAACGCCGGCGTGCTCGATGCCCGCAGCATCCAGAACCTGCAGCTCCTCGACATATTGAACCAGACGTTGCTGGCGCTCGCCCGCTTCGCCGCCAATACCGCGGCGCTGGCATCGCCCGAATGGCAGGTGGATGGTGCGGCCGCGGTCGCCGACCTCAAGCTCGCCAGCCTCGCGCAGCGGCTGGTAAGGGGGGCAGGCCATGCCGTGAAGGAGGAGACGGAGAGCTACGAGTTCTTTTCGTAGCCTTTCCGGCTGTCGCTCGGCATCGCCTGCGGGGTGGTGGCGGAGCGGCCCCTCGCCCCCGGTGGGCTCGGCGCGGGACGCGAGCAGGGCGCGGAGCAGGAATATCAGCCACATCACCATTTTGTCCCTCCCTCCCGTCAGCAATGATGGGCAGAACATAGCACGGCCTTGCTCGAAAGTCAATAGTTTCCTATTCAAGGAAACAAGATGATATCGATCTCGCCCGCGGCCACGGTCAAATCGCCGCACGGCGCGCACATCGTCTTCCCGCGGCAGCGTCTGCGTGCTTCATTTCACACCGTTCCGGACCCACGATAAAGCGACGCAATTCCCCCATGAGACGACTTGCGCTTCTCCGGTTCCCGTGTACAGTTTGGAAAAAATAATTCCACGCAGGAAACAATTAGGAGGAGTCACATGCCGCTGTCCTGGAGATTTTCGGTCCTCGGTGACCGTCACCGCGCACTTGGTTCGAAACTCGAGGACTGGAGCGGCATGGGAACCGCCTGGACCTACGACAAGGACATCTACGAAGAGCACATCGCCGTCCGCACCAAGGCCGGCCTGATGGACGTCTCGGGCCTCAAGAAGGTCCACCTCGTGGGTCCGCACGCCATCGCCGTGCTGGACTACATCACCACCCGCGACATCAACAAGGTCTATCCGGGCAAGTCGGTCTATGCCTGCATGCTCGATGACCGCGGCATGTTCACGGATGACTGCATCGTCTATCGCACCGGCCCCAACTCCTTCATGCTGGTGCACGGCTCGGGCTCGGCGCATGAGCAGATCGTGAAGGCCGCCATGGGCCGCAACGTCGCCGTGCTGTTCGACGACGATCTGCACGATCTCTCGCTGCAGGGCCCGCTGGCGGTCGATTTTCTCGCCCAGCACGTGCCGGGCATCCGCGACCTCAAGTACTTCCACCACATGCAGACGACGCTGTTCGGCGCGCCCGTCATGATCTCGCGTACCGGCTACACCGGCGAGCGCGGCTACGAGATCTTCGTGCGCGGCCAGGACGCGCCCATGGTGTGGGACACGATCCTCGACAAGGGCAAGTCGATGGGCATCATCCCCGTCTGCTTCAGCGTGCTCGACATGCTGCGCGTCGAATCCTACCTGCTGTTCTATCCCTACGACAATTCGCAGATGTACCCCTTCCCCGATCAGGTCCCCGGCGACTCGCTGTGGGAGCTCGGCCTCGACTTCACGGTGAGCCCCGGCAAGACCGGCTTCCGCGGTGCCGAGGAGCACTACAAGCTCAAGGGCAAGGAACGCTTCAAGATCTTCGGCGTGCTGGTCGATGCTGATGGCCCGGTTGATTTGGGCGACGAGGTCTGGGCCGACGGCCGCAAGGTCGGCGTCGTCACCTGCCCCAGCTATTCGAAGCTCACCAAGAAGAGCATGGGCATCGCCCGCCTCGAAGTGCCTTACGCCAAGCAGGGCACACCGCTTGAAATCCGCGGCAAGAACGTGAAGGCCAAGGCAATCGCCCACACCATCACCTTCGATGACCCGGAAAAGAAGAAGCGTACCGCAGTCGGTTAAGGAGCAACGGGGCGCATGCTCGTAGCAGGTATCAAGAGCCGCCCTGTTTACAGCGGCCTCAACATCGACAGCCACGCCAAACGGCACCTCTTCGCCCTCGAGGGCGAAGGGGCGCTGGCCTTGATCGACCGGGTCAAGGCGGCGGGCTCAGACTTTCTGAAGAATGCCGACATCCTCTACGTCGCCTCGGGCTCCAGGGCCGAGGACCACGACAGGAAGCTGGCAGCGCTGGGTGCTGATACGTTCTGGCTGGCGCCCACCATCCCCGTGCTGCTCAACCGCCTCCACGTCATGCTCGGCCAGGCCCACATGGGAAGCCAAATCTATCTCGCGGGTACCGAGGGCTTCATCGGGCAGGCCCAGCAGGTGGCGATGAACCACGGCGTCGATCCGGCCTCGATCCATGCCGAGCACCGCGGCTCCGCAGCGCGCCGCGTGCAGTGCGTGCACTGCAAGGGCATCACCGACAACGTGACCACCAGCCCCTTCACCTGCAGTGCCTGCGGCCTGTCGCTGCTGGTGCGTGACCATTACTCGCGCCGCCTCGGCGCCTTCCAGGGCGTCTGCATCGATGCCGAGGAACCGGGCACCGCGCCCAAGCCCGAGGAGCTGTTCCCGTGACCGTCAACACCGAAATGAAGGTTCGCGTGGCGGCGACTGCCCAGGTCGCTGACAAGGTGAAGCGCTTCCGCTTCGAGCGCGTTGACGGCCAGCCGATGCCGGTGTTCTCGGGTGGCGCCCATGTCATCGTCTCGATGCGTGACGGCAAGGCGCTGCGCCGCAATCCCTATTCGCTCATGTCCTCGCCGGAAGATTCCGCGGGCTATGAGATCAGCGTGCTGCGCGTCGAGAATTCGCGCGGCGGCTCCGCCTTCCTGCACGAGAAGCTGAAGGAGGGCGACGAGCTCATCCTCAGCCAGCCCGTCAATCTCTTCGCCCATGACCATCGGGCCAGGAAGCACATCATGATGGCCGGCGGCATCGGCATCACCCCCTTCATCGCCATGATGGACCAGATGGAGCGCGAGGGCGCGGCCTTCGAACTGCATTACGCAGTGAGGACGCGCACCCACGGCGCCTACTGGAAGGAACTCCAGCAGCGCTACGGCAAGCACCGCGTCAAGATCTATTGCGACGAGGAGAAGCTGTTCATTCCCGTCGCTGACGTTCTCGCCAACCAGCCGCTCGGAACCCATCTCTATGTCTGCGGTCCCGCCGGCATGATCAACGGCGTGCTCGGCAAGGCGCGCGAGCTCGGCTGGCCGAAGCAGAATCTGCATTCCGAGGAATTCCTCGCGCCGCCGCCCGGCAAGGCCTTCCAGGTCAGGCTGGCGAAATCCAACCGCACCATCGACGTCGCACCCCACCAGAGCATTCTCGAAGCGCTCGAAGCCAATGGCGTCGACGCGCCCTATCTCTGCCGTGGCGGCGCCTGCGGCCAGTGCGAGACGGGTGTGGTCTCCTGCGACGGCGAACTCGAACACAATGACCACTTCCTCGAGCCCGATGACAAGGCCTCCGGCAGGAAGATCATGATCTGCGTCTCACGCATCACGGGCAACGTGGTCACCCTCGACCTCTAGGAGTTCAGCGTATGAACATCAAATTCAAGAACGAAACGTTCCGCGACGATTATACGTTCAAGAACTCATCCGAAGCGATCCGCCGCTTCCCCTTCCCCTTCAACGAAGACAAATACATGTATTCGGTGAACATGGAGCCCCATGTTCCCGCCGGCCCTCCTGGCCACGCCTACAACAAGCCCATCGACGTCGACGAGCATTTCGTTGCCGAGATGGCCGACCGCGCCAAGGTGCTGAAGGAAGATCCGCTCCGCTACCAGGCGTTGCCGCACATGATGGCCGCCCAGTGGGATACACTCGAACTTCTCATGGAGTCCCAGGCTGCGGGCTACCCGGAACACTTCACGCTGGAAAAGAACGGCGACCAGTGGCGCTGGATCAACCGCCCCATGGGCATCGACCAGACCTTCACCTTCGGCGACGCCTCCACGCTGCCGATGGAGCCCCTGGAATTCATCACCCGTCAGGCCCAGGGCGATTTCGTCATCGTCGACCAGCGTGATGGCCAGCTGTGGTGCGACGCCGGCATGGTGACCACCCAGGCCGACTGGTCGCTCGACTTCGACATCGGCATGAACTTCCATGAATGGCACGGCCCCGTGCCGCTGGCCCACGAGATCGGCGTGTTCGACCGCGCGCTCAAGTTCCTGCTGAACCTCCAGCAGGGCAGGCCGGTGCGCCGCCTGAACTGGACCATGACCATCAATCCGCGGCTCGATACGAGCCCCGAGAATTATCACAAGTGGGGCCCGGACCGCGCCACCGTCACGCCGGAGAATGTCGGCGACAAGGTGCACCTGCGCTGCGAATTGCAGACGCTGTGGCGCCTGCCGCGCTCCAACGCCATCCTCTTCGTCATCCGCTGCTACCTCATCAAGATGGAAGAGCTGGTGACGGTGCCCAAGTGGGCACGCCGCTTCCACCGTGTGCTCCGCGATCTGCCGCCGGAGCTGGTGGACTACAAGGGTCTGACCCGCTACCGCCCGACCACCATCGAGTGGCTAGCAAAATTTGACGACGGCCAGCCGACCACCCCCGGCATCTATCCGGAATGAGTGGAAAGCAAGAGACAAGCACCAGGGAGACACCATGACGAAAGTTGCTGTAATCGGCGCAGGCCCTTCGGGCCTCGCAGCCCTTCGCGCCTTCCAGTCCGCGAAGAAGAAGGGGGCCAAGATCCCCGAAGTCGTCTGCTTCGAGAAGCAGGATGACTGGGGCGGACTGTGGAAGTACACGTGGCGCACCGGCCTTGATGAACATGGCGAGCCGGTGCACTGCTCGATGTACCGCTACCTGTGGTCCAACGGACCCAAGGAGTGCCTCGAGTTCGCCGACTACACCTTCGAGGAACATTTCGGCAAGCCGATCCCGTCCTATCCGCCGCGAGCCGTGCTGTGGGACTATATCGTCGGCCGCGTGAAGAAGGCCGGTGTGAGGAAGTGGATCCGCTTCAACACGCCTGTCCGCATGGTCGACTACGACAAGAAGAAAAAGAAGTTCTTCATTACCTCGCACGACCGTGTGAAGGACGTGATGAAGACGGAAGAGTTCGACTACGTGATCTGCGCGTCCGGTCACTTCTCGACGCCGATCACGCCGTTCTTCCCCGGACTCGACTCGTTCAACGGCCGCGTGCTGCACGCCCATGACTTCCGCGATGCCCTCGAGTTCAAGGGCAAGGACATCCTCATCGTCGGCCGCAGCTATTCGGCCGAGGACATCGGCTCGCAGTGCTGGAAATATGGTGCGAAGTCGGTGACCACCACCTATCGCTCAAAGCCCATGGGCTTCAATTGGCCCAAGAACTTCGAGGAGCGCCCGCTGCTGCAGAAGCTCGAAGGCAAGACGGCCTACTTCAAGGACGGCACCACCAAGGACGTGGACGCCATCATCCTCTGCACCGGCTACCAGCACTACTTCCCCTATCTGCCGGAGGACCTCCGCCTCAAGACGGCCAATCGCCTGTGGCCGGAGAACCTCTACAAGGGCGTTGTCTGGCAGGACAACCCGCGCTTCTTCTACATCGGCATGCAGGACCAGTTCTACACCTTCAACATGTTCGACGCGCAAGCCTGGTACGTGCGCGACATCATCCTCGGCCGCATCAAGCTGCCCAAGGCCGATGCCATGAAGAAGGACTGGAAGAAGTGGCTGAAGCGCGAGGAGAAGCTCGCCGATGCCGAGCAGATGATCTGGTTCCAGGGCGACTACGTCAAGGAACTGATCGAGGCCACCGACTATCCGAAGTTCGACATCGAGAGCGTGAACAAGACCTTCATGGTCTGGGAGCACCACAAGATGGACGACATCATGGGCTTCCGCAACAACGCCTACAAGTCGCTGATGACCGGCACCATGAGCCCCAAGCACCACACCCCGTGGAAGGACGCGCTCGACGATTCACTCGAGGCCTATCTGGCGGTCAAGTAAGACTGCTTACATCGGGAACACATTATCGCCGGGCCTCAGGGTCCGGCGATTTTGCTTTGGGGTGTGTTCGGAGGCCGTTGCTCAACCCCTACAGTCATCATCGCCGGGCGCGACCCGGCGATCCTTTTCCGGCGCCGGCAAAGTGGATGCCCGGGTCACGCCCGGGCATGATGAAAGTGAGGAGGGGAAGGAAGCTCTAAGACCGCGGCCTTGTCTTCTCCGGATCGTAAGCTGCGAACTTGACGATCTTCGCGGGCAGGCGCTTCTGGTGACCGTCGAGCTTGCCGATCTCCACTTCCGTGCCGGGTTCGGCGTTCAGCGCATCGACGCGGGCCAATGCGATGTTCTTGCCCAAAATCGGCGAGCGCATGGAACTCGTCACCACGCCCACCTGCGCGCGGCCGATATGCACGCAGTCACCATGGCCCACCGCCTCGTTCGAGTCGATGTCGAGGCCGACGAGCTTGCGGCGCGGATGTTCCTTGCGCTTGATGAGGGCTTCCTTGCCGATGAAGTCATCGGCCTTGGTCTTCAGCGGCACGGCAAAGCCGATGCCGGCTTCGAAGGGGTCGGTCTCGGAGTCAAACTCGTAATGCGCGAAGATGAGGCCCGCCTCGATGCGCACCATGTCGAGGGCCTCGAGGCCCATGGGCTTCAGCCCGTATTTCTGGCCGGCATTCCACACCGCGTCGAACACCGCATTGGCATCCTTCGGGTGGCAGAAGATCTCATAGCCCAGCTCGCCCGTGTAGCCGGTGCGTGACACCACCACCGGTGCGCCTTCGAAGTGGCCGATGCGGGCGGGCGTGAAGCGGAACCACTCGAGTTCACCAATCGACGGCTGCGCGGGCGGCGTCCAGATGATTTCCTTCAGCAGCTCGCGGCTGTTCGGGCCCTGCACCGCGATGTTGTGCAGCTGGTCGGTTGAGGAACGTACCCACGCCTTGTAGCCCATCTTTTCCGCCTGCTCGCGCAGCCAGATGCCGGAGTAGTCATCGCCGCCGATCCAGCGGAAGTTGTTGGGACCCAAGCGGAACACCGTGCCGTCATCGATCATGCCGCCGTTCTCGTAGCACATGGCGGTGTAGACCACCTGGCCGGTGGCCAGCTTGCGGATGTCGCGCGTCACGCAATACTGCATCAGTGCCTCGGCGTCCGGCCCCGTCACCTCGAACTTGCGCAAGGGTGACAAGTCCATCACCACGCATTTCTCGCGCGCCGCCCAGTATTCGTCGATGGGCCCATCGTTGTTGAAGCGGGTGGGCAGCCAGTAGCCGCGATACTCCGTGAAGTTCCGGGTGAGGGCAGCGAAGCGCTCATGGAAGGCGGTCTGCTTGGTCAGCTGGGCGTCGGCGTCCGGTGTCATGCGATAGGCCACTGCTCTCTGGAAGGTTTCTTTCGCCGCATAGGTGCGGATGTGGATGTCGGTCGGGTCCCACGCGTTTGCCGCGTCGATGTCGTCAGGGCACGACGAGGACACGCAGATGATGTCGGTCAGTGCCTTCATCAGTACATAGTCGCCGGGCCTGGACCACGGCTCGTCGAGGTAGAGCTGGTTCTGGTGGTCGATGTTGGTGTTGTAGAAGTAGTTGATCGCCTCCCAGCCCTTTCGCGGGGCAACGCCATAGGGCGCCAGGGCCTGGTTGAAGTTCTCGGTGCAGTTCACATGCCCCGGATAGCCCATGTCATCATAGTAGCGGCTGTTGCAGGCGGTGGCGAAGGCGTCGTGCCGGCCCACCGTGTCCTGCACGATCTCGACCAAGGGCTCGAACTCGCGGTCGAAGGCTTTCGACGGCAGGCCCGGTGTGGGGTAGCTGCGGCCCAGCAGCGTGCGCGTCACGGTGGAGTCCAACGCATAGTCGAGGCCCTTGTCCACCTTGCGGGCGGCCAGCGCCTGAAAATCCGTGCACTGACGGCCGGACACGTCGATCACCTGGATCCACTCGCCAGCGCGCACCAGATAGGCGTTGGCCGTCGCCGCCCTGATGCGGATGTCGTGGATGGGATCAGCGAGCGGCTCAGGGAGAATGTCCAGTCGCTTTCCCGTGGGCGGTGCAGCGCGGGTGATTCGCAGTTCGATGTCGGTTGCCGTGTCCTGCGCCTCAGGGCTCATGTCGGCGCCGGGCACCGCCACGATCAGAATGCCGTCGCGCGCTACCTTGAGTTCAGCATTGCTGCCGGCCCGGCTTTCCGCGCCGAACAGGCCGGCGGAGCGTGCCTTGGCAAGGTCGACGCCGCGGCGGCGCAGGGCGCCAAGCGTGCGCGCCACGCCCTCGCTGCTGCGTGACAGCAAGGACTTCAGCCCTTCGCCAGTGCCGTCGGGCTTCGTGCCGAGTGCGGCCAAGTCGAACGCGCCATCGGCCCCGCAGAACAGCACTTCGCAAGCCTGGCCGCCCTCCACGTCGGTGAGGCGCAGCAGGTCTCCTGCCTTGACCTCCACCACCACCGAACCCGCCCCCGGAACGGGGTAGCGTTCCACCCGCTCGGGCAGCGTTCTCACACCCGGCCGCAGGATGCGGCTCGCCGGCGGGGCCGTGTTGCGTTGCAATAAATCCAGCATCAATCACCCTTCCCTAGGGGTATGTCTTCAACGAGTTTCGAAACTATAGGTGAGTTTCGCTTGACCGTCGATATAATGGCATTCAAAATTATTTCCTGAGGGATAGGGGGGAAACAGCGGCTTCGGTCCGCTGCCTTATTCTTTGCCCGATGGATGTCGACCCACCCGGAAGAGGTGGCATGCCATCGGGAATGGGTAAAGGGAACAACTTAGGAAACGACGAACATGTCAGAAAAATCGAACTCGGGCGAACTCGTCCGGGCATTGGACTGGAAGGGCGCCTTCTGGGTCGCGGCCGGCGTGCCGCCACTCGTGCTCTTCTCCATCGGCGGCATCGCCGGCACCACGGGCAAGCTTGCCTTCCTGGTGTGGATCATCTCGATGATCATGGGCTTCCTGCAGTCCTTCACCTATGCCGAAATCGCCGGCATGTTCGCCAACAAGTCGGGCGGCGCCTCCGTGTACGGAGCAACGGCCTGGCTGCGCTATTCGAAGTTCATCGCGCCGCTCTCGGTGTGGTGCAACTGGTTCGCGTGGAGCCCGGTGCTGTCGCTCGGCTGCGCCATCGCGGCAGGCTACATCCTCAACTCGCTGTTCCCGATCCCCGCCGCTGACTCGCAGCTGGTGCTGGACTGGGTCGCCGCCAACCTGGCGAACTATAGCGACACCACGCAGTCGGTCGTCGACTACATCGCCGCCAATGCCGGCACGGCGCCTGCCGATGCCATCAAGGCGGTTGCCACCACCGATGCAGTGGCGGCGCTCACGCCCTTCGTCCGCAGCTGGGAAGCCTACACCTTCAACATTCCTGGCCTCGGCGCGATGCACTTCAACGCGACCTTCGTGATCGGCGCCGTGCTGATGCTGATCATCTTCGCGATCCAGCATCGTGGCATCGCCTCCACGGCAAGCGCCCAGAAGGTGCTGGCCATCATCGTTCTGGTGCCGCTGTTCCTGGTGGGCATCGTGCCGATCGTGACGGGCCAGATCGACTATTCCAACGTCACCAACCTGATGCCGCCTGCCGCCGCCTATTCGGCGGACGAGGGCAGCTGGAACATCGGCGGCTGGACGCTCTTCCTCGGAGGACTCTACATCGCCGCCTGGTCGACCTACGGCTTCGAAACCGCGGTGTGCTACACCCGCGAGCTCAAGAACCCCAAGACCGACACGTTCCGGGCCATCTTCTACTCCGGCCTGCTGTGCTGCGTGTTCTTCTTCCTCGTGCCCTTCTCCTTCCAGGGTGTTCTCGGCCACGCCGGCATGCTGGCACCGGGCATCGTGGACGGCACGGGTGTCGGTGAAGCGCTCGGCAACATGGTGGGCGGCGGCAAGGTCGTCACCCAGATCTTCGTGATCCTGATGATCCTGGCGCTGTTCCTCGCCATCATGACCGCAATGGCCGGTTCGTCCCGCACCCTCTATCAGGGTTCGAAGGACGGCTGGCTGCCGCGCTACCTGAGCCACGTCAACAAGCATGGTGCGCCCACCCGCGCCATGTGGACCGACTTCGCCTTCAACCTCTTCCTGCTGGCGCTGGCGTCTGACATCGCGGGTTACTTCTACGTGCTCGCCATTTCCAACGTCGGCTACATCATCTTCAACTTCCTGAACCTCAACGCGGGCTGGATGCATCGCGTCGACTCAGGTCACGTTCCACGTGCGTGGAAGGCACCCACCTGGCTCATCGGCTTCAACACCATCCTGGCCTTCGTCAATGCCCTGTTCCTCGGCGCCGGCGCCAAGGTCTGGGGCTATTCGAGCGCCCTGTGGGTTGGCTTCGCGATGGCCGCGCTGATCCTGCCGGTGTTCGTCTATCGCCACTATGTGCAGGACGGCGGCAAGTTCCCCAAGGAAGCGCTCGACGATCTGGGCATCGTCGGCGGCGGACTTGGTGAGCGCAAGGCCGGCATGTGGCCTTACCTGACGCTCATCGCCGGCATCGCGCTGGTGCTATGGGCCAACTGGTTCTTCGTGCTGCCGGGCTAACAAAGCCCGTCACTGCGACACCAGTGTGCGGGGCCCCTTCGCAGGGGCCCCGTTTCTGCTTTATGATCATCCGGAACAGGGAGCGCACAGCACATGAAGACCATCACCCCCACCGAACGCATCGTGGCCAATTACAAGACCGCGCCCTACAAGAGCTACATCGATGCCGACGGTCGCGAGATCCCGGGCCAGTCCTTCGTGCAGTTCGACGACACCTTCCCCGAGGGTGCCGGCTTCACGCTCTATCGCATGGCGCCGGGCTCATCGAGCCAGCCGCATGAGCACACCTGCCATGAGCAGTTCTTCGTCATCGAGGGCGAGGTCACCGACAATGACGGCTATGTCTACAAGGCCGGTGACTTCGTGCTGCTGAAAACCGGCACGCAGCATTTCTCGACCACCGAGAAGGGCGCCACCCTCGTTGTCTTCGTGCGCGAACTCGAGAAGAATCTCTGAGACGTCAGGGCATCTGCGGTCGGCCGCGCAGCCAACCAAACGGATTGAGGCTCATGCCGATCCGGTCAAGCTTAGAGGCGATGCGGTCCTGCAGTGGCCCGATGCCCGTGGTCGTCTTGTAGAACAGCACCAGCGTGCCAATGAAGAACACGCCATAGAGCGACCACAGCACCACCGCAGGCCCGAGATCGCTCTTCTTGCCATAGTCACCGCAGAACTCGATGAGCTGGTGGTAGATGATGATGACGAGAATGGCGACGATCGACTGGTAGAGGTTCTTCTTGCGCGAGCTCTGCACGCCCAGCACCACGGCCAGCATCGGCAGGAACAGGCATGACATGGCGATCACCAGCTTCTTGTGCAGTGCCATCGACAGATCCACCACGTCGGCATCGGCAATGGGCGAAGTCTGCGCCATGAGTTCCGGCAACAGCAGCTCCTGCTCGTCCTCGCCACGTGACCTGAATGCCGCCGCGGCATTGCCGACGGGAACATCGAGCACGTCGAAATCCATCATCTGCACATTGTCGGGGTCTGCCCCGTCGGCAACCACCACGCGCTGCCCATCAAAGAGCCTGAGGTTCAGGCTGCCGTCGATCTTGCTGATGTTGCCGCGCGGCGCGAAGATGGTCGAATTGCCGCCCTTGTCGAGCGGCTGGAAGATCAGGATCTTCTGGAAGCTGTGGCGGTCCGGGTTGATTTCCTGAACATAGACGGTGCGGTTGTCGATGTTCATGAAGGTGCTTTCGCGGACGCGCAGATAGAAGTCGGATTTTTCCAGATGGTAGGTCAGCGCCCGGTAGCTGTAACGGCCGATGGGTTGCAGCCAGCCCACCACGAGAACGCTGATGCAGGTGAAGATCACGCCCAGCGCGATCAGGCTGCCGAAGCTGCGGGCGATGGATGAGCCGGTGGCCTGCAGGATGTTGAGTTCCGACCCAACCGTCAGCTGGCGCGCCGTGAGGTAGCTTCCCCAATACAGCGCTAGCGGCAGCATGAAGGCCAGGTAGTGCGGCACGAAGGCGCCAAGCATGCGCGCCACGATCAGCATGCCCTGGTCGTTGCCAAGCACCAGATCGAAGATGATCAGGAAGCGCGCGGCGGACAGCACCAGCAATCCGATGAGGATGGTCGCGAAGATCGGCACCAGACACTGGCGCAGCACATATCGGTCGATGATGGTCAGAAGAGCCTCGCCTGTCGGTGGCAACGAATCCGGAGAAGGCTAAAAAACCATGATCGATCTTCGAAGCCAAGCCCTAAAACCGGGGCCCGCCATGCGTGCATCCACGCCTTGGAACGAGCCGGAAAGCGGCGGGATTGTGGCGCGGTGCTGCCTTTGCGGCACGGATCACGATTGCCGGCGAGTTGTATGGAGCTGTGGTGAACACGATTGTCGGAGAGGTGGATGGTGGAGCCAGGCGGAATCGAACCGCCGACCTCTTGAATGCCAT